>CAZKIE010000048.1:0-3004 GCA_964552825.1 uncultured Staphylococcus sp. | reverse complement strand
TTTTCTGCAAAGTTACAGCCCGGAATTTCCGAAAAGGTGCGATAACGCCGCTTTGTATGAAAAAAATTACCTCAGCGGCTTCTTGGAAAACCTGATGACTGTCTTCAGCATAGGGAACGACAGAGATAGGATAGCCCCGCCGGTCACTTCGGCATGGACATCCTCATTTATCTGCTCAAACGAAGAGTCAATCCAGCACAGATCGTAATGTGACGAGAAGATCGTAGGGATCAGACGACCTTTAAGCATCATCGGCTCCCACCGCTCAGCATAGGTCTGCGCACCGTCGACATATATAATATCATATCCTCCGGAGCCATCACCGACAGTAGCCAAGACATATCGTCCTCCGAGACGGGCATACTCCGGATCATTCTCCCTGTCAAGATATGTCCAGAATCCCTCGGCCGGATCAGAAGATGTCCTGAAATATTCCACCAACGACTCCATATTCCATCCTGTTGCCATGACCGACCGAGGACTACGAGACACCTCGCAACAGAAGACCGACACCGTACCCTCACCCCCGGACACCGATACAGCGGTTCCATCAGGGATCATGGGATTATCCAACATTACATCCACCAACACGCCACCGCTGCTCCTACCGCCTCCACAGACCGATAGCCGGCCATCGGTGTCAAGTTCAGCCGTCAGAGTATTGAATGCACCCGGCGACGAAGCAAACCCATCCACCTTGCCGGAGAAAATGGCACTGCCATTTCTGCTGATTTCCAGAAGAGTGAACCGGCGGTCAAGAATATCACCGAAATCACTGTTGCCATGACGGATGGAGATGTTCAGGGTGTCATCCGGAGCCGTGAAATACATACTCCACATTCCAACCGACAGTCCCGGACGCTCGGCCACATTCCTCAGCGAGACACGCGCCTCAGCCCTGACCGACTTGATGCCGGTCTGTCCGATCGGCAGCGTCAGCACCGAATCCACAACCGTGACAGGCGTGGAGTCACAGTAGATTCTTTCCCCATTAAGGGGTGCTACGGCAAGCAGGAGCGGGAGAAGAAAGGGCATCATGGCTCGAACCGGGGGCTATCGCTTGTCAGCGTGACCTTCGTAGAAATTGATGAACGCACGGTTGACGAGACGTGTCCCTCCGGGTGTGGGATAATCGCCTGAGAAATACCAGTCGCCCGGACAAGTGGGGATAGCGTCGCGGAGTCCTGACAGTGTCTGATATACAAGCTCCACCTCGGCATTTATAGAACCGTCGGCAGTCAGCATCTCCACTATCTTGCGGGAAATCTCGTCCTGGGTGAACGGAGCATAGACAGCTTTGACACAGTTGACGATCTCGAAATCAAGCAGAGCCTCCTGTTTTTTGCAGTTCTCATACGTCTCGGCAAGCACACTTTCCATACCTCTGTCCTTGAGAAGTTCCACAGCCGCCCTGAAGGCAATGAATTCACCCATACGTGACATATCGATGCCATAGTAGTCGGGATAGCGCACCTGTGGCGATGAGGAAACCACCACGATCTTGCGGGGATGCAGACGGTCGAGCATCCTCAGGATGGATTGTTTGAGAGTGGTGCCACGGACTATCGAATCGTCAATCACCACGAGGGTATCCACACCGTTCTCGATGATCCCGTATGTCACGTCGTAGACATGGGCGGCAAGATCATTGCGGGCCTCGCCCTCGGCAATAAACGTGCGCAGCTTTATATCCTTGATGGCCACTTTTTCGATCCGGAGATTACGGCCCATGATTTCCTCAAGCCGTCCGGCATCGAGAGTGCCGGCACACTTGGCATTGATGATCTGCTCCGCCTTTATCTTGTTGAGTTCCTGCTCAAGTCCGCCACACATACCGATGAAAGCCACCTCAGCCGTGTTGGGAATGAAGGAAAACACAGCGTGGGCAAGATCATTGTCTATGCTCTTCATAATTGCAGGCACGACATTGCGTCCCAGCGCCTTGCGCTCCCTGTATATGTCGGCGTCACTGCCACGAGAGAAATATATCCTCTCGAAGGAGCACCGCCTGTTGGTGTCCTCTCCGAGAATATCCGAAATGCTTATATGGCCATTCTTGCTGACTATCAGCGCACTGCCCGGGGCAAGCTCCTTGACATCGCTGCGGGAGACATTTAGCACGGTCTGAATGACAGGCCGCTCGGATGCAAGCACCACTATCTCATCGTCCATGTAGTAGAAAGCCGGACGTATGCCGTGGCGGTCGCGCAGAGCGAACATATCGCCCGAGCCGGTGGCTCCGCATATCACGAACCCACCGTCCCATTCGGGAGAGGTCGATGCGAGCACACGCCTCATATCCAGATTGTCCTCGATGGTGTGGGAAAGCTGCGGATCGACCTGCGAGTCGCGATACTGGCGGTAGATGCGATGGTTTTCCTTGTCAAGAGCCTCGCCGAGCTGCTCGAGGAGGATGACGGTGTCACTGTAGATCCTCGGATGCTGGCCGTGACTGACCACACGGTCGAACACCTGATCGACATTGGTCATGTTGAAGTTTCCGCACATCAGCAGGTTGCGCGATTTCCAATTGTTGCGCCGCAGGAAGGGATGGCAGTAGGATATTCCGCTCTTTCCGGTGGTGGAATATCTCAGATGTCCCATGTAGATCTCGCCGAGAAACGGAGCGTAATTCTCGATCTCGTCAGGTGTGGCATCGTCGAGTCCAAACGCAGCCACCTTTGCGTTCACCTCCCCGAAGATCTCCTGGATAGCATCCTTGCCGAGTGCCCTCTCGCGGAACACGTATTCGTTTCCGGGTACCGGATGAAGCTTGACGACACCTATACCGGCACCTTCCTGACCACGGTTGTGCTGCTTCTCCATAAGAAGATAGAGCTTTCCGAGGCCATACGACCAGGAGCCATACTTTCTCTTGTAATATTCGAGCGGTTTGAGCAGGCGTATCATAGCTACGCCGCACTCGTGTTTCAGTATTTCCATATCCGGCGCAAAGATACAACAAAAAAACGAGAATGAGGGAAAAACGATGAAAAAACATTGA
>CAZKIE010000047.1:0-3443 GCA_964552825.1 uncultured Staphylococcus sp. | reverse complement strand
GTCTTGACCGCTTTAAGGCATCGTCTTTCGGTGATGCCGATTATGCCCGTGAGGAGCTTGTGGCGGAGCTTGGCAGCGCACTCATCTCGTCTCGATATGGAATCACCAAGCAGATTAAGGATGAGTCAGCTGCCTATCTGCAATCCTGGCTTAAGGAGCTTAAAGAGTCTCCTGATTTCATCAAAACCACCCTGTTCGATGTCAAAAGGGCATCCTCTATGATAACGCAATGTATCGACGGGGTTCAGGAACGTCTGAACGAACAGGTGGACCTGATGGATGCGGATAATGACGGAAACACGCTTGAGGTAGCTCATGTGGAACGAGAACCGTTCGAGGTTCCGACAGATGAATATGTCCCGTTCCGGCGAGGACGGTAGAATGTTTTGCAATTTGTATTATCATAGTATTATTTACAGCGACTATAAAGTTGGTATATCTAATTTTTGTCGCTGTTTTTATCATCATAATCCCAACCAACTTTCTCATGGACATAATGCTAAAAATATTATAATTGCGTAAAATGCATCGAATGATTGCGTAAGTTGCCAAATTATAATAACTTTGTAGTGCTAATGCTGAATATAGACTAATAAGATGCCCGCATGGTTGTGGCAACCTCATCCGCAACCATGACAAATGTAGAAATTTATGCAGGCCGTGCCGTCGATTCAGTTTGATTGAAAGAAAGCACAGTGAAGTTATTTCTATGTGAATTTTACCACAGATAAGAATATCACAAAGTTTAAAATAATGTAATCACAACTTTAACACATTAATTATCAGAATTCAAAAACACTTGCGGTTCTTGAATTGCTAATTTATTTTACCTTTCTTTTTATGACTACAAGGTTTACTTTACTGGCTACACTATGCTCAGTATGGTTGTCGGCAATGACATCATCCGCGCTTGCCGCCACCGACATTCCGCAGATGAACGGACTCATCGTATCATCCGACGGAAACAAGATCATGCCGGGATTGTGGCAACTCCCGACAGAGCCAAACGGCGCATGGACAATGAAAATAGGTATAGATCCGGGCTATGCCACTTTCTATTCATGTGTAGAGAAAAATGATATTCTCTACACATCGCGTTGCAACGCACAATATGGCACCCCCATTACATATGTCGACGCATACTCTATCGAAACCGGACAGAACCTCTGGACCAATTATCCTGATGTATCATGCCTGCCTTTCGACCTGACATACAATCCTTACGACGACCGCATCTACGGCCTGTTCTACAACAAGAGAAACACAAGCAGCCTGATGCTCGCCACCATCGAATACAGCTCCTCCGGCGAGACACTCACCCCAATAAAAGAGCTGGAAGGCAACTGGGTAGCGATTGCGGCAGCCCCCGACGGACAGCTCTATGCCATATCGTCAGATGTGGAGAAGATTTCAATGACAGAAGTGATCGTCCACTCTTCATCGCTCCACAAAGTCGACCGTCTTACAGGAGAGACCACGCTCATAGGCGAGACCGGACAGAAACCGCTCCTCATCGGCTCTGCTACAATCGACAAGCGCAGCGGCCGCATGTTCTGGACTGTAGGTCCGGATGCCAACAGTTCATACCTCTGCGAGGTCGATCTGCAGACCGGTGCCGCGACAAAGCTGATGGACTTTGCCGACAACCGTCTGGTGACCGGTCTTTACGTACCGACCCCTCTTGCCGAAGACAACGCTCCCGCAGCTCCCACTCAGGCTATCGCCATGTTTGACAAAGGCTCTCTCAGCGGCACAATACGTTTCAAGGCCCCGGCCACCCTTTACGATGGCACAGCAGCATCCGGCGAGCTATCCTATACCGTCATGGCCGATGGTCATGTTCTCGCAACCGGAAAGACCGCATATGGTGTCACCACCTCTGCCCCGGTAGAGCTTAACGAACGCGGACTCTACAAATTCACCATCAATGTAGCCAATGACAACGGCGTATCTCCAAAAGTCAATGTAGAGCGTTTCGTTGGCTTCGGCACACCGTTGGCACCTGAGGGTATTACCGCCGGAAAAAGCAATGGCACCACCACCATCACATGGCAACCGGTGACCGTATCGACCGACGGAGGCTACATCGACACCGAGGCCATACGCTACACCGTGACCCGCATGCCCGACGGTATTGTGATCGGAAAGAACATATCCGCCACATCCGTCACCGACAATTCAGCGACAGCCGAAGGTATCACCGCAAACATATATGCCGTCACCGCCGACAACCACGGACTGATCTCTGCCCCCGGCGAGTCAAACAAGGTCATCTCCGGCACAGCATCACTCCCCTGGAGCGAGACATTCGAATCGGAAGAGGGACTGGCCCCATTCACAATCATCGATGGAAATAACGATGGCAAGACATGGGAATTCTACACCGACCGTGTGCGCGTGCGCTACGGAGCAACCGAGATGAACGACTGGCTCATATCTCCCGCCCTCAACCTAAAGGCCGGCAATGCCTACCGTCTGACATTCCTGGCCCGCAGCTCCAACGACCGATATCCCGAGAAGATCGAGGCAGCATGGGGCAACGCTCCCACCGCTGCGGCGATGACCGACATCATCGTCGAGCCTACCACCCTCCCCGGTGAATATCTGGAGCTTGGCGGATACATCAGGCCCACTGCCGACGGCACATACCATGTCGGTCTACATGGCATCTCGGCTGCTGATATGTACTATCTCGAAGTAGCATCAATCGCTGTGGCCGACGGTATCAGCAACAATGCCCCGGCCGAGCCTGCCGACTTTACGGTAGTGCCTGACTTCACCGCCGGATATAAGGCCACTATCTCGATGAAAGCGCCCGTAAACTCTATGAGCGGAGCAGCCATCGACAAGATCGACAAGATCGAACTGAGACGCGGCGAGACCATCATCAACACATTCACCGCCCCGGCTCCGGGTGCCGTGCTTACATATGATGACACTATCGACGCCCCGGCCGACTACACCTATTCCGCAGTGGCATACATAGGCAATGATGCCGGACCGGCTGCCGTAGCCACAGCATTCATCGGCACTCCCCTCCCGGCTGCACCGGCCTCAATCGCAGTTACCGAAAGCTCTCCGGGCGAGATCACCATCACATGGCCTGCTGTCGACAAATCGGCAGAGGGTGACGACATCAATCCTGCCAATGTGAAATATAACATCTACGATCTCAGCAACTACCATGCGAAGATGGCCGGGAATATCTCCGGCACAACCCATACATTCCGTGGTGTGGAAGAGGGCACTCAGAAGTTCGTGCGATATGCCGTAGCTGCCGTCACCGACAAAGGCGAGGGTGCAGAGACCTCCGGAACACTGTTCCCCGCAGGCACTCCCTACGTGAATTTTGCAGAATCCTACGCCGGAGCGGAAGCTTCATCCATCTAGTCGAGTAGATAAAAGGAGTTCCACCTTAAATCTCTCACAGAACCGTGCGTGAT
>CAZKIE010000046.1:0-3499 GCA_964552825.1 uncultured Staphylococcus sp. | reverse complement strand
AGTACTTCTTGACCACTTTTTATATAGTCTCACACATTGTGAAAGTTTTAATTAATTAAAAATGAGAACAAAGTATTCAATATTCAGCATTATCCTTCTGTGCTGCCTGTTCGCCTCATGTAGTGGAAATAATATCAGTAAGGTTGAAGATTTCACTGAGGATGTTTACACCCCTCAGTATTCTTCGGGATTTGACATCAAAGGTGCTGACGGCAAGGAAAGTGTAATCATCTCGGTTAAGAATCCATGGCAGGGTGCTGAGGACGTGACCACGCTGTTGTTTGTAGCTCGTAATGACGAAAGCGTACCTGAGGGATTTGCCGGTCAGGTGCTAAATGGTGATGCCAAACGTATTGTTGCCATGTCTTCTACACACATTGCGATGCTTGGTGCTGTGGATGCTGACTATACTGTTGTCGGAGTGTCTGGAATAGATTATATTTCTAATCCTAATATTCAGACACGAAGGGATAGCATAGGCGATGTAGGCTACGAAGGGAATATCAATTATGAGTTGCTTCTCTCTCTTGATCCGGATTTGGTTCTTCTCTATGGAGTAAACGGAGCAAGCAGTATGGAGGGAAAGCTCAAAGAACTTGGCATACCGTTTATGTATGTGGGTGACTATCTCGAAGAAAGTCCCCTTGGCAAAGCTGAATGGCTTGTAGCTCTGTCTGAGATTGTTGGTAAACGGGTAGATGGTGAAAAAACTTTTGCCGCCATTCCCGAAAGATATAATGCCCTGAAAAAGAAAGTCGCTGATACTGTGCTTGACGCACCCTCAGTGATGCTCAATACCCCTTACGGCGACTCTTGGTTTATGCCTTCTACCGAAAGCTATGTCGCCCGGCTTGTCAAGGATGCAGGGGGCGACTATATCTACAAGAAGAACACAGGCAATTCTTCTCTCCCCATCGACCTCGAAGAGGCATATCAGCTTACTTCGGAGGCGGATATGTGGCTCAATGTCGGTATGGCTAATTCGCTCGATGAGCTGAAGGCTTCCTGCCCGAAGTTTACCGATACACGCTGTTTCCGTAATGGTTGCGTCTGGAACAATAATCTCAGGACTAATGCCGCCGGTGGCAATGACTATTACGAGTCCGCTGTCGTTAATCCCGATATCCTGCTCCGCGACCTTGTTAAAATCTTCCATCCAGAACTTGTGACCGAAGATTTCGTGTACTACAAACAACTTAAATAATGCGGTCAAGAGCCTCAATCCTTTTCATTATCCTGATCGCCCTCACTCTGTTCCTGTTCGTGCTGGACCTCTCTGTGGGGGCTGTTTTCGTGCCGTTGCACGATGTGTGGGTAGCTTTGACAGGGGGTGATTGTCCCGTCACAACGGCAAAAATCATTCTCAACATACGCCTGATAAAAGCGATTGTGGCTCTCCTTGCCGGCGCCGCTCTCTCTGTCAGTGGTCTCCAAATGCAGACTCTTTTCCGAAATCCCCTTGCAGGTCCTTACGTTCTCGGCATAAGCTCCGGAGCAAGTCTCGGTGTGGCTCTATTCATTCTTGGCGCACCTCTTTTCGGACTGTCGGCTACCTTCGCCTCTCTCGGTATCGCGGGGGCTGCTTGGCTCGGAGCCGCCGCTGTTCTGCTCGTCATCGCAGCCGTGGGTCACCGCATCAAGGATATTATGGTTATCCTCATTCTCGGTATGATGTTCTCTTCCGGCGTGGGGGCTGTAGTGCAGATCCTGCAATATCTTAGCAAGGAAGAATCCCTAAAGGCTTTTGTCATCTGGACAATGGGATCGCTCGGTGATGTGACGCTCACTCAGCTCTATGTCCTTGTCCCGGCTGTGGTCTTGGGACTGCTGCTGGCTGTCATTACCATCAAGCCTCTTAACCTCCTCCTTTTCGGTGAGGAATATGCCGTGACGATGGGATTGAATATACGCCGCTCCCGTGGTCTGCTGTTCCTCTCGACTACTTTGCTTGCCGGTACTGTAACAGCTTTTTGCGGACCGATCGGTTTCATTGGTCTGGCTATGCCTCATGTAACGCGTATGCTCTTTGACAACAGCGATCACCGTATCCTCATACCCGGCACCTTCCTTACGGGAGCTTCCGTATTGCTGCTTTGCGACCTTATTTCCAAATTATTCACTCTGCCTGTCAATGCCATCACCGCACTACTCGGTATCCCTGTGGTAGTGTGGGTTGTACTACGCAATAAATCCGTCACCGCATGATACGACTAAGTGATTTCTCAATAGGATACAGTTCCCGTATGCTCCTTGAACGAGTGAACACATCATTTGACAGGGGACAGCTTACTGCACTAATCGGTCGCAACGGTTCCGGCAAATCAACTTTGCTTAGAGCCATTGCCGGTTTGAACAGGCATTACACCGGTGATGTTCTCATTGACGATAAGGATATACGCTCCCTCTCTCCCGGCAGTCTGGCTAAGTATCTCGCATTTGTTACAACGGAGCGTACCCGTATTCCCAACCTGCGTTGCGAGGATGTGGTTGCCATAGGTCGCGCTCCTTATACAAACTGGATCGGCAGGATGCAGGACATCGACAGGGAGATTGTGATGGATGCAATCCGCTCCGTAGGCATGGAAAGTTATGCCCGGCGCACTATGGACACCATGAGCGACGGAGAATGTCAGCGGATTATGATAGCGAGGGCTTTGGCTCAGGACACCTCGGTTATCCTTCTTGATGAGCCGACATCTTATCTTGATATGCCCAACCGCTATGAACTATGCTCGCTGCTTTCTGAATTGGCGCATAATGAGGGGAAATGTATTATATTTTCCACTCATGAACTTGACATCGCTCTTTCACTATGTGATAATATTGCATTGATAGACAGTCCAGACCTTCATTGTCTCCCAACTAAGGAAATGCAGACAAGCGGATATATTGACCGCCTTTTTCAGAATGAAAAAATGACTTTTGATGCATTAACCGGTTCTATAAAAATAAAGAAATGATTACTTATACACCGGAAACCTGACTTCGTCATTGCGTCACCCTGAATCACCATCAAAAGTTGCTATACATCTGATTTATAGATATAAATTTTTTAGGATTCAAAAAGTAACGAAGTCAGGAGCAAGACTTCCGATGGGTTGTGGTGCATGAGTTTGAACGGCGCGGTTGGCGCGTTGAAGCCGTGTACCTCGGCAACCCTATGGCACACGATGAAAAATACCTGCTCATCAACCAGGGCTTTGCAGGAAAGCAACGCCTCATGCCATTCTTCAACCGCACCAACAACGAAGACCTTATCCTCGCCATCCAGTCAGCCGGTGTCAGCCGAGGACGCAACGGCTTCCGCAAGGATAAGTCGGGAGAAAAACTCGCAGAGTCCGAAGAATCCCTCCTCGAACACCGCACCGACGACACCGACGCTTTCGATACCTTCTACATCGGCTGCGAGAAATTCCCATACCGGGATAGCTTTTGTCTGTCAATGAGTGGTGTATTATAGCATAACTTTCAGATATTTTCGCTAACTTTGCACCTAAAA
>CAZKIE010000045.1:0-3939 GCA_964552825.1 uncultured Staphylococcus sp. | reverse complement strand
ATAATCTTGCTCTTGAGCCGAGTGCTTTAGTGCCGACTTTTTAGAGTGGACTCAATTTTACAGTTCCTTATTTTCTTATCTCAATTAAATGTTTTTGCAAGAACAAATTCGAATGAGTTTATTCCTGATACTATAGATTATATCAATCATAGTATAATTTTTAATACACCAAACAAACATCACGTTTGATTTTTTATATGTTTTTTGCAGAATTATTTGGTTGTTTCAAAAAATTTTGGTAACTTGCAGCCGAAACTTTAAAACGCCTCCCTCCATGAAGAAACGGATTGCCTATACACCGCTTCCTTTTTGCTCAACTTCCATGTTGGGATGTTCACCTTGCGTCTGCGCCGATTCTGCCACTGATTTTTCTGCGTCTATTCCCCAATCAACTTAACACAAAGCCATCATGAAACACCTCTTTCCACGTATCACGGTATCCAATCTTACTATATTGCTGATACTGGCGGCAACGCCATCAACCCTCGGACAGAATGCTGCAGCCGAAAGCTCCGGCTACATATACGCAGAATCCGATTCCACTGAAACTGACAGTTACGCGGTGGAGGCGCTATCTTCATCGGAAAGCCAATATAACACCTATTACAGACCGGAACCCCTTTACAAGACACCGGAAGCCATGGCTTTTCAGGAGTACGGAAGATACGGCACAGACCTATCCAACGGAAGCGTCGACATCTCGATTCCCCTGCACACTGTAATCTGCCGTGACCTGCAGATACCGATATCACTACATTATGGCGGCGAGGGCATAAAGGTGGCCGAAGAGGCTTCTTGGGTAGGACTCGGATGGGACTTGTCTGTGGGAGGTTGCATAAACCTCATACCGGCAGGACAGATTGATTTCCTTTCAAGGGTTGCACAGTGGAGCGACTATCTAGAGTTTCTCAACCTTGAAGCCTCTGACTCGTTTCAAAAAGAGGTGGACTTATCAGACTATACAGTCATGCAGGACCTTGCCAACGGTATGGGGGAGAGGGATTTCTACAGCGTAAATATCCTCGGCAGGTCATTCTTGTTCTTCATCAATCCCAACAATGGGGAGGCAACCATGATTGGCGCTGAGGACGAGGCCTTTCACATATCCACATCTGGTGTTGACGACTGGATAATCAAAGACTCGATGGGATACGCGTATGAATTCTCAGAAAAAGAATACAGCCTTTATGACGGGGCGGGAATGCAGAAGTCAGCATGGTATCTTTCCTCAATAACCACACCTGGAGGGATAACTGCAACCTTCAGGTATGAGAAAAGCTACGTAAAGGCCCTTCCGCAGGCATACCAGTGGTATGACGTGCAGCGCGACAGTTTCATCGGAATCAACAGCTCCGGATTTTCCTTTCATTATGATGTCCCGGTCTACGGTTCAGGCACATCCTACGGGAACACCGAGATAAGCAAGCCTTGGCTTGCCGAAATCACTACTGACAACCAGACAGTGTCATTCGGGCTTGGCGAGCGCACCGACCTCACCGGGGCAAAGAGGGTTGATACGATAAAGGTTCTCGACATAGCCGGAGATGTTGTGACCCACTACCATTTGAACTATGGTGTCTTTCCACATTCCACCGTCGGCGGAAGCTGTCCTGACACAAGCAATCACCTTATGGAGGATTCACGCAACCAGATGCGGCTGAAACTGCTGAGTCTGAGCCAGATTTCAATTGATAACACCGACTCCCTGACCCATGTGTTTCAGTACAACGAGAAATATCCGCTTCCGCTCAAGACCTCGGCGGCAATAGACTTCTGGGGATACTACAACGGACAGGAAAACGTAACGGCGAACTCACATATTACAGACAGCAGGTCGCTAATACCCTCCCTGCAGGATTGCGTCATCGACTACACTCCCTTATTTACACCTGAATCAGCGGCTTTGTCGACAGCCGGAGCCTGTAGGTTCTCGGATGGCGAAAAAATGGTCTCCGGCACACTTGAAAGCATCACATACCCCACCGGTGGAAAGAGCGTGTTCTCGTTCGAACCCCACACCTTCCGGTCATCTCCTATCTATCCGCTCCGAAACGTAGGCTACAGCGACATCTCATCTATGGTCGAGGACTGCAACTATCCGGCTGACGGCTACGGCACAGGGCCAGTTACTTACCGCCAGATAAACACTGGAAGAAAAACAAGCGGCTATCTGACCGTCACTTTCTGCGCACTGTCGGGCAAAACGCTTAAAGATTTTCAGGAGGCGGGCGCAAACATAACGGTGCAACCGATGGCGTCTCCGGAATACAAGAGAATCATTGTAACCCTTGACTCCTGCAACAATGTGAACCTGAGTGCAACAAGCCACACGGAGACATTCCCCGTCACGCTTGAGAACATCTCTTACATGCTTCTTGCCAATCTCCCTTCGGATCTTGAGTATGGAGACGGCTTTGTAAGGGGGATTCTTGACATGCGGGTGTTTAATGATGATGTGGAATCGGGCGGCGCCGGACTGAGGATCGCCGCAATCGAAAATTATGACGACAACGGCTCACTGACGGACAGAAGGGATTTCACATATGCCAACACGGACGGCTCCACATCAGGTAATCTCACCGTGCAATCGCGTCCACTGGAATGCAGGATAAAGTATATTGAGCATGAACTTTACATCGACACCAATCTAGGCGTAAAGAACATATTAAAGACTCCTTTCCGTGTCATGAAAATACATTCAGGCATGATCAGCGGCCCAGCAATCACCGCTGCCCTGTCACGTGGTCCGGTGTCATACTCGAGGGTCACGGAGACGGAATCAGACGCCTCGGGTGCGTTAATGAGAAAGACGGTCTGTGATTTCAATGTGTACGTTGCGGAAGAGGTGTTTCCTGACGTTCACCTATTGCAGACATTCGGAGGCGCGGAAATATGTAGGAAAACCGTCACCGGACCCGACGGGGACACGCTGCTGACCAAAAGCTATGACTACAACTTTATGGAATCAGCCTCCATAAAATGCAACATATCCATCGAGGACCAGTATTATGAGCGCCTGGCCGACGGATATTCGACACACCCCGCCCCGCAATATCTTGTAAGTGTTTACCCTTACCGTGCATACTGGCGTGTCCTGAGTGCGGTAAGCACCTTAGAACACACGCCCGAAGGCTCAAGGGAATACTCGACCTCCTACATATACAATACTCTCAACCGCAAGGTTTCGGAGGAACATACCGGCGACGGCTACAGTGGTACAAAAGTGACATACAGTTATTCCGTAGACTATTCGATCGCACCTTACACCACGATGTGTTCCACACAAAACCACCTGCCGGGGCTACCCGTTGAGACATGCACATACAACCTCAGCAATGGGACATACGCGGAATCAGACAGGACATTCTGCAGTTATATTTTCCGGCCAAGCAAGCTTGCGATGCTTCAACTTAGCAGCGTGCAGGAGTCTGTGGCCGGAGGCGAGCTGTTCACCCGCGAGAGCTACACATACTCGGATGACGACGGTACCCTTATCGGTGTGGTGACCGACACCCAAAAGAAACGGTCATACTTGTGGTCATATGGACACACCTGTCCCGTCGCTGTGATCGAGGGAGCATCGTACGCCGAACTTGTATCCTGGCTTGGCAGTGAATTTATTGCGAGCCTGTCCGCGGCAAAAGAAGGCGTGGAGAGCCTCCTTGTCAAACTGAGGGGAAGCCTCTCCGAAAGGGATGTCATGGTGACCACATTCACCCACCGTCCCCTCGTTGGCATACTGTCAGAGACAAGACCCAACGGGGAGAAAGTCAACTATGTATATGACAAATTCAACAGGCTCTGCCGAATCACCGACAGCAACGGAGACATTCTTGAGACATTCACCTACAGCTACAACTAACCTGACACACATGGACATGAGGATCAGTGCAATTAAAGTTTCGGTTGTGACAGCAGCGATGTTTCTGGCAACCTGCG
>CAZKIE010000044.1:0-4842 GCA_964552825.1 uncultured Staphylococcus sp. | reverse complement strand
ATATGGAGACTATCTTTGACGTTTTAATGCGAAGAATGATGCAAGGATCTCCAAATCGCTTAGTATCAAAAGACTAAATTGGGCGCATCATCCGCCTATACCTAAATTGGAAAATTGAAAAATTTGACACGAGGTGGTAATAAAAATGAAAAAGGGTGAACGAATTGTAAATGTATTATATTGGCTGTCCATGACGGCAGTGGGATTGTTTCTGCTTTATTGGATACTGCAGATCACGACCACCTGTTCTTTTCATACCCCAAGCGGCTCTATGACTCCGACTCTGCTTCCGGATGAGAGCGGGCTTGTCAACAAATGGAAGATGGGAGCGAGAATCTTCAACATATATGATGCGGTTAAGGGTAAACCCTATGATATAAAGCGTCTTCCGGGATATGGAAAACTTGACCGTGGAGATGTCATAATATTCAATTATCCCTATCTTGACTCCGACAAAAAGAGAGACAGCATAGCAATGAATCTCGGTACATATTATTGTAAAAGGGCAATTGCAGTAGCTGGTGACACTCTCGAAATACGTGACTGTTTCTATCATGTGAGGGGATGCCAAGAAACACTCGGTGTAGTGGCTGAGCAGGAATCGCTTAAACGCTATGTCACACATCTGACAGGGATAGAACCAGATGTAAGTAAATGGCCCGGATGGATGAGATGCCAGCCCAAGGACTCAGTCTTCGGATGGACGGTGAAGGATTTCGGCCCAATGCTAATCCCAGGCAAAGGAAATATCGTGGAACTTGACTACCGCAACTGGGTTCTATACCGACGATATATTGAATGGGAGACAAAAAAGAAGCTGATTTGGAAAGATTCAGTGGCATTGTTGGATGGTATTCCGATAAAATTTTATAACTTTACGGAAAATTACTGTTTTGCAGCCGGTGACCATGTCGCTGACTCTAATGATTCACGATATTTCGGTCTTGTGCCAGAGAAATTCATTGTCGGCACTGCCGGAATCCTCTGGAAATCCAATGACTGCAAACGGCTTTTCAAACGACTAAACCTGCATTGAGTATGAAACGATATATACCGATAATTGCTCTGTTTCTGGCTGCAACTGCCTGTAAGAATGGCGATACAGAGAAGGACAATGGTGCCGATGACAAGGCGGTTGTCTCAGAAACGACAGCAGACAAGATTGCGGAGGTGACGGTGATGGAGCTGCAGCCGTCGGTATTTAGCCATCAGATTGTCAGTAACGGAAAACTTGCCGCCAAGGAGAAGGTGGATGTAAACTTCCAAAACCAGGGATTGATCTCGGCTATTTTTGTCAAGAACGGACAACACGTAACAAAAGGACAGAAGATAGCAACCCTTGACTCATACAAACTTCAGAACCAACTTGCCAAAGACAAGGATGCGGTGGAATCCGCACGTCTGGAGATGCAAGACGTGATAATAGGCCAGGGGTATGACCCGCAACATCCGGAGACAGTACCGCAGGATGTGATGGACCTTGCTCGTCTGCGCAGCGGTCTCAAGCAGGCAGAGTTGGCAGTTGAGGCAACCAAACGCGACTTAGAAGACGCCACACTCACAGCCCCAATCAGCGGAACAATTGCCAACCTGACAACTAAACCACACAACATGTCATCCACCACCGAACCGCTTTGCCGCATCATCAATGAGGGCAACATGGATGTGGAGTTCTCAGTGCTTGAAAGTGAACTGCCGATGATTCATAATGGTGACATCGTGGCAGTGACCCCCTTCTCCGGTGGCGACACCCGGCAGGGTAGGGTGACGGAGATAAACCCGATGGTGGATGAGAACGGAATGGTGAAGGTCTGGGCATCGGTATCAGGAGGTGACGGACTGATAGACGGCATGAACGTCAGGGTGTCGGTGAGTCGTGCCGTTGAGGAGGCGTTGGTGGTGCCGAAGTCAGCCGTCGTGCTCCGCTCCGGACGCCCCGTGGTCTTCACCCTTGAGGGAAACAAGGCAATCTGGAACTACGTCACTCCAGGCCTTGAAAACCTCAGCGAATACACCATCACCGACGGCCTCACACCCGGCCAGAAGGTAATAACCTCCGGCAATCTCAACCTCGCCCACGAAGCCCCGGTTAAATTGAAAGAATAATATGGTTCGCTACTTGCTTGAGCATCGGATTGCGGTCATCATGGCGTTTTTGGCGCTGGTGATTGTCGGGTGTGTGACTTACGTCACGCTTCCGGTGTCGCTGTTGCCCGACATCGACATCCCACACATCACAGTCCAGGTCACCGAAGACAATGTGTCAGCCAGAGAACTGGAGAACACTGTTGTCACCCCGCTCCGCCGACAGCTGATGCAGACCGACGGACTCAGCGAACTGAAGAGCGAGACCCGTGACGGCTCCGCTGTCATATCCCTTACCATGGACTATGGAGTAAACACCGACCTCGCCTTCATCGAGGTTAACGAAAAGATTGACGGCGCGATGAACTCCCTGCCCAAGGACATCAACCGCCCGAAGGCTGTAAAGGCAAGCGCCACCGACATCCCGGTGGTGTATCTCCAGCTGACGCTTAAAAATGCAAATTCTCAATTTCTGGAGTTATCCCGGATTGCCGACAATATCGTGCGCCGGAGGCTGGAGCAACAGCCTGAGATTGCGATGGTTGACATTACCGGTGTGCCGGGACAGGTGCTGAGAATTGTCCCCGACCTTGACAGGATGTCGCAGACCGGTCTGACTGTCGAGGACCTTGAGACTGCGCTGACTGCCAACAATGTAGAGCCGGGATCCATGACCGTGCGCGACGGATATTACGAATACAACATACACGTCACAAATCTGCTACGCTCGGAAGATGACGTAAGGCAGATAAGGATCAGAAAGGGAGACCGTCTGCTGACCCTCGGTGATTTCGCCGATGTGCAACTGACCTCCAAGACCCCCACCGGATATTCAATCCACAATGGGAAACGGGCAGTGACGCTCGCCATTATAAAGCATTCGGAGGAGAGCATGGACGCCATGAAGAAAGCCCTCCGCTCCACGGTGGAGTATTTCTCTGAACAATATCCCGACATAGAGTTCAGCGAGACACGCAGCCAGACCGAACTCCTCGACTTCACCATCTCCAACCTTGAGCAGAACCTGATTCTGGGGCTTATTCTTGTCTTCATCGTCTGCATCCTCTTCATGCGGAGTGTCCGCACTTCATTGATCATCGGACTGAGCATAATTGTGGGTGTGATACTCACCTTCCTGCTGTTCTATCTTTTCCATGTCTCAATCAACATAATCTCAATGTCTGGACTGATACTTGCGGTGGGCATGATGATAGACAACTCTGTGATTGTCACTGAAAACATCACACAATACCGTCACCGAGGAGAAGACCTTATGCCGGCGTGTGTAAAGGGTACAAACGAGATGATAACGCCTATGCTCTCGTCATCACTGACCACAGTGGCGGTCTTCGTACCACTCGTCTTTATGAGCGGCATAGCCGGTGCCATCTTCTCCGACCAGGCATTTTCCATCACAGCCGGACTCGCCGCCAGCTACATCGTCGGCATCACCCTCCTCCCGGTCCTGTATTACATATCAGCCCCTAAGCCCCCTAAAGGGGGAGAGCAGATAGAAGCCCCCCATTCCCCTAAAGGGGGTGTAAAGATGGATAACCCACGTCCCGACGGAGAGAATTTGAATTCCCCCTTTAGGGGGTTAGGGGGCCTATACGACCGCTGTTTCAACTTTTGCTTCCGGCATAAGTGGGCATTCATCATTGCAACATTGCTGACTGTCCCCATCTGCGTATTGCTGTTTTTCATCATGCCGCAGAAGCGTATGCCCGACATTGACAGCAACGAGACCCTTGTACGCATCGACTGGAACGAGAACATCAGTCTCGACGAGAACCACGACCGAACACTCTCTATCTCAAATCCCATAAACCTGACATCAGATTCCAACGTTGTTGAGGTGCCAACCACCGGGAAAATCACAACCCACTCCGCCTACATCGGTCCGCAGGACTACCTTCTCTCATCAGACATAGATCTCTCGTCTGCTGAATCCGAAATATATTTCCAGACGGAATCTCCATCCGATATTGAGCCGCTGCAACTCCAAATAAAAGACGTTATAAGTAAAAATTATCCGTCAGCAACAGTGTCATTCTCAAAGACAGAGAATGTATTCGAGAAAATATTCTCAAGCAACGAGGCAAACGTAGAGGCGAGGATACACTCATCGTCAGGCAACTCCGCATCTGAGGCTGACAATATGGCGGTGCTTAAGGACAGACTCGAGACGGCAACCGGTGAGACACTCTCCCAGATTCCGATGAGAAGCCAAATTGACATCGCCATCAACCGCGACCTGCTCGCATTGTATAATGTTGACTACTCTGAGGTCGAGAGGGTGTTGCGTACTGCCTTCAAGGGGAACGACGTATCCACGCTCCGCTCATTCCAGGAATACACCCCGATAGAGATTGTGGGCATGGAAAACGGTATATGGGAGGTGATTGGAAGCTTGTTCGTACAGAGTCGCGCCGACAAGGACGGCAACCGCACTCAGATACCGCTCCGCAATCTCATAGCCACATCCGAGAGCCGGGACCTGAAAACCATCACAGCCGGTGAGGCTGGTGAATATGTGCCAATTGAGTTCACCACGAAAGGGAACGAGGAGAAACTGATGGCCACGATATCCGAGACAGTGCGCGAGGACGGACAATATGACGTTGACTTTGCCGGAGGGTACTTCAGCAACGCAAGGATGATGAAAGAGCTCATCGTGATACTCCTTGTGTCGGTGATGTTGATGTATTTCATCCTGTGCGCACAGTTCGGCAGTTTCCTCCAGCCCCTCATCGTACT
>CAZKIE010000043.1:0-6466 GCA_964552825.1 uncultured Staphylococcus sp. | reverse complement strand
GGACGCTGTTGACACCTGGATCCCCCTGCCCCCTCGCGACATCGACAAGCCCTTCCTTATGCCTGTTGAGGACGTATTCTCAATCACCGGTCGTGGTACTGTTGCCACCGGTCGTATCGAGACTGGTATCGTGAAGGTCGGCGACGAAGTTCAGATCATGGGTCTTGGTGCAGACATGAAGTCTGTTGTAACCGGTGTCGAGATGTTCCGCAAGCTCCTCGATCAGGGTGAGGCCGGCGACAACGTAGGTCTCCTCCTCCGCGGTATCGACAAGAAAGACATCAAGCGTGGTATGGTAATCTGCCACCCGGGTGTTGTGAAGCCCCACAGCAAGTTCAAAGCTTCTGTATATATCCTCAAGAAAGAGGAAGGTGGCCGTCACACTCCGTTCCACAACCACTATCGTCCCCAGTTCTACATCCGTACACTTGACGTGACCGGTGAGATCATGCTCCCCGAAGGTGTAGAGATGGTGATGCCCGGCGACCACGTTGAGATCAACGTTGAGCTCATCAACCCGGTAGCTTGCGACGCAGGTCTTCGCTTCGCTATCCGTGAGGGCGGCCGCACCGTTGGTTCAGGTCAGATCACCGAGATCCTCGACTAATCATCAACAAGCCAATCCCCGAAGCCTCTGACGAGGCGACGTGATAAAACAGAAAAAACGATACCGTCTCCGGCTATGCGGAGCAGATCCGGAGACGGTATCATTTCATACGGGAATAGCTCAGTCGGTAGAGCACTGGTCTCCAAAACCAGGTGTCGGGAGTTCGAGCCTCTCTTCCCGTGCAAAAAACAGACGCAAATGAGTAAACTTAAACTACTTACAGATATTGAGGAGTCTTATACCGAGCTTCGATATAAGACTTCTTGGCCTACTCGTACCCAACTGGTCAAGAGCGCGGTGATCGTGCTGATCGCTTCCATCATAATAGCAGCGATCATCTTCGTTATGGATCAGGTGGTCGACACCATCATGCACCTCATCTATTCTCTCGGACAGTAATCACAACTGAAGGTTAGCAGATCAATGGCTGAAGAATTAAAGAAAGCCTGGTACGTGCTCCGCGCGATCTCAGGCAAAGAAGCTAAGGTCAAGGAAGTACTTGACGGAGCAATCCGCAACACCGGCCTCGGCGATTACGTATTCCAAGTATTGATTCCCACCGAAAAGGTGATGAGTGTCAAGAATGGCAAGAAGGTTGTGAAGGAGAAAAACCTTTACTCCGGATATGTCTTTGTTGAGTGCATACTGACGGGCGAAGTTCTCTACGAACTCCGCAACACCACCAATGTCATTGACTTCCTGCGCGGACGTGGCAAAGATGCCGCGCCCGAGTCTCTGCGTGAGAGCGAAGTGCGCCGAATGCTCGGTGCTGCCGACGATCTCGCGGAAAACACCGAGGATGGCAACGACTATATGGTGGGCGAGACCGTCAAGGTCACAGCCGGACCTTTCACAGGATTCTCCGGAGTGATCGAAGAGGTGAACCGCGAGAAGCGCAAGCTCAAGGTTATGGTCAAGATCTTCGGGCGCAAACAGCCCCTCGAACTCGAGAACTCGCAAGTAGAGCGTGAATAATCATCGCGCGGATAAATCGGGCGTGTCCCGATATATCCACGGGAGATGTTGCAGTGAATAGCTGAAACCGGAATGTCGGTTACGAGTCATCCCGGCCTGCGGCAACTTCGAGACAACATCGTTTTAACCGAATCATTAACAAAAAATTTAGATTTATCATGGCTAAAGAAATTGCTGGACAGATCAAATTGCAAATCAAGGGAGGCGCAGCAAACCCCTCCCCTCCAGTAGGTCCTGCCCTCGGTTCGAAGGGCATCAACATCATGGAGTTTTGCAAGCAATTCAATGCCCGCACCCAGGACAAAGCCGGAAAAGTTCTTCCTGTCGTAATCACTTACTATACCGACAAGAGCTTTGACTTCGTTGTCAAGACACCTCCCGTAGCTATCCAGCTCCTCGAGGCATCCAAAACCAAGAAAGGATCCGCACAGCCCAACCGTAACAAGGTGGCCGAGATCACTTGGGATCAGGTGAAGGCTATTGCTGAGGACAAAATGCCCGATTTGAACTGTTTCAACGTAGCATCGGCTATGCGTATGGTAGCCGGTACGGCCAGAAGCATGGGTATCACCGTTAAAGGAACATTCCCCGAAAACATTTAATCTTCTATTGAAATGAGTAAACTGACCAAAAATCAAAAGATTGCCCAGGAGAAGGTTGAAGCCGGGAAAGTGTACACTCTTGCCGAGGCAGTCAACCTCGTGAAGGAGATCACCTTTACAAAGTTTGATGCATCGCTCGACGTGGATGTTCGCCTTGGCGTAGATCCCCGTAAGGCAAACCAGATGGTGCGCGGCGTTGTCACCCTTCCCAACGGAACAGGTAAGCAGGTCCGCGTCCTCGTACTCTGCAACTCAGATGCCGAAGCTGCCGCAAAGGCTGCCGGCGCTGACTATGTAGGCCTTGACGAATATATCGATAAGATCAAAGGCGGATGGACAGATGTTGATGTCATCATCACCCAGCCCGCAATCATGGGTAAGATCGGTGCCCTCGGTCGCGTCCTCGGCCCCCGTGGCCTCATGCCTAACCCCAAAAGCGGTACTGTTACCGTCGATGTGGCCAAGGCTGTTGAGGAAGTGAAGAAAGGCAAGATCGACTTTAAGGTGGACAAAAACGGTATCGTCCACTCCTCAGTAGGCAAGGTTTCTTTCGAGCCCAAAGCCGCTGCCGAGAACGTCCGCGAGTTTATCAACACTCTCATCAAACTCAAACCCGCCACCGCCAAGGGTACCTATATCAAGAGCATTTATCTTTCGAGCACCATGAGTCCGGGCATCAAGATTGACCCAAGGTCGATCGATGAGTAATCCACTTTAAGCTGACTGAACAAAATGAAAAAGGAAGATAAAATCATAGCTATTCAGAATATCGCCAAGACCATCGGTGAATACAGCTGCTTCTACCTCGTGGAGACCGCAGGCCTCAACGCAGAGAAGACCACAGCTCTCCGCCGCGCCTGCAACAAGGCCGACATCAAGCTCATGGTCGTGAAGAACAAACTTCTTCACAAGGCTCTCGAAAGCCTCGAAGGCGACTATTCCGAACTCTACGACGTGCTCCACGGCTCGACATCCCTCATGCTTTCAAATGTGGGCAACGCTCCCGCAAAGCTCATCAAGGAATGTCTTAAAGCCGAAAAGGACGCTACACTCCCCCGTTTCAAGGCCGCTTTCGTAGAAGAGACCATTTACGTCGGAGCCGACCAGCTCTCAGCCCTCGAGGCCATCAAGAGCAAGAACGAGCTCATCGCCGACGTCATCGCTCTTCTCCAGTCGCCCGCCAAGAATGTCGTTTCCGCCCTCACAAGCGGTGGCACAAAGCTTCATGGCATACTTGAGACCCTCTCAAAGAAGGAAGACTGATCACATCCGTCGACCCCTTCACACAAAAAACTCTATCATCACAACCCCAATCACAAAAACAACAAAAAAACTATAAAATCATGGCAGATCTTAAAGCTTTTGCAGAACAACTCGTAAACCTCACCGTAAAGGAAGTCAACGAACTCGCTCAGATCCTCAAGGACGAGTATGGCATCGAACCCGCCGCTGCAGCCGTTGCAGTAGCAGCCGGCCCCGCCGCTGGCGCTCCCGCTGAAGAGGAGAAGACCTCTTTCGACGTAGTCCTCAAGGCAGCCGGTGCTTCCAAGCTCGCTGTTGTCAAGCTCGTCAAGGAGCTCACAGGTCTTGGCCTCAAGGAGGCTAAGGAGATGGTTGACGGTGCTCCCTCCGTTATCAAGGAAGGCATCGCCAAGGCTGACGCCGAGGGCCTCAAGAAGCAGCTCGAAGAGGCTGGTGCTGAGGTTGAGCTCAAATAAGAGTCACTCTGCTACGCTTAGCTATAACGGGTTAAGATGCCCCCCGGGGTGTCTTAACCCATTTGCGTTAAAATAGCCCCCGAAGATTAAAAAATCATAAATAATTATATTTATCAATAAATCTTCATCCCTTTCCCTCTATAAACTCCTCACCCCATACCCCCTCCTCCAATAAATTTCAGATAATTCACCATAGATGTCAGAAACCAACACCATCAAACCACGCGTAAACTTCGCGACGGTTAAGAATCCCCTCCCCTATCCTGACTTTCTCGAGGTGCAGCTGAAGTCTTTCCAGGACTTTCTCCAGCTCGACACCCCGCCTGAGAAACGAAAGAACGAGGGCCTTTTCAAAGTGTTTGCCGAGAACATCCCCATCGCCGACACCCGCAACAACTTCGTACTTGAGTTCCTCGACTACTACATCGACCCGCCGCGCTACACGATCGACGAATGCCTCGAACGCGGCCTGACCTACAGTGTGCCCCTCAAGGCAAAACTGAAACTTTACTGCACGGATCCCGACCATGAGGACTTCGACACCGTGATCCAGGACGTATATCTCGGCCCCATCCCCTATATGACCGACAAAGGTACGTTTGTCATCAACGGCGCCGAGCGCGTTGTCGTGTCACAGCTCCACCGTTCGCCCGGTGTATTCTTCGGACAGAGCACACACGCCAACGGAACGAAGCTATACAGCGCGCGAATCATCCCCTTCAGAGGTAGCTGGATCGAGTTTGCCACTGACATCAACAACGTGATGTATGCCTACATCGACCGCAAGAAGAAACTCCCCGTCACCACGCTTCTTCGTGCCATCGGCCTTGAGAGCGACAAGGACATCATCGAGATTTTCGGACTTGCCGAGGAGATAAAGGTCAACCGCACCAACCTCAAGAAGGCCGTCGGACGCAAGCTTGCCGCACGTGTGCTCCGCACATGGGCCGAGGACTTCGTCGATGAAGATACCGGTGAGGTTGTGTCCATCGAGCGCAACGATGTGATCCTCGACCGCGAGACTGTAATCGAAGAGGACAATATCGAAGATATCCTCAACTCCGGAGTGCAGACCATACTTCTCCACAAGGAAGACGTCAACACATCCGACTACTCCATCATATTCAACACCCTCCAGAAGGATACATCCAACTCCGAGAAAGAGGCCATCCAATACATCTACCGACAGCTGCGCAACGCGGAGCCGCCGGACGACGCATCCGCACGCGAGGTCATCACAAACCTCTTCTTCTCCGAGAAGCGCTATGATCTCGGCGAAGTCGGACGCTACCGCATCAACAAAAAGCTCGGTCTCACCACTCCGATGGAGGTGAAAGTCCTCACCAAGGAAGACATAATCGCCATCATAAAATACCTCATCGAGCTTATCAACTCCAAGACCGATGTCGACGACATCGACCACCTGAGCAACCGCCGCGTCCGCACTGTAGGCGAGCAGCTCTACAACCAGTTCGGAGTCGGTCTCGCACGTATGTCGCGCACAATCCGCGAGCGCATGAATGTGCGCGACAATGAGGTGTTCACACCCATCGATCTCATCAACGCCAAGACGATCTCGAGCGTGATCAACTCGTTCTTCGGCACCAACGCGCTGTCGCAGTTCATGGACCAGACCAACCCTCTGGCCGAGATCACCCACAAGCGCCGTATGTCGGCCCTCGGCCCCGGCGGTCTGTCGCGTGAGCGTGCCGGATTCGAGGTGCGCGACGTCCACTATACCCACTATGGCCGTCTCTGCCCGATCGAGACCCCTGAGGGACCGAACATCGGACTTATATCATCCCTCTGCGTCTACGCCAAGATCAACGATCTCGGATTTATCGAGACTCCCTACCGCGAGGTCAAGGACGGCATCGTTAACCTCAAGAACGACGAAGTCGTATACCTGACCGCCGAAATCGAGGAAGGCAAGGTGATCGCACAGGGCAACGCTCCTGTCAAGGACAACGGCGAGTTCATCAACGACCGCGTCAAAGCCCGTCTGGATGCCGACTTCCCCATCGTCGCACCCTCCGAGGTAGAGCTGATGGACGTATCTCCCACACAGATCGCATCCATCGCCGCTTCGCTCATCCCGTTCCTTGAGCATGACGACGCTAACCGCGCCCTCATGGGATCCAACATGATGCGCCAGGCAGTTCCCCTCCTCCGCAGCGAGAGCCCGATCGTCGGCACCGGCATCGAAGGACAGCTCATACGCGACTCCCGCACCCAGATCATGGCCGAGGGAGACGGTGTGGTTGAATTTGTCGACGCCACCGTCATCCGCATCCGCTACGACCGCACTGAGGAACAGGAATTCGTGTCCTTCGAGGACAGCGTGAAGGAATATCACATCCCCAAGTTCCGCAAGACCAACCAAAGCACAACCATCGACCTGCGCCCGATCTGCAACAAGGGTCAGCGCGTCAAGAAAGGCGACATCCTTTCCGAAGGATACTCCACCGAGAACGGCGAACTCGCTCTCGGACGCAACCTCAAGGTTGCCTTCATGCCCTGGAAGGGTTACAACTATGAGGACGCCATCGTGCTCAACGAGCGCA
>CAZKIE010000042.1:0-7326 GCA_964552825.1 uncultured Staphylococcus sp. | reverse complement strand
ATTATGAACAGAACAGATATAATATTTACAAATATTTTCTTAACAAGTAGCATATGATAGGTTGTTTATTTAGTAATAATATCCCAGAAATCCTTCATAGAATCTATTGGTAGACTATGAATATTTAGAATTTTAGAATCAAACAATTTAGCTTTAATTGAGTATCCAGATGTCATTCGAAATTTTTTATCAGAGTTTTTGATATCACCGTTATGTGACCCTGGTATAAAATGAATTACAGGATCATCTTCCAATTGGAAATCTATGGTTTTAGTGTCATATTTATTAGACTCATGAGCTGAAATGTCTTTAGCTTGATATGCATTGATATGTACCATTTCTTCAACAATTATATCATTTTGATAAAGAAACGAAGCCATACCCACAGAAAATGCTGCACCCATACTATGTGTAACAAATTTCACAGTTTCGCCTTCCTCAAGATTGGAGATCAAATTTTTAAGGTTATCCTTTGCATAATGGTATCCCTCTAGAAATCTATCATTAGCTGTTGAAATTTCATTATGTTTAATATTGGTAAAATAAGGGGTATTATAATCATTGAAATATTTTTGAGCACCTTTTACAAAATTTGAATTTTTCCCATTCCAATAATTTGCGCCACCTTCGTTCCTGCCAAAAGCAAGCAATCCATTAACAAAGATAATAATCTCTCCGTCAGGGTCTACGACGTTTATGGGGTTGTTGGCGCAGTAGACGTATGGGGATAGCCATGGGAATTTCTCAGCGAAGGGGTCTGGCTGCGTAAACATAGGCACGGCCTGATAGTATCGGCGGGCGCCGAGGTCGTACTCGTTGAGACCATTGGCTGTGTACAGTTCCTTCCCCCCAAACTTGTACTGTTGCAGGGAGTGTCCGGTGCCGAGGTCGGCGATGACACCTCCGAAGGGATAGTAGGCGACGGTCTGCTCTAACGCACCGGAGGAGGCATTGACCACAGCGCGGTTGTTGCCCAGATAGTCCTGAGTGTAGTAATGGAATGTGACACCGCCGTCGAAAGTGACGTAGCCGCCACGGAACAGGAGCATATATGGCTTACTGTCCTTGTATACTGCAAATCCACGGTATTCAGTCTTGTCGACATCCGTGGATGCAAGTGCCATTATCCTGTCCTCATCCTCCTCTTCCGAATCGGCATCAAGGTGGGCTCCCGACGCGGCAACTGCCCTGGCAACCGACGTTGAGTGGGTCACCGACAGTTTCTCACCGTCAGCGGAATACACGAACTCCGAGGTGTCGCCACCAGAGAAAGTCACCTTAAGCGGCCTGTTGAACATGTCATACGTCACAGACGTTATGCCCCTACCCCCATCACTGGTGAGGTTGCCGGCATCGTCATACTTTATCGCCTGCTCCGTCTGTCCTCCGTCATACTCCATTCCTCCGGGATATGTCACCCTGTCGGCATCCTCCTTGACGGAGCTGACGCGGTTGCCGTCAAGCGTGATGTGGAGATTGTCGATCTTTCCATAGATGCCGTCATCCTTAAGCCCATGTCTCTGAAGCCGGCGCACCATACTGTTCAGACTGTAGAGCGGCACCTTCTCCGTGTACCTGTCCTTATGTTCCGAAAGTGACGATCCCTCGCCATAAGCAGCCTCCGTGAGCCTTCCAAGCGTGTCATATGTGTAGCGGTATCCACGCATGGTGGCATCGGTGCCCATGGTCCATGTCATAGAGCTGACAGCCCCATTGTAGATGGCTGTCCCCGGCCCATCGGTGTAATAGAGTGTCTGAGAGAAACCTGTGCCGGATATGCCGGTCATCTGGCCATGCAGGTTGTAGCTCCAGCTGACGGAGCCACCCTTGCCTGAAGAGTCCCTTGTCTCGGACACGGTGCGTCCAAGGTCATCGTAAGCCCATACCGTACTGCTTGAGCTTCCGTTAGCTGTAACGTTCATGCCCGTCAGAAGGCCACTTGAGCTGCCGTATGTGTTTACCACTGAATACGTCAGATTCCTGTCCGCAGTCGAGGACTCCTTGACCTGACCGTCATATGTATATGATGTCTTTGTATATGAGACAAATCCCGAAGAGTCCACCTTCCTCTCCTCAATGACATTCCCCCTTATGTCGTAATAAAGGGCCGACATGGTCCTTGTCCCGTCAGAGGCATATGTCACAGCCCCGGTCTGCATGCCGTTTGCTGGAGAATAGGAAGAGGATGATGCAAGGCCTGAGTTAAGTCCTGTCACCTGAGTGTAGGTGTCGTAGAACACCACCTTCTCCAGGGATGCCCCGGTAAACGAGCTGGAGTTTGCCACGGTGTATCCCGATGAGAGGAATCCTCCTCCGGCAGATGTCGCCACTGCCGTCAGCGAGTATCCACTGCCACGGTTGCAGCCCGTGCAGGTACCCTGTATGCAGAGCCTGCCGTCCGCATCATATATGTAGAAACGGTAGAGCCCGGCGTTCCTGAGGGTGGGGTCCTGCATAAAAGACAAGCGCCCGGCACGGTCATGCCAGTATTGTGTAGTCCCACATCCCGGGAGCAGTTTCTTGGCAATGTTCCCGCGCTCATCATACCGGTACTCATATCCGAACTGGTCCTTGTAGCCCGAGAGCTGGTACTGGGGCGAGAGCACATGCCTCAGTTGTCCCAGGTCATCATAGACATAGTAGGTGTCGCAGACACCCTTTTTGTCAGTGCCACGGCGCTCAAGCACCTTTCGTCCGACCCTGTCCGAAAAGACAGCGGTGATATTGCCGTCCTCATCGACGGTCCGGACTCCCGACAGCGACTTCTCCGGATAGAAACCGTCCTTTGAAAGTGTGTTGGCATTGAAAGGCACGGAATACATACAGACATCATTGTCCTCATTTGTGACATATGAAGTCGACACACCCTTCCCTGCTGTATGCCAGGCCTCTCCCGGGGTTTGTGACCATGTCTGCCTGCCCAAAGCGTCATGAGTGAGATCTGAATAAGCCTTGGAGTCTCCGTATGTTGAGGATGCAAGCGAGGCGAGACCTGAAAGGTGGGATGACCTTACAGATGCGGTCATATGTCCAGGCATGGTGGTTCCAATGACGGGAAGCCATTCCCTCGATGGAATGCCGACCTCATCGTAAACGACAGCGGAATAAAGCGGTTTGCCTGTGGTGTTGGCTCCCACTGTCGCGGAAAGGTCCGGACGTCCGAGGGCATCGGAGAACTGCCAGTCCTCCTTCCTGCCAGATTCCGCCGCATTGAGCCATGTGTATGCAGCAACCGAGTTGCATTCACCTGAGAGTGCGCTGTTGTCATGGTTCCTTATGCTGTAGGCGTATGTCCTGACTGTCCCGCTGTTGTCTTTTTCTGAAGACAGCAGCCCCGCGGAATTGTATTCATAAGATGTGGCGTATCCGTTTGGAAGGGTGACGGATGCAAGTCCGATAAGGCCATTGTGCGTGTAGTAGGTCTTCAACCCTCCCGGCGATATGACGGACAGCAGACGGTCGCCGGTCGAGTCCCATGTGTAGGATGTCAGGCCTGTGCCCTCCGACTCAATCCCTGTAGGCCGGGCAAGACTGTTGTAGCCCGTAATTCTCTCGCGGAGTATCCTGTCTCCAGACTGGAACCGTGTGTAGACTGCGTATGGAAGATACCTTATACCCCTGCTGCCGAGGGTATATTTTGCGTATACATGGTCGGTTGTCCGCATCAGGATTCCTCCCGCGCTGTACTCCCTGACCGTCATGGGGAAGTCCACCAGTCCTTCCTCAGCCATTGCCACGCTCACCTCATCGGTCCCGTCAAAGGGATAGTCATATTCGGTAAGCAGTGATGAGCCATCGCTCTTCATGACGCTGACACTCTTGGGCTGCGTGGTGCGCAGGGAGGGGTCATAGGTGTAAGAGGTGGTCCGGTAGAATCCGGTGGTCATGTCAGTGACCGTGACAGACGCAAGGCTCGCGTGCCTGACATATGCCCTTGTCGCGGCATACTGGAAGCGGTCGCCATTGACATACTCTCCGCTCTCGGGTAATGTCAGGCTGCTGGAGACTCTGTATGTGCAGTAGACGCCCTTGGTACGCACACCGGTGTCAATGGTCCTGAGTCTCGTCTTGTCGTACTCACGTGTCTCCCTTGAGAGCTCTGTCCCGTCAGAGGAATACACCGACATCCTGACAAGGAGGGGGATACGGCTACCATAATCCATTATGGCGCCGTCAAACATTGACGGATATTTTCCGTTGAGCGGCACACCGAACAACTCCCCGAGCTCTGCACCGTCATATAGATATTCCACACGGCTGCCGTCTGCCCTTGTCTCCTTCACAAAAGAGTATGCGATATAGTTAGAGGGTTGGCACGGTGACATGACAGGGAATGCACCAGAGGTCATGTGGTGGAGTATCACCAGATTTACGGCCATTCCGGCTATTCCCTCGAATGTGCTGTATGCCATGATGTTCTCCGGATGCTCGTGACACTCTATAGGTCCGCCGTAATTATAGGAGGCCTTGGTAGAGACCCCATCACATGTGGTGGTGACGCTCTTGACACGCAGTCCTCCCACATTGATGCTGCCGAGTGTATTCAGCTCATAGTCATAAGTGACGTATCCTCCTGTCGGGAACGTTATCTTCTCAAGTACTCCCGACTTGGTGGCTGACAAGACAGGGGAACGGTCAACCGGCGTGTATTTGCTTGCAATTGCGTCTGTGTTGCCGGAGAAGACAGACAGCATGTCGCTGAAGACAGTCTGGGTCACAATGCCGCTTGTCTGGACACCCCTGTAAAAACCGAAGAGGTCACTCCATGTGCCAGGGTCGCTTCCAGTGCATGAATGAAATAGCGTTGACTTGTTATAAGAGAACGTGTATTTCCCCTCCACGGAGTCGGAGATACCGTTGAGCAGTCTCCTGCCGGCAGACCCGGGTGAGGAATCCGCCGACAGTGTCGAGCCATTCGGCATCCAGTAACTGTCGTTGTCGAGGCTCACGGTCTTGAGGGTGTTGCCGTCGCGGTCGGTGACAGTGATGGAGACAAGACGCGCTGTGAGCCCTGTGTTGGAGAGCTTGTCGTAATTGAAATCAATGTGGTTGCAGTTCCACTCGATTCTCTCGGGCAGTGTCTGGCCGAATGTCATGCAGTAGGACGATTTATCCGTCCGCAATCCGTCCACGAGGGCTGCGTATCCATCACCGTCAGTTGTGGGCATGCTGCCGGCAGACATGGTCTCTGTGGTTTTGCTGATTGTGAGCGACGGTGCGGTGCAGTAGGTGATTTGCACGTCCCCCCATGGGGTGTCTATCTGCGTGAGGTACCATGCCGTCACATAGGGGTATCCCTCCTGCCGTTCATCCACGCCAGTGCACTCTTGTGCCTTGAAATAGTATTCAGTGTTGTCGGGGCAGAATGCTGTGAAATAACTCGTGGTGCCCCAGCCATAGCTGTTGATGCTGACATTGTTGTGGTCAAGCATGACGAATGACTTGTCTGCGACACTGTAACGGAACACTCCTGTCCATTTCCCGGCATTCAGGGTGTATCGGTCTGACTCAGTGTCATAGGAAGGGTTGTTGTCGAGCATACCCCTTATCTTGTCATACTCTGCATCGTTGCTCAGATTCTTCTCGACGGCATTCTTGACAGCACTATAGCTGTAGAGGGAATAGTCCATGCTTCCGGCGGTTGCATTCTCAAGATCCGGTGCGCCGAGGATTGTGCGTGTCACGGCACCACCGGCATTCAGAGTCCACCCCATTCCCACGCATGTGGGGATATCGTCAATCCTTGCCCCTGACGCGTGGTAGCTGAGGGTTATGGGAAGGGAGAAGTCTCCCATCTGTATGGTGTAAATAGGTATTGTTATGTCGGGTATGCCTGTCGTATGGCTCACCGGATACTCTGCATACCTTGCCAATGATGTTGCCTGTGGGGATGGAGGCACTATGCCAGAGGCCAGTGATGGGATTGCCGATGTCTCAGTTGCGGTCATGATGCCGGCATCAGACGTGGAGATACTGGAGATGGTGTCTGCTGTCTCTGTAGATTGCCCAAGGACAGGGAGACATGTTACGGAAGTCACCGTCAGTGATATGGCTGTGTAAAGAAAGAGTCGTCTCATGGCAGGTTAGTCTCAGTGAATTATTGGGTAAGATTGGGAAAGTCCGTCTGAGGTGGTGAGTACGAGCACCGATATGTTGTCGTAGTCCCTTGACAATGCCATTGTAAGCGTGGTCTCATCAGGGGTGACATCCTTTGTTATGGGGCCGGCAAGCAGGATGCCTGATAGTGTGTGGACGTATGCATTTACAGTCACTGTCTGCTCATAAAGTCCATACATGGTGACAGTCAGGTTTACCCCGTCGGCAATTACCTTTTTGACGGCTACAGGAAATCCGGTGTCCGGATTGTCGGCAGTGTATGCGGATGCATTTTCTGCGTCATAGGGGTATTCCGGGTTCTCTCCCGTGTCGGCATATTGCTGTTGCGGGGTTAGAAGATAGGAGCGTGTCAGCGTCATAAGCGTGTCTGAGGGAATGAATTTGTCTGCAACATCATCAAGCCTCACGGCAGCAGTGGTCTCTTTGTGTATTACAGGATACCGCATGTATGGCGAATACCACTCTGTGACTGTGCGAGATATGCCTTCCTGAATATTCTCCCCGGCATTGGAGCCTGTGTTGAAAAGCGTGTCGTATCTCAGATTGATTCTCCAGTCAAGTTTCAAAAGGCTCCCCTGGATAGTCTCTGTGTCTGGGGACATCCATCCGGAAGTTGTCACAGAAATAGTTTTTGCCACTGCGTGGCGCAGAAGACTGCGCTGGCAATGCTCTACGGTGGCTGTGGCACTGTCTTCAAGCACGACACCATCAGTAAGCGGATAGGTCATTATTGGCACCGCGTGGTCAAGCCGCATCTTTGTCTTGCGGCTGTCATAGCCAAGATAGCCAAGAGTATCGTTTCTCTCTACATAAATGTGCCTTACTCCATTGCGGATTAGGGATATGGTGTCACATTGAGAGAGGATGACGGTGCGTGCAGACTCCTCGTCATCAAGGAACAGACCGGTGAACACCTCGACAATTCCACGGAGAGTTGTGTCGCATTCGTCAGTGTTAGTTCGTGATTGTGTACTGGCGTATATAGCATTCATGTCTTTTGACACCATAGGGTTGAGCACATCGCCGTCACGCATGCGGTGAATGTCATCGTCTGCAACCTGACATATGGCTGACGTTCCAAACAGGGTAATCAGCAGAACAGGTAGGAAACAGTGTGGGTCAGGCTTTTTCATGGCGTAGGTTTTAGTGGATTCTCATTATAATTTCTGCAAATATAATAACAAATATTTAGTTTCGCAAGAAATTAAG
>CAZKIE010000041.1:0-10346 GCA_964552825.1 uncultured Staphylococcus sp. | reverse complement strand
AGCACGTGATTTGTAATCTCGGGGTCGTTGGTTCGAATCCGACAAGAGGCTCCAAACAGAAGGCGGCTTATGCCGCCTTTTTTTATCAAGGCAACCGCATCAAATTCCCGGTTTATTAATGACAACTAAGAGATGCTGATTCATAATGCCACATTCATGATAGCGCCGGAGCGGGGAGAGGAATTCCTCGACTGGTTTGTGCCGCTGGCCCGCAAAGCGGGGCCGGAGGGGCGCTCACACGTATCCATAATGCGGCAGGCCGGGGGCACCGCTTACAGTGATGACCAGGCCATGAGCATAGCATTCCGGGCGGAATTCGACACAATGCCGGAGATTGCAGAATGGACAGCAAAAAGGTTGCGTCCGCTTGTGGCGGCTTTTGAACGCCGCTTCGCCCCTGAAGCCATGGTATTCACCTCCGTCTTCGAGACAATTTTTTAAGAAACAGAATCTCAGATGCAAGAGAAATTCGCTACACACAAGGATGGAAGAAGCAGTAAGGAAATATGAAAGGGTGATAATGGGCATTGACCCCGGCACGAATGTGATGGGGTATGGCGTGCTGGGCGTCAACGGCAAGAAGCCGGAGGTGATAGTGATGGGGGTGATCCAGCTCAGCAAATTCGAGAGCCATTACAAACGGCTGCACCGCATCTTCGAGCGCGTCACCGGTCTTGTGGAGCAGTATCTGCCTGATGAACTCGCCATAGAGGCTCCATTCTTCGGCAAGAATGTGCAGTCTATGCTCAAGCTCGGTCGCGCCCAGGGGGTGGCGATGGCGGCAGCGCTGAGCCGCGACATACCCATTGCCGAATATGCGCCGCTCTCTATAAAGCAGGCTGTAACAGGGAGCGGTTCGGCTTCCAAGGAGCGCGTGGCGGAGATGCTCAAGCGCTTGCTTCATATTCCTCAGGATCACATGCCCAATCTTCTTGACGCCACCGATGCTTTGGCGGCTGCCCTCACTCATTTTTACGAGACCGGCACACCGCAGATAGCGCGTGGCCCCAAATCCTGGGCCGACTTTCTTGCAAAAAATCCTGACCGTCTCGCTCCGCGCCGATGATCTGTAATACAGAAATTTATATGAGATATGAAATAGCCGCAACATATATTGGGTATTATAGTTATATGTTGTTAAGCAGATAAAAAAAATTTGGAGGGAGAGGAAAAATCAATAAATTTGCAAGCTGAAGTTTCGGCTCTGAATGTGCCGGAATTTGCAGGTTTGAATTTTAACCAATGTTAAAACTTAAAAAAAACAAAGGATTAAATTCAAATCAAATTTTTTAATAATTGAGCGGCTGTTTGGATTTGCCGGATGACGCTTTTGAGAAAATATAGATAGAAATAACCTTTTGTTAAAATTAACTTAATTAAATACCAAAATGGACAGATATCAGAAAACGCTTGCCGACAGCAAAGTTATCGAAGACGATGCCGTTGTTGCCGCCGAAGTAAAGAAAATTGTTGATGACTCCGCGAAATATGCATCTCCGGAAGTTTATCAGTTCCTTTTCAGCTCCATTGACCTTACCACTCTCAGCACCGAAGACAGCGTGAAGAGTGTATCGAAATTCACACAACGTGTCAATGACTTTGACAATGATTATCCCCAGTACAAGAATGTGGCTGCCATCTGCGTCTACAGCAACTTTGCCGAAGTAGTGAAGGCAAATCTTGATGTAGAGGGCGTTGACATTGCAGTAGTGGCCGGTGGATTCCCTTCAAGCCAGACTTTTGATGCCGTGAAGGTGGCAGACGTGGCCATGGCAGTGGAAGGTGGTGCCAACGAAGTTGACATCGTATTGAACGTAGGGAAATTCCTCGATGAAAACTATGAGGATCTCTGCGATGAAATCATTGAATTGAAGCATACCGCACGCGATGCCAAATTGAAAGTTATTCTTGAGACCGGTTGCCTCAAGACAGCCGCCAATATCAAGACAGCTTCCATCCTGTCGATGTATAGCGGTGCCGACTTCATCAAAACCTCCACAGGCAAGATCTATAGCGGCGCTTCCCTTGAGGCTGCGTATGTAATGTGCCAGTGCATCAAGGAATATTATGAGAAGACAGGACGCAAGGTAGGTTTCAAGGCCTCCGGTGGTATCCGCACATCAGAAGAGGCTCTTCACTATTATGCAGTGGTGAAAGAGGTGCTCGGCGATGAATGGCTCAATCAGGATCTGTTCCGTATCGGAGCAAGCAGCCTTGCCAACAGTCTCCTTTCCACCATGACCGGTGAAGACGTGAAATATTTCTGATGTATCATCCCTCCTAATGTCAGGAAACAATTTATATAACACAATATGAAATCAAACCGTATTATGACGCTGATGCTGGCGCTCCTGATCGGAGTGTTGGCATCAGTGTCGGCGAATGCCCAGCAGCGCAAATACCGTACCTACGGAGTTGCCTTCTATAACCTAGAAAACCTCTTCGACACCATCAACAATAACGGCAAGTATGACTACGAGTTTTCCCCCGAAGGCTCCTACCGTTGGGATGGCGCAAAGTACTGGCAGAAGATCAACAATATCGCCTATGCCATATCGCAGATGACCACAAAGACCACACCCGTTGGTCCGGCGGTGATCGGCGTGAGCGAGATTGAGAATATCACAGTGCTCCAGGATCTTGTAAAGGCTGATGCCATAAAAGACTGGAACCTGCAGATCTGCCATCACGATTCCCCTGATGCCCGCGGTGTGGATGTGGGATTGCTCTACAATCCCAAGCTCTTCCGTGTCATCAACGTTACCAACCATCGTCTTGTGATTCCGGAATTGCCACGTTTCAAGACCCGCGACCAGATGTGTGTAGTTGGCTTGATGGGTGCCTCCCGCATCGCCATCATTGTCAACCACTGGCCCTCGCGCCGTGGCGGCGAGAAAGAGAGCAGCTATCTGCGCGAGGCGGCAGCCGCTCTGAGCAAGTCGATAGCCGATTCCCTGTATAAAATCGATCCGAAAATCGGAGTAGTCGTTATGGGTGACCTCAACGATGACCCGAGCAACAAGAGCGTGGCAGAAGTGCTCGGTGCTGTAAAGAAAATCGAGAAGACAGAAGACGGCGGTTTCTACAACCCCTTCTGGGAGAAACTCGACAAAGGTATCGGATCCTATATCTACCGTGGAGGCTGGGACCTCTTTGACCAGATAATCATCAACAAGAACCTTGTTGACGGAGCGGGCGGCTTGAAATTCAAGAATGCCGAAGTGCTCAACAAGCCCTTCCTCATTCAGGAAGAAGGTCAATACAAGGGTTATCCCAAGCGCACATTCTCATCCGGAGCATGGAACGGAGGATACTCCGACCACCTTCCCACAGAAATCTATCTTGTGCAGGAAGTGAAACAATAACGACTTTTCAATAACAGAATACTTATAAGAATTTATTATGCGAATAAAATTAACATTGCTGATGCTGCTGTGTCTGGCATTGCCGTCGCTTGCCGCCACAGGACTCACCGGCACGCTGGTCGACGCGAAGACAGGCAAGGCTGTTGCCGATGCCACTGTTTTGCTTAGCGATCAGGCAATCTTCGTTACCAGCGGTAGCGAGGGTACATTCTCCATTTCCAATGCGCAACCCGGCAAGGATGTGCTCCAGATCATCGCCAACGGCTATGCCGACGCTTATGTGGATGTCGACATTGTGGATGGCTTAGTCAGAAACCTGGGTGAAATAAAGCTTGACCCGTCAGGCTTTGAGCAGGGTGCTTTCGATTCCGACAATTTTCTCTTCGATGAGCAGGATATTCTTGATGACGAAGGCGGTTTGCAGTCGGTAGGTACAATTCAGGGTGCCACAGACGACATCTACTATCAGGCTGCCAACTACAACTTCTCCGTTACCCGTTTCCGCTGGCGCGGTTACGACACCAATTGGAACGCCGGTTACATCAATGGCTTCGACTTCAATGATGCCATGCGCGGTCGTTTCAACTTCTCCGGCTTCGGAGGTATGACATCGGGTGCCTTCCGCAACCGCACCACCGATATCGGTCTTGTGGCCGCATCCTACGGTTACGGCAACATCGGCGGTTCCAGCAACTATACCACCTACGCTTCCGAATATGCACCCGGATTCCGCGGCAACCTGAGCTATACCAACTCCAGCTATATGCTCCGCGCCATGCTGCAGTATTCCACAGGTCTCAACCGTAAAGGGTGGGCCTTCTCGGCAAACGTGATCGGACGTTATGCTCCCGAAGGTGTTATCGAGGGTACATTCTACAACTCTCTCGGTCTTGCCTTCAGCTTGCAGAAAGTGTTTAACGCACAGCACTCACTCAACCTGTCAGCATGGGCAGCTCCTACACAGCGCGCCACCAACTCCGCCGCTACCCAGGAGGCTTACGACCTTGCAGGCAGCAACCTCTACAACCCTTCATGGGGTTATCTTGACGGCAAGAAGAAGAGCGCGAAGATTGTGGAGAGCTACGACCTCCCCGTGCTCCTCAACTGGGTATGGAAACCCAAGATGGGCACCAAGGTCAACACCGGTATAGGTTTCCGCACCAACCATTACAGCTCTTCGGCACTCAACTGGTATCAGACTGCCGACCCGCGTCCCGACTATTACCGCTATCTCCCGTCATATTATGAGCCGGATGCCAATCCTCTTACAAATCCGGAGCTTTATGAGGCTCAGGTGGCTCAGCAGCAGTTTATCGCTGACTGGTGGAGCGGCGATCAGGCTCACCGCCAGATTGACTGGAATCGTCTGTATCAGACCAACTTGCTCAACCGTACACAATATGACCGCGATCCCGAGCTTGTTGGCCAGTCATCATATATCCTTGAGAACCGTCATTCAAACTTCGACTCATGGATGTTCAACAGCAGTATAGACCACCGCATCAACGACCACATGACCCTCCAGGGCGGTATCAGTTTCAACTACACCGATGCACGTTACTACAAGACAGTGCGTGATCTTCTTGGTGGTGAATACTGGCGCGATGTCGACAACTTCTCGGAGCGCGACTTCGCCGGCAACACCGACATTCTCCAGAATGATATGCGCTATCCCAACCGCAAGGTTTACGAGGGCGACAAATTCGGTTACGACTATCATATCCGCAGCTACAAGGCAAGAGCATGGTTGCAGAATCAGATCATCACAGACCACTGGAATGTGAACTACGGAATGGAGATCTCCTACACCAACTTCTCCCGTCACGGAGAGATGCAGAATGGCCGTGCCCCCGAGAATTCACTCGGCCAGGGTCAGCACCACTCATTCGACAACGCTGCTCTGAAAGCCGGAGCCACCTACAAGCTTGACGGTCGCAACTACTTCACCGCTCATGCATCTTACGGCTCCCGTGCTCCTATGCCCGACTACGCTTACGTATCTCCGCGCACCAAGGATGAGGCTGTGCAAGGTCTCGCTTCCGAGCGTTTCTTCTCAGCTGACCTCTCTTATACATGGAACTACCACCGCTTCCGCGGATCTCTCACCGGATTCTTCACAGAGATGTGGGATGGTATCAAGCGCACCGGATTCTACGACTATCAGCTCAACACCTACATGAACTATACCATGTCAGGTATGCAGTCAGAATATAAAGGTATAGAGCTCGGTTTGGAATACAAGATTCTCAGCAACCTCTCCATCTCGGGTGCCGGAACATTCTCACGCTATACTTACAAGAACAATCCTCTCGGCGTACGCAGCTACGAGAATGGTTCCGAGGAGGATGTGGTACGCCGCGTATATCTCAAGAACTACCATATCGGAGGCACACCGCAGCAGGTATATTCAATCGCTTTGAACTATAATATCAACCAGTGGTTCTTCGAACTCAACGGTCAGTGGTTCGGCGACAACTGGATCGACCTCTCCCCGGCACGTCATGAGGAGATGCCCGGTCTCTGGAAGCTCTGCACCTCCGAAGAGGAATACATTGCCAAGCGCGATGAGATCACCTATCAGGACAAGCTCAACAGCGAGTGGGTGCTCAACTTCTCGGTAGGTAAAATTCTTTACACCAAGTTTGGCTCTGTCAACTTCAACCTCAGCGTAAACAACTTCTTGAACAACCGCAATATCCAGACCGGTGGTTATCAGGAAGGTAAGTTTGACTACACCGACTATAACGTCAACAAATTCCCCAACAAGATCTATTATGCCCAGGGTATAAGGGTTTATTTCAACGTGGGAATCAGATTTTAAGTCATAAGGTTTAGACCTAAGCTTTAGAATTCATAATAAGAAAAAATAAAAGATGAAAAATATAAAGATAATGTTAGGTGCGCTGGCGGTTGCTCTCATGGGGTTGACCTCATGTGATACGGAGCTTGCACAGCCGCCTGTTAACCTTCCTGAAGGAGGTATCGGCACCGGCGCATGGGATAATCCCATGACTGCCTATCAGGCCGGTCTGGGAAGCGTTAACGAATCCCAAGGCGAGAGCTTGTGGGTGAGAGGTTATATAGTAGGGTATGTGGATACGGGTGTGAGCAACACACTCAACAATGAATCTGCAACATTTACAGTTCCCGCGTCTGTCACCACTAATATTCTCATCGCTTCCGATCCGACTGAACGCGATTGGGAAAACTGTGTGCCTGTACAGCTCCCCTCGGGAGATGTTCGTACAGCCCTCAATCTGAGTGCTAATCCGGACAACCAGGGCAAGGAGGTATGTATATATGGTGTTACAGGCTCTAAATATTGCTCGGCATACGGTGTTCGTTCCGTAACCAAATACAACTGGGGTTCCGAAGGTATCGAGCCTGATCCCACCACAGAACCACCTGTAGGTTCCACCAAGTTTGTTGACCTTGACTTCACAAACGGCATGCAGGGCTTTACATTCGATCAGGGTAATCCTTCAGAGGAAGGTTTCGAGACTTGGAAGCAGAGTTCCTCTTACGGTCTTGTTGCCACCGGAGGTGTCTCCAACAGCACAGCGAAAACCACAGATGCACAGGCCATCTCACCCGAGATCAGCCTTGCAGGTTACAGCGTGGTTCGAATGAATGTGCATCAGGCTGCCAACTATTTCACCAATACCGAAAACTTCCTGAAGATGTGTTCCATTAACGTTCGCGAAGTGGGCACCACGGAATGGGAGGCTGTTACAATGCCTCTGCCTCCGGCAGGAAATTCATGGTCATACTCCGACTCCGGTATGATTGACCTTGACAAGTATGCCGGCAAGAAGATTGAGATTGCATTCCGCTATACATCCATCTACACTCTGTCAGGCACATGGGAAGTTGATGAACTGCAACTTTACGGCGTCGCCGCAAATTAAAGGCTTCTATTAACTAACGAAGATTCAAGAAGATGAAAATCAAAAATATATTAAATTCAGCATTGGCTCTGGCAGCTCTGACAGGATTATATTCCTGTCAGGCCGACATGGACACACCGGCTCTCGTGGAGCCGAAGGCCACGATGGAAGCCAACACCACCATTGCGGATTTCAAGACGATATTTGCAGATGAGGATGCGCTGCTTTGTCCGATGAAAGACGCCGAGACAAATACCCCGTATATTCTTCATGGCCGCGTTATCTCCAGCGATGCCACAGGAAATATCTATAAATCCATCGTGATTCAGGATGAGACAGCGGCACTCGCCCTCTCAATCAACCAGGGTTCTACATATACCGACTATCGTCTTGGTCAGGAGGTTGTGCTCAACGCTACGGGTCTTTATGTAGGCTACTACAATGGTCTTCAGCAGCTCGGTTGGCTTGATGAATATGACGGTTCTCCCTCACTCACTTTCATGGCTTGGGATTATTTCCTGGCTCACTCGGAGCTCAACGGATTCCCCAACAATGATGTGAAGTATGTTACCCCGAATGACACATGGCCCTCAGAGAATCCTTACTGTATTGTTACCTCATTCTCTGCCCTTCCTTCATCAGGACCGGAATTACGCAGTATGCAAAGCCAGCTTGTGGAATTCCGCAATGTATATTTTGAGGAGGGTGGCGAAGAAACATACGCTCCGTATCAGGAGAGTGTGAACCGCACTCTGGTAGATGCATCAGGAAGCACACTTACCGTGCGCACCTCAGGATACTCCAACTTCTATAACGAGCTTATCCCCGAGGGCACAGGAACAGTGCGCGGTATCCTTTCCTATTATGGCGACGGGTGGCAGCTGCTGCTCCGCGGTCTTGATGATGTGATGATCACATCCCACGGACAGAAAGATGATCCTTACACTGTGGCAGAGGCTATCGAATCCCAGAATCAGGGAGCATTCGCATGGGTTAAGGGTTATATCGTCGGATCGGTGAAAGCCGGAGTGAACGATGTAGAATCCAACGAGGATGTAATCTTCGGTGTAGATGCAGAGATGGATAACAATATCCTTATCGCTGCAGACCCGAATGAGACCAACTGGGAGAACTGTCTCGCAGTGGAATTGCCGCAAGGCTCCGCCTTCCGTGCATGTGTCAACCTTGTTGACAATCCCGATGTGCTCGGTAAGGCTATCCTCGTGAGCGGTAATCTTGAGACATACCTCGGCATGCCCGGTATTACCGGCAACGGCGGCACCGCCGATGACGTAGAAGTCGATGGCGTCACCATCTCCTCCGGCACCACTTCCGGCACCACTTCCGGCATAGCAGATGGTAATGGAACAGAGTCATCGCCTTTCAGTGCAGGTCAGGTAAATGCAATGACCACTGAAAATAGTGTTAACCTTTATACAAGCGTATGGGTTTCAGGTTATATAGTAGGATATGTGGATACCGGTATCAAGACATACGCTTCCGAAGAGAGCTGTATATTCTCAGCTCCTGCATCTGTTGCTACCAATCTGCTCCTTGCCAACTCACCGGATGAGACCGACTATACCAAATGTATAAGTGTCAACTTGCCTTCAGGATCGGAATGCCGCACGGCACTCAATCTTAAGGATAATCCTGATAATCTCCACAAATTATTGAATATCAAGGGTAATGTTACGCGTTACGTGGGTATTTCCGGAGTGAAAGAGCCAACAGAATATGTTCTTGGCGAAGGAAGCACAGACACTCCGTCCACAGGCACTGAGACAACTGTATATTCAGGTCTTGGCACAAGCCTCACAGCTTTTCCCTCTGACTGGACCATTGATGATGTAACCATTCCTTCAGGAGTTTCAGATCTCTGGACATGGACAGTTTACAGCAGCAGCGGTTATCTGTATGGGTCAGGTTACGGTGGTACAGGCGATGGATTGGCATATTGCATATCACCGGTGATTGATCTTACCGGATATTCATCGGCAAGTGCATCTTTCCGTCACGCAGCTAAATTCCAAACTACTCTTCAGACACTGTGCGGATTCTCCGTTCGTGTCAGTGGCACAACAACCTGGACAGATTTGACAGTGCCCACATGGCCAACAGCCGGTAGCTGGACATTTGTTGACTCCGGAGATATTGACCTGTCGGCATACGCCGGCAAGAAGATACAGGTAGCTTTCAAGTACGGGTGTTCATCTGACGGTGCTGACAGCTGGGAGATCAATAACCTCAAGGTGGTTGCGAAATAAGCAAAAGTCTTAGACCTCTGGTCTATAATCCCCATCAATATGCGGGGCTGTGTGGCAAACACACAGCCCCGCATTCGCTTGTTTTTTCATAATACGTTTCGAACAAACCTAACATCATGAAACGATTTTCTGACTATATACATTTCCTCTTCCCAAATTGTTCATATTTTTTTGAAAAATTGTAATTTTGTAAAGTAAAACTATACATCTGAAAATGACCAATCAATATATTATTGAAAATTCTTTGACAATGTTGAAGGTATTTCATAAAATTAACTGGAATCGTTAAAGATGTTTATTTTGATAAACATATCATTATAAACCGATAAAAACGTTAATAAGAAAATACGTATAGATATGACTCAACAAGAATTTACATCATACAGATTCAGTTCTGGACATGAACCCAGCGACGAAATGCTCAATCAACTTATGGAGAATGCAGTCCGAAAGGTCAGAGAGTCGAATCAAGAAGCCGATGCTCGATTTTTTGATGCTCTTCGTATTGAGTGCGATGCTGTAAAAGCTAAATCTAAAGATTCCTTTGTCCAAAACCACAATGAAAAATCATGAGAAAGGAAGGTCACGCGCCACTACTGATAGTTATAGCCGGTCCCAACGGGTCCGGCAAAACCACTATGACCTCAGAGGTGATTGAAAGCGAATGGATGGAGGATGCCGTGTACATAAATCCCGACCTTGTTGCCCTTGAACGATTCGGCGACTGGAATTCATCGGAAGCAATCCTTAATGCCGCCCGATATTGTGAACAGTGGAGCGCATCTACCGCGCCGAGCCCTTCACTTCCGATGAAGAGCGCCTCGAAC
>CAZKIE010000040.1:0-11060 GCA_964552825.1 uncultured Staphylococcus sp. | reverse complement strand
TGTTTTCGATAATCAGCTGACTTTATTCTGATTCCTTATATCGAACTCACGTTAAGATAATGATAATCCATAAACGTCCTCCTCCTCACCTCTGACGCAAAACTTGCTTAATTGCTCTTTGAGAATAGTGCAACTGACAATAACGTAGGCTTCATTTTGGCTTAATATCCTTTCAATGCCTTCGAAGAATCTTACTCGCAATGCCTCATCTTTCAGTGCGAGGAATGCACCACGCCACTTGCGAATGTCAACTGAATGGATAATTATATCAGTGTTTCCGAAGATTTCTTGTTTGAGTTCTTCCAAGGCTTTGTTAAGGGTGTTCAGATTCTGGCGTGAGACAAGTATCCCACACAGTGTGAATATCGGGAATGTGGGGTCGTATTTGTTGAGATTGTGGTCTCCACATTCATCTATGAAAAGAAAATATTTTGCCTTTGTCTGTGTTACCATTGCTTATAAAGATGTGCAAATTTACAAAATTACTGGCAATCAGACGCTATGATGTTCAACATTTGAAGTTCAAACGGCTTGCATTTCCCGCATTGTCTGCATTATCTGCATTTTGAGAAATAACAAACTCCCCTCCAAATGAGAAGAAGGGGAGCCGTCCCGATTGTTTATGGTGGTGAATCACCAGTTGAAATGTTGTATAGCTCTCTTCAGCGCCGGATAGAGAGACTCTTTAGTTTGCTGCGATAGAGGAGTATTTGCATACATCGCCCATCGAGTCATTGGGTTATTGTCTATGGCTGATGTAGGATAGTCATTAAAGAACTTTATGAGGTTTTTCGGAGTATAAGTATTTGCGAATACGTCATTGAACCTATCTGAAGAAATTTTACGGACATCAGAGAGAGGACCTCCTAACAACTGTTCAGTTGTAACAATAAAAGACATTGGTGTCTCACAAATGCAGCATTACAGATTTGTATTGACTGCGATACATCGCCATAGGGATAGAAGTTTACTCCATTAATGGCGAAATATCCTTTGTCGTAAATCTGATGCTTGCTACCATATAGCATTACAAGCCGATTGTTATCTACTGCCAATCTTATCTGATATCCTGACTGGCAATAAAGAAAGGCCATGAGGAGTGTAGCATCATTGCGATTGGTCTGCCGTGGCATAATCATCCTCGGCCTGATTGTCATAATCATATCCCTCATGCTGTAAGCCCGAGAAAAGCACCTCGAGCCGATGACGGCTACTTCAGGCCTTTTCGTTCATAGGTATACATTGAGTTCGTTTTCATGTTTGTGATAATCAGGGCTGACTGTCCCATACAAATCTTGGATACATAGACCCATTAGTTATTATGGGAAGATGTAATCAAATGGAAAATATTCAGACATCTTAGATATTGTCATATTATCCGATTGTGTATCTCCGGAATGTCTGCTATCTAAATCTAATTGCGTAAAAAAATGTTGGTTTGCAGGCTTGTCTACTATCATGTATTTTTCTTTAGCTGTCAGGGCCAAATCAAAAAAATCTGATATTGTGCGAATCATCTGGTCAATTGGAGTGTCGAGGTCAAGTATATATTCAAACTCGTCTTCGTCTGACGGACGAAGGCCAATTTCATTTAACTTATGAATTAAATGAGAAACGTATATGTCATTGGAATGATATATAGATGAGCAATTTGTTTTTACCGGACAGTTGGAGCAATAGTTTTTTTCTATTATATCTTCAAAATTATGGAGGTATTTACAGTATGATGTCCACAAATCCACGAAGATATAGTTAAGAGTGATTTTTGCGGGAAGTAGATGTAAATTAACAGTCCATATTTGCTCGTAAAATCCCCCGTCATGCATTACCCTGATTAGTCCATCGGATAAAGATAGAGATTCTGATGACAAAACTGGCCATTTCCCATCCTGTATTTCTTTTTGTAGTGATGAATGAATTTTTGCCAATAGATTTTGTAACTGCTTATTGCTTGGATAATTTCGGTTATGGGGAGGTATGAAGTATAACTTGTTGGTCGCTTTTTCATAAAGAGCACCTTTCATAGAGTAAATTTCCGTATCAATGGCATCTTTAACAACTACATTCTCAAGATTAGGTAGGCTTTTAATACCCTCAATACTTTGTATTGTAGATGGTAGAACTAATAGGTTGACATACTCATTATAGTTGAAGCAATGTTCCTTGAGGCTTTTGATACCATCCGGGATAACAATCGCTCTATTTGTCCTGTCGGGTGCATATTCGATTACTGAATCATATCTTTTATCTATCAGTAATCCGTCAATACACTGAAAATTCAGATTGTATTCAGTCTTGATATTTTTGAATGCTTTTATCGTATTGTGAGTGTATCTTAAAATGTCGTGAATCTTATGTAAGTCATCGTTGGTTTTTACATTATTCCCTATAAATAGGGTGTCTATCTGTGGATTTTTAATATATAATGAGTGGATTTCATATATATAACTGTCTCCAGAAGTAAACCCCCATACGTAGAGTGTGTTATTATTGACCTCAAAGTCGGACATGGATTTGGGACCTTTGAGGCTAAATTCGTTATTTGTTTCCGAGTCCGGGTGAGTTGAACATACTGTAATAGTACAATCAAATTCACGTGCCAGATCTAATACAAATTTACTATACACACAGAGGTCGCGATTTGAAGTCGTCATTTGTTTTTCTGAACTTTTTAATGAATGATTTTGTAACTACAAAGTTATGTAATTATTATGAGTTTGTCAAAATCAATTATCCATTTGTTCTCTCTTAGGAAGTTTGACCCTATAAAGCCATGTAATTGAAAGCCAAAGTCTTCTTGGAGGTTATGTACTACCTCATTGTTCTCTATTACAGAAAATACAGCCTCAGCTTTAGTGTTTTCAAACTCTATATAAGCTTTTACCTTGATATTAGTGATATTTTATTGTTGTCGTGCAATAATCGGGTGGTGGCTACGTTTTATAGTTTAGATAAAACACGAACCAGTCAATAGATGAAAAAGCATTTTCTTCCGGTGGCTGTAGCCGCTGCGGCGATTCTGACAGCCGCAGCCGCCAGTCCCGATAAATCTGATCCCGTGGTAATGAACATAAACGGGAAGGATATCCATCGCAGTGAGTTCAAGTATCTCTATGAGAAGAACAATCTCCAGCAGGTCCAGCCGCAGACGATCGACGAGTATGTGGATATGTTTGTAGTCTACAAACTGAAGGTGGCCGATGCCGAGGCTGCAGGAATAGACACGACGGAGACATTTCTGAAGGAATACAACGGATATTGCAGCGATCTGTCGCGCCCGTATATGCGCGATTCGCTCGTGGAGGAGCAGCTTGTGCAGGAGGCCTACGGACGTATGTCCACTCTCCGTGAGGTAAGCCATATCATGCTTCCTCTCGGCTCCACATACGCCGAGACGCAGGCTAACCGTCAGCGGCTCGACAGTATACGCACAGCGATTCTGAACGGCGCGGATTTCGGCGAGATGGCCATGAGGTTCTCATCCGACCGCTCCGCTCTCAAAAACAAGGGAAATATGGGCTATGTTGCTGCCAATGCGTTCCCATATCCGTTTGAGAAGGCTTCCTTCGAGACTCCGGTGGGGCAGATCAGCGAGGTGATAGAGGATGCCCCCTACGGATTCCACATCATTAAGGTGACGGGCGAGAAGCCCAATCCCGGAACGGTGAGGGCGCGTCATATCCTCAAGCTGACCCAGGGTCTCAGCAGTGAGGACATGGCCATGAAGAAGGCTCAGATAGATTCGATCCATAGCCTTTTGGTGTCAGGCGCTGACTTTGCCGATATTGCGAAGAGAGAGAGTGACGACAAGGGCTCGGCCATAAGAGGCGGCGATCTCGGCGAGTTTGGTACGGGAAGAATGGTGCCGCAGTTTGAGGAGGTCGCTTTCGCACTCAAGGACGGTGAGATCTCCGAGCCATTTCTTTCGCCTTTCGGCTACCATATCATCCAGAATCTTGGACACGGAGGTATTCCCACGTTGGAAAAAGCCCGTCCGCAGATCCGCATGGTCATGGCCCGCGATTCGCGCAGCACGATGCCTGAGAAGGCGCGCCTTGCCGACTATCGTACACGTTATGGCATAGCTTTCGACAATGATGCGCTTGAGAGCCTCAAGAGCAGCCTCGTGGACCGTTCGGATCTTGAAAGTCTCAGAAATTCCACTCTCGCAGTGGTGAAGCTGCCTGAAGGAAAACTTACGGCCGCTGATGTCTACAAGGAGATACCTGAAAACGTGCGCGAAGCCACGACCGATCCGTTCGGTACGTTCAAGGAGGCTGCCGACCGTGTTCTCGACGATGCCACCAAAAAGTATGTAATGGATCGCCTTGCGATCGAGAATACCGAATACCGAAACATCACCAATGAGTATCGTGACGGGATCCTGCTTTTCGAGATCAGCAACCGCAATGTCTGGGGACGTTCCACCTCCGATCCGGATGCGCTCGAGGCCTATTTCAAGGCAAACCGCAGCAAATATACGGATGCCTGGGATTCTCCCCGTTTCAAGGGATATGTGGTGCTTGCGTCTAATGACTCAGTCGCTTCTGCCGCCCGAGAGTTCCTCGCTGCTAACACTGAGATAGAGAACGATTCGCTCGTGGCAAGACTGCGCGACAATTTCAACCGCGAGGTTAAGCTTGAGCGTGTCCTTGCGGCCAAGGGAGAGAACGACATCATCGATGAGATCGCTTTCGGTGGTGAGAAGGCAAAACCTGTCGGCAAATGGGCGGCATGGTTCCCTTATCGTGATCGCCTGATAGAGGCGCCGGAAGAGGTGGCCGATATCCGTGGCACGGTGACTACCGATTACCAGCAGCAGCTCGAGACGGAATGGGTGAATGATATGAGATCCAGATATAAGGTCAAGCTCAATAAGAAAGAGCTGAAAAAACTCTCGGAGTAGTTTCCGGAAATGAATAGGACAAAACAAAAAGATGTGTCACTTCAGTCAGAGGCACATCTTTTTTTGTGGAGGGATGTCAGGATTGTTATATCACTCCGATGCAGTTGAGGAATATCAGCACGATGGCTGTCGGGGCAATGTAGCGCAGGGAGAAGACCACTCCTTTCAGAATATGGCAGGTGAGAGTGCCATCGTTTGTCATCTGCTCCTTGATGAACTTGCGATCCACAATCCATCCGATGAATATCGAAATTATCGCTCCTCCGATGGGCATCACCACGTTTGATGCCGCATAGTCGAGCAGGTTGAAAAATGTAAGTCCGAACACTGTAAAGCCGGATAATATGCCGAAGCTGAGACTGCTCACGATGGCTAAGGCGAGCACAACCAAGCAGTTGATTATCGTGGCTTTCCGTCTGGCCATACCATATTCCTCAGTAAGGAACTTTATGACGGTCTCGTGCATGGAAATTGTGGAGGTCAGCGAGGCGAGTATCAGCAGAAAGAAGAAAAGTGTGGACCAGAAGGCTCCCAAGGGAAGATGATGGAAAATATTTGGAAGCACCTCAAACACAAGCCTCGGCCCGGCCTCCACGGATCCACCGAATGAAAAGATGGCCGGGAAGATGATGATTCCGGCAAGAATTGCCACCGCTGTGTCCAGCAACGCTGTTGATGACGCACTCCGTCCGAGAGGAGTCGCGGATGAAAAGTAGGAGGCGTAGGTGGTCATGGTGCCGATTCCGATACTGAGGGAGAAGAATGATTGTCCCAAGGCAGCGAGCATCATGTTGCCGTCTATGGCCGAGAAGTCCGGACTGAAAAGAAATTTCAATCCTTCCCCTGCTTTGCTCAGGGTCAATGAGTTGATGCAAAATACTATCAGGATCACGAAGAGCAGGGGCATCAGTATGTTGGACGATCGTTCGATCCCTCTGGCCCCGCGTATGAGAATCACGAAGTTCATCAGGAGGAAAACCACTGTCCATATCAGCGGACGCCAGGTCCCGGTGGCAAATGTGTCGAAATGCTCATGATATCCGGTAGTGTCGGCATAGTCGAGTGCACCGATGGCCGACTGGAAGAAATATTCGACGGCCCATCCGGCCACGACCGCATAGAATCCCGGGATAATCAAGGCTCCTATTATGCCGATCCAACCTGCCAGCCACCATCGCGATCCGGGTGCGAGCTTGCGGAAAGCTCCGAATATATTGCTGTGTGTGCCGCGTCCGAGCATAAACTCTGCGCAGATGAGCGGTATGCCTATGCATAGGGTGAATATGATATAGCAGAGCATGAATGCGCCGCCTCCGTGGGTCCCGGCCTCGTAGGGGAACCGCCATATATTGCCCAATCCCACAGCCGAACCAACGGTGGTGGCGATCACACCAAGTTTTGTGGCAAACAGCGTGCGGGAATGTTCGTGGTCTTTCTTTTTCATATCGGATCGATGGAATGAATGAACGCCAAAATTACAAAAATTCGGCTATTTGACCAAGCATGGCGGGAAAGTGTAGCTTTTTTAACGCTATAATGGAGAATGTGTAAGCATATATATAATCGTTCCCCCGTAGAAAGAGATTTCTCTGCCTACGGGGGAACGCTATGTTATGTGTATGTTCAATGGCTTACATCATGCCACCCATGCCTCCCATTCCGGGTGCGGGCATTGCGGGTGCGGGATTCTCCTCTTTCTTTTCAGCGATCACGCATGAAGTGGTGAGGAACATTCCGGCGATGGATGCAGCGTTCTCAAGAGCTACACGAGTCACCTTGGCAGGATCGATCACACCTGCAGCCATAAGGTTCTCGTAAGTATCTGTACGGGCATTGTAGCCGTAGTCACCTTCGGCATCCTTGACTTTCTGAACCACTACGGCTCCTTCCTCACCGGCGTTGATCACGATCTGGCGGAGCGGCTCCTCGATGGCACGACGGATGATCTGGATACCTGTGGTCTCGTCGTCGTTGGCTCCCTTGACATTGTCAAGCAACTTGACGCAACGGATGTAGGCCACACCACCACCGGGGACGATGCCTTCGGCGATAGCTGCACGGGTTGCGCTCAGAGCGTCGTCCACGCGGTCTTTCTTCTCCTTCATCTCTACTTCGGAGGGGGCACCTATGTGGAGCACGGCCACACCTCCGGCGAGTTTGGCGAGACGCTCCTGGAGTTTCTCGCGGTCATAGTCGCTTGTGGTCTGCTCGATCTGAGCCTTGATCTGGTTGACACGGGCTGCGATGGCATCCTTGGCACCGGCTCCATTGACGATGGTTGTATTCTCCTTGTTGATGGTGACTTTCTCTGCGCGACCGAGCATATCCACGGTAGCGTTGGAAAGCTGCATACCTTTCTCCTCGGAGATAACAGTACCGCCGGTCAGGATGGCTATATCCTCAAGCATCTCCTTGCGGCGGTCGCCGAATCCGGGAGCTTTGACAGCACAAACCTTGAGCGAACCGCGCAGACGGTTGACCACGAGGGTAGCGAGTGCTTCCTGATCGACATCCTCGGAGATGATCACGAGTCCGCGGCCGCTCTGTGCGGTGGCCTCGAGAACGGGAAGGATATCCTTGATGTTTGAGATTTTCTTGTCGAAGAGGAGGATGAAGGGATTCTCCATCACACATTCCATCTTCTCGGTGTCGGTGACGAAATAGGGTGAGATATAGCCGCGGTCAAACTGCATACCCTCGACGATATCAACGGTGGTCTCGGTGCCTTTGGCTTCGTCCACGGTGATCACGCCTTCCTTCTTCACTTTCTTCATTGCCTCAGCGATAAGGCGGCCTATGTTCTCGTCATTGTTGGCGGAGATGCGGGCCACATCCTCGATCTTCTTGAAATCGTCGCCCACTTCCTCGCTCTGCTTCTTGATACCGTCGACCACGATGGCAACCGCACGGTCGATACCGCGCTTGATGTCCATGGGATTGGCGCCGGCAGCAACATTCTTCAGGCCGACATTCACAATGGACTGGGCGAGCACGGTAGCGGTGGTTGTACCGTCGCCGGCATCATCGCCGGTCTTGGATGCAACCTCCTTGACGAGCTGTGCGCCCATGTTCTGGAACGGATCCTCAAGCTCGATCTCACGGGCCACCGACACACCGTCCTTAGTGATGTGGGGAGCGCCGAATTTCTTCTCGATGATCACATTGCGGCCTTTGGGGCCGAGGGTCACTTTCACGGCATCGGCAAGAGCGTCGACGCCTTTCTTGAGCTCTTCACGAGCCTTTATGTCAAATTTGATTTCTTTAGCCATGGTTGGAAAGATTTTTTTCGATTGAATTGATGATTATTTCTCTATCACGGCGAGCACATCGCTCTGGCGCATGATAAGATATTTGGTGCCGTCGAGCTCGACCTCGGTTCCGGCATATTTGCCGTAGAGGACTTCGTCGCCTGTCTTTACGACCATTTCTTCGTCCTTCGTGCCGTTACCGGCTGCCACTACGGTGCCTTTAAGGGGCTTTTCTTTAGCTGAATCGGGGATAATGATACCTGCTGCCGTCACCTCCTCGGCGGGAGTAGGGAGAATGAGCACTCTGTCTGCTAAAGGTTTGATATTCATATTATGTTGTGTTTATATGGTTATTTCTCTGATGGTATTTTATGCATAAATCGTGCCACACTGCAACGTTGTCAGTCCCGACTGACAAAATGGCAAACTCTATGAGTGACAACAACGACGCCTTGCAGAAAGTTCAAATCCCGATATATAATAATAGATGTGTATTTCCGTTTTTACATATATGAAGATCACATTTTTGGTTCCGCCATGCTATGACAACAAGTATCCGGCTGAACGTTCGGCCGGATGCACCCGCATAGTTTATCCCATGATCAATATCTACGAGCTCACCGCCGCGGCTGCGGTCAGGGAGCTTGGAGGATATGATGTGGCATACAGGGATTTTGTCTACGGGAACCTTCCCAAGGAGGATTTTGACAGATTCATATCCGGGGACGACTCGGATGTATATGCCGTGTGGACTGTGAATCTTTCGCTCGACAGTGATCTTGAGGCAGTCAGACGCATACGTAGCTATCGGCCGGATGTCCCTGTGATATTGATGGGGCCGGGTGCCACATATTATGAGGAGAAGGCTCTGGCGGATCCTGACGTCTATGTGGTGCGTGGCGAGCCGGAGCTGACACTGCTTGACCTGCTTCCGGTCATAGCCGGCGGACGGAAACCGGCCGGAGTGAAGGGGTGCAGCTACCGTGACGGCAGTGGCGTTGTGGTGAGAAATCCACCGCGCCCGCTCAACACGGATCTTGACGCACTCCCGTTTCCTGCGAGGGATCTCTTGGAGGGGAGGGAATATCATAATCCTAAGTTGAAGACCGGACCATACACGACGATGTTCACGTCGCGCAATTGTCCGTTCCGGTGTCTCTATTGTGTTCCCTCGTCGCTCACCTTTGCTCGCGAGATTGAATATAAGAGGACGAATCCCGGCAGAAAACCCACCATAGGATTCCGTTCGCTCGGCAGTGTGGAGAAGGAGATTGATATGCTTGTGGCCGAGGGCTACCGTGCCATTGGTTTCATGGATGACAATTTCATCTGGAATGAGGAGCGCACGGCCGGTATCTGCCGTATCATGCGTAAGCACGGTCTTGTGTGGGGATGTCAGGCCCGTGTCGATGCCATAACTGAGCCGATAGCCCGGATGCTCGGCGAGTCAGGGTGTAGGTATGTCGATCTCGGCATAGAGTCGTTTGATGCCGATATATTGAAGTATATAAAGAAAGGCATAACCCCTGACGACATATACAGGGCAATAGGATTGCTCAAGAAATATAACGTCCCGGTGAAGCTGAATGTGCTTATAGGCAGCTCGCCGCTCGAAACTAAGGACACCGTGAGGCATACGCTCCGTGAGGCGAAACGTCTGGGAGTGGATCAGGTGATGTTCAACATCGTATCGCCGTTTCCGGGCACGGAATATTACAGGATATGCAAGGAGAATGGCTGGATCAAGGGTGGGGAGTATCGCCCTACGGATGTGCAGCTTGAGTCCATACTGAATCTTCCGCATATCACGGCCGGGGAGATGGAGAAGATGCTTTTCCGCAATAACATCAGCTATTTCCTTTCGCCATCGTTCGTATGGAAGCAATTGAAGAGATTCTCTTCGTGGAGTGAGTTTGTGGCTGCTGCGAAAGCCTTGAAAATAAAATTGTTCCATTGAAGAAATGTCATCGGTCGGCCTTTCAGTCATTGTTCTCACTTGCAATCAGCGCGATCTTACCATGAGGTTGCTCGAATCGCTGCGTCAGTATATCGCTGATCATGATGATGTGGAGGTGGTCCTGGTCGACAACGGATCGGCGGATCAGACCGTAGCTGATGTGAAGGCCTGGATGAATGTGGACTGTCCGGCCGACGGACGGATAAGAATCTGTGAGATGGGACGTAATGTAGGGGTGGCGGCCGGACGTAATGCTGGATTGCGTATGGCTTGTGGGGATAAGATTCTTCTTCTCGACAATGACACGATAGCTGATGCCGGGGTCATAGAGGAATGCCGCAGGTATCTCGATGAAAATCCGGGATGTGGAGTGTGTGCGCCGGCTTTGGTCTCGCCCTCAGGTGAGGTTCAGGCGTCGGCCAAGCCTTTTCCGGGATTGGGAATAAAGATTGCGCATCTTTTGTGTCGTGGCAGAGAACTCCGGGTGGAAAGGGAGGAGCTGCTGAAGCGGCATCCGTTCTATGTCATAGGTGCGTTCCAGATGTTCACCCGGCATACTCTTGATGCCGTAGGCTTGCTTGATGAGCATATCTTCTATGGTCCGGAGGATGCTGATTTCTGCATGAGGGTCAGGGCTACGGGACAAACTGTCGACTATCTGCCCCATCTGCGTATGATACATGACTGGCGTCGGGCCACGCGCCGCAGCCCGTTTTCCCGCCTTGCCATCCGTCACGCCCTCGGACTTGCATACTTCTATCTCAAGGGATTTTATAGAAACTTTTTTTGTTGATCCTGTAATCTGATAAGACGAACTAACCCTTAAAATCCTATTATGTCGAAAATTTGTTGGAACTTTGTAATCTAATAAAAGCATAGGAGATAAAATCATGGCAAGACCAATAGCAGAAACCCCGATACTGACAGGCGAGGATGCAATCCGCTTCGA
>CAZKIE010000039.1:0-12623 GCA_964552825.1 uncultured Staphylococcus sp. | reverse complement strand
GGTACACCTTACCCCCTGTCTGCATTATCTCCGCCGGCGTAAAATAAAACACCCCTATATCCGTGCCTACCCATACCCTGCCTGTTGACAAATCCTCATGGATAGTCTTTATATACGCACAATCCACCAAGGCTCCATCCTGATCGGTGAATGTCTTCACCTCCAGCATCTCGTCGTCTCCCTGGTTGGCAAGGGTGCCTTTATGATCATACATGATCAGGCCCCCGTCCCATCCTCCGTTGGCATACAGAAGATAGTTCTTTGCCGCATTGCCGCACAATGCCACCAGCATCTGCCCCGTGCCGTTGCTCATGCTCGGGATATTCAGACATTTAGGAGCCACAAGCGAGGCGGCGTCTCTGGAGGCGGCGCGATCCTCGGGCGTCCAATACCAGAATTCGAGATTGTTGGCTTTGGCCTGCGATTTGTCGTGGTCGTAACTGGCGCTCCAGAGATTGCCGTAGCTGTCAAACGACGGCGCACTGAACAGGCATATCGCATCCCACGAGGTGAAATCCGGACGTATGGCAACATATCCTTTCTTGCCGTTGCCGGCATCCCCCTGACGCCCCAACCGCAGCGACTCTGCCGGGTTGGCGAGGTCGAGGCGCATAAGACCGTGAAACACCGAACCGCTGTATACCCAGTTGCTGTTGTTGGGGTCTACTGCTATTCCTCCGGGATTCCACTGCACAAAGGCTTCCGACGGCGCCAGATACGTGGCGCTCCGCGGACTCCACTCCCCGTTGCGATAACTGCAAAGCATATCCGGAGTCTGCTCGTCATAATTCGACAATACGGGCGTAATACCGTGATTGCGCACAAGCATTCCGTAATCCTTGTGATATACGATATGATCGCTCCGGAAGGCATTGGAAGCATTTGGCATCATCCCATGCTTAGTCACTGTCCAGGAAGATACGCCAGCATCATCTTTTGCCACTCTCTTCCGACTCAATCCTTCCCGCTGATTGTCAAACCAGAACTCATTTCCTGTCCAGCCGGACATCGTGCGCATCACATCGCCGGACTCAAGTTTATAGCTCGTAAGATTCAAATCCTTGTCGGATACCCAGATATCCTCTGGACCGACTATAAGCATATTATCTTTCCCCCTGGAGAAATCCACAAAATTGGTGACCATCCAGTCGTTGTAACGGAGATTCTCTCCATTCATATCGAAATATGAAAGATGAGCCCCATACCCCTCGCCGGAGAGCACAAAAAGACGGTCGCCATTCAAGAGCATTTTCCTGACCTTCCCAACCCCTGCCTGTCGCTGCATCTCTGCAAGGGAGGCGTGAGAGGCTACGTCGTCGATATAAAGGCCGTCGTCGCAACCTATCAGCACCTTGTTGCCAAAACGAGCCACAGCATTCGGGCTCTTGTCGTAGAATCGCGAATGCAACACTTCCCCCGACTCGTCATCGACCACAATATAGCCAAAATCAGTGGTAACGTATACCTCGTTGTTATCCTTGCTGAATGTCACAGACTTCACCACCTTTGAATAGTCGTTGCTCGACAGCTTGAATCCGGGCACATTCAAAACTTCACCGTTGTCATACAGCAGATCGATATTCCCGTTCTCGTAGGCGATGAAAAGATACTTTTTGTCTGGATTGTATTCAGCCTTGAATATTATATTCTCGGTAAGATAATTCTGACAATTGAGAGCTTCCACTTCATCCCCCTGCTTGTCATATCTGAAAAGCGTGAGATAGATGTTGGCATTGCTGCTTACGGAAGGCATAAATTTCTGGCAATAACTCAGAAAATAGGTATAATCCGGGGTGTCTATGATGCGCTCCACATTGCCGTCGTATGTAGGATGCAGGCGCCATTGCTCCGCGCCGGCACCAGGCGGCATCATCGCCGCCACAATTGCAAGAATTGTAAATATTATCTTTTTTATCATCAATCGTTTCCTTATTCGCGTAATAATCTCTTAATAATCCCTTCCCCACATATCATAATAACGTATTTCTCCCCTCCTTATTATCCGGAGTTATAGTCGCGAGGGCAACATACGGTGCACTGTCGGCAGCAGCCACGTCAGGTGCATCGTGTGCAACGTGAATAATATGCGCTCTCGCGCTGTCTTATCCCTAATTATCTTCCGCGCTTCCCGGATATCCTCCTCTTTGCGATTGATGATCAGATCCACAAGATACAACCGATAGAAATTCTCCCTGCATTGCTGTTTCGCCTCTGGCTTCAGATGATAACGGTCGATCAGTTTCATCTGTGTCTCCAGGATATTGCACATCCGGGAATACATCTTGTCGAAATTCGCCGAATGTGACGCCGATTCCGCCACTATCCGATACACGGACGACGGAAAGTCCAAGTATTTCACCTTCGTAACGCACAAAAAATGCGTGAACATCACAAACGTTCCATCGCAACTCCCTATCATATCCTCGGGAAACACTTCCCGACGGAACAGCCACGATGGCGGACACATATATGCCTGGTTCGCAATAAACTCCTCCGGCGAATCATACTCCGCCTTAAAACCGCGAACCTTGTTTCTGAACACTGCCCGGGTGTATTGCCCGCTAACCTCGTTCTTTACGTCAAAATCCGTATAGCACATCCCATACTCGGGATTCGCCTCAAGGAAATCCACCTGCTTCTGCAGTTTCAGCGGATCGGTCCAATAGTCATCCCCCTCGCAGATGGCGATATACTTGCCGCGGGCACGCGGCAGATTCCACACCTGCGTGCCTATCGGCTTCCCCTGGCTATACTGATTCTCCGTCTCATACATCGGTCGTATGATGTCCGGATAACGCTCGGCGTATTCCCGGATTATATCCGCTGTGCCGTCGGGTGAACAGTCATCATGGATAAGCACCTCAAAATCAAAGTCGGTTTGCTGATTCACAAACCCCTCCAACGCATCCCTGATATAGGATGCATGATTGTATGTGATGCAAGATATGGAAACTAACGGTGTTGTATTCATGGTATTGGTATCGGTATTCTCTTCTTTCCTTCTCTCTCCCGATTTTCAATTCTCAATTCTCAATTCTCAAAATCCTCACTCCGTCCCCACAGCTGTGCCAACGGTTGCTCCTGCATCTCGCGCTTGATGTCGCGACAGGCATCCACCCAGCGGTATTTGGGCTCCCAACCAAGCTCTCTGCGCGCCTTTTCCGATGACAACAGATTCTGCGGCGTGTCCGGCTTCTCTGGATAATATATCTTGGGTGTATTATCCCCCTCGGGAGAAAACACTTCGATTATGCCGTCTATCTGCTGCTCCATTGTATATGGTTCATACCCAGACAGATTGTACATCCCTTCAGCACCCGTAACCAGCGCACGCTCCACAGCTTGCGTGAAATCCTTGATATACAGCAATTCTTTCCTTATCCCTGGATCTCCCCAGATCTCCGCCGGTTTCCCCTCTGAGATATTCTTCACGATGATGCGCCATGGCAGCATCTTCCTGACCCCATTCAGCGAATAATACGGATTCGGCTGGAAACCATACACGGTAAGATGCCTGAACACACATCCCAATATGCCTGCCTGATATTTATAATGCTCGAGGATATCCACTGCCGCATTCTTGGCAATGGCATACACCCCATGGTCCCCTCCATCTTTTGGGAAGGATCGCGGAGCATCGTCGCTCACCGGCTCTCCGCTCCCGAAGAGGGCACACACATCCGAAGGCGTAGTGTTGAATATCACCCGCCGGCAAGTCCCGGCTTTCAACCATTCGCAAAGGTTGACCATCCCCACTATGATACTCTGCACGTATGGCATCGGACTCGCATCGGCATGCGCCGGCATCGTGCCGGCAAGATGCACCACAGCATCCACATCCCTCGGAAGTTTCCGGAAACTCTCCTCATCCTCAAGCGAGAATCCCCCGATATACTCTATCCCCTTGCCGGCGAAAAAGCCATTGTCGCTATCCCTGTGCCCAACGGCCACAACGTCATACCCCCGCTCCTTCAGATGCAAGGCGGTATACGCTCCCAAATGCCCCGTTGCCCCGAGTATCAGTATCTTCTTCATCCCTCTAAGGTTTCTATCAACCAGCTGTAAAGCTTCATTTCTGTGAAATTATTTCTCAAAGTTAATTATTATTTGTGAGATAATCAAAGGGGAAAGTGAAAAGTTTTTGCTAACTTTGCATTTTCAGACCCTATTTATCTTAAGATAATACATGGTCTGATTAACTGACCGACAGATACCGACAGATGAGCGATTCGTTGAAGAGACAGGCTGTGAAGGGCACTGTATGGAGCTCCGTGGAGAGATTTTCCGTGCAGGGGATACAGTTTGTGGTAATGATAATTATGGCACGCCTGCTGACACCGGCCGATTACGGGTTGGTGGGGATGCTTGCCATCTTTATCGCCGTGTCGCAGTCGCTGATCGACAGCGGGTTTTCGCAGGCATTGATCCGCAAGCAGGACCGCACGCAGACGGATAATTCCACCGTGTTTTATTTCAACATCGCAGTAGGCGCGTCTTTGTATCTGATACTGTTTGTAAGTGCACCGGCGATAGCGGCGTTCTACGCCGAGCCGTTGCTGTGTCCGCTGACGCGGGCGATTGGGTTGGGGTTGGTGTTCAACTCGTTGGCGGTGGTGCAGCGGGCATTGCTGACTGTAGAGCTTGACTTCAAGACTCAGGCCAAGGCATCGCTGGTTGGCGCGATAGTATCCGGGGGATTGGGAATATGGATGGCGTATGCCGGCTACGGAGTATGGGCGATTGTGGCCCAGCAGGTAGGTAATCTGCTGCTGGTTACACTGATGCTCTGGGTGTTGCCGAAATGGAAACCATCGTGGGTGTATTCCTGGAAATCATTCCGCGAACTGTTCGGGTTCGGGTCAAAGCTGATGTTGTCCGGACTAATCGACACCGCCTACCGCAATATTTATCTGATAGTGATAGGCAAAATATTCAAGGCAAGTGACTTGGGATACTTCACACGGGCGCAGCAATTCAGCGATTTGGTGTCTACTAATCTCACCGGTGTGCTTCAACGGGTCACATATCCTGTGCTCTGCACGATACAGGAAGAGGATGTGCGTCTGAGGGATGCCTACCGCAGGATATTGAAAGTGACGGCCTTTGTGATGTTTCCGTTGCTTGTGGGATTAGGGGCGATAGCCAGACCGATGGTAATGGTATTGCTCACCGACAAATGGATGTTTACCGCCACTCTGCTGGTGCCGATGTGTCTGACCGGGATGTGGTATCCGATACATGCCATCAACCTGAATCTGTTGCAGGTGAAAGGGAGAAGTGATCTTTTTTTGCGGCTGGAGATAATCAAGAAAGTGCTGGCAGTGGGAGTATTGTGCGTCACAATACCCTTCGGATTGATGACAATGTGCTGGGGAATGTTGGCAAATTCGTTGATATCATTGAGTATAAACACCTATTATACCGGCAAATTGATAGATCTCGGATTTTTCAGGCAGATGCGGGATTTGTTGCCATCGTTGCTTTTGAGTCTCTTTGCCGGGGGTGCGGTATATACTACAATCAGCTTTTTATGCGTTAATCCAATAGTGGCACTGCTTATCGGCATCGTCGAGGGTATTGCCATCTACGCATCATTGGCGGCAATATTCCGGATGGGAGAGCTCGGCGAATTAAGGTCGCTGCTGTCAATGCTTAAAAAGTAAATATATGGATAAAACCAAGCAAATAACCGTCACCTCGCCCTTACTTCCGGACCTTGAAGAATTCAATGCCCTTCTGAAAGAGATATGGGACAGCCACTGGATCACGAACAACGGCAGTTTTCACCGTCGGCTTGAGAAAGAGCTTGCGGAATATCTCGGGGTGCCATATATAAGTCTGTTTACCAACGGCACATTGCCCTTGATTACGGCGCTGCAGGCATTGCGTATCACCGGGGAGGTGATCACAACGCCTTATAGCTTTGTGGCTACGACGCATTCTCTGTGGTGGAACGGGATAAAGCCCGTGTTTGTGGATATTGACCCCGACACCTTCAATCTTGACCCGGCGAAGATAGAGGCGGCGATTACGCTGAAGACCACGGCCATCATGCCCGTGCATTGCTACGGCCGTCCCTGCGACGTGGATGTGATCCAGCAGATAGCCGACAAATACGGGTTGAAGGTGATATATGATGCGGCGCATGCTTTCGGAGTACGGGTCAACGGCGAATCGGTGCTCAACGCCGGGGATATCTCCACTTTGTCGTTTCATGCCACCAAGGTGTTCAACACCATTGAGGGGGGAGCTATGGTGATGCACGATGAGAAGATGAAGCAACGCATCGACCAGTTGAAGAATTTCGGATTTGTGGATGAGACCACGGTGATGGCCCCAGGTATCAACTCCAAGATGGATGAGATGCGAGCCGCTTATGGTTTGCTGAATCTGCGGCAGGTAGACCAGGCCATCGAGGCTCGGCACAAGGCTGCCGATGCGTATCGCGAGGCGTTGCGCAAGGTGGAGGGTGTCAGAGTGTTTGAAGATATAGAGGGGGTAAGACACAATTATGCCTATTTCCCGATATTGATAGACGCCGAGAAATTCGGAAAGACGCGCGATGAGTTGTATTTCGAAATGCAGAAAGACAAGATTTTCGGACGTAGGTATTTCTACCCTCTGATTAGTGATTTTTCAACCTACAGCGGCCTTCCGTCAGCCTCGCGCGAGAATCTTCCGAATGCAGGGAGAGTGGCGGATGCAGTGTTGTGTCTTCCCATGCATCATCTGCTTGAGGAAGAAGACATAGAGCGGATACTCAGCCATTTCAGATGATTATGAAGCAGGAGGGAAAGAAGAAACTGATGTTGCTTGGGGGGTTGCGCTATCTGCTGCCCGTAATAGAGGCCGCCCATCGCTTGGGGCATCATGTGATTACCGTAGACTATCTTCCCGACAACATAGCGCATAAGTATTCCGATGAGTATCATAATGTGAGCATCCTTGACAAGGAGGCGGTGCTAAGGCTGGCACGGGAGTTGCGCATAGACGGCATCATGTCGTATGCCGTGGATCCCGGAGTGACTACTGCAGCATACGTGGCGGAAGAGATGGGTTTGCCCTTCCAAGGACCGTACGAATCGGTACGCATATTGCAGGATAAGGCATTGTTTCGCAAATTTCTGACCGACAACGGTTTTAATGTGCCGAAAGCCAAGGGATATTCCGATGTGGAGGCTGCTGTAGCCGATGCAGAGCGGTATCGATGGCCCGTGATTGTAAAACCCGTGGACTCCGCCGGCAGTAAAGGGGTGAGCCGGGTTGATGACGTTAGGGATTTGAAAGCGGCTATAGAGCATGCATTGGATGAGTCACATTCCGGAAGATTTATCATAGAGGAATTTCTGGAGAAGCGGTATCCGTCGTCCGACACCGACTGCTTTTCGGTAGATGGAGAGTTGGTATACTGTTCATTCTCCAACCAACTGTTTGACCAGAAGGCATCGAATCCGTACACTCCGGCTGCCTACAGTTGGCCGTCGGACATGCCTGCTGAGTCGCAGGAAGAGTTGCGCGGGGAGTTGCAACGTCTTATCTGCCTGTTGGGTCTCGCCACCGGCATATACAATATTGAGACGCGGGTGGCAGAGGATGGGAAAGGGTATATCATGGAGATGTCGCCAAGGGCCGGCGGCAATCGATTGGCGGAGATGCTCGACATGGCGAGCGGAAGCTCGCTGGTGGAGAATTCCGTAAGAGCGGCATTGTCGCAACCGTTGCTTCCGATGACAATGCCCGAATACAAGGAACATTGGGCCGAGGTGATCCTTCATTCCGACAGCGATGGGATATTCAAAGGATTGGGGATTTCCGATGAGCTGCAGCCGTATGTTGTGGAGAAAGATATGTGGGTGAAAGAGGGGGATGAGGTCAAAGGATTTTCCGGCGCCAACAATGCCATAGGCACTCTCGTGTTGAGATTTCCGACCCGCAAAGAGCTTGAATCGAAACTCGGTAGCATTGATACATATATAGATATAGAACTTGAATAGCGTATATGAGATTCTTGATTAGCTATTAGCGATTTGTGCTTGTCATTGTGAATATTCCGAAATTTTTACTAACTTTGCTTTGTGAAAGATAACGGACTACAACCAAAATACCCCGTTGGCGTGCAGGATTTTCGCAAAATCCGAGAAGAAAACATGCTCTACGCCGACAAAACCCGCTATATCTACGACCTGATTAGCGGTGGCGGCAAGTATTTCTTTCTTTCCAGACCTCGCCGATTCGGCAAAAGTCTGCTCCTCTCCACCATCGAAGCCTTCTATCAGGGTCATCGCAATCTTTTCAAAGGCCTTGAAATCGACAGACTCACTGACAATTGGACTCCTCTACCCGTATTGCATCTTGACCTCAACTCTGGCGAATATGGCAAGGAGGATTCGCTGGAAATTATGCTCGAATACCAACTCGACAAGTGGGAACAGGAATACAACGTCCCCGCCAGCAAATCCCTGCCGCCAAGCCTCCGTTTCAGCGATGTCATTTCCCATATCGCTCAATCCACGGGCAAGAAGGTGGTGATTCTTGTCGATGAATACGACAAACCGTTGCTAAACGCTATCAACGATGAAGCCCTCGCCGACAAATATCGCTCTCTGCTTAAAGCTTTCTATTCCAATCTCAAATCAATGGATAGATATATTGAGTTTGCTATGCTTACCGGCGTGGCCCGGTTCAGCAAGGTGTCCGTTTTCTCCGACCTCAACAACCTCAGGGATATATCTTTCGAAAACAATTATTCCGCCATCTGCGGCATTACATACAGCGAACTGACCGACATTTTCCATGACGGCATAAATAATCTTGCCAACGAATATGGTTTGAGCACCGACGACACTCTTCTGCGACTCAAGGAGATGTACGACGGTTACCATTTCTCGGTAAAATCGGAAGATGTCTACAATCCCTTCAGCCTTGTTAATGTATTCGCTTCAAATTCGTTTGACAATTACTGGTTTGACAGCGGCACCCCCTCTCATCTTGCCTCTCTTCTGACCCGAAGCCATCTGGAGATCAAAACCCTTTCCGGCTACCGTATCCGCCGCTCCACTCTCCGCTCTGCGGGAATCATGACTCAAGAGCCTGTCCCGGCTCTCTATCAGGCTGGATACCTTACCATCTCCAACTATATAGAGACTTTCGACCAATGCGTCCTTGACTTCCCCAACCGCGAAGTCCGCGAGAGTTTCCTGTCATACCTCGTGCCTTATTACACAAATATCAACAAGACTGAGACTGATTTTGTCATCAGCCGTTTCGCCGAAGAGGTGCGCACCGGAGCCCCGGAAGATTTCATGAAGAGATTGTCTTCCCTCGTGGCAAGCATCCCTTACGGAGGAAAAGGAGTTGCTCCGGAAGACCATTTTCAAAATGCCGTCTATCTGGTGTTTACACTCGTCGGATATTATTCCAGGGTGGAACAAAGGATTTCCTCGGGCAGAATTGATCTCTCTGTGGAAACCCCTGAATATCTATATATCTTTGAATTCAAGGTAAACAAATCTGCAGCAGAGACCATTTCGCAAATCGATGCCAAGGGTTACATACATCCATTTGAGAGTTCCGGCAAGAAGATATTCCTTATCAGCGCAAACTTCAATCCGGAAACGAGGAATATTGATGATTACATAATTCAAGAACCCCAGGTATGATTTCAGTGTGCATGGCCTGCTATAATGGCGAAAAATATATCGGGGAGCAGTTGCGCTCTATCCTCGAACAACTGGGTGACCACGATGAAGTCATTATCTCTGACGACGGCTCTTCCGATTCCACCATTGAAATCATCCGGAGTTTCCGCGACCCCCGAATCCGAATCCTCTCGAATCCGGGACCAGATCATGGTGTCAACGCCAATTTCAATAACGCCCTCTCTAATGCCCGGGGCGATATAATCTTCCTCTCCGACCAGGATGACGTGTGGCTCCCGGGGAAGGTCAAAGCTTGCATGGAAGCCCTGCAGAGAAGCGGCTGCGTGGTCCACGATGCTTTCATCACCTACGGCAACCTCAACATCACCTCCGACAGCTTTTTCAAAGATTTCAACTGCCGGTCGGGTTTCATCCACAACTGGATACGAAACGGATATCTCGGTTGCGCAATGGCTTTCCGCCGCGATATCCTTGACATCGCTCTCCCTATTCCGGAACATCTGCCTGTGTTTCAGGATATTTGGATCGGCTCTCTCTGCGCCGTCAAAAGCAATGTGGAGTTCATCCCTTTCAAGGGAATAAAATTCAGGCGACATTCTTCCACTTCGTCTATAACATCAAAGCACTCTTTTCCGTTATCCAAAAAGATAAGCTACCGTCTCTCTCTTTTAGGGTATCTTTTCAAGCGAATCTATCTTCACTCATGAAAATCACTATTATCACCACAGCCTGGAACAGAGGCAAGACAATTCGGGACACTATGCTCAGTGTCCTCGCTCAGTCGTATCAGGACTTCGAGCATATTATTGTCGATGGCAATTCCAGCGATGATACCCTGTCTATAATTAAGGAACTGGAACCGCTCTACAACGGGCGTCTCCGCTATATCAGCGAACCGGACAACGGTATTTATGATGCGATGAACAAAGGGCTGCGTCTCGCCTCGGGCGACGTCATCGGCACTCTCAACAGCGACGATTTTTTCAGCTCCGACGATATCCTGCAGACCGTGGCGGATTCCTTCGCGGATGTCGACGCCATTTATGGCGACGTGCATTATATCCGCGGCAACAATGTGCACGACGGCGTCAGATACTATTCCTCACGCCGATTCCGCCGCTGGATGATGTGCATGGGGTTCATGCCGGCTCACCCCTCTTTCTATTGCCGCAAGGAGATCTACGATAAGTTCGGCCATTTCGACCTCGACTTCAAAATAGCTTCTGATTTCGAACTGACCCTCCGCTTTATCTATCTCCACAATATACGCACCCGCTATATCCGCAAGAATTTCGTTACTATGCGTATCGGCGGCGCCTCCACATCGGGTATCGGCAGCCATCGCCAAATCTTCAAGGATCATCTTCACGCCTACCGAAAAAACAAGGTGTATTCAAATTATCTTCTCGAAGGGTGTCGCTACGCTTTCAAACTCGCGGAAATATCCTACTACAAACTCCGTCTCCCCTTCGACCGCGCCGTGCGACGTCGCCGCATGAAGGATTCTACCCTGCCTCAATCCCCCGCCGACTACATCCGCTCCTGGCAGAAATAGTCTCCTTAACAAAAATTTACTGGAAGAAATGGCGTCAGAAGCGGCGCCAGGGATTGATATAGCGGAAGGCTTTCTCCCGATCGCGGTCCTCCTCGGGATTCAGTTGCGATTTGTAGGGAGCATAGATCATTCCCTGCTTTAATGTGCCGCTCTTGTTGAGCGACCCGTAGAATGTGCTGTAAATCTGCAATGTAAACAACGGCACAAAGATTATCACCCACATGTAATACTTGTAGCGCCACACGGCTTTCCCTATCGTCACCGTCGTAAACGCCCAGTCAGCAATCATCAGGAACGCAAACGGCATCAGATAGTTGCTGTAGCGATGGAAGATGGTGATAAACATCGTCAGGAAGGTGAAATAGATATTCCACATCGTCATATACTCCTCCTTGGCCATCTCCACCTTCTGATTCTTGTTTCTCCTCTGACGGCTCTTCTTCACAAAATATACTGCCATGATCGGATATAGCGCAAAGCGCAAAAGATACCCTATGATACCGAAGAGATTCAATGCAGCCCCGCCCAACTCATCTTTCTTATAGGTGGCCGCGCGCTCCTGAAAACTTTCAGAAAGCGACATCCCCTGGATCACATCGAAGAATTTGTCATGTATGAAATATCCGAAACCCAAAAGCAACACGCATATCACGATGGTGCGCTTGCCAAACACGAAGAATTGCCGCAAACCGGGCATCCAGAAGATCGGAAACACAAAGGTCAACACCGCCGACAGATGGAACCCGAAGGCCACCAGACATATCAGATAATACCATACCCATTTCCCCTTCACAAACATCGGCCAGGCAAGCAGGAAGGTGGATATAGCAAGACTCTCGCGAAGCACCTCCATATTGAACGGCACATAGAGCATCAGAAAATACAAGGACAAGGCCGTAAAACTATGCTTCGTATATTTGAAATAAAACCAGAAGATAATCGTGTTGACATACAGCGCATGCATGATCTGAAAACAGAAGAAATCATCCGAAATGCTCCTGCTTATCGCAGTAAACACTATATAGAGTATCTGATAGCGCGAGTCGGAGAATTTATAGTTCCAGAGCTGGGCAAGCGTCGGCATGTAGGGATACTCATGTTCATACATCACGGAATCCACCCCCATCCGGTAACGGAAAGCGGCGACTGATACCGTTATGATCCACATAACGGCAATCCATAATCCTTTCATTGATGTATATTTCTTATAATCGTAGCAATACGCCAATGCCACGAACATAAGAAGAACTATATAAAAATATCCCATCCTAAACCATGCATCCCTTTGGATGCCTATTTGTGCGATTCTATATATTTTGTGTCAGGTCAGTCGTGGATTGTGCGCCACCTCCAGAAGTTGCTCCAGGGAGGATCTCTTTTTAGGCCTTTGGCCTATACAATGTTCGAAA
>CAZKIE010000038.1:0-15911 GCA_964552825.1 uncultured Staphylococcus sp. | reverse complement strand
AAGTTGCTCCAGGGAGGATCTCTTTTTAGGCCTTTGGCCTATACAATGTTCGAAAAAGTTGAGGCGGTGCACATCGCTGCCGCAGATATCTATCATCCCCTCTTTCAGAAGCCATTCGCATTTCTTGCGCACTGTCTCACCATAACCTCCTACGAGCGACATATAATTGGTCTGGAATTTCAGTCCGCGCTGCTTCCATTTGTAATAATCACTCTCCGTCATGTAGCGGTAACGCTCCGGGTGGGCAAGCACTATCTCATACCCCAGACACATCGCCCCGTCTATCATGTCATCCATCCCATAAGGCGGATTCACATAACTTGTCTCCACGAGCAGATGCTTCCCCTCATCCCCTATCGGCAGGAATTCATTGCTCTTCAACCTCTCCTCAAAAAGTGAGTCGAGCATATTCTCCGATGCGAGACGCAATTCTATATTACCATTATACGCCGCGCAGAGCTCCGCAAACCGTTCGCGGAGCCTGTCGGGTGTATTCGGGTAATCCTCCATCACGTGCGGCGTCAGCCACACCTTGCGGATTCCCACCTCCTCATATCTTGAAAGCACGGCAAGGGAATCCTCCGGCTTGGCAATACCATCGTCCACACCGGGGAGAATATGGGAATGCCAGTCGGTAAATCCCTCAAACATTCCCGAGTCTATAAGTTTGTCTGTTGTCTTGAACGGCCACATACGGTTCCCTTTTATTCCATCCCTTTATTATATCCCGATCCGTAACCCGATCCGTAATAGCCGCGATGTCTGCACTGCGCCATATCCGTGCCGTTGAGCACGATTGTCATCTGGTTGAAACGCTTGCTCTTGTAGATGGCGTCAATCTCGGCTACATCCTTGCGCTCAAGCAATCCCGCGCGCACCACAAAGATGGTCATGTCCGCATATCCGCCCACAATCTGAGCATCCACCACTACATCCGTAGGAGGACAGTCTATGATAATATAATCATATTCCTCGCGTGCCTCCTGAAGCAATGTGTCCAGACGACCGTTATCCAACAGCTCTGAAGGGTTAGGCGGACGATGTCCTATCGGCATCACAAACATTCCGTCATAACCGGTCACCGGCACTACCAGCGACTGCCAGTTGTCGGTGTCTCCTGCAAGATAGCTGCTCAATCCCTTGCCGGGCATATTCACAAACTGCGATACGGAGCCATGGCGCAAGTCACCGTCAACCACCAGCACTTTCTTCCCCTTCAGGACGTAACAGGAGGCAAGGTTGAAGGATATGAACGACTTGCCGGAGCCGGCATTGAATGATGTCATCATTATCACCTGGCAACCGGTTTTCCCATGATTCATGAAGTCGATGTTACCACGCACAATTCGGAAAGACTCGCTCACCACATCGCGGCTACCCTCCCGCACTGCCACAAGCACATTCTCAAGCTCGCCGTCTGTTTTCTTCTTCGGGAAATAGCGGTGCCATACATTCTTGATGCTCTTCTTCCCCACGTATGGTATCTCTCCGGCAAACGGTGCCGACATCCTCTCGAGATCTTTGCGGTTGTGCACGCGTGTACCTGTGGCGGCGGCTATGTAGAGAGCCATACCCGGCACGCAGATACCCAGCAGGAAGCATACAGCCAGAATCATCATCTTCTTCGGTGCCACGGGGTGCAGCGAACCGGTAGGAGGAGTGATGATACGTGTGTTGTAGGCGGTGAAGGTCTGTGTAAGCTCGTTCTCCTCACGCTTCTGCAGCAAATAGAGATAGAGTGACTCTTTCACCTTCTGCTGACGCTCGATGCTGAGAAGATATTTGGCTTGCGACGGACCCTCGGCAAGCTTGCTCTCGCTGCTGCTCTTCGCCCCCTCCATATTTCTCAACGTCTGGTTGAGCGATACTATATTGGCATTGACTGCGCTCACAATCGACTCACGCAGTCCCTTGATCTGCCCGTCATAATCAATAACAAGCGGGTTGCTGTCCGAACTGCTCGCCGACAATGTGTTGCGGGTAAGCAGCAGGTTGTTGTATGTGCTGATCTGTGTCTCCAGAGTGTTGCTCCCGATACCTGTGTTCACCGGTATCACGCTGTTTGCATGCTCCGGATTATTCAGATAATCACGCAGATATATCGACATTGTCATCTGGTTTCTTACCTCCAGCATCTTGTTCGACATTTCCATTGACTGCTTCACCTCATTCTTTATCGACTCCTCCAAATCCGGCACCTTGTTCTGCGCCTGGAAATCGGATATCTCGTCGTCTACATTACCCAGCTCGCTCTCTATCAGACGCAAGCGCTCGTCAATGAAGCTTGAGGTTGCCACGGCAATCCTGTTCTTGTCATGCACCCAGTTACCGTTATATACCTCAACTATTGCGTTAATCACATCCGCAGCCCTCTGTGCAGACACATCCTTCATGCTCAGGTCTATTACATCCGCATCTTTGTCTGCAAGGTCTCCCTTCACAAGCTTGCTGTATGCCTCCACACTGTTCTGCATCCCCACGCGCTTTATCTCTATCTCATCGATAGGCTTCGCTTTCTTCCCTTTGGCGGGGATATATTTGCCGTTGGGGGTGATCATCACCTTTCCCACGGGAGTTTGTATCGGGTCAAACCCTATCTTTCCCTTTACCTCCTTGTCTATCTTCTCCTTACCATCTACGGTGGATAAATAGAAATCCTTGAGGGTCACGGCTCCGTTCTCTCCCATCTCCATGGTGAACCCGGCACCCTGCTGCTCCTCAAGATCCTGGAATTTTACGTTCACCGGCAATGTGGTGCCGTAAAGTGTTGTCTTGTGGAATTTGCCGGGTGTGGCATAATTCACATCAAGACCCAACTGCTGGATCACTTCATACAGCACTGCCGGCGAGGTCAGCGATATAAGCTCGTTGTTTACGTTGGTATTCGATGATACCAGACCCAGCGAGGAGAAGGAATTGGCAATGTCGGAAACACCCCCGCCGCCGTCCTGATCCTCGATCAACACAGCCATGTTGCGCTCGTATACGGGCTGCTGGCGCAGGATGTAAAGCACACCTATGCCGCAGAAAATGATTATTGATGCCAAAAACCATTTCCATTTCGACATGCACTGCGCCAGAAAGTCTTTCATTGAGAACACTTCCTCCTCATCTGCCACCTGCGTTCTGATTATATTTTCTTCCATCTTGGATTCAATTGTCTTATAGTGAAATATTCAAGTCTTCTGTAGTCTTGTCCTGTTATTTTACAAACACTCCGATTGTGGTCACTGCCGATGTGATGAGCGATGCCACGGAGATCCAGAAACTGGTGCTCAGCGTGTTGTTGCCGTTCAACGTCGTCTGGCGCTTGCGCATGTCGTTGGGCTCTACATAAATCACATCATCCTGCTGCAGATAGAAGCCGGGATTGTTGGTCAGCGATGTGGCATCCGTCAGGTCAAGAGTGTAGGTGTTGACCTTGCCATCCTCTACCCTCAGCACCCTCACATTCTTGCGCTGGCCGGTAATCGTCAGGTCGCCGGCAAGAGCTATGGCCTCGAGCACATTCAGCCGGTCGCGGTTCAGGTCGTAGCGCCCGGGCCGCGCCACCTCCCCCATCAGGCTGATGCCCGAATTCAGAAATTCCACAGACACCGTGGGATCCTTGCACAGCTCGCGTCCCATAAGCTCCCCTTTGATGTAGCCCGCCACTTCCGAACGCGTCATCCCCGCCACATGTATATACCCCAGAACCGGAAAGTCTATCGTCCCCTCCGGAGTCACGGTATAGGATGCCACACTCTCGGAATTACCACCGGTATAGGAGCGCAACTCGGCACCGGTACCATTGCTCGACCCTCCGTTCCCTATCCTCGACGAATAGACGGGAAGATTGAACAGAGCCGACAATGTCGGATCCTTTGACTTCACTACTATCGAGAGCTTGTCTCCCGGTTTCACGGTAATAGGCATTACCTTTGCTGATTCGATGATATTCACTGCATCGAGATCCTGGAAGTATGCCACATCTTTAGGCACACTGCAGCCGGTCATGACGGCAAGTGTCAGACCGGCGATTAAGCCGCGGAATACGAGGCTGATTCTTTTCATTTATCCTTAATTTTATAATTTTTTCTATTCATAAAGCACCTCTCCAAGCTCTCGCTCCCGGCGGCGTATGAGGCTGGTGAGAAGCATGTTCATACCTATCCACAGAATGGCATCCCCGATGATGATAAATGTCGGCTGAAGGCAGGAACTGCACCCTACGTTGGCAAGCACAAACACCATGTCGGTCAATACTATCCCTATCAAGACCTGCCACTGGGGCAATCCCAGAGCAAGCAGCTTGTGGTGGATATGGCATTTGTCAGGCAGAAACGGATTATGTCCGCGCCTTACCCGGTGGAAAAACACTCTCGCCACATCAAAACACGGCAATATCAGCGGCGACACTGCCATGATGAAGAGATTGTTGCCTGCCAATACGGGGGTCTCCGGTATGTTGATCACCTCCACTGTCAGAAACACAAGCATCAACCCTATCGTGAGCGACCCGGTGTCGCCCATGAAGATCTTCGTGTGGCTGTCGGCTTTCCCAAACACGTTGAAATAGAAGAACGGTATCAGTGTTCCCAACGTCGCGCCGGCAAGCAGCAGGCATGCCATGCGCCCCGTAAGATAAAACACGTAGGAATACCATATCAGCGCCACAGCACTCAGACCGGATGCCAATCCGTCTATTCCATCTATTAAATTAACGGCATTTACAACATAAATTATACAAAACACCGTAATAATCCATCCTACCCATGAAGGCAATTCATGAATCCACAAAAAACCGTGGAGATTCGAAACCCACATCCCGGAACTGACAATAAGCACTCCGGCAACGATTTGCAACATGAATTTAGCTCTATATCTCACTCCCACCAGGTCATCGGCAAGTCCTGCAAAATATATTAACATTAACGCACAAATCAGAAAAAAAATTGGTATCACCGCATCCGCAAGTGCGGGAATTATCTGATGAGGGTTAAATCTGAGGTTCAAACATATCACCAGAAAGAAGGAGAAGGTGAGCACCGGAAGGAACGACATCCCACCCAGACGAGGCACCACTCCACGGTGGATTTTTCGCTCATCCACAGTGTCAAACAAGTTTCTTTCAAAGGCAATGAGAAGAATCTTGGGAATTATCAATCCGGTGAGCAAAACCGAAATCACCAGGGACAAGACATAATTTTGAATCCAATAAGCCATAGTGTCAGTCAAGCAAATTTTTGTACATTTCAGACCTGCAACCCTACCGCTACAGACCATACGCACGCTCACGCATCCGTATGAATTCAACTCGCTCGGAATCACAGACCTTCAGGGAGCTACCCTCAATAAGGCATTTTTACTGTTTTTTAATTTATATTAACGTTAACTTCGCAAAATTACAAAAATTTGTTTAATCCGCCAAGCTTTCTCTCAGTTTGTGAAGATATGATATTCCCACGGTCCCAATTTTTGGGGGAGTGCAGCGGCTCTGCCGCTGAAAAGATCAGTGAGTCCCGCCAGATACGGCTCCCTCCTCAGATAATGCACCCGCGAGCTCTTGTCAGATAAATTGGCAATCACCACAATCTTATCCTTCCCGTTCTGCCGCGTGAAGGTCAGCACATCCGGATCCTCGGATTCTATAAAATTCGTGCGCTCTATCGGCTCATTCGCATTCAGGGCCGTGTTCTTGTGCTTCAAGGCGTTGAGCATCTCATAAAAGGCTGTGAATTCATTCTCCGTATAGTCGGGCTGCACACTGTCCCGCTCAAAAAATTCAAATGCATGGTCAAAACCCACCTCCTGACCGGTATACATCATCGGCATACCGGGGAGCGTATAGCTCAACACGGCGAAAGCGGCCGTGGCGGGACCGAAACGCTCGAATTCCGTACCCTCCCATGAATTCAGATCATGGTTGGTGATCATGTTCATGTGCACGCTTCCGCGAGGATACTCGGTCATCTGCCGCTTGATAAGCGCCGGGATATCCTGCGCAGTCATCCCGGGCAATTTCTGTCCTTTCTCCCCGGCATATTTGTTCACACCCTGCGTGGCGGCTATCGCGTTAAACACATCCTTCATCGGCCACGCATAGTCGGCATCAAAGGCCTTGTTCATCAGCGAAGGGGTGGAGGATTCGGCAAGCATGAACACGGGCTTTATGGCCTCCAGCTGCGGACGCGCTTCCTCCCAGAAATCCGTGGGCACCTCCCCGGCAACATCGCAGCGGTAGCCGTCGATATCCGCCTCCTCAATCCAGAATTTCAGGGCATCGATCATCGCAGCGCGCGTTGCCGGATTGGAATAATCGAGCTTGTAGGTGTCGGTCCAGTCAAAAGGTCCGTACATCTCCCCTTTCTCATTGCGGGCATAATATTCGGGGTGCTCCGTAACCCAGGCATTGTCGCAACCCGTATGGTTGCACACCTCGTCAAGTATCACCTTCATCCCATGGTCATGGGCGGTGCGCACAAACTCCTTCAGATCCTCTATTGTGCCGAATTCCGGATTCACATCCTTGTAATCCTTCACGGCATAATACGAGCCGAGTCCTCCCTTGCGGTTCTTCTCACTGATAGGATGTATCGGCATCAGCCAAACAATATCCACCCCCAGATCCTTGAGTCGCGGCAACTCCAGCTGCAACCCCTTCAGATTGCGCATGGCAGTGCCCTGCCGCAGATTAGCCTCATAAATCACGGCATTCTCCATCCATGCCGGCTTCGGGCTCAGCGCCCCTATCTTATGTGTCTTTCCAACTGCGCTGCCGCCGACAATCAATGCCACCGCAGCCAAAATCGCTCCTGAATATCTCATAATAATAGATTTATCAATCTCTTTTTGAAGGTGTGAGGCGGCTCTGCCGCCTCTCCCCTAAAGCACAATATTCACAATCCTCCCGGGCACTACGATCACCTTCTTCGGCGTCTTCCCCTCAAGCCATTTCGCAGTCCCCTCATTCTCCAGAGCCTTGGCCTCCACCTCCTCTTTGGTGGCTCCCGCAGGCACCTCGATAGTAAATCGTGTCTTCCCGTTGAAGCTCACGGGATATTTCACCATATCCTCCACCAATGCCGCGGCATCATACGCCGGCCACTCGGAATCAACCACGCTTCCCTCGTGCCCCAACCTGTGCCAGAACTCCTCGGCAATATGCGGTGCAAACGGTGCTATCAGCCTTGCCATCACATCCATAGCCTCCTTGTTGGTGCTCTTCAGCTGCGTCAGCTCATTCACTGCGATCATGAAAGCGGACACCGACGTATTGAAGGAGAAATTCTCTATATCCTCCGTTATCTTCTTTATCAATTTGTGAACAGCCTTCCTCTCCGCTTTGTTCATCTCCGTGTCTGCCTCAAGGTCTGCCTTCTCGAAAAGTCCCCAAAGCTTCTTCAGGAATCTGTTCACACCGTCGATACCGTTGGTATCCCACGGCTTCGACTGCTCCACCGGACCGAGGAACATCTCATAAAGCCGCAGCGTGTCAGCTCCATAGCGTTCCACAATATCATCGGGATTCACCACATTATACATCGACTTCGACATCTTCTCCACAGCCCAGCCGCATATATATTTGCCGTCTTCAAGCACAAACTCGGCATCCTCATATTCGGGGCGCCATTTGCGGAAGGCATCGAGGTCAAGGATATCGTTGGAAACGATATTCACATCCACATGTATCGGCGTGGTGTCATACTGCTTCCGCAAACCGTTGCTCACAAACGTATTGGTATCTTTTATGCGGTAAACGAAGTTGGAGCGCCCCTGGATCATCCCCTGGTTCACCAGTTTTTTGAAAGGCTCCGGCTCCACCACCACGCCAAGATCATACAAAAATTTATTCCAGAAGCGTGAATAGATCAAATGACCGGTGGCGTGCTCGGCACCTCCCACATACAGATCCACATTCCTCCAGTATTCATCTTTCTCTTTGCTTACCAGCGCTTTGTCGTTGTGCGGATCCATATAGCGGAGATAATATGCCGATGAACCCGCAAAACCGGGCATCGTGCATACCTCTATAGGATACCCTTCGGCGGTTTTCCAGTTCTCGGCGCGTCCCAACGGGGGCTGCCCGTCTTCGGTGGGGAGATAGCCGGGCACCTCGGGGAGCTGCAGTGGCAGCTGCGACTCATCCATCATATATGCCACACCCTCCTTATAATATACCGGGAAGGGCTCACCCCAATAGCGCTGGCGCGAGAAGATGGCATCGCGCAGCCTGTAGTTGACTTTCACTTTTCCCAACCCCTCCTCTTCTATGAATCTCTTGGTCCTGGCTATCGCCTCTTTCACTTCGAGACCGTTCAGGTCGAGCTTGGGTCCGCAGGAGTTTATCATCTTCCCCTCTTTGGCATCGAAGCTCTGCTCCGACACATCAGCACCCTCGATCAGAGGGATGACAGGAAGATCGAAATGACGCGCGAAGGCGTAGTCACGTGAGTCATGGGCGGGCACCGCCATGATGGCGCCGGTGCCGTAACCTGCCAGCACATAGTCGCTCACCCATACCGGTATCTTCTTGCCGGTGAGGGGATTCACCGCATAACTGCCGGTAAAGACTCCCGACACTTTCTTCTCTATCTGTCGCTCGCGCTCTGTCTTGTGTTTCACCTCGTTGAGATACTTCTCAACAGCATCTTTCTGCTCCGCAGTGGTGAGCTGCGGCACATACGCCGACTCGGGGGCGAGCACCATGAAGGTGACACCGAAAATGGTATCGGCACGGGTGGTGAATATCTCAAGTTCTATATCCTTTCCGTCTACGGGGAAGCGCATCTCAGCTCCCTCGGAGCGCCCTATCCAGTTGCGCTGTGTCTCTTTCAGCGAGTCTGACCACTGTATAGTGTCAAGACCCTCAAGGAGTCGCGGCGCGTATGCCGACACGCGCAGACACCACTGGTTCATCAGCTTCTGCTCCACAGGATACCCCCCTCTCACGCTTACCCCTTCGCTCACCTCATCGTTGGCAAGCACCGTGCCCAACTGCGGGCACCAGTTCACCATCGTCTCCCCCCGGTAAGCTATGCGGTAGTTCATCAACAGCTCGCGCTGCTCCTTCTCGGTCAGCGCATTCCATTCCTCTGCGGTGAATGCCAACTCTTTGGTGGCCGCCGCATGTATCCCTTCGGAACCATTGACTTTGAAATGGTCCACGAGCCCGGAGATTGGCTGCGCCTTCTGCAGGGCGAGGTCGTAGTAGGAGTTAAACATCTGAATAAACGCCCATTGCGTCCATTTGTAGAATTCGGGGTCGCAGGTGCGCACCTCGCGGCTCCAGTCGAATGAAAAACCTATCTTGTCGAGCTGCGAGCGATAGCGTGCTATGTTCTGAGTGGTGGTTTTCTCCGGATGCTGACCGGTCTGGATGGCATACTGCTCTGCCGGGAGTCCGTAGGCATCGTAACCCATAGGATGGAGCACATTGAAACCCTGCTGACGCTTGTAGCGCGCATAGATGTCGCTGGCAATATACCCTAACGGATGCCCCACATGCAAGCCCGCTCCCGACGGGTAGGGGAACATGTCAAGCACGTAAAATTTCTTCTTATCCGGATTTTCCGTCACCTTATATGTCCGGCTCTCTTTCCAATATCGCTGCCAGCGATTCTCGATATCCTTATGATTATACTCCATTGTTGTTATCGGGTTTTTATTTCTAATTCCAATCCCTAATCCCTGATTCATCTCCTCCCCCACAGCAGTTTCTGCCGCAGCAGACCGGCGAAGCCGGCCCCGGGCCGCCGGAGCACCGCCACATGGAATGGTGCCCGCCGTATCCGCAATTCATCCTCGCCGCATTCCATCATGAAATACCGCCCGTCAAGGCTCACCCTCGCGAACCGTACCCGCGAACTCGCGGTCAGCCTTATCTCCGAATCCCCTCTCACCACCAGCGGACGCATCGTCAGCGAATGGGGCGCTATCGGCGACAATACCGCGCAGTCAAGCGTCGGCATAAGTATCGGTCCGCCGGCGGAGAGATTATATGCCGTCGAACCGGTAGGCGTTGCCACCACCAGTCCGTCTGCCATGTAGTCGGCAAGGAAATAGCCGTCAACCTCGGCATGCACCGTTACCATCGATGCTGTCTCGCCGCGCATCACCGCCACTTCGTTAAGCGCATACGGCTGGAAATCAGCGGGCATCGCACCGCACTCCACCTCCAGCATCATCCTGCGCTCCACCACTCCGGCATCCTTTTCTATCACCTCCGTCAGCTCATCCGTCTCCTCGAGCGAATAACTGGCGAGAAAACCCAGATGCCCGGTGTTGATACCTAATATCGGCACCTCCCTGCCGCTTACCCACTGGGCGGCTCTGAGGAACGTTCCGTCACCGCCGATGCTTATAACGCATTCCGTATCCCCGGGCAATTCATCCACAATCCGGAAACCCTCCGGCGCTATACCATGCTGCGCAAGGTAGTCACCGAATATGCGGCATACGCTCACACTGAAACCCTTCTCCCGCAATTTGCGGAAGAATTCCACTAACATCGGCAGATGCTGCTCCTGGTGTTGTTTGCCGTATATCGCTATCTTTCTCATACGTTAAGAAGCGTTCTCAACTCCAGCAGGCGCATTGCGCTCAACTCTTCATCGCGGTTCTCATTACCATAGGCGGCCACCACGTCATAGCCGTAGCGCTCGAGGCTGTGAACTGCCGGCGAGGGGTCGTCGCGGCGAACCCTCAGCGTCACCTGCACCTTCCCTCCGTCGGCGGGCACGCTCCATAAATCCACAAGATGCGCATCGCTGTCCTCCACGGCATGCGCTATCCTGGAGGCACTGTAATCCCCGGCGGCACATTCCAAAGTGATCAGACTGCAGTCATCGCGTGCGGCTATCATCCGCCCTAACCCCTCAAACATCGAATCCCTGTTGATGACACCTATCATCTCATCCCCCTGCTTCACGCCGAGACGCTGCCCGCTGCTGTCGAGGAGCCGCGGCAATACATCCACCGCCGGCATCTCCGCCGAAACATTCCGCATCGGAGGCAACCCCCGGTAACCCCTTTCGCGCGACATAATATCTCTTGCTCTTATCATAATATCCCTCATTTTTGTGCGGAATTCTGTTCCTGTTAATCTTTTTTAGGAATTCGTATTGTCCATTTCAAAAAAAAATTTCCTAAATTTGCATTCTAAAGCTGCTTCATGCAGCTTCGGAATCAATTTTAACAGATTCCCTGTATTGTTTTAACGGTTGAAGGAAGGAAATTCCTTAAGAATATTCCCTCTCCGGATGCAAAGTTACAAATAATATGCCAAACTTTAAGAGTTTGACTCATAAAAAAAAGAAAATGACACGCCTGAGTGTAAATATCAACAAAGTGGCAACCCTGCGCAATGCCAGAGGTGAGAACGTGCCGGATGTTGTGAAATTTGCCGTCGACTGCGAACGCTTCGGCGCGCAGGGAATCACCATCCACCCGCGCCCGGATGAGAGGCACATCACACACCGTGATGTCTACGACCTCCGCAAGGTTGTCACCACCGAACTTAATATCGAGGGCTACCCCTCCGATGATTTCATGCACATGGTGATTGAAGTGGCGCCGGAACAGGTCACACTCGTGCCTGACTCCCCGGATGCGCTCACCTCTTCCGCCGGCTGGGATGTGATTAAAAACGCGGAGTTCCTCCGCCGTATCGCCCTGCGCCTGCGTCAGGCGGGGATCCGAAGCTCGATTTTCGTGGATGCCGACCCGGAGCAGGTGAAAGCCGCCGCAAGCATCGGCGCCGACCGCGTGGAGCTCTTTACCAAGCCTTACGCCGACGGTTATGCCGCCGACCGCGAGGCTGCCGCAGCCCCCTTCGTCAGAGCCTCGGAGGAGGCTCTGAAACGCGGTATCGGCCTTAATGCCGGTCATGACCTCAACCTCGACAACCTCGCATATCTCCACGAGAGGCTTCCCCTCCTCGACGAGGTCAGCATAGGTCATGCCCTCATCTCCGACGCCCTCTACCTCGGCATCGAAGAAACCATCCACCGCTACTGCAAATGCCTGACATAACCCCCGGCTCTTGCGTCCACCCCCGATCCCCGGATTGTACGGACGCACGGCTCGTGCGTCCACAAAAATAAAACTTAATAACTAAAACCTAAAACCTAAAAAAATGTCCCTTTCCTTCTGGTCGCTCGTTATGGACGGCGGCTACATAATGATACCTTTGGCTGTTCTCCTTATAGTTGCCATATATGTTTTTATCGAGCGCCTTCTCGCCATACACCGCGCCTCCAAAGAGGACGACTCGTTCATGAACCGTATACGCGATTATGTGCACGAAGGCGATATTGAAGCAGCGCAAAATCTATGTAAGAAAACCGACACACCCTACTCGCGACTCATTCAGAAGGGGCTCAGCCGTATCGGCCGCCCCATGAATGATGTCCTCGTCGCTATTGAAAACACAGGCAATATCGAAGTGGCCCGGCTCGGCAAGGGATTCCCCTGGCTCTCCACCACCGCCGCCGGTGCACCGATGCTGGGATTCCTCGGCACCGTCGTCGGCATGATCCAGGCTTTCTTCTCCCTGGCTTCCGCCGGCACCTCCGCCAACATCACCGTCCTCTCCAGCGGCATCTACCAGGCTCTGGTAACCACCGTGGCGGGCCTTATCGTCGGCATCATCGCCCTCTTCGCTTATAATATATTGGTGGCGAGGGTAAACCGCGTGATGAATTCCCTTGAAACAAAAACCATGGAGTTCATGGACCTCCTCAACGAGCCCGTCTGATACATCTCCCCGGTAGCCCCGGTAGTCCCCCAGAGAAAAAGTTATGTCGCTGAAAAGAAATTTCCAATCCCTCGAAACATTCTCCATGTCGTCGATGACTGATGTGATCTTCCTTCTGCTCATCTTCTTCATGGTCACCTCCACCATCATATTCCCCGCCGCCATCGATGTCAACCTGCCCCAAAGCAGCGAACAGACCTCCCTCAAACCGGTGACGGAAGTCTATATTGATGCCGACAAGAATATCTTCCTCGTGGAAGACCGCAACGACTCCACACAGGTGCTCTCCGAACCGGTGGCCGTCACCCTCGACGAACTGTCGCTGCGCCTCACCGCCATACAGCAGCAGGATTCGCTGCGCGCCATAGCCCTCTATGCCGACAGCCTTGTCGACTACGGCAAGGTGGTCAACGTGCTCGACATGGCTGCCCGCCGGCATCTCCGCATGGTGCTCGCCACCCGCGCCAAATCCGTAGAACCAACCCGGTAGCCCCGGTAGCCCCGGCATAAAAGAGAATGAAAAGAGAAGACAAAGATAAGATGCTCGCTGCAGGAATCACCACCGTGATCCTCCTGCTGATCCTCCTTGCCCTCTTTTTCGGGAGCTTCAGCTACGACCGCCCGCTGCTCACACGCGAGTCAATACCGGAAATAATGCCGGACGAGGAACTCTTCCTCGAACCGGATCTCCTCCGCGACCTCGGTGAGGAGGACGCCACGCATCAGGATGCGCCTGCGGAAGCCTTCAAAGGTGAACCGGAACAGGCTTCGGTGGAGAATGTAAAACTGGTGGTGAAGGGGGAAAACCCGAAACCGGCGGCGCCGGTAGAAAAACTGGTGAGCACCACCAGGGAATCCTCCGTGCAGACCACCGAACCCTCCATCTCGAAGGAGGAGAAGCAGAAGGTGACATCGGCGGTGGCGAAAGGCTTCGCCTCCCGCAATGGTAACGCCGAGGGCACAAGCACCGAAAGCAACGGCGCCGGAGGACAAGGTGTCGGCATCTCGGGCAACGCCTCGGGACGCAGATTCCTCGGTTGCCCGAAACCGGAAGTCTCCCTGCGCAACAAAACCACCGTCACCGTTACCGTCGTGATAGACGCCGACGGCAACGTCACCTCGGCGAAAGCCGGCGGCGGCGCCGGTGCAGCCATCCGCGCTGCCTGCGAGCAGGCCGCCCGCGGCGCCAAATGGAGCGCCAAAAAAGGCGCCTCCACCACCCGCGGCTCAATCACCTTCACCATCACCCCCCGCTAACCCCCATGTCAATGTTGGTTTAATTGACCTTACATTGCGACGCGGCTCTGCGCCTATGCAGGAGTGTAACGACCTCTAAGGGTGTGGCAAGGCCTCCTTCCTTTGCGCCTTTGCGTCAAAAACACCGGTGCGCCTGACTTCGTCATCTGCGTCCGTTGATTTTTCGCCAGGCATACATCTTAGCAATGGATTCCAACGCAATAATTTACCAGATTTAGCCATTATTAACGACGTACTGGATAAAAATGTACTATTTTATCCAGTACAGAGTATTTATTGGATAAAAGTTGCTATCTTTGCAATCTAAAAACAAATGGAAATGAAAAATATAATTCTTAATCAAAGGGCTGAAAGGGATGAGCTGATGGCTCGACCATACCAAAAACGCGATACTAAATATAATTTAGAAGAATTGCTCGCCAATCCGTTAATAAAATTGATCACGGGTCCCCGACGAGTCGGCAAGTCTGTGTTTGCATTGCTTCTGTTGCAGGGGAAGAACTTCGCTTACCTCAATTTTGATGATAACCTTCTGCTCGAAAATTGGAATGAGGATTTGGTAATGCAGATGCTTGATGAGGTGTATCCGGATTATGAATACCTGTTGATTGATGAAGTCCAGAATTTACCTGATTGGGATATATGGGTTAATAAACTGTATCGCAGGGGTAAAAATCTCGTTATCACGGTAAGTAACGCCAAAATGCTGAGTAGTGAAATGGCTTCGGTATTAACCGGTCGATATCTTCAGATTGGGATGCTTCCTTTCAGTCTTTCTGAGACAATGCGGTGGAAAAACATAAGCCCGAATCTTATCGAGCAATCTTCGCAGGCGATAGTGGTATCTGACGATTATTTGCGCAATGGTGGATATCCCGAAACAATACAATCTCGCAGTATCACTAAAAGTTATCTCTCTACCTTGTTCGATTCAATACTTTTGAAAGATGTTGCTAAACGTCACAAAGTCAGGAATACAACTGATTTATATAACCTTGCCACATATTTGTTATCAAATATTTGTAATCCAATCTCGGCCAATGACCTTGCTGCGGATTTAGGATTATCAAGTGTGACCACAACAAAGAAGTTCTGCGATTATTTGGAAGAGCCATATTTGTTCTTCTATCTTCCTCGGTTTAATAATAAACTGAAACTGATGAAGAAAGCTCCCGGTAAGGTATATATTGTGGATAATGGATTCGTGCAAAGCACCGCATTTAATCTTAGTGAGAATCTCGGCAGATTACTAGAGAATCAAATCTTTGTAGAAATGCTGCGTCGTGGTTATGTTCCCGGCAAGACACTGTTCTATTATCGGACTCGCAACGATAAGGAGATAGATTTCGTCACACGTAAAGGATCTAAGGTCGAGCAATTAATTCAGGTCTGTTATGATATGTCCTCAGAGAAAACACGAAAACGCGAACTCGATGCACTCATTGAGGCTTCTGAAGAACTCCATTGCGATAAACTGATCGTCATTACTAACGCAGAGGAAAGAATAATAGAGTGGAAAACCAAAACAATCGAGTTGAAATCAATTAGGAATATTTAAATAGGAAATGATAGTCCGTAATTATGCCTAAAAATATTTGGTGGAATGGACTGGAATTTGTAACTTTGCACATATCAATTGACAACTACAATGAAGCTGTTGGAATTCGCATCAAAATACCCTGACGAAGCATCCTGCTATTTCGGTGAGCGCCTTTTTGACAGGATGCCGGTTGCTGCCACCTCATATCCTCCAAGTTTTAAGAGCAGGGTGTATAACAGCAACATGGCGGCCCTTAGGTGCTAATGCGGACTATCATTTTAAATTTTCATTTTTAAAACATTTCTAATATCATGTTCAATCCACTTTTCTGGCTTGTGCCGGCTTCTTCAATTGTGGCTTTGGTGCTTGCTTTCTATT
>CAZKIE010000037.1:14479-18546 GCA_964552825.1 uncultured Staphylococcus sp. | reverse complement strand
TCGCCCTTACCGGATCAGGAAAGATCAAGAGAAAACACGCTTACAAGAGCCACATCCTCACCAAAAAGACAAAGAAGCAGAAACGCAACCTCACCCACTTCTCCATCGTGGATCGCACCAACGTGAGCGCAGTGAAGGAACTTCTCGCTCTCAAGTAATCCCGACACACTGAGGACACAAAAACACTCTAAAAAGCACTAAAAAAATCGTTAACCGAATGTTCAGCCACCCCAAACCCTAAAGTGCATCAAGTGCCGCTGACGTTCACAACACAATTTCAAAATGCCAAGATCAGTAAATCACGTAGCTTCAAGAGCTCGCCGCAAAAAAATCCTCAAACTCACCCGTGGTTACTTCGGATGCCGCCGCAACGTGTGGACCGTAGCCAAGAACACCTGGGAAAAGGGTCTCACCTACGCCTACCGCGACCGCAAGGACAAGAAGCACAACTTCCGTGCCCTCTGGATCCAGCGTATCAACGCAGCCGCCCGTCTTGAGGATCTTTCCTACTCCAAGCTCATGGGTCTCATCCACAAAGCCGGTATAGAGATCAACCGCAAGGTGCTCGCCGACCTCGCTCTCAACAACCCCGCCGCTTTCAAGGCCGTGGTTGACAAGGTGAAGAACGCATAAAGCCTCACCGAAACACATCATAAAGGCACAATAGCCTCCCGCCGTCGCGGGAGGCTATTGTTTTTTCATCACGTCATGCTCATTTCGGCTTCTTATACCCGCACTTTGGACAGACACCGTCGGCATCCAAAGCTATGCCGCAGAGCGGACAGCGCTCAACACTGCTCTCCGGCTCAAACTCCTCCGATGCAGCATTATCACCGCTCGTGAACTTGATCTTGCGGATATTCAGCTTATCCTTTAGCAGATCATAGACAATCTTGATCATGCCCTCCACGGTCATAGTCTCCTTCGTCACCACAAGACGACAGTCAGGAAAGGCCATGGCAAGTTCCGTCTTGAACGCCGGACCCTTCAGAGTGTTCTGCGGATGACCGTGAAGAATCCCCTGGGACTCGTAGACACCGAGGATCGCCGGCAGGAGAGGATCATCCTCACGAAGCACCAAGGCATGATCGAAATTCTTCAGGATACCCCATGCTGTCTTCTTGATCTCATTACATGGAAACACCATGTTCACACCCTTGTTAATTGAATCCTCCACCTCGATGGTCAGAGTGCCGGTATGGCCGTGAAGATACTGGGCCTCACCCTTGAACCCATAGAACCTATGGGCATACTGAAGAGTGAAAGTGGTCTCGCTTCTCATAAAAACTAATAATTACGGTTGGGGTTAGATACTGTTGCATGGCCGTTTCCCTCATAGTGGAGTCTCGGACATACATACTTACAACATCAAAGACCTCCGATAAGTTCTCCCCGCATCAATCACCCACCCTCCCCAACAAAAGAATCCGCCCCCGGGATCGCGATCCCGCGGGCGGACTGTAATGTATTTTATGTTAGCGTTTCCTATTGTAGTATGTCAGCATCAGATCAGTAGTTCCACTGGCAGGCCACCATGCTCAGATTGTTGCAACCGATTGTACGGAAGTCCGTGATCTGGTTGTTACGGCAATTGATGTAGGTAAGAGCCTGGTCAAACGAAACGTCGAGAAGCTGGAGCTGATTGTTGTTGCATATCAGACGCTGCAGGAATGTCTGATTGGAGAGAGTGAGCTGGGTAAGATCGTTGTAGCTGCAATCAACATACTGAAGATTGTTGCAATCCTCCACGCTCAGTGTGGTCAGATCATTGTAGGAGCAAACGAGGTCGAGAAGCATCGGGCAGTTGCGCACTCCCAGTGTCACCATATTGTTGTCGGTGCAGATGAGGGAGGAAATTGCAGGCAGACCGGAGATTACGAAGTTGGCGATCTCGTTGTCGTCGATATTGAGGTTCTGAAGATTCTCAACACCAGAGAGAAGCACGGAAGTAAGCTTATTGTAACCGCAATAGAGGTTCTTCAAGCCGGTGCAACCGGAGACATTGAGGCTTTCAAGATGACAACCCTGGCAGTTGAGAGTCTGGAGATTAGTACTGTTGGCTACACTCAGCTCAACGAAAAGGTTGTTGGAGACATTCAGCTTCTTGAGCAGCGGAGTACCCGAGAGGGAGATGTCTGTGAGACGGTTCTTGTAGAGGGATAGTGTCTGGAGCTGTCCGCAGCCGGTGAAATCGACGGATGTAAGCTTATTGCGGCCCGCATTGAGATCGGTAAGGGCGGTGCAACCCGACACATTGAGAGAAGTGAGTTCATTGCGCGACACATCAACCTTCGTCAGATACTTGAAACCGGAGAGATTGAGATCACCACCAAGTTTCTTGTCCTTCCAGTCGATGGCTGTGATGTGGCCGTTCTGAACGGTAACGCCTTCGATTGAACCTACAGCGTTAGGATCGACTACTTTGAGGGCTTGTGAATTAGTCCCCTCTTTAGCTGACTCAGTGAGGAAAGCTTTGAGCTGCTTTGCCTCGTTCTTGTCTAAACTCTGAGCAAATGCTGTCATGCTTCCAAGCACGATGGCAATAATTAATAACGCTTTTTTCATAAAACAATAGTTGTTGGTTGAGTTATTTTTACTTTACTAACACCGCGAACTCAAAAAAGGTTTTACGAACGTTATTTTTTTTCAAAAAAAGCCCCGCAGGACGATTCCTGCGGGGCCTGATGAAACAGTCAGTTTCTAATATCAGAGGACAACCTTGCTGATCTTCGAACCCTGACGACGGATATAGACACCGTTGGACGGATTATCCACGCGTACACCCTGGAGGTTGAAATACTCTACCGGGGTTGTGTCAGCATCCACGCCGTTGATACCGGTGGTCTTGTATGCTTCCTCAGCAGCCTTGAGAGCCTCGATTGCTTCATTGATCTGCTCATTGGAAACTGCGTTGTCATATACATCCTGAGCCTCAGTGATGGCTGCGGCAAGCTCCTTGCCGAGATCTGACTCAGTGTCATTGCCGAGAAGTTCCTTGGCAGCATTGATCTCTGCAAGCAGAGCAGCCTTAGCTTCAGTCAAGTCAGGAGCAGGAACGTACTCAACAAGCCACTTGGTGGCACCTGTCTGATATTCTGCCTGCTGTGTGTCGGCTCCGATTGTGAAGTTTCCGGCTGCAGCATCAGCGAAGTCAGGATTGGTCTCAAGGATTGTGCCACTCTTGTCATAGTTTGCCTCGCTTGAACCGATATTCTCACCATTGTTGAAATAGGTGTTGTATGCGAAGGTGTTGTCCGAACCCTTGGGAGCCTGGCCACCGGCAAGACGACGGATTACATCCTTACTGCAATCATACCAGATGTTCTTCTCGATGTCAAACTTGACGTAACTCTGGGCAAGACCGGTCGTATTGCCCCACTGGCCGTCGGACATTATGACCTTGTAGAAGGTATTGCTTATATAAGTGATATTGTTAGTCTCGGTACTTGTGCTAAATCCGTAACGGTCAAGACGGGCGGAGTTGTTGAAGCGGATGAAATACTTCGCTATCTCGCCTTTGCCGTAGATAGTGTTGTCGACAAAGGTTACATCCTTTGCACCACCACCTTGGAATGCGATAAGTGCCTCGTTCTTAACCTCTGTCGTGGCAAGGGCAAGCGTAGAGTTGGTGATGGCGAAGTCCACGACACAATACTTGGTATTGTTGTCATAGAAGATGGAGTTCTTCAGACCCGTAACGGTCAGACTGTCCACGCTGATTTCGTCAACACGATAATAACCGTTCTTTTCAAGAACAGTCGGTGTGGTGCTCATGAGAATGAACGGTGCCTCGAGAGCGGAGGCATCGATGGTCGCTCCGTTACCGTTGATCACGAGGCCGGCTGCGGTCTCGATCGAAGCTGACAGAGCATAGCTTCCCTCGGCTTCAAGATTGACGGTGATTTTTCCAACCTTCTCGATACCTGTCTTGGCGGCTTCAATAGCGGCAACGATATCACCATTATTGGCCACAGTCACTGTGATAGGTGTGGGAGGAGCTACGTACTCAACGAGCCACTTGGTGGCACCTGTCTGATATTCTGCCTGCTGTGTGTCGGCTCCGATTG
>CAZKIE010000037.1:0-14379 GCA_964552825.1 uncultured Staphylococcus sp. | reverse complement strand
TTGTTGAAGCGGATGAAATACTTCGCTATCTCGCCTTTGCCGTAGATAGTGTTGTTGACAAAGGTCACATCCTTTGCACCACCACCCTGAAATGCGATAAGTGCCTCGTTTTTTACCGCTGTCGTAGCAAGAGCGAATGTAGAGTTCGTGATGGCAAAGTCTACAACGCAATACTTGACATTATTGTCGTAGAAGATGGAGTTCTTCAGGCTCTTCACTTCTACACTATCGATCTTCACTGCATCAATACGATAGTATTCGCTGATTGCTACCGTATCTGTCGGTTCGGTGCTCATAAGCACAAACGGATCCTCAAGTGCTGACGCATCGATGGTGGCGCCATGACCATTGATCACAAGACCGGCGGGCACTTCAAGAGAGCCGCTGACAGTATAACTGCCTTCCTTTGCAAGATTAATCACAATGTCGCCGACTTCGGTGACACCTTCTTTGGCCGCTGTCAGAGCCGTGGTAAGATCACCTTCCTCAGGAGAAATAACCAATGGCTCAGCCGCATACATTCCCACTATTGAGAATAGGAATGTGCCAAGCATGAGTAGATTTTTCTTCATGATTGATTAGATTGAATTAAAAAATATGTAATTATGATAGATTCTTCTTTTTTTCAAGGTTAATAATAAGCGTAAAAAGTCTCGCAAATATACATATTTTATGACATATTAAAAATATGTTTAAAAACATAAAATTTTTAGACGCAAAAAAAAGGAGGGATGGGGTACGGCACCCATCCCTCCGGCGTAAAAATCAACGTCAAAACTATTGTTTAAAGCGCCGTAGATCTTGTCGTCATTTCAATTTATCTTTTTCAGAGCCTCCCGGTTGCGGCTGCAATCCGTCTGAAGCTGAGGCTGCAACACTCCCGCCTCGGCCGGATCCGTCATGCGCAGGTCGGCATACCGGTCTGATTCGTTGATATATTCGTCCACATACTCTATCGGTTCCGGCGTGTGATAGCGCGGCGATGCCACCTCCGGTGTCGATCCGTTCTTTCCGCTGTTGTCCGGTCCCGGTATTACGCTGTCCATGATCAGTGGCGACTCCCTGCGCGGATCAAACCTGTATAGAGGCCAGTAGCCTGCCTCGACAGCCCTGCGCTCCTCCACTATTGAGTGGCCGAGACCCGGACGGATCCCATGGTCAATACACGGACAATAGGCTATCACGATAGCCGGGCCCGGATACCGCTCGGCCTCCGTCAGCGCGTCGATTGCCTGCTGATAATTGGCACCGAGAGCTATTGACGCCACATATATATCCCCGTAGGTCATCATCATCCTTCCGAGATTCTTCTTCGACACCTTCTTGCCGTCAGGAGCATACTTGGCCACAGCCGAACGCGGCGTAGCCTTCGACGCCTGCCCGCCGGTATTGGAATAACATTCCGTGTCGAGCACGAGCATCTTCACCGGCTCTCCGGATGCAAGCACATGATCCAGTCCGGCAAAACCTATGTCGTAGGCCCATCCGTCGCCGCCGACAGCCCACACCGTCTTCCGGGCAAGCTGGTCAGCATTTTCAAGCAGAGCCTTATATTTAGGTGAAACACCCGCCATCTTTTCAAGCACAGGCAGAAGCTGTGATGCTGTCTTTCCTGACAGTTCAGGATCATCCTTGGCCGAAAGCCACGCCTCAAGCATCGGTATTATGAACGGTGTGGTGGCCGGATCGCCTATAAGATCGCGCACCATATCCTCAACCATCTCCCGGCGATGCCTCAGAGCCACAAGCATACCGAAGCCATACTCGGCATTGTCCTCAAAGAGAGAGTTGCCCCACGCCGGACCTTGCCCCGACGGTGTCGAGCAATAGGAGTTGGACGGGAAATTCGCACCCCATACCGAGCTACACCCAGTGGCGTTGGCTATCACCATACGCTTGCCGAAAAGCTGGGTGAGCAGCTTTATATAAGGTGTCTCCCCGCAGCCTGCACAGGCTCCGGAAAATTCCAGACACGGAGTCTGCAACTGCGAACCCCTCACCGTGGCCGCCGGCAGAAGATCATCCTTGACCGTCACATTAGCCCGCGCCCACTCTACAAGCGGCACCTGCGCATCAATCACCTCCTCTATCGGAGTCATGGTCAGTGCATGGCCCGGACAGATGATCGAGCATGATGAGCAGCCTAAACAATCCTCCGTAAAATTCTGTATCCTGAACCTGTAGCCCTCCTGTGCTGAAATTCCTCCGGCATCCTTGCTGACGAATCCCTCCGGTGCGGCGGCAGCCTCCTCAGGCGTGAGCAGGAACGGGCGTATGGCGGCATGGGGACACACGAGCGAGCATTCCATACATTCAACGCATTTCTCCGCGTCCCATACAGGCACACGGGTAGCGATACGGCGATGCTCGAACGCCGTCGTACCCATCGGCATAGTCCCGTCAGGCGTAAACGCCGATACCGGGATCAAGTCACCTTCACCATGGATACACGGCGTGTGGATCTTCTCGATAAACGCCTTCTGAGCCTCCGAATCATATCTCACCGTTCTCTGAGGCACGACATGATCCTCAGTGTCCCATCCGGCTATACCGGCATAATCCACCTGACGGAGAGCAGGGACTGCCATGGCGATAGCTTTCAGATTGCGCTCCACCACATCCCCACCTTCGTGCATATACGTCTTCCTGATAGTGGCAGAAACCGCATCAAAAGCCTCCTTGAACGGTATCAGGCCGCTCAGGTAGAGATAGACGATCTCCATCGGCATATTTATACGTGGCGACAGGCCTACCGAAGCCGCGATCCTGTCGGCGTCAATCACATAAAACCTCAGCTTCTTGGCCGATATGGTCCTGCGCATCGCGAGCGGAATGTTTCTTACGAGACGGTCGTCCGTCCATGGAGCGTTGAGCACGAAGATACCGCCCTCCTTAACCTTGTCAGCCATCGAAAAGCGATGTACGTAAGAAGTCTTGTGACAGGCCACATAGTCAGCGTCCTCCACAGCGTAGGCCGACGTCACCGGCTGCCTGCCTATGCGGAGCTGTGATATGGTGTAGCCTCCGGATTTCTTTGCGGAATAGTTGAAATAAGCCTGTGCGTAAAGTCCGGGATAATTGCCGAGCACGGTGGCCACCTGCTTCGTGCCACCCACGGTGCCGTCGTTGCCTATGGCATAGAAAATGCTCTGGTATGTGTCCGTCGATGCAGACGTGTCGATCTTTTCCTTCACGTCAAGCGACAGTCCGGTGACATCATCAGTGATACCGACCGTGAATACCGGCCGCGGATGCTCCGATGCCATCTCGTCAAACACAGCCTTCACCATCGATGGATTGAATCCCTTACTCGACAGTCCGTATCGTCCACCTATGACATTGATTCCCGTCCCGGCAAGGGCGGAAATCACATCCATGCAAAGAGGCTCATGTTCCGCCCCGAATTCCTTTGTCCGGTCAAGCACGGCCACGGTCTTCACCGTCTCCGGCAATGCCTTGCGCAATTCACCGGCAGGGAAAGGCCTGTAAAGCCTCACTTTCACCACACCGGTCTTCATTCCTTTCTCTCTGTTAAGATAATCCACCGTCTCCCCGACCACATCGGCAGCCGAACCCATCACCACTATCACACGGTCAGCATCCGGTGCCCCTTGATAATCCACAAGATGATACTGTCTTCCTGTCACGGATGCCACACGGTCCATCGCATCCTGCACTATCGCAGGAAACGCATCATAATACCTGTTGCGTGCCTCCGTGTTCTGGAAATACACATCCGGGTTCTGACACGATCCCCGCAGCTCCGGATGCTCCGGATTCAGCCCGCGGCGACGAAACTCCGCCACCTTGTCCCACTTGACAAGAGGTCTGATCTCCTCATAGTCCACTACATCTATCGAATCCATCTCGCTCGATGTGCGCCAGCCATCAAAAAAATGGAGCACGGGAAGTGATCCCTCCACAGCCGCAAGATGCGCCACTATGGCGAGATCCATCGTTTCCTGTACCGACGCGGATGCAAGCATGGTGAATCCTGTGGCACGGCAGGCCATCACATCCTGATGATCGCCGAAGATTGAGAGTGCATGGGTGGCGAGCGACCGGCATCCCACATGGAAGACAGCCGGAAGCATCTCCCCGGCAATCTTGTACATATTAGGGATCATGAGCATCAGTCCCTGCGAGGCTGTGAATGTAGTGGCGAGCGATCCTACGGCAAGTGCGCCATGGACAGCACCCGCCGCCCCAAGTTCGCTCTCCATCTCCTTCACTTCAAGAGCCTGTCCCATAAGATTACGGCGACCGGCCATACCCCATCTCATCGCCGTGTCACCCATGGAGGCTATGGGGGTGATGGGATAGACTGTGGCCACATCGCTCATCGCAAAGGCCACATGGGCAGCGGCCGTGCAGCCGTCGAGAATCTGCTTGTTCATAGATCAAGGTGTGGAAAAGGTTGAAGATGCGTCAGGACGGGCATCGCCATCCTGACACATCTGTGTGTACTTATAGTCCGGTCAGAATCCCGTCGTGTGGGTTGCGAGATCGCATATCCACAGCCACAGCGGGCAGAATCCCACGAAGAGTATGACCGACAATGTCAGCGAGGTCGTGCCGGTGGCTACATACGTATCATACTCATCCGCAATAATGATACCTGAGAAAGCCGGGGGAAGTGCGCAAGCCACCACAAGCATCTTGAGGTTCATGACCTCCATGCCGAAGATCAGTCCGAGCACGAGAGCCACGGCCGGCATGAGCACCATCTTCATGATTGATCCGACCACAGCCTGTGTGTTGATCTTTACAGTGACGGCCGAGAGGGTGATACCGGCTGAGAACACGGCCAGCGATGCGTTGGCTCCCTTGATAAGGTCAAATGAAGGACTTGCCCATTTCGGCCAGGGTATTCCGACGAGCACCCATATAACCGCGAGGATAGGAGCCCAGGCCACAGGCTGTTCGAGAGCGTGGATCACAGGCTGCCAGGCACTCTGCTTTTTGGTCGATCCGGGATTCAGCTTCTCAAGAGATGCGTTCATCAGCGACAAACCGACAGGAATACCTACCGCATTGACCACGATACCCACGATCGCCACCACAAGGGCAACGGCAGGTGTGGTTCCGAAAATAGGCTCAAGCACCGCAAACCCGAGGAAGCCGATGGTCGGCGATCCACTGATAAGTGCCGATACCGCCGCATCCGCACCGGTATTGCCTTTGAACAGACGGAACACGAAATATACCAGCATGAAGCAGCCCATGATAGCTATGAGGGACACGATGGTAAGCTTGACATCCGCAGCAAGCATCTCACGGCTTGACTGCACGATGGAGATAAAAAGTGCGGCGGGAAGTGCATAGTCAAGCACTACCTTATTGAATTTCTTTGCGTCGTCTCCATTGAATATCCCGGCTTTGCCCGAGAAGAATCCGGCGAGCATCACGACGATAATAGGAACTATCGCGTATAGAATGACGTGTGACATAATAGTATATGTTTACATTGATAAATAGCTGGACAGCCGGGATTCACCGGTATTGCGATGCCCGTAGATCCCGGCTGTCACGTGAAGATTATACCGTGATCTGCTCGAGAGGAGCCGGATTGAGGTAGCCGATATGGCCGGACTCCGCACCTGAATCTGCGCTAAGCTGCACGTCGATCAGACTGGGCTTACCGGAAGCTATTGCCTCCGTAAATGCCTTCTGGAGTTCGTCAGGGGTCTGTACATAATAAGTCTGTGCTCCGAACGCCTCACCGAGCTTATCGTAGCGGGCATGAATATCAAGGGTGGTAGGAGCGGGGTCAGTAGTGTCATCCATAGGCTTGCCGATACCATTGTAGATACCGCCGTTGTTGAAGATCACGACCGTACACGGCAGGTTGAAACGGCAGGCTGTGGAGAAATCCATGCCTGAGAAGCCGAATGCCGAGTCGCCCTCGATGGCCACGACTTTCTTGCCGGTTGCCACGGCCGCACCGATCATCGAGCCCATGCCCATACCCATGATTGCCCATGTGGCACAGTCGATACGGTGGCGCGGAAGCGACATATTCACGGCATCTCGCGTATCGTCAAGAGTGTTTGCACCTTCGTTGACAAGGATCAGGTCAGGATTAGCCTCGATTATTGGTTTGAGCACACCGAGCGCTGTCCAGTGATCCATAGGCATGGCATCCTTGTTGGCCGCGATCCTCGCACTGAATTTGGCATCCTTGGCCTTCGTCTCTGTCTGGAGAGATGTCACCCATGCGGGATCCGCGCTCATCGTCTTACCTTCCAACTTGGCAAGGATAGCGTCAAGAGCAAGTCCCATATCACCCACAACAGGCGCGGCGATAGGCACATTTACATCGATCTCCTGAGGCTCCACATCAACCTGGATGTACTTGATGGCCGGATTCCACTTACCTTTGCCGAACGATAGCATCCAGTTGAGACGGGCACCGATCACCATCACCACATCGGCCTCCTTCATGATGGTCGAACGGCATGAGAGCGCACTCAACGGACCGGCGTCAGGCATCAGACCCTTGGCCATCGACATAGGCAGATACGGGATATTGTATTTCTCTATAAGAGTCTTGATCTTGTCGTCAATCTGGGCGTATGCCGCTCCCTTTCCGAGAAGAATTGCCGGACGCTTGGCCGAGGTCAGTATTTCGACAGCGCGATCCACGGATGCATCGTTGGGAGCCACCGGTGAATACAGATCCACCGGCTTATAATACAGATTTTCGACATCTGCGGCATTGACCACCTGACCGAGAGCCGGAGTGGTCATGTCGATATATACGCCACCGGGACGGCCGGAGACGGCAGCCCTGTAGGCTCGTGCAACGGCCGACGGTATATCCTCGGCCTTGCTGCAGCGGAACGCTGCCTTAACGAGAGGTTTGGCTGTATTGAACTGGTCGAGCTGCTCGTATGTACCCATGTTCATATCCACCATCTTCGGATCAGATGCTCCGGAGATCAGGATCATAGGATAGCAGTTCACCGTGGCATTGGCTGCCGCAGTCAGGCCGTTCATGAATCCCAATGACGATACTGTCATTGCCACGCCGGGAGTCTTGGTCAGGTAGCCATGAGTCGCGGCGGCCATTCCGGCTTGCTGCTCGTGGCGGAATCCTACAAATTTGATTCCTTTCCCTTGGATGAGATATGCAGCCTCGGTGATGGGAATACCGACGAGGCCATAGACCGTATCTATGCCGATCTCCTTGAGGGCACGTGCCAGTATGTCCATACCTGTCACCTGTTCCGGATAGTGGGGAGTGGCAGGTGTTGTTGCGGTAGTGGAGGGTGTTGTTGCCATATTGTTTGATATTTAAATATGAAAGGGAGAGGACAATGCCAGTCGTTTTAGACTCTTTCATCAAGAGACAACTGAACATTGTCCCCTCTCTCTATCATCAGTTTTGTTGAATTCTGTGAGTTATTGCGGGATCTTGCTCCCGCACGGGAAGAGACTTATGCCTGCTTAGGCATAGGTGTGGTCGTGTGGTTTGCTGCAAACTCGGCTATCTCCTGATCGGTGAAACCGTAGGCTTTCAGCACATCGTCAGTATCTCCGCCAAGCGTCGGGCACGGACCGTAGGTAGGCTGGTAGTTGGACATGGTGAACGGCACACCGACAGTCACGAACTCTCCGATCTTACCGCCCTGGTTGATCTTGACAAGCGTGTTGCCGTCATAGAGGGTCGGGTCGTCCATGATCTCCTTGGTACTCATCACAGGACCTACAGGAATACCGAACTTCGAGAGTTCAGCAGTCACCTCATACTTGTCCTTATTGATACAGTACGACTGGATACGGGCGATCACCTGATCTTTGTGCTTGTCTCGGGCATCAGCCGTGTTGAAATCCGGATTGGTCAGCCAATCCTCGAATCCGAGACCCTTGCAGGCAAGCTCGAACTCCTTGGCCGGGCGCTGGATGATCACATAGACGTATGCATTAGGATCTGTCTCCCAACCCTTGCACTTATATGTCCAACCGAGCACACCGGATCCCTCCGTGTTACCGCTACGGGGCACGAAGTCGCCGAATTTACCGTTAGGATACTGCGGGAACTGTGTAAGATAACCGATCTTGTCGAGCGTCAACTGGTCACGGGTCTTGATACGGCAGAGGTTCAAGCACGCATTGTGCATTGACTGGTACACGTAGCAGCCCTCACCGGTCTTCTCTCGCTGTGCAAGCGCGGCAAGAATACCTATGGTCAGGTGCATACCCGTATTGGAATCACCAAGAGCAGCACCTGACTGGGTAGGAATATTATATTCGCCCTCATACCATCCTGTGGTCGAAGCAGCGGCGGCTGTCACCTGGGCGATAGGCTCGTAAGCCTTCAGATCTTTAAACTTCGAGGATACAGGGAAACCCTTGATCGTACCGTAGATACATCTCGGATTGAGTTTATGGACAGCATCCCATCCGAACCCGAGCTTATCCATAGCACCCGGATGGAGGTTCTCGATAAAGATATCGGCGGTCTCGAGAAGCTTTGTCAGAATCTTCTGGCCGTCGGGGGTCTTCGCGTCAAGCGCGAGGGATTTCTTGTTGGAGTTGAGCTGCAGGAAGTAATAGCTCGGAAGAGTCGGATCAAACTGTAGTTCACTACGCGTTGCATCGCCCACACCCGGACGCTCTATCTTGATGACATCGGCGCCGAGCCAGGCAAGAAGTTGTGTACACGAAGGACCGGATTGAACCTCAGTGAAGTCAATCACCTTGATTCCTTGTAGAGGAGCAGTATTCATAGTTGTGTTCTTATTTTCGGGTATCAGATGCGGAATTATCTCCCGCCGGCTACCCTTATCGTTTATATTGATGATTATTATTTCAGGCTTGCAGAATACCCCGGAGCTCTCCCCGGGAAGTGCGGTAAGCTACACTTTATACCTTTACAACAACAAAATTTGCAAAAAGTTGGATAAATTCTTTCATCACATAAATATGTATTTCTTCACTGATTCCTATCATTATGTCTTTAGCCACCACCTTTCAGGTTCACGGTTACAACTGTGACTATATTTCTCTTGACGGATATTTTTCACTAAGCATCAGCATTCCAACCATTGATTTGACTCTCTCTCTTTTTTTCCCTATCTTTGCAATATACAAAACGAAGCATGAGCCTTTCAGATCTTTACATACTCGCCACCGGAGAATCGCCATCCGCGATCACTCCTCTCACTCCTGCCGGATCCAACCGCCGCTACTTCCGTCTGTCAAGCCGGAAATCCCTCATTGGAGTGGAGGGCACTTCCCGCGCGGAAAACGAAGCCTTCATATACCTCTCGCGCCATTTTGCCGGCAAAGGTCTCCCCGTCCCGAAAGTCGTGGCCGTCTCGGACGACAGCATGATGTATCTCGTCACAGACCTTGGCGATACATCGCTTTTCAACCGCCTCGACGACATTGCTCTGCTTGAAAAGACCGTCCGCACTCTCGCGCGGCTCCACTGCGTCGGAGCATCCGGACTTGACTTCAGCCGATGCTATCCTGTCCCCGCGTTCGACACACGATCCATCCTCTGGGATCTCAACTATTTCAAATACTCGTTTCTCAACACTTCCGGTATCAGCTACGATGAGCCCCGGCTGCAGGACGAGTTCGACCGGCTTGCCGCAGAAGTATCCGATCTCACAGCCCGTGAAGGAACATTCATGTATCGCGACTTCCAGTCGCGCAACGTGATGATACTTGACGACACACCATATTTCATAGACTTCCAGGGAGGGCGAAAAGGTCCCGCGGCCTACGATCTCGCATCGTTTCTCTATCAGGCTCGTGCCGGATTCTCCGACGAGATCCGCGCCCGCCTCACCGATGTTTACCTCAATGAAGCAGAGAAATACAACCGTATTGACAGGGATGCGTTCCGTCACCAACTTCGGTTAATGGCATTCCTCCGGTCGCTGCAGACGCTCGGTGCTTACGGACTGAGGGGCAAATTTGAGCGCAAACCCCACTTCCTACGCAGTATTCCCCCGGCGCTTGCCGGACTGAGAAAACTTGTGGAGACACCATTCAGCGACTACCCGTATCTGATGGAGATAATCAGCCGTCTCACCCTCCCGGCTCCCGCCATACCGCCATTCGACGGCCTCACCGTGAGAGTCAGCAGCTTTTCATTCAAAAAAGGTCTCCCGGACGACCCATCGGGCAATGGCGGCGGATTCGTGTTTGACTGCCGGGCCATGGACAACCCCGGCCGCTACGAACAATACCGGAAACTCACCGGACTTGATAGGCCGGTGATCGACTTTCTCGAACAACGCGGAGAAATATCAATCTTCCTCAGTTCGTGCTATGCCCTTGTGGACGCGGCCGTCACCAATTATATCGAGCGAGGCTTCTCATCACTATGCGTGTCATTCGGATGCACCGGCGGGCAGCACCGCAGCGTCTACTCTGCCGAACACACAGCAATACATCTGAAGAAATTATTCCCCGAAATCAGAGTGATACTCAACCATCGCGAACAGAATCTGATCCGTACCCTATGAAAGCCATGATTTTTGCCGCCGGACTCGGCACACGACTCCGCCCACTGACCGACACTATCCCCAAAGCTCTCATAGAAATCGGTGGGAAACCTGCCATCGAATATGTCATCGACCGTATCACAGCAGCCGGAATAAGGGAAATAGTCGTCAACGTCCACCACCATGCCGACAAACTGAAAGAATATCTCCGCAGCCACAGCCATCCGGGGACAGACATTCTCATAAGCGACGAATCCGACCGGCTCCTTGACACCGGCGGAGGTGTGGCGCGGGCAGCATCTATTTTAGGTTACGATGACGATATACTGCTCCACAATGCTGATATTTTCACGGATCTCGACATACGTGAGATGATCGCGGCCCACCGACACTGCAGCGCGGACGCCACCCTTCTTGCCGACACCCGTCCCACATCACGCTATCTGCTTTTCGGCCGCGACGGCCGGATGGTCGGATGGGAGAACAGAGCCACCGGTGAAATAAAAACGCCTTATACATCACCGTCAGCCATCGACGGTGCGACTCCACTTGCCTTCGGAGGCATACATATAATATCGCCTCGGACGCTGCGATGTCTCACAGACTACGCCATTGCAGACCCGGTATTCTCCATAACCCCCTTCTACGTGGCCGAATGTGCCCGTCTGTGCATAAGGAGCCACACACCCTCTCACCCATACAACTGGATAGACATCGGCAGGCCTGAAACTCTTGAAAAAGCAAAAAAATTGGCAAGAAATCTTTAATTAGTGTCATTTTATCGATAAAATTGGCCAAAATAGTTAATTATAGTTAAATCAAATATGTTTTTCAACATATATTTTGTTGTTTTTTAAAAAGTCTATAACTTTGCAATAGTTTTTCATGGTATTAGATTTAAGGTAAGAAGATTATTCGTCGTGATGACGGATAATTTTTTTATGCACAGGCCTATAATTGAGAAATTAGCCGTATCTTTGTACCCATGAAAGGATTACTCCGAACATTCATACTGACAATCATATCATCCGTCTCCATCATCGCTTATTCCGCCGACCCGGAGATGGCACCCTACGTGTCATGGAAGCTTCTCCAGCCGCTCGGCCTGCGGGAGGAAGCACCCATCGACACCCTCCCCTACAACTACTTTCAGTCAGCCATACCGTCAGCCATATCTCCGGCATTCGCCACAACCGGCAACCAGGCTTCAGCCGGTGAGGAAATGATATTTGTCGAGCGCGAGCCTATGAGCCGCTTCTTCCTGCACGATGCCAAAAGATTCTGGCTTCCATCCGAAAAAAAAGCACGCTTCTTCAATACCCCGATCCCGATGTCGATCGTCGGCTACAACACCGGTGGCGGACGTGAAATCGCACAGGACTATTTCAAATTTCTCTTCACCGGAAACGTATCACCTAAATTCCAGCTCGGGGCACTCGTGGACTATCCTTACTCCAAAGGATCCTACAACTACCAGGCAGCCAAGGGATTCACATGGGGACTCTCAGCCTCCTACACCGGCGACCGCTACGAACTGCAGACATACTACAATGTCTTCAACTTTGTCAACAAGGAAAACGGCGGCATCACCGACGATCTCTGGATCCTTGACACCGAAAAAGTCAATGGTGGCGTGGAAAACGTGGATCCAAAGGTCATACCCACAAATCTCACAGCATCGCACAGCCGCATAAAAGGCAAACAGTTCTACATGAACCACCGTTACAAGGTTGGATTCTGGAAAGAGACATACGACTCCATCTACACTGATTCGGTCATACACCGCGAATATGTGCCGGTTTCCAGTTTCATCTGGACATTTGCATTCGACAGCGGAGCACACCGGTTCACCAACACCAAAGCATCCGACGAGGATTTCTGGCAGAACCACTACATCCAGGCCGATGGGACAAGAGACTACACATCCTACTCATCCATGCGCAACACGCTCGGAATCTCCCTCCTGGAAGGATTCAACAAGTACGCAAAAGCCGGGCTGGCAGCATTCATGACCCACGAGCTTCGCAAATATAACCAGACTGTCGACACAATACCCATCAACGGCATAGACCGGCCCGCCAACCTCACCCCTTACCCCTATGGCAGTGCAATCACACCGAAAGTATCCCAAAATCTCCTGTGGGTCGGTGCGCAACTCACCAAGCAGCAGGGTGAGATCCTGAACTACAACGGCACCGTGCAGATAGGTCTTGTCGGTCCGGCCGCCGGCGAAATCAAAGCCGACGGAGAAGTCTCGACTAATATGCACCTGCTTGGCGACACCGTCAACATCCGTGGTTTCGCTTCATTCAGCAACACCACAGCCCCCTACCTGATGAACAACTACGTGTCAAACCACTTCATCTGGAAAAACGACTTCGGCAAGATCCGCAGGGTCAGATTCGGAGGAAAGATCAACATCCCACACACATCGACCAAGGGCGAACTCGCTGTTGAAAACATCCAGCATCTGATATACTTCAATTCCGACGGTCTCCCCGTCCAGCACAACGGAAACGTCCAGGTACTCTCCATCAGGGCATGGCAGGACTTCTGCTGGAGAGCACTCAACTGGAGAAACACCGTGGTATATCAGACATCCACCGATGAGTCCGTCCTCCCGCTGCCCAAAATCGCCATATATTCAAATCTGTTTCTGCATTTCAAGTTGGCGCGGGTTCTCGACGTACAGCTTGGAGTCGATCTCGACTACTACACAAAATACTACGCCCCGGCCTACCAACCCGCAACAATGGCCTTCTGCAACCAGAAAGAGATCAAATGCGGCAACTATCCGTTCATGAACGCTTACGTGAATATGCAGCTCTCGAGAGCACGCTTCTTCATCTTGTTCAGCCATGTCAACCAAGGTATAATCGGAGGCAACGACTACTTCTCCATCCCTCACTACCCCCTCAATCCACGGCGTTTTCAGATGGGCGTCAGCGTCAACTTCGCTAACTAAAACGTACACCCGGTTGTTATAGCATTAGGTATTTTAATAAGGCTATAACGATCATGAAACCATTCTTAGGACATCCCAAAAGATTCCTGCTGCTCATCCTCGCAGTGATAGCGGTAGGCATAATCGCCACGTGCAGCCACTACTCCAACTCCGGCAAAGAAGCCGGCTATAAATATCAACGCGCCGGTGGCGACTCCATAAATGTCGCCATCCACTACTCTCCCATGTCAATGTATCGCTACGGCGACTCACTCGGAGGACTCAACTACGAGATACTGCGCATGATCTCAGGAAAATTCGGCGAAAAATTCAAATACTATCCCATCTCATCCGAGACTGAAGCCCTCGAACGGCTCGAGCACGGCACCTACGACCTGCTTGTAGCCGACATCCCGATGACCGCAGCACTAAAAAAGAAATACATCTTCACCGAGCCTGTCTACACTGACCACCAGGTACTGATCGGAAGAGACACAACCATCAACACTCCCCTCGGGCTCGCAGGAAAAGAGGTATGGGTGATCGATGGTACTCCCGCCGCCGACCGGCTCGAAAACCTCTCGAGGGAGATCGGCGACTCAATCCTTGTGAAAGCGACCGACAAATACACCGCCGAACAGCTTGTCATACTCACAGCCACCGGCAAGATCCCGAGAGCCGTCGTCAACGAGGATGTGGCTAAAAAGATCCAGAAAGACTATCCGGAAATCAAGATATCCACACAGATCTCATTCAGTCAGTTCCAGTCATGGCTGCTCAATATTGACAGCAAGGAGCTGGCCGACAAACTTGATGCCGAAATCAAAGCCATCAAATCCACTCCTCAATACGATTCAATCGTATCAAAATGGACTGAGGAATTCTGATTGTCACAGGCTCTATTTGATCGTATGTACATAATGAAATCAGCCGGGCTTTCGGGGTGAAAGTCCGGCTGATGGAGGGGGCGGT
>CAZKIE010000036.1:0-20187 GCA_964552825.1 uncultured Staphylococcus sp. | reverse complement strand
TCTGAGGAAAGAGGTTGACAGCCTTACAAAGGAACAACGTGCGGAGAATACCCGCAAGCTGAAAGAGGCAATTAAGAACGCCAGAAATCGGATAGAAATCTGTATCTAAATGCGACTTGTAAGGCTAATTCCAGACCACGACATCTCCCAATTTGATTGTGGAGATAGCGATCTCAATGAATTTCTATGTGATAATGCGTTGAATTTTTCAGACTAGCGCATTGCCAACACGTTTGTACTTGTGGATGAGGGTAAGATTGTTGCTTACTATCACCGCAGACAATCAACAAAGACACACGTCTTATGTTTTTTGATATGATGGAGCTCGGTTGAGGCTTCATTTTATTTTTTATATTATTCACTACGAACGTCTTTTCATTTCATGGGTGTTTTTATAGGCTACGCGGCGTTATCGCACCTTTTCGGCTTTTCTGGCTATTACCTTTGCAGAAAAAAAGATAAAAGCCATGTTCAGACCTCTTCCCAAATACCGCATCAGCCACGCCGCCCTTGGCAAGCGTCTCGCCACCATCATAGAGATGGAAAAGCAGGCCATGATGAACCCCGAACAGTTCCACGACACCATCTTTGCTGTCTACAACCTCATTCTTGATCCCGCATACGAGCCTCATCGCGGATCCAATCACCATCCTGCCATCTACGAAGAGCAGAAATTGGAGGTCGAGAAGTCGGCGCGCCGCTCCGCCGCTGCACGCGAGGCCGCCCGCCGTAGGAAAGAGATGAAAGCAGCCGCAGCCAATAGCCTCGGATGCAACAGACCCGTGTCCGTCCCGCCACCCGTAGGGAACACCACCGTCGATGATGAGGAAATCGCGCGTCAGGTGAGAAGATGCGTGAATCGTCAGCTCCGTAGCCACGGATGGTGATAGTCTTGCCGGATGCGTCATCCGTCATCTCTTATCGGAACCGGACAGGCGGCTACTAAAAAATGTCCGCTGTCTTTTCGGACTGCGGACATTGGAAGGGTGTTGTCGCGTTTGTTATATATCAGATTTTATTGAACCAGTATATGCCCTTGGATGAGGGTAGGGTGTAGGTTCCGTCTGATTTTGCGCTTTTGGCTACGACTTGGGTCTTGCCGGTGGCAGCATCCACACTGTAGACGCGATATTTGCCCGGAGTGATGGCTATATCTGTGGAACCGTTGGCATAGACTATGCTACCTTTGGATCCCGACAGCATTTTGTAGCCCTCTGCATCGGGATTGGCAATGGTCATGTCTGCTGCGTCGGACAGGAAATCGCCCTCGACCTGTGGGATACCGGCTCCGGATCCTCCGGCCATGAAGACGGCCCAGGCCATGGCGGGATAGTTCTGTGCGTAATAGGTGACAGCCTTATCGGGATATTTGGTGCGATATTCGCTCACGGCCTTATAGGCTTCGTCGAATGTCACTTTCCCTACGCTCATCTTGCGGGCGTGTTGGCGCGGTGCGAGGTTCTTGCCTCCTTCGGGAGCGTATAGGCCGTCGGTCTTGTAGTGCCAGTAGCGTATATCGATTATGTCGATCAGATCCTTGTATTTGGGATTGGCGAGCACTGAGTCCTGGACATCCTTTGTGGCGGAGATGGCGACTTTCACGTCCTTTCCGGTCTCTTTCTGCCACTCGTCGATCACATCGAGCCAGAACTCGGTGAAATGGAGTGGTCCGGTATATTCCGCACTGATCAGATGAACCACATTGGGATTGTCGGCCAATTGGTCGAGGTTCATGCGGATGTAATTGCGATGGAGATCGGTGAGAGTCTTGTTGTTGACATCATAGAACATATCGGCAACGAATATGCGCTTGTCGCCGGCGAAGGGAACCGGTTCGGGGAATGTGGTGCCGTTGATGTTGTTGACGGCGCGCCAGGGCGAATCTACCCAGTGGGCACCGGCTTCAAGGATGTTGTGCTGCATATAATGCTCGTTGAAGAGAAGTCTGCCGGCTTCAGCTCCTTTGGATGCGAACTCGTTGAGACGGCTCCAGTACCACGCGTTAGGACGTGTGAGATCGTATTTGGTCAGACCGTCCCATGCGGTTCCTTCGCCTGATCGGGCGAACGGCTGATCGTAGAACGGTGCCCACACATCGGCGTCGCGGCGACGGATGCGTTCGTGGTCATCGCGGCGGCGGTCAGACCAGAGTGAATAGTTGTGGTCGAGCACGAGGATGTTGTCTGCCTCCATCCGGCTCACCACTGAATCAACGCGGTCGGTGAGGCCGAGTCCTTCGCGTCCGGGGACGAAACGGGTCACGTGGAGTTTGGCCTTCTCCGTATAGTTGGGTTTTATCTTGCCGTTCCACCAGGGAACTTCCTGACGTCCCCCGACAAGCACGGTTCCGTCCATGACGAGTTTGCCGTTGGCTATCTCATAGTTGTGGTTGGCATTTGCGGGCGCGGGAGTGGATTTGAATTTCACATCATCGATACTTTTGAGCCCGGTTGGGTCGACCGATGCGGTGAAAGGTGACTCCTCGATCCACTTTGTGAGGGTGAGACGCGGGATATAGGCTTCCTGAGCCCGTAGCATTGCGGCTTCGACAGTGGGACTGCTTGTGGCGTTGGTGTTCATAGGCAGTATCCGGGCCATTGAATCGACATCGATCCCGAGACGTTCGGCAAGTTGTGCGTAGAAGAGGCTTCGGGGCTGGACATGATTGTTTGACTGTCCCCATCCGCCGTCGCCTGAGAACTGCGCCCAGCAGCCGTAAGCGTTGTTGGACGCATCGTCAGCCGGTGAGTAGCACTCTATCTCGGCTGCAGTGCACTGCCAGAATGTGGAGTTGCCCGTGTTCCATCCGGCTCCGTTCTTGTCTTGACCGAGATTCTTGAATGTGAGATTGTTTCCATCGATATTGACGATGTCAAACAGCAGGCCGGGCGACCATGCGTCCGAACCGCCGCTGAATCCGTTGGATTCCCATGTCTCACATTGCACAAACGCATTGGGCCCCGGAGCCATCATGCCGGCCGAGAAATCGTGTATGCCGTTGGCTGAGTAGCAGCGTTGGAAGAGGTTCTGCTGGCCGAGAGTAAGGAATGTGGCGCGTCGCATTCCGGCTATTTCGGATACCGGCTCAGTGGATACGCAGTCCTCGACAGTGACTTTGGAGGCCGTGGGGAGGAGGATCACTGCACTTCCGGCGAAGTTCTTGAAATCAACTTGACGCACCCAGCAGTTGCGGGCATTGCCGATGCTTATGCCTGTCCAGCAGTGGTCCTCGTCGAGGGGATATTTCTTGTCGTAGTCAGAGACGAGCGAAAGATATTCCACTCCGACGTTGGAAATTCGTCCCGGCCAGTTGTAGCGGAGCAGTTTCGAGTCTGCTTTATCGCTGTCAAGAGCCATAGTGACAGGATAATCGAGGGTGATTTCTCCGGAGGTGGCGTTCTTGACCGCACGATCCCAGCGAAGATCAATGTCGCCTGGTTTCCATCCGAGGGCGCTTATGCCTCCGCCGTAGATGTCGCATCCCATTTCCTCGATCCATTCCTTGGTGGATGGACGGAACACAAACACTTCATCTCCGGCCTTGAGGCTGCCGCCGTTCACCTTGATGGTGGTGGCATTGACCGGAACGTATGCTGACGAGATGGCGATGGTATCGGTGACTACGGGATTGTAGGTTCCTTCGATGTATATGAGCGATCCACGGTCGACTCCAGTCTTTTTTAGTGTTGTCACTCCCTCACCGGATCCTCTGAGCACAATGCCGGAGTCCGAGATGCGCAGGGGAGTGGTTATCTCAAACTCGCCCTTGCCGAGGAGGATGGATCCTCTGAATCCGTTATCGCCGACAGGCAGGGAGGCCACATAGTCGATGGCTTTCTGTATGCGGGCTGAGTTGTCGCCCGGTTGAACCGGCACGTAGACCACGTTGTCCACGTCGGGTATCGGAGACTCCGAGTTCATGTATCCGCAGGAAGAGTAATCGAGCAGCCGGTTGCCTCTTGCATCCGTGACATAATCGATTTTACCGTCCTTGACGGAAAAAGGCACGCTCTTTCCGGCAGCGGATGCAGCCAGAAACGAGAGTGCCGAAAGTGAGATTATGAAAAGTTTTTTATTCATGGTATAGCCGGATTTTTATATAGTGCCTCCACGAGCCTTGATCCGCTCATACCAGGCTTCACGTTCCTTGACGAGATCGTAGCCACGTGCGGACAGATAGTTGTTGATGCGGCCTTTGTATTTGCCGAACACACCGTGTTTCTTATTGGAGTTCTCCGCATCGATAGCCAGTTCGCGGGCCTCGACAAGCCATGCCATGATCTGAGCTTTCTCCTCGTCGGTGAGCGTGGGGATCATGTCGAGGTGGGAGTTGTATGTCACCATCAGAACCCCGTAGGTCATGCCGTCCTTCACTCCGTCTATCTGTTCCGGCGTGAGATAGAGCGATAGATCGGCCGGAAACTCGAAATGGCAGCGGTAGAGGGCTGCTTCGGATTCATTTTTGGCTGCCTCGATGGCTGCGTTCTTCTCTTCACCGGTAAGAGTCTCTTTCGCTGCTTTTATTTTGGCATCGCGGGCTTCATAGATGTCGTTGAGCTTGAAATAACGATTGGCTATGATGTTGGTGACTTCCTGAGCCTTGGCCGGATCGTCAATGCCGAGTTTGTCAACTATCTTTTGTGATCGGCCCACGATGGAGCTGACATATTCGGGATCTCGGCCTTCGCTTTTGAGGTCGACTGCCGCCGCACCGAGAGATGCGGCGAGCAGTAAGGCCGATATGAAGATTTTTTTCATGGGAATACGATATTACATGAGTTTGCCTTTGGCGGCAAGGGTGTCGTAATTGTTGCGGAGGTCTTTCCAGTCGATCTTGGTGCGGGTGTCGATACCGTTGATATACTTCTCGATATTGGTGTATCCGTCGCCGTTGATGTCACCGTTGGCATCTGAAGGATCGTTGGGATCCAGACCGTTGGCAATCTCCCATGCATCGGGCATTCCGTCCTTGTCAGTGTCGACGTAGGGTGTGCCCTTGTATTCAGGATAGCCTCCCATCTGCATCGGGTCGGTGATGATACCAACCTTATAGGAATCCTTGGGCAGACGGCGGTGCTTGAAAGAACCGTCCTCGGCCTGCGATTTTTCCGAGAGACCGGATGTGTCGCCATTGTACTTGTCGGCAAGTTTCTCGTCGTAATAGGGGATGCCTGTGCGGACTTCCTCGATGATGCGCTCATCGATTATGTCGCGGGTGGGGATGGTCGCACCTACATCCTTGAGGACTTTGTCGTAGGCATCCTGAGCGGAGGTGATGCGGACATAGGGCATATCGAACGGTGTGGCTGAACGCATATATGCAGTGTGTTCGCCGCAGTCGGGATCGCTCTCTATCTGGATTCCACCGGCCCAGTTGTCGGCGGAGATTTCGGGATAGCCCTCCATGATGTTGCCCTCGGCATATACGCGGCCGTATACCTTGTGGTCAAGTTTGGAGCGTCCGGCTTCGGGTTTAAGGATGCGGTGTCCAACCTGTGAGTCCTTGGGGGTGGCAGGTCCGGGCTTGTAATAGTTGTTGATCATGTTGAACTTCGCGGTATAGTCGCCGCCGTCGGATGAACGGTGCACCCAGTTGTAGACAACGTTGTTGACGAAGTTGAACACACCGTTCCAGCCGATCGATGGGTTGCGGCCGGAGTTGGAAGCCCAGAGGTTGCGGGCGAACATACAGTTCTCTCCTCCAAGGGTGGAGCCGAATGCGTGGTTGTATGTGTCGAGAGCCTTGGCTGAGATGGTGTTCTGTATGGTTACGTTGACAGTGGGAAGTTTCTCTTCCGTCACCTGATACTGTCCCTCGCTGGGGTCGTACATATGGCGGTAGAATGATATGTTTTCGTCAAGACCCCATTCGGCAGAGCAATGGTCGATCATGATGTTGCCCACGGGATTGCCTCCGAATGAGTCCTCACGGTTGTGGACGCGGGTGTCGCCGCGACGGAACCGCATATGGCGGATGACAACATCGTGAGTGTCGACCTGGAAGGATTCACCGGCTATGCATACGCCGTCGCCGGGAGCGGTCTGTCCGGCTATGGTGACGTAAGGAGCGCGGACATATATGGGTGTCTCAAGGTTGATGACTCCGGACACATTGAAGACAATGATGCGTGCGCCGCCGGTCTCACAGGCTTCGCGGAATGAGCCGGGACCACTGTCGTTGAGGTTGGTGACGGTGATCACCTTGCCTCCACGTCCGCCGGGGGAGTACATACCTCCGCCTTCAGCTCCGGGGAATGAGGGAATGGTGGCTTTGACAAGATCATCCGGACGGGATGCCCAGGGCACATACGGACGGCCTTCGCGGGCTTCTTGTTCTACGATAGGTTTAGCCACGGCCCATGCCGAGTCGGAGTGTGCGCGGGCAGCGGTGATCATTGTGCTGTAATCATTCCTCGCCTTTTCGTTGAGCTGGGGATACTGTGCCATCATAGCCGCAGGGATCGTGAGGAGGGCAGCCACGGCTATGGATGAAATTTGACGGTTCATTATATTAGTTGTTGGTATTGATTGGTGAAAATAATCAGAATTTTGACCTATCGGAGCCTATATGGTTTATTCTTTGTGTGTGAAAGAATGTTAAGACCATCGAAAAAGGAACCGGTTACACCTCGGCGAAGGTGCTTTGGTGTAACCGGTTCAAATAAGTCAGAGTCCTATGGCCTGATATTAATCAGCAAGGGGGTCGAATGTGCCGGGAGCGTTGGACAGCTCGCTGTTGGCCCATCCGATGGTCTGCTCGAGAGTCGGGTTGCTGTTTATCGCACCGCTCGAGAGGCCGGGGAAATAGTATGTGGGCCGGAAGTTTATGTAGAGCTGCTTGTGTGAGTCGTCGTAGCCGTCGCCCTTCTTTGTGGCTCTCTCAAGATATGTGGTGTACCACTCGGCGAGAGTCTGGAGCTGAGGATCGAGCTCGTAATTGTAGTTCACACCTGCAGGGCGCACAACATCCTTGAGGGGATCGGGATCTGAACCGTCGGAACCGAACTTGTCGCCGCCGAGACCGTCGTTATACTTGTCCTGGACGCGGAATTCCATGTTTTCACGACGCTGTCCGTTGAGGGGTGTGAAGCCGAGGTATGTGCAGGTGTTGCCGCCCCATCCGGTGAGTGTCCAGTGGGAGGGAGCACCGGGAACCTGGACTGCACCGCCGTCGTAGAGCATCCAGCGACGGAGATCCTCGAAGCGTTTGCCCTCGTAGGCGAACTCTATCTGACGCTCATAGATGATGGCTGCCATACAAGCTGCCTCATTGGACGAGAGGTTGGCCTGGAGACCGCAGTCGCCGGTATAGCCAACGCGCTGACGCACTTTCTTGAGCTGCTCGACAGCTACGTCGGGATGGCCGGCCTGGCAAGCTGCCTCGGCATAGTTGAGGAGCACTTCGGTATAGCGCAGTTCCATCCAGTTGTTGGCGTTGAGCTTGAAGCCGTAGCCCTGACTGTAGGCGTAGCGGGCGGCGCTGTTGACGTGTGCGTCGTCGGAACGCTTGCGCACGTACATACCTTTCACGTTGCCGAGGAGACCGTCGGGACCGTATGTGCTGCTGTTCTCTATGTCATCCCTGTACTCAGTCTTCTCATACCATACATAGTTCCAGAGCACGTAGTCGGATCCGGAGTATGGATAGTGAAGCTCGCTGTTGGTGGCATCGCCATCGAATGCCCAGCAAACGCCGGGGAATGCGAATGTGCGATAGAAGCGGGGATCACGGTTGAGGAAGGGAAGCTGAGGATCATAGGTGATGGTTGACGGTTCGAGCACAGTATAGGAGTTGTAGCTCGACGGACGTTTGCCATCGCTCATGGGGAAGAGGTCGACAATAGTGGCAGACGGGGTCTTGCCGCCACCGCCGAAGGTGTTGGACGGACGTATACCGTTCTCCCATTCGTTGCCTTTTGAGTAGTCAGGCGTACCACCGGTCTGGATGTTGTTGTACTGTGCGAACCAGATAGCCTCGGGAGTGGTGACATCCGTGAACATCTTGGCCCAGTTGGAGGCGTTGGTACCGGGATTCCCTTCGTAGGCAAGACTGTTGCCGGCCTTGTTGATTTCGGAGATCGAGTTGCCGATGTATTCGTAGGCATCCTGCCAACGGGTCTTGTCGTTGGCACGGTTGAAGAGCGGACTTGCGTAGAGCACCATCAGACGGCCCTTGAGAGCCATAACGGTAGCCACTGTGGGACGGCCGTAGTCGTCGGAAGAGCTCCATCCGCCGTTGGCGGTGACATTTTTCAGCTTCTCCTCAGCAGTGGCGAGATCACCCATGATGAAGTCGTAGGTGTCCTTGGTGGATGCACGGGGAGTGCCGTCGCCGGGGACAGGATCGAGCACCTGCGTGATGATGGGCACACCACCATACCATTTGAAGAACATGAAGTAGCACCATGCACGGAGGAAGTAAGCCTGACCGAGAAGCTCGTCCTTCTGGCTGTCGTTGAGCGTGGAACCTTCGATACCGTTGATCACATCGTTGATGTCGCGGATACGACCCCACGCGGAGTTACGGATCTTGTTGGCGGTACCCTGGAAGAAATCGGGCACACCGTGATCACTGTTGGAGGCGGAGCCAAGCTCATACTGCGGATTCACGAATGTACCGAAACCACTGTACTCCTCGGTGCTCTTGTCCATATCGTTTCCATTTCCGGAACTGGGCGTCTGCCAGTAGGAGTAGGAAGAGGCATTGAAGGGTAGGCAGAGCATATAGAGGTCCTGGATACGGCCTAATGCTCCCGAATAGTAATTGTAGGCTTCGGGGGTGGTGGACTCATAGTTCTTCATGTCCTTGAGGAACTCGTCGGAGCATGATGCGAGCACCAGACACGCAGCCGAAGCTATGATATATGATTTGAATTTCATATTGCTTGGTAGATTAGAATGAGAGGTTTACGCCGACAGTGAATTTGCGGAGCGTGGGATATGTGCCATACGATCCGGCCATGTTGCTCATGAACTTTTCGGGATAGGGATTGTAGAAGTTCAGGAGGTTCTGTCCTGTGATGTTGATACGGGCAGAGTTGATACCGACAATCTTTGTCCACTTGGAAGGAATCGAGTAGGCAAGTGTGAGGCGGGTGAGGCGGGCGGTAGCCGCGCTGATGCGCCAGAATGTAGAGGCAATAGAGTTGACGCTTGAGTAGGCGAGTGACGGATAGTATGCGTCACGGTTGGCCTCGGCGATCAGGATGCCCGATGCATCGTATATATCATTGTAGAGATACATATTGTCGGGATTCCAGAAGGCAGGCATATTGGTGTACTCAAGAGAGTTGCCGGGAGTAAGCATGGAAGAAGGAACCGTGGTGTAACCACCCCATGAAGTGCTGATCTGCGCGGTGAGCGAGAGGTTCTTGTAGGTGGCGTTGAGGTTCATGGTGATTCCGTATGGGTTGGAACGGTTGGAGAGCTGTACACGGTCGAGTGTCTGGTCAACCACACCGTCGGGGCCTGCATATGTGCCGTTCTCAAGTTTGGGACCACGGACGTCCTTGTAGATAAGCATACCAGGACGTACCTGATCCTTGGTCATACCCATATAGGAGGTGATGTTATACTTGGCGAAGTATTCGTCGATCTCCTGGAAGCTGCGGAACATACCGAGGCACTGCATACCCCAAGTACCTGTGTCCGAACGGTGGCCAGGCTGGATGCTTGCGTATGTGCCGCTGCCTGTAGACCAGTCCATGAGGAGCACCTTGTTGTCGGAAAGGCCTGTGTTGATGCCTACGCGGTAGCTGAAATCCTTGCCGATCTTGTCGCGCCAGGTGGCGGAGAACTCGATACCGTACTGGTTCATCTTACCGTAGTTCATAGGAGCGGACTTGATGCCGACAGTTCCGGGAACGGAAGCAGAGAACGGCATGAGCATCTCGCGATCCCAAGTGTAGTATCCGTCGATACCGAATGTGAGACGGCTGTGGAGCACGTTGAGGTCGATACCACCGTTGAACTTGTAGGACTTGTCCCAGTGAGCGTCGCGGTTGACGGAGGAGTTATCGTTCATCTTGATGTTCGAGCCGGCCTGGATGCTGTTTCCGACACCGAATACCGGGCCTTTGTCGAGGTCAGTACCGTAGGTCTGCATCCACTGCCAAGCGGTGGTGTTGTCACGACCTGTGAGACCGAACGAAGCGCGGAGCTTGAGGAAATCGATCCAGTTCACGTTGTTCTTGAACCAGTCCTCCTCGGAAATGACCCAACCGAGAGAGAGCGAGGGGAATGTGCCCCAGTAGTTCTCGGGTGCGAACTTGGTGGAGGAGTCGATACGGAGCAGGAACTCTGCGAGATACTTGTTGGCATATGCGTAGTTGACGCGGAAGATGTAAGAGAGCGAACCGGCCACGGCACGGGTGAAGTTGGTGGTCTGTTTAGACTCGCTGCTCACGGAGTTGGCCTGCTGGGTGGTGAATTCGTAGGGATATGTCACCATACCTTCCATCCATTCGGACTCGAATTCGGATTTCTCTATTGAGAAGAGGGCACCTACGGAGTGTTCGTTGAAGTCACGGTTGTAGGTGAGGGTGAGGTTCATCTGGTATGAGTCGGAACGGTTCATGGTGCGGCGGAGATAGCCACCTTCCTGTCCGTTGGGGACAGCCTTACCACCGGAGAGCACGAAGTTTGTGGCCTGATAGTAGGAGGAGGGATCCTCGCCGGCAATCGGGGTATAGAGGTGGTTGCCGGATCCGAAGCGTTCGCTCATGTAGTAGATCTCATACTGTGTGCCGTATTCGTTGTTCTTGTCGGTGTTGATGCTCTTGGCATAGTTGAACTTGGCCTGCAGACCTTTGAGGGCGGGGATGAAACCGCAGTCAAGAGTAAGGCCGGTGTTGATCTGGAGATTGGAGCTCTTTGTCTTGCTGTAGTCACCGGTGTTGTCGAGCACCTGATAGTTGTAGTTCTGATCAGCGTTGACGAGAGTGTTGCTCACACCGTAAGCAGCCATCGGATATCCGTTGACATATTCGGGAATGTAGCCCGGGCGGGTGAGAAGGAGGTTGTACTGCTTGTCGTCGCTTGAACCACCCACCTTAACGAGGGGTTTGTTCTTGTCGCCGTAGTCACCGGAGATCTGGAGGCTTGCCTTAACCCATTTCTTGAGGGTCACGTCGACACCTGCACGGTAGTTCCAACGGTTGTATTCGAGGGTGCCGAGGTTACCGTCCTGGTCGAAGTAGCCGATGTTGGCGAAATAGTTGGCCTTCTCGGTCGCACCGCTCACGCCGATGCTGTGCTTCTGGGTGAAACCTGTCTTCCAGTAGTCATCAAGGAGGTTCTGGTGCATACTCTTCATAGCCTCAAGCTCGTCGGCCTGGAAAAGCTCTGTGCGGCGGTTGAGGGTGGTGTTGAGGGGATCGGCAGCTGAAACAGCGTTGTAGAGGCGGCCATAATCATAGGTGGAGAGCATCTTGGGATGACCGGGAGTGTCGGTGAAACCGAAAGTGCCGGAGTAGCTGATGACAGGCTCGCCGACCTTACCGCGCTTGGTGGTCACGAGGATGACACCGTTGGCAGCACGAGAACCGTAGACTGCTGCAGATGCGTCCTTGAGGACGGTGATGCTTTCCACATCGTTGGGGTCAAGGTTGTTGAAGGCTTCCGCACCGGGGTTGGTGTAGGTATTGCCGACCTTGACGTCATTGTTGTAGACGACGCCGTCGATAACGAAAAGAGGCTGCTGTACGGTGGAGCCTACATCGCCGAGGGAGCGGACACCACGGACATATACGGAGGCTGCCTCGCCGGGACGGGACTCGCCGCCGACAACGCTAAGACCGTTGACGAGACCGCTCAGGGATGCGGCGAGGTTGCCGTCGGCAAGATCCTTGATCTCGTCCATTGGGACAGTGGCGATAGCACCTGTGAGGTGGGCTTTCTTCTGAGTGCCGTAACCAACGACCACGACCTCATCAAGAGTCTCGGTGTCCTCCTTGAGGACGATGGTCTTGATGTTGAAATCGGTGACGGTGTAGGGGACGTAGCCGATATAGCTGATCTCAACCTTCTTTCCCTTGGGAACACGGATGGAGAAATTACCGTCGATGTCGGTGATGGCGATGTGGTCTGTGTCGGGGACACGCACTGTGGCACCGATCATAGGTTCGTCCTGAGTATCGACGACTGTGGCTTGATAAAGAATGTCCTGAGCAAAAGCGGGGACGGCCATCAGAAGCGCAAATAGGACGAGGCTTATTTTTGCTATGCTGTGTTTCATTTGTGCTTTAATTTAAGGGTTTATTCAAGCCAGCGGGGATCGCCGATCTTCTTCTCATGACAGAGTTGGAGCTGGGGATCGAAGCTTACGCCGCCGAGGGTTTCGTCGAGATTGAACATCTGGTTGATGGGACCCTTGAAGTTGGGATCCTCGACAGTTGCGACATCAGACACCTCGCTGCGGACATCCTGAGCGTTGCCGCTGTCATCATATCCGCCACCCCAGGCAACGTTGTTTTTGTCGGAGTTGAATATGTTGGCGTGGGCGCGCCAGAGCCACTGGTCAGCACGTGAGATATCATAGAGAATCGAGCTGTTGAGCGTGACAGTGAATGACGTCTGCTCGGGCATATTGTTACCCCAGTTCTTATTGTTGAATGTGCTGCAGAATGTACAGTTCTCAATGAGGTGCTCGGAAGTCGCGCCGGTTCCGAATGCGGCAGCAGGACGTGCGTAGTTCTTGTTGGCGTAACGGATGAAGTAGGCGTTGCCGATAGAAGAGATGTTGTAGAAAGTGGAGTTCTTGAATGTAAGAGTCTTGATCAGCTGAGCGCCGCTCGAGTTGTCATCCAAGGAGATGAAAGTCTTGGTGTCTTTCTTGTTGATCTGCACCACGCAGTCCTCCACACGGAAGATGGTGAGCGACCAAGGTATATCGCCGGTCATGAAGAGGCGGCTGGGGATGTTGCGGATGTTGCATGACTCAACAGCTACTGAGCCGGTGCAGACGTATCCGTCCTTGACATTGGAGTCGTTGGCCTTGTTGCTGACATTCTCGGTGGAGAATTTCTCGTTAGGCGTCTGGCTCATGGAGATGAGAGCCTTTCCTACGGGAGCGTCAGACATATCAATGTTGATATGCTTGATGGTAAGACCGGCCTGGGTGACGAATATACCTTCTCCGGAGATCGCCAGGAGAGGACGCTCGTACTGGTTGCCACGTATGGTGACGTTGTAGAGCTGGCAATCCACCTGACCGGTGAGTGTGTAGCTGCCGCCGGCCTCAAGCTCGAAGGCTACCTCGCCTTCCTCACTTGCATCAAGGGCGTCGGCGATGAAAGCGGATATTTCCTGTCCGCTGGGGATGAGAGTAGCGGGCACGAAAGTGGAGTAGGAGATTACGGATGCATCGACGGAAGCTTTGTTGTTGAGCTTCTCGTTGCCCATAGTGCTGACGGATATCTCATATTCGGTGTCGACAGTACGCGGGAATGAGAAGTGACATCCATCGATGATGCTGTCCTTGACGATGTAGATGTGATCATTAGGGTTTGTAACATCGATTACGTTGGCGAGGTATCCTCCGGCACCGTAGACGACGGGCCAGGAAACGTCGACACTTTCGGAGCCGTCGGCGTTGATCTGAACCGTGAGGTTATCCTCAGAGAGCTGAGGAGCCTCCAATTGTGCATTCTTGACACCTGCACCTGCGGTAAAGGTCTCGTCGCTCTCGAAGCCTTCGGCACAAGAGGCAAGTCCTATCACCATGGAGAGGCAGCAAATGCTACTGAGCCATTTGTCTCTAAAATTCATGGTTCTTGATTGGTGGGTTTAAGAGATTAGTTATTGATTTTATTTTGATTGTTCCTGAAATATTTCCTTGATGTAGGCGACGTTGTTGCCATAGTTGCGTTTGGTGTCGCGGACGAAGTTCTTGTCGCGGGAACGCTCGACTACGAGCCATCCGCTCCATCCCATCTCGTCGAGTGCTTTCCTGATGGAGGGCAGATCAACCTGTGGGTCTTCACGGAGATTGAATCCGTCGGTGTTGCTGAGGTGTATCTGACAGATATTGTCCTTTCCGATGAGTTTGAGCTCCTGAACAGGATCGCGGCCGGCGTCGAGAGCGTCCTGAAGGTTGAAGTAGATCTTGACACCCTTGGAGTCGATCTCATTGAGGAGCTTCAGGACTTCGGCGGCAGGAAGGGGGACACGGATACCGATCACCTTGCCGGCGGCAACGGCTTTCTCTCCGGATTCGTGGAGACGGCGGACAAGCTCATTGCGAGCCGGGCCGGGGACTGTCCAGTCTTCGCTGATACCTCCGAGCGGAAGGAATGCGACCTTGGCTCCCATGACATCCATTGTGAAGAGGCAGTCGTCGACGAGTCCCGAGTAGGTGGGCTTGCCGATGAAGGACTGTCCGAAGAATCCGGACATGGCTACGGAAGGTACCGCCACACCAAGAGAGTCGGCTGTCTCGCGGAATAGCTTCTGCATGGCGGGCTGATGGAGCTTGTTGTCAAAAGTATCACGTTGACCGAGACCTCCCATGTCCATCTCGACACCATCGGCACCGATCTGACGGGCAAGGTTGAACTCGCCGAGCTTCTGGCGTTTGAGCATCATCCAGTCGCAAGCAGCTACTTTGTAACGTCGGTCAGCGGAGTCGCCGGCAGCTTTGAGAGGCATTGATATAAGAGCCAGAAGAATCAGGCAAAGGAAATTTTTGATATTCATTGTTGAGACCTAAGGTTTCGTATTATTATAAGGGACTGTCAGGTTAAGCGACTGAGATAATTGGTGCGGTAAGTGTGCAACAGCCCCTATCAACACCGCAAAGATAATAAAATTTTCACAAATACAAACAAAAATTTGATAAACGGGTGTGAAATTAATATGAACGAAAGGAAACATCAATATGTTGCTATAAATAAAAGAAAGTTTATGTCATCCTCACCTCAACAACTGTCGCCCCTGTCGCAGAAACTGCAGACAGACAAGGGATATTACCGTTTTCTTGTGATATATCTCGTGATCCTGAGTGCGTTGGGTTCTTTCGTGAACGATATGTACACCCCGTCGCTGCCGGCAATGTGCCGTTTTTTCGGGTGTTCGGTGTCGCTCGGGCAGATGGGACTGACGATGGGTATGATCGGATTGGCCATAGGTCAGCTTGTACTTGGGCCGGTGAGCGACCGATATGGAAGAAAACCGGTGCTTATAGGAGCGGTATCGCTGTTCATCGTTGCGGCGGTGATCAGTGTGTTCTCGCCGACGATCCATGTATTCAATATCTGCCGTCTGTTTCAAGGAATAGGGGCTTCAGGCGGCTATTTCCTGGCAAGAACGATCCCAGCGGATGCGTATTCAGGCAGACCGCTGGCGAAACTGATGGCTCTGATAGGTGCGATCAATGGGATAGCTCCGGCATCGGCACCGGTGATAGGCGGCGCGACGGCGGATGCGTTCGGATGGAGAGGCGTGTTCGTGCTGCTGGCTATTTTCGCGGTTCTTGTATTGATTTTTGCTCCAATGATGAAGGAATCGCTTGCTCCGGGTGAGCGCACGACGGGACCATGGATCAATTCAGTGAGGGGCTACGGGGTGCTGCTCCGCAACCGGACTTTCATGATCCATGTCACCTACAAAGGGATGGCTCTGGGGATGCTTTTCGCCTACGTGTCGTCTTCGCCATTCATATTGCAGACCCATTATGGGTTGTCGCAGACGGTGTATGGGCTTGTGGTTGGTGCCAATGCGCTCTTCGTGGCCGGAGGGTCGATGATAGCCTTGAAATTCCATCCGCTGAAGAGGGCGGCGCGCACGGGCGCGTTCGTGTTGCTTGCCGGTGTGGCTGCGCAGGCCGTGGCGCTTTGCACGATTCACAGCCTGTGGGTATTTGAGGGCGCGATGGTGGTCATGCTGTTCGCATTGGGCCTGATTTTCTCGACCACAAACACTTTGGCCATGAATGAGGGCAGACAGCAGGCCGGAGAGGCATCGTCGGTGCTCGGCGTGGCGGGATATATCGTTGGCGCGATAGTGTCGCCGTTGGTCGGGATCGGCGATATACTGCACTCCACGACAGTCACTTACGTGGCGCTCGCCGTGGCGATATTTATTTGTTCACAAGCCTCGAGCAGGCTTGCTCCGGATCTGGAGTGAGTTATATAGGCGAGGGAGGTTATAAAGGCGAGGGAGGTTATAAAGGCAAGGGAGGCTATAAAGGCGAGGGAGGCGAGGGGGGCGAGGTCAGATCAGATGTGGAGGTTGTGGCCCATGCGGAGTTTTTTGGTGAGCATATAACGGGAGTTGTAGGGGTTGGCGGGGATCTCCATGGGAATGTTTTCGACTACCTGAAGTCCGAAACCTTCAAGGCCGGTGCGTTTCACCGGGTTGTTGGTGATCAGGCGCATCTTCTCGATGCCGAGGAGGCGGAGTATCTGCGCACCGACACCGTAGTCTCGCTCATCAGCTTTGTGGCCGAGGTGGAGGTTGGCATCCACGGTGTCAAGTCCCTCTTCCTGGAGTTTATATGCTTTGATCTTCTCCATCAATCCTATACCTCGTCCCTCCTGGCTGAGGTAGATAATGGCACCTTTGCCTTCGCGGTCAATCATCTCCATGGCTTTGTGGAGCTGCTCGCCGCAGTCGCAACGCATGGAGCCGAAGATATCGCCTGTGGCGCAGGAGGAGTGTACGCGCACGAGTACGGGTTCACCCGGAGTGATGTCTCCCTTGATGAGGGCTATGTGTTCGAGTCCATTGTCCTTCTGACGGAACGGGATGAGGCGGAAGTGTCCGTAGGTGGTGGGCATATCTACCTCAACACCTTTTTCGACGAGGCTTTCAGACTTGAGGCGATAGGATATGAGGTCGCGTATGGATACTAATTTCATGCCCCATTCATCTGCTTTCTCGCGAAGCTGCGGGAGCCGGGCCATGGTGCCGTCGGGATTGAGTATCTCAATAAGCGATGCTGCGGGATAGAGACCGGCGAGACGCGCGAGGTCAATGGCGGCTTCGGTGTGGCCGGGACGGCGGAGCACACCGTCGTCCTGTGCGTAGAGAGGATGCACATGGCCGGGGCGGCCGAAATCGGAGGGCTTGACCTCGGGATCGGCGAGTGCGCGGATGGTGGCGGCGCGGTCGTGGGCTGACACTCCGGTGGTGCAACCGGGAAGAAGATCGATTGTGACGGTGAACGGTGTGCCGAGCATGGAGGTGTTGTCGTCCACCTGATGGCTGAGCCCGAGTTCGCGGCATCGGGAGATGGTGGTCGGTGCGCAAAGCTCGCCCCTGGCGTTGGAGATCATGAAGTTTATGTGGTCGGGGGTGATCTTCTCGGCGGCGATGATGAGATCGCCCTCGTTTTCGCGGTCTTCATCATCGACCACGATCACAAAGCGTCCTTCCTTGAAGTCGGCGATAGCCTCTTCTATTGTGTCAAGCTTAATCTTTTCCATTTTCAATAAGGGTTATGAGTTGTGAGGAGACGGAGGCAACGGTGGAGAGTTCGTGGCGCAGCCGGCTCTGGGTTGAACGCCCGATGATCCAAATCGGGATTCCTATGGGGAACAGTATGGACATCAGTGTCCCGAACCATCGTGTTGTGGCCGGTTGTATGAACCAGAGTGACCGGATGACAGGATAGTCCATCAGTTTCATTATCACCATTTTGTCGCGAGAGTTTGATAGACGGTCGATTATTTCTTCCATCTCGTCGCGAAGGGAGTGGAGAGTGAGGCGGTCATATCCGTCACGCCAGTATCTTATGTATGATTCCTTGGCCGGATTGGAGGTAAGGTAGTGATCCACTCTGTCGCGCAGGGTTGTGAGCCGGCGGACGGCTACATCCGGCCGGACCTCATCAATGACAACCTCTTTCATATCCACTTTTCTGGCTTCGCTTACACCGAAGAAACGGCGGAAGAAGTTGAGGTAGGCATCCTTGTTGAACACGGCGGAGTCGTTGACTGCCTTGTAGGTGAAGAATATACCGAGCGGCAGGAGGATGGCCGCGCTGAGCCACATACCTTGCCAGACGGGGAGTTTGCCGTCACGGGCAAATTTGTAGCCCATGTTGTCTATTATATAGTAGAAAATGAACAGCAGGACTGAGATGACAAGCGGTGTTCCGAGGCCGCCTTTGCGGATAATGGCTCCGAGGGGAGCACCTATGAAGAAGAAAATGATACAGGCGAACGAGAGTGTGAATTTCTTCTGCAGCTCTATGGCGTGGCGACGTATTGTCTTCATGTCGTCAGCCATACTGAGGGCTGTGAATTCATAATCGTGATGCTGACGCTGGACTTTTGAAAGAGCTTGGTTGAGGTAGTTGAGGGCTACGCTGGATGATGAACCCCTGAACACAGAGTCGATGTCGAGGGGTCGTGACATCTCTACCTGCGGACGGAATTCCTTGACCGGTTCTCCATCTACATATCGCGTCTGATATGGGGATAGGGTCAGTACGGGTTTCTCGCGCAGATCTTTGGCATATACGCTTCCGAGGGAGTCGACGCGCTCGCCTACGGAATCGATGGTGGCCTGAAGTTCAGCCATGTTCTTACCCACATACTGGTTGCGCATACCTTGCTCGTCCATGCGGTTGAAGTTGGCATCGAATCGCAGCATGATCTCTTTTGTGTCGAATGATTCCCTGCGGTACGGGACATTTTTCATTCCGGATGCGGCATCCTTCAGATTCTCGAACGATTCTCCCTGCCACAGACGCAGAAAGAGGTGGGTCTTGTCAGGTGTGATGGTCATCTTGCCGGAATCGGCGAGGATAATGGAGGAGTTTTCAAAACCGCGTGACACATCGTAGATCATCATGTCATACAGGACACCGGTCTCGCGGTTTTTCTCCTGAACAAAGAGATTGTAGCCGGGAATCTGGTCGTAGAATACACCCTCAGGTATCTCAAGTTCTGGGGATTTCTGCCTCATGGAGTACAGAAGTGTCCACATCTTGGTCTGTGCGATGGGAAGCACATCGTTCTGGAAGAAGAAAGCCCCTGTGGCAATGAACACCATAAGGACTATCAGCGGTGCCATGGTGCGCAGCAGGGATATACCGGCTGCTTTCATGGCTGTAAGCTCAAATGATTCGCCGAGGTTGCCGAATATCATCAGCGAGGCGAGAAGTATGGCCAACGGCAGAGCCATCGGCACCATCGTGAGAGCAGCGTAGAAGAATAGTTCAGCAATTACATCTATGCCAAGTCCTTTTCCCACCAGATCATCAATATAGCGCCACAGAAACTGCATCAGCACTATGAATAGGCAGATGCAGAACGTCATCAGAAACAGAGGCAGGAAGCTCTGCAGGATGAAGGTGTCCATGCGCTTTATGCGTAGCATGATCCGGTGTGGAGTCTTGTCGGGATTGGTTTGATATTTATGAAGGGTACAAAAGAGAGTTCTTCTGTACCCTTCAAATCAAGAGGGTTCTTTCGGCTTGGGGACCGGAATTATTATTTTACGCCAAGACGGGCTTTCACTGTCTCGGTGATGTCAGTTACGTCGGAACCAACATAGACAGGAACCATGTTCTCAAACACGAAGGTATAGTTGCCTTCGGCCCCGACACCCTGGATGGCTTTCATGACGCTCTCCTGAATAGGAGCCATGAGCTGCTGCTGCTGGCGCTGGAGATCCTGGGTTGCTGTCTGGCGGAACTGCTGAACCTTGGCATCAAGTTCCTGCATCTCCTGCATACGGCGATCCTTGATGGTCTGGGGAGTGCTCTCTTCAAGAGCCTGGAATTCCTCGAATTTCTTCTGGAACTCTTCCTGGAGTTTTGTGAACTCGTCCTCATATTTCTTGCTGGCGGCTTCCATCTGCTCGTTCACAGTCTTGATCTCAGGCATGGATTCGATGAGCTGCTGGGTGTTGATGACTGCGAATTTCTGAGCAAACGCACTCATGGGAAGGGCAATGAAGATTGCGATAAGGAGTTTCTTGATCATTGTTTATTTCAGGTGTTAATTTACACAAAATTGTTAATATATGTCAGCCTGCGATTGTAGCCGAGGCTAAAGTGGTTGCAAAGATAGGGAATTTATTTGGAAAAACCTAACTTTTCCAAAACCTCGTTTGAAACGTCGATGCGCGGGGATGCGAAGATGATGTCGGCGGTGGTGGCGCGGTCAAAGATACATTGGTATCCTCTCGCGCCTTTGACACTTGAGCCATTGAAAAATTAATTTAAAGATTTGACACAAA
>CAZKIE010000035.1:0-20206 GCA_964552825.1 uncultured Staphylococcus sp. | reverse complement strand
CTGTAACCTTCTGATCCGTAGTCAGATGCTCTATTCAGTTGAGCTAAGGAGCCGTCCTTTTTCGTTTTGCTCTGCAAAGGTATGGATATTTTGGTTCCTGTGCAAGTTTTCAATCGAAATTTTTTCGACAATTTTTAAAATAGGCACTTTTGGATAAATTAATGGCTTGTTTTACCCCGGCGGGTTGTTGGATTTGGATGAGAAAGGGATTTTGATTAATTTTGAGGACGATTATAGACACATTGTAAAATCACATTTTATGCGGAAATTTCTGAGTTTTGTAATAGCTGTTGTCGCGGCAGTGGCGCCTGTAGCCGGCAGAGCGCAGGTTTCGATTAGCGGTCCCGGTGGAATGAGTTTCCTTGAAATAGATATCCACGGGATGGTAGGTGGAAGCTATGTGACGGAGAATTACATGGATTGTTTTTCAGAAATCTCGGATCTTAACTCCAATATGGGGCTTGCGGTCGGGATCGGAGTCGGTGCGAAGTTCAACGTCACACGTTCATTCGGACTCGGAACCGGGCTTAACTACGTGCGCAACCGTGGTACTCTTGATATGGCTGTCACCGGACAGGGCGCGGCGAGTATCTCTAACGTTTTCCAACGAAACTCATATTATACTTTTGATTTCCCGATATATTTTTCATTCTCGCCTTATATAGCCAAGGGCGTGAGGTGGAATTTTGATATAGGTATGTATTATTCGTATGGTGTGAGAGGCCATCAGAGAAATACCATCTATGATGCCAAGACCAACGACCTCGGTCAGCTTATGACCTCAAGAACCGTGATCAAGACCGACTATTATAAGGATGGAGCGTTCATCAATTCATTCAGACGTGGTGATATCGGTCTGCATATAGCTGCCGGAATGACGTTCTTCGGACATCTTAATCTCGGGGTAAGAAGTCATATCGGATTCAAGAATGTGGCCGAGACCACCGGGATCAAGCGGCCTAACAGTCACAATATAAGTTTTATGGCTATGGCCGGCTGGATTCTCTGAATCCGGTTATTCCATAAGATCACGGAATATGTCAAGAGCGGTGGTGATTTCCTCCGCCGATGCTGTACGGTCGATGAGCGGTGAGCCGGGGAGGGACAGGAGTGTGAAGTTGATCTGTCCCGGCGTGTCGTTTTTCTTGTCGTGGCGCATTAGCTCGATCAGCGACGGATAGTCCTCGCAGCTGATAGCCGGTGTGCCATATCCGTTCTCTTTCAGGTAATGGGCATACGTTTGAAGTTCTGCCGACGGATATCCCTCGATCGTATGGGAAAGTATCATCTCCACGAGCATACCCCATGCCACGGCATAGCCGTGCGGAACGGGCCGTTTTTTGTGAAGAGCCAGCGATTCGAATGCATGACCGGCCGTGTGGCCGAGGTTGAGCGCACGGCGTATCCAATGTTCCTTAGGATCCTCAGTGACGATCCTTTCTTTGACTTTCACGCTCTTTTCGAGCAGAGGGAGGAGTGTGGCCAGATCAGTCGACAGAATGTCATAGGCGAGAAGTTCACGGTAGTCCTCTTCAGATGAAAGCAGTGCGTGTTTGAGCATTTCAGCGTAGCCGGACAGTAGTTCCGTCTTTGGAAGTGTCCGGAACAGGATCGTGGATATCACCACGGCATCTGCCGGGGCAAATGAGCCGATCTCGTTCTTGAAGCCATCGAAATTGATGCCTGTCTTACCTCCTACCGCTGCGTCGACGGCCGAAAGGAGGGTGGTGGGTACATTGATGAAACGGATGCCCCGTTTGAAAGTCGCAGCTGCGAAGCCACCCATGTCGGTCACGACTCCACCACCTATATTAATTATGACAGATTTCCGTGTGGCACCGCCTTCGATCAAACTTCTCCAGATGCCGGAGAGAGATTCTATATTCTTTGACTCATCGCCGGGTGGAACGGTGATGACCGGATATTTAAGTGAGAGATGCGGAAGCACACATTGCGCCACATTTGAGTCTGTGACAATATGGACACTCGCGGGATGCATATCCGTTGTGAGGGATATGATTGACGCGGCTACATCATTGGTGTATAGAATCTTCTGGATCATGACGGTAGGTTTGTGACTGTAAGGAGACTGAGAAGAAGACCCGGAAGCCTGTCCGCAAAGTCCTGCATGGATGGAAAAATCACTGCCGCACCGGCTTTTTCAAACTCTTCGCGTGGAATCGGCCCTGTCGTGACAGCAATAGTGAACGCTCCGGCACGGTTGCCGGCCTCGACTCCGAGAGGCGCATTCTCGATGACTATGCTTTGTGACGGGGATACCCGTGCAAGCTGCATGGCTTTGATGAATGGCTCTGGATGAGGCTTACCGTGGGTGACATTGCGCGATGTGATGCGCATATCATCGGGAAATATACCGGGATAGTCCGTGTCTATACGTGAGATCACACTGTTTTGGCCGGATCCGGTGACGAGTACGCGCTTGATCCCTGCATCGCGCAGTATTCCGGTCATTTCCTGCGCTCCGGGCATTGGCATCACAGGAGGCAGTTCAGCGAAATATTCGGTTTTGATCTTATACAGTCTTTTTGCCTCCTCCGGATCCGCGTCATGACCGAAATGACGATTGAAAAGCAGATTGATGGTTGAGATACCTGTACGGCCTTCGTAGAGATAGAACTCCTCGCGCGAGCAGGGTATACCCAGTTCCGAGATCATGCGGTGCCATGCAGCCGTATGGTTCTTCATCGAGTCATACAGAGTGCCGTCCATATCAATCAATGCGGCTTTTGGTACAACTTGCCGGTAATGGTGTCGTCTGAGGAAGCGGAGTATCTCGTCCTCAAATGGTATATGTGATGTCATTTTTTCTTCGCTTTTTTTGAAGGCCCGGATGCGACAGGTATTGGTGCGGTCGTCGTGTCGGGAGCGGCGATCAGGCCTTCCTGTATGAAATACAATGAGTCGGCATGGGAGATGGTGTCGTCCGGAGCGTCGGGGAGTTCAACCGGTTTTCCTGTGGCCGTGAAGTTTAGATCCTTGACACGTGCATTTCGGACGCCGCGGCGGAACACGTTGCGTATCTCGTTGACGAGGTTTATGCGTGTCGTGTCTGCGATCGATACGGTTTTCGTGATGTTCTTTTCGTCAAACTTCGCACCGCCGAGACGTATCTTCATCTTGTCCGGATTGCCGGATATATTGATGCCGAATTTGAACGGGATGGGTGATTTCAGCACGGCCACATGATATTTGAAGTTCATGTTCATGTCGTTTGAGCCCATTACGCCGAGTTTGTAGCGGTCGAGATTGAACATGAATGGAAACAGCTGCAATGTGGAGTTCTCGACGATTAGCTCGACGTTCATACTGTCGATTATATTGCGCTCCTTATGCTTGAACAACAGCCATTTGCCTATCTTCCTGAATGTTTCGTCGTCGGTCACTTTCAAGGAGTCGCCTGATATCTTCACGGCTGCTTTCAGAGTCGGTATCTCTATGTTCATGGCTGAGTCTATGTCGGTGGTCGCGGCAATGTCGGCGTTGATGATACCGTCGATTGACTGCAGGAGAGGCATGACAGTATCGATAGCCGGGACAAGTTTGAGGAATTCACCTATCCGGAAGTCGCTGACATTCAGACCGAATGCAAATGATACATCCTGTTTGCTCGGCGCGGAGTACAGTGCGTTGAGGCCTAAGGAACCTACATCTGTCCGGGCGGTGAGGCTGCTGAGATTCAGTGCGCCGCGATAAAGGCTCAGGATTCCCCGGAAGTCATGGAACGTGAGGTTGGAGTATATGATATTGCGGGCGTTCACATCAAGGTTGGCCTCGATGTTGTAGGGTATGACGAGTACGCTTGTCGTATCGGCTGCTGCCATTGCCACACTGTGCTCGATGCTTTCCTCATCGGCGTTCACATCCTCATCGGTGCTAAGGCTGAGCAGCCCGTCGTCTTTCTCGGCGAACGCTGCGCCGGCAAATATCGCTCCGGCGATCTCATTGACATCGATCGTGTCCGACATGAGATTGAAATTGGCTTTCAGCGACTGGCGTCCGGTCGCCGACGTGAGCGCACGTGTGATATTGCTTATGGTGCCGTTGACTATAAAGTCGCTGTTGCCGACATTTATGCGGGTATCGCTGACGGTCATGGAATCGGAGTTGAAGCTGACGTTGAGATCCGTGATGCGGTTGCGCAGCGGGAAGAGCGGAGAGAACAGTCTCATGCGGTCGGCCCTGAGCTTTCCTTCGGCTTGCCAAAGGAGCAGGAGGGTCTTAACGGAGTTGTCCAACTCCACATCCATCAGCTCATGTCCGGTGGTATCGGTAGTAGCCATAAGCGCACGTCTCTGCTCGAAGTTCATGCGGGCTTCTATCCGTCTTGCGGAGTCGGCGGTGATCTCCGGACGGGCTGACATGATGGAGTCAAGCCGAGCCTGACGGCGTTTGGACAGTTTGGGCGGTGCTGATGGATGAATGTTGAGCGTTGTCCCGGCCTTTTCGAGCATTGCCCGGTTCAGTCTGTCGCCATACAGGGCGCGTTCGGCTCCGATGTCGAGGTGCATCAGCGGTTGGCGTGACTCTCCTTTATAGCGTGTGACAGATGCTCCCACCGTGGCATTGTGCAACCTCACTCTCATGGAGTCCTCCTCGGATCTGAACATGATCCATTGGGCTGTTATGCGTCCTCCGATGGGGTTGATTGCGGTTGTATCCGTGCTGGAGGCTGTATTTTTCGTGCCGACACCCATTTTCAGCCCCCGTCCGCGCAGCTCCATACCCGGAAGAAGGCAGGCCACGGTGTCGATTTTCAGTGATGCCGTGAGGAGCGAATCGGCGGTATGATCCATACGTGTGAACGAGGAATTGGTGCCGAGTTTCAGTTCTGCCTCACGGGTGTAGAGAGTGAAGGGTATCTCCGGCATATCGAGCTCGAACTTTGACAGTGTGGCATCGCCTTTCAGCCTCACCCGGTGAAATTCCTCCCTGCTGATCCAGCTTTGGCGCAGATTGAAGCCGCAGTCGGCTTTCAGTAGTCCGTCGACGCTTCCCGGCAGTTCCTTCAGAAGTATTTTCGGCAGGTGGGAGAAGCTTAATCCACCCTTGAAGTTGCCTTCGACAGCAGGATCGGACATGAGAGACGATGCCTTTGCCTGCAATACGAATCCCATGCCTTCTCCTTGAGCTTTGAGGCGTTTGATGTCGACCTGTGATTTGTCAAGATCGTCGCCGTCAACAGAGGCGGAAGCTTCGAGTTCGAGGATGTCGAGACTCATGCCGTCATATCTCACACTCCCTTTGGGGATATTGACCGTGATGTCCAACGACGGGATCGAATCCTTACCGACAGTGTAAGGCTTAGTCAGTGTTATGTCGGTTTCGATCGAGATGTCGGTATCGACCTTGTTGAACTCGCCTCTCAGCTCTTCCGGAACGAGGGCTATGATGTCGGCGAGCGGTGTCTCCGGAAGGACTGCGTTCAAGCTTTCTATCCGTAGGTCATTTTCAAGGTCGATGGTTGATGTGATCTTAGTGCTGACGTTGCCGGCCCGGATCGCGAAATCATCAAGCGATATTTTCAGTGGAGTAGCGGCGTTCCATGCTATGTCGCCTCCGATGCCTATGCTGAGATCATTGATCGTCATGTCAGGTATGGATGCGGATGTGAGTCCGGCCATCGAGAGCCTGTATGTCGGAGCGTCTTTTCCGGAGAGGGTGGTGGCCGACAGAGATATCTCCGCGTCGATAGTGTCCGGAATCGACACATATCTTATCGGGAAACCTCCGTTGATTCCGAAACTGCCTATCTCTATGTCAGGAAGCCGTAGCGGCTCGTTGTCCTCATCCGTTTTTTCTTCACCGGATGGGAATATGTCAAGACTCCACACATCCGGAGTGGCCTGCACGATATTGAGCTGTGGAGAGTCTATTGTCGTGTCGTAGATGTGTATTTTTCCGGCAAGCAGCTTGGGTATGTTTATGGCTCCGTTGAACCTGTCCATACGCATGAGTGTGTCGGAATAGACCGGCAGCGAGGTTTTTACGGAGTCAGGTAGGTGTCTGAACGCGTCGGTGGTGAGCGTGAGACCTCTCACATCCAGCTCGAAGCGCGGGAATGTGCTGTAAAAGCTTATCTCCACGCGGTCTACTGAGAGATTGCCGTCGATGTTCTCGTTGGCTATCCTTTCTATGAGCGGGGTGAGACGTTCGGGCTTGAGATAGTTCACTGCCACCGTGATGGCGGCGATGACAATAACCACTATGGCGAGAACCGCCCATCCGGTCACGCGCAATACCTTTTGCCACGCCGGCCGTGACTTCTTCACATTATCATTGATCGGTTTCTCGCTCATGGTTCCTTGGTTTTAGTCTTCATCTTTAGGTTTACGGGCGGTGATGTGGAAGCACGGCTGGCCGCGTTCGTATTTCACCCATAGCTTGCCTTCCTCACGCATGGCTTTGAGCACTTCCGCCAGCACCCCCTTGAGGTCGTCTACACTTCTGGCCGGAGCAGGCTTGCCGGCCACGAAATTGGCGTATGATATATCGAAAGTGGTGCCATATTGATGCACCGACGAGTCTATGGCGTTGCGGTTGCGGCGACGTAGCCGTTTGACTGTCTGCGGTGTGCGCAGTAGGCTTGTCACCTTTATGCGGTAGTCTCCACCGCCTCTGGCGGTGATTGTGTCGCGAAACCGCTTTCCGATTTCGCGCAGTGTCCGTGCTGCCTCAGGGACGAGATACGGCCGGGAGAAGATGAGTGTGTCGAGATAGTAGTCCTCGCAGGTGGTGACTCTCACGATGGGGCGGCGCAGCTGCCAGTGTGAGCGCGTGTTGGTGAGCGGTTTTATGCCATACTTCTCCGCCTCGGCCAGATGCACATAGTTAGAGTCATTGAAGTATTTGCTGAGATCGCCGAAATAGTTCACCTTCATCCGTGTCGTCGGTTCCGGCATGACATCGAGATGCCGCAGGTGAAACGACACCGTGTCGCGGCTTTCGAGATCGCGCACCGACACTCCGCGCAGTATTTGTGTCACCGGAACCTCCTCGGCCACGATCCGCGACCCGTCGTCCTCACTGCGGTCCACCGGTACGCACATCACCACACACAGTGATATGAAGAGACACACCGGAAGCAGGAGTCTCACGATGTTCAGATAGTTCAGCCGTCTGTGTTTGTGTCCTGTTCCGCTCATTCCTCAATCTTGATTCCGGCGGCTGCAAGCGCTTCGGCCCTCTCGATGCAGGTGGCGCATTTACCGCAGTGCTTTTCGCCTCCTTTATAGCACGAGTATGTCAGTGAATAGTCCACTCCGAGCTCCTTGCCGCGCCGGGCAATATCGGCTTTGGTTATGTTGGTATACGGTGCTATCAGGCCTATATGCTCGTATGTTCCGTTTGTTATGGCCTCGCCCATGGATTTTATGAATTCCGGACGGCAGTCGGGATAGACCGCATGGTCGCCGGAATGGTTGGCGAGCATCACGTTCTTCAGTCCGAGGCTTTCGGCCAGTCCGGCGGCTACTGAGAGCATTATGCCGTTGCGGAACGGCACGACAGTGGAATGCATATTGCCGTCGCCGTAGCTGCCCTCGGGGATGGCGTCGGCTCCGCTGAGCAGCGAACTTTTGAAATGCTTCCCCATGAATGATAGGTCGATCTCGATCCACCGTATGCCAAGCCTTTCGCAGTTGATGCGTGCGCAGCGCGCCTCGCGGATGTTGTGGTTCGATCCATACTGGAATGTCACGGCTGCCGCTATGCGGTCGCGGAAGTCATAGAGCAGTGTCACGGAGTCCATCCCGCCTGAAAGGACTATAAGACTATCTTTTTCCATTGGGCTCAGAAATTGTCGGGAAACGATGCCAGAAGCCTATGGTGAGCCATCTCCTGGTGCCCGGCATCGCCATAGTTGGCAAACGGGTGGATGGCTATTCCGCCCCTCGGCGTGAAGATTCCCTTCACCTCTATATATTTGGGATCCATGAGGCTGATTAGATCTTTCATTATGATGTTCACGCAATCCTCATGGAAATCACCGTGATTGCGGAAGCTGAACAGGTATAGCTTGAGGCTCTTGCTCTCCACCATGCGGAGGCGGGGTATATATGAGATGATGATTTTTGCGAAATCCGGCTGCCCGGTCTTGGGACACAGCGAGGTGAACTCTGGACACAGGAAAGTCACGAGGTATTCATTGTCCGGATGCTTGTTGACGAATGTCTCAAGCACTTCGGGTGAATACTTGTCCGGATATACGGTGTTTGTATCGCCAAGGAGGCTTACACCGGAAAGCTCTGTATCGTTACGCATGACACATTAATTTATAATACATCGCAAAATTAGATAAAATGACCGATATAGACAAGAATGGGTGCGCTCATTTGTATCGGTGCGTTTTGTCATGATTGTCAAAAAATCACGGTTTTATCTTTCATTTTGTCATCAAATCAGTCCGGAATTAAGCCAAAATGAATTGTTAAAATTGCAAATTAACGTTTTTTTACGTGACAAACATTAACGATTATCTAAAAAAATGTTACTTTTGCAGTCGATATGGGATAACTATGTCCAAAAATACCGGTTATTCCATTTAATCATATCACTTTTATCTGGAAAAATATAACAAATACATCAATATTCATTATTTCGTTTTTTTACAATTAGGTATGAAAAAGCTGTTTCTTCTTCTTGCGGCTCTCATCACCTTCTCGATCAGTGCAATGGCGCAGGATGTGCGCGTGACGGGAACGGTATACGGAGCCGACAACGGTGAACCTCTGGTGGGCGCAACCGTTCTGGGAGTGGGTACGAGCATCGGTACCGTCACCGATATCGACGGTAACTTCGCTTTGTCGCTCCCCGCAAAAGTAAAGAAATTATCCGTTTCCTATGTGGGTATGGAAACAAAGGAGGTCAATGTCACCCCCGGAACACCCATGACAATCCAGCTTGAAAACTCCAACGTGCTCGACGAGGTGATCACCGTGGCCTACGGTACAGCCAAACGTTCGGCGTTCACAGGTTCGGCCTCGGTGCTCGACGCTTCTGAGATCGAATCAGTCCAGGTGTCCAACCCCGTAGACGCTCTCAAGGGTAAGGTGGCAGGTGTGCAGATCAACTCTGCTTCCGGTGCCCCCGGTTCAAGCCCCACAGTACGTATCCGCGGTATCTCGTCAATCCGTGCCGGCAGCGCGCCTCTCTACGTGGTTGACGGTACTCCTTATTCCGGAGACCTCAACAATATATCGACGCAGGATATCGAGTCAATGACAGTTCTCAAGGATGCCGCTTCCAATGCCCTCTACGGTGCGCGTGGTGCCAACGGTGTCATCCTTATCACCACCAAGAAAGGTAAGGGCGACGCTAAGGTGACTTTCGATGCCAAGTGGGGTAGCAACCAGCGCGCCACAAGGGACTATGATGTCATCACGAATCCCCGCCAGTACTACAACACCTACGCATGGGCTCTCAAGAATGAGAGGATTGCTGCCGGTATCACCGACCAGGCTGCCATCCTCAGCTATGTGCGTAATAATATCATCGGCGACGAGACCGGTGCCGACACATCCGTAGGTCTTCTCTACAATGTGTTCACCGTGCCCGACGGTGAGGAGTTCATCGGCGATGACTTCCTTGTCAATCCCAACGCCACCCTCGGACGTCTCATGAGCACCGCCAACGGTGACTACTGGCTTACTCCGGACGACTGGCGCAATGAGGCTTACGGCAACTCGCTCCGTCAGGAATACAACCTGAGTGTATCGCAGTCCTCCGACCGTGGATCGTTCTTTATCTCCACAAGCTACCTCAACAATGAGGGTATCGCCAAAAACTCCGGTTTCGAGCGCTTCACAGGTCGTCTGACCGCCGATCTACAGGCCAAGTCCTGGCTGAAAGTCGGTGCGAACATGAACTATGCCCACTTCCAGAGCAAGTCGCTTGAAGAGGATGGCAGCTCTTCCTCGTCGGGCAACGTGTTTGCCATAGCCAACCAGATCGCCCCGATCTATCCTCTATGGGTGCGCGACGGTAACGGCAAAATCATGACTGACGTCTATGGCATACAGATGATGGACTGGGGTGACGGTATGAACGCCGGACTCATGCGTCCTATATTCTCCAACTCGAACGCTATCCAGGCTTCCCGTCTTGACACAAATAAGGGTGAAGGAAATGCATTCAACGCCAGCGGTTTCGCTGAGATCCGCTTCCTCCGCGACTTCAAGTTCACCACCAACAACTCCGTCAGTGTCGACGAGACCCGTTTCAACAGTGTCACCAACCCGTACTACGGTCAGTATTCCAATCTCAACGGTTCGGTGACTGTGTCACATCAGCGTATCATTGACTATACCTACCAGCAGCTCCTCAACTGGACCCGTCAGTTCGGCGACCACAACGTGAGCGCACTCTTCGGTCATGAGAACTACTGGCAGAAATCATATACCCTGTATGGTGTGGCCACTAATATGCTTCTTCCCGACAACGAGGAACTTTCCGGTGCCATTTCCTCTGAGCAGAACGCTTCTTACCGTACTGACTACAACAACGAAGGTTGGCTTGGACGTGTCAACTATGACTATGACAACAAGTACTTCGTGAGTGCCTCGTTCCGTCGCGATGCTTCTTCGCGATTCCATCCCAAACACCGCTGGGGTAACTTCTGGTCGCTCGGTGGCGCGTGGAACATGAGCAATGAGAGCTTCTTCCATGTCGATTGGGTGGATATGCTCAAGATCAAGGCCTCATACGGTGAGCAGGGCAACGACAACATCGGCAACTATCTTTACACCAACACATACACCATCGAGAACGCTGACGGACACCCTGCAGCAGTTCCCTCCGTAATGGGTAATGAGAATATCACCTGGGAGAAGGGTGGTAACTTCAATGCCGGTGTGGATTTCAGCTTCTGGAACGAACGACTCATGGGTACCGTCGAGGGCTTCGTCCGCAACACATTCGATATGCTCTCCTACTTCCCTCTCCCCCCGAGCTACGGCTATAACGGCTACTACCGAAATGTCGGCAATATGTCCAACCGCGGTTTCGAGATCGACCTCAAGGGCGACATCATCCGCAACAAGACTCTGACATGGAGTGCCAATTTCAACCTCACCTGGTATAAGAACAAGATCACCAAGCTTCCCGAGTGGAGTAAGACCAACGAGTGCGACGGTGTATCCGGCTATTCATCCGGCAGCTATTTCTACGGTGAGGGATTGTCAATGTACACATTCCGTATGCCCAAGTGGGCCGGTGTGAATCCCGAGACCGGTGCTGCCCAGTGGTGGAAGACCGTCACTGACGCCGACGGAAACGAGACCCGTGAGAAGACAGAGACATACGCCGATGCTGACTACTATCTCTGCGGCAAGGCTCTTCCTGATGCCTACGGAGGTTTCGGAACATCACTCAATGCCTACGGCTTTGACTTCTCGATTGATTTCGTATATCAGCTCGGCGGTCAGGTCTACGACAGCACCTATGCAAGCCTGATGTCTTCCATCAACCAGGAAGGCCGTGGTGCCGCCATCCACAAGGATGTGCTCAATGCCTGGACTCCGGAGAACCCCAACAGCAATATCCCCCGTTTCGCTTACGGCGACCTGTATTATTCATCATCGTCTGACCGTTTCCTCACGAACGCGAGCTATCTCGCTCTCCAGAGCATCAACTTCGGATATACGCTTCCCCAGAAGATCACACGCAAGATCCAGATCGACAATGTCCGCTTCTATATAAGCGCCGACAATATCGCCATCTGGTCCAAGCGTAAGGGTCTCGACCCCCGTCAGTCAATCTCCGGTAGCAATACAAACGCTTATTATGCACCCATCCGTACAATCTCGGGCGGTATCAACATCTCTTTCTAACCTCTCATAGATTAATCAGAAATGAAGAATATATTTAAAGCTACACTTCTGCTTGGACTTGCTTCCTCAATGGCTCTCACGGGCTGTATAGAAGAGGTTGAGCCGACCAACGGAATCACGCAGGAGCAGCTCGATTCCTCGATCAAGGCCGGTGATGCCGTTATGTACGCGATCCCTGCCCACATGGTGGAATACACCGATAACTCATACAGTTGGCATGGCTGGTTCGGCTATCCGGCCATGATGCAGATCCGTGACCGCATACTTGATGAGATGATCTGTGCGAAATCGGGTACTAACTATAACCAGTGGAGCTACTTCGAGCAGGCCCGCTTCAACGACACCTACTGGATGACACAGGTCATTTGGCTGTTCTACTCAGGTCAGGTCCTGACCTGCAACAAGGCTCTCCAGATCTATCCCGCTGATGTCGAGAGTGAGATCGGACAGGGTCGCCGTGCCACCGCGCTCGCATATCGCACCATGCTCTTCCTCGACATGGCCCGCTGGTATGAGTTCCTCCCCAACGACAAGACTTCCAATATCAACGATGACGGCAACGATGTGCTCAATCTCACAATTCCGGTTGTCACCGAGGATATGACCGAGGAGGAAGCCCGCAATAATCCGCGCAAGCCCCACGACGAGATGTTCGAGTTCCTGCTTGAGGATCTTAAATATTGTGAGGAGAATATCGGAAAGTCCGACTTCACCGATGCCCTCTTCCCGAATCTTGCCGCTGTCTACGGTCTCTATGCCCGTCTGTATATGTGGGACGAGCAGTATGACCAGGCTGCTGTCTATGCCCGCAAGGCAATCACCGAGTCCGGCAAGCGTCCTCTGACGCAGGATGAGTGGACCGATCCAAAGAACGGATTCAATACTCTCAGCAATAATTCATGGATCTGGGGTATGCAGCTCAACGACGAGACAAGTGCCGTGCAGACCGGTATCTGTAACTTTACCTCCATGGTATCCGTAGAGACCACTTTCGGATATGCCGGCATAGGTGCGGGTGCATATCCCTCCTGCGGCTATAGCTTCTATCAGCGTGTAAAGAACAACGACTTCCGCAAGCTCTCATGGTGTCCGCCCGGAACCTTGTCTTACGCTACGCTGTTAAAAAATCTCCAGCTGAACCAGTACTCTACCAATACCGAAAAGTCGAATTTCTGCGGTCGCTTCACCTACGGTCCTGTAAAATTCCGTCCTGCTTCTGGCAACTGTGATGAATATTCCGTAGCCTGCGCTGTAGCTCTTCCTCTGATGCGTGTGGAGGAGATGTACTTCATCGAGATGGAGGCCATCGCCCATTCCAACCCCACCGAGGGCAAGAGCATGGTCGAGGACTTCATGAACACATATCGCTGGACTTCCACATCGTCCAAGTATTCATGCAGTCCTACCGACATCGACGGTGTGGTTGAGGAGATTGTCTTCCAGAAGCGCGTGGAGTTTTGGGGTGAGGGTCTGAACTTCTTCGATATGAAGCGTCTCAACTACTCCGTCACACGAGCTTATACCAACAGTAACTTCTACAACGATGCCAAGTTCAACACCGACGGACGTCCCGCATGGTTCAACCTTCCTTTCATCATCTCGGAAGGTGAGAACAACGTGGCTCTCTGGAAGTGGAACAATCCCAATGTCGATGGTCTCTACACTGCCATCAAGGATTGATCCCGTTGACTGATACATAACACAATTTTGCCCCGTCTGCATCAAAACGCAGGCGGGGCAATCTTATATTATATATGTGTGGTCTTATGATGCGTGAGCTGTCACATCCTTGACCACGACAGGAAGTTCGTGGGGATCGAGAGTGCCGGTCTCCGTCACAGGTAGGTGCTGGAGCAGGACGAAAAATTCAGGTATCATGTAGGATGGCAGATATTGTGCCACTCTGTTCTTCAGCCAGGAGAGACTGAAAGAGTTGGACATCGGGACTACGTAGGCCACCAAGTATGCGCTCCCTTTCTCATCGGTATAGTGTATTACCGCACACTCCTTTACCTCCCCCGACGCTATGAGCGCTCTCTCTACCTCGCCGGTCACGACCTTACGCCCGAGAATGTTGACCTCAGTGTCCTTGCGGCGCTCGTAGGCGAGATTTCCGTCAGGCAGACGTACACCTATGTCGCCGGTACGGGCTATACGGGTGCCGTCGTCGAGTGTTGTGATCTCCGAAAGTTGCTCCGCACGGTGATCGCCGGTGAAGGAGTCTGCCACACCGTTGCCTGCTATACATATCTCTCCCGCCTCGCCGTTGGCCACAGGCTGCAGCTCATCGTTGAGAAGCAGTACTTCCACACCCTCACACTCCTTTCCGATCGGGTAGTTGCCGGATGGCAGGCTCCGGCCGGAATTGCAGCAATATGCCGTGGACAATGCTGTGGCTACTGACGGACCGTAGGTATTGTATACCGGAAGTTGCTCGGTGAGATGCTCGACCGACGCTGAATTAAGATTGTCGCCTCCGCTTATCACGAGCCTGAGTGTCATCGGTAGCGACGGCATGGAATTCAGTTCCTGCATCAGATACGGGAAGCCGCTTATTATCGAGACATACTGCTCGTCGGCAAACTTCATGAGTGCCTGCGGATCGTTTCTGGTCTCAGCGGAGGGGATGGCAAGCACCGCACCATTTAAGATCGTGCCGAACACCTCCTCGATGAATATATTTACCGTGCAGGCCGAATACTGGAGCAATACGTCGTCTTCGCTGATATTGAACAATCTGCCGAATCTCTCGGCCATGGCTGTCACCTGATGGTTGCCCACCATGATACCGGCAGGATAGCCCGACGGTGAACTTGAATATAGTATGTAGGCGGGACGTTGCGCACGGCTGCGGTCGGGCAGGGAGTGAAGTGGTGGATCGACGAACAGCCGCTGGTCAACGATGAGGCGGGTGAATGTATTGACCACCGAGGCGTATTTCTCCTCGGTTATCACGAAGTCAACTCCACTCTCGGTGAGGAATGTGTTGAGTCTCTCCGGCGGATAGTCCGGCTCGACGGCCACGAATGCGGCTCCGGCTTTGTTGATGGCTAAGAGAGATGCGGTCATCTCCACACCGTGGTCCATGACCACACCTACGCGGGCGGGTATGAACGAAGGGAAACGTGATATGAGCGAGTCAATCATGCGGTCAAGTCCTTCGCGGTTGACACATGAGCGTTCGTCTATGATGACCGGACGTTCGGGGGCTATGTTGACGAGCTCTTTGAAGCGTGAGTAAATCGTCGGTTCCATAATAGTCTTATTAGCATCTTTTTCCTTTATAACACATCGTGTTTTCAGAGTGTTTATAATGAAAATGTTAAAAAAGACGTGTCCGGAAAAGGCGATTGTCACCTGTTCCGGACCGTATGGAGTGAGTATGTCAGCTATGTCTTTACTTTATGATTCCGTGGCGTTTGAACACGCGTGTGATCGTGTCGAGTGCGCGATCCACCTGCTCCATCGTGTGAGTGGCCATGAGCGAGAAGCGGATCAGGGTGTCGGTGGGTGCCACCGCCGGCGATACGACCGGATTGACGAATATACCCTCGTCGAGCAGCTCCTTGGTGATGGTGAATGTCTTGAAATCGTCGCGGATGAAGAGCGGAATGATCGGGGTGGATGTGTTGCCGATCTCGAATCCTGCCGAGCGGAATCCCTCGAGTGCGTGGTTGGTGAGCTTCCAGAGGTTTTCCTGGCGCTCAGGCTCGGCCTGCATGATCTCGAGTGCTTTCAGTGCGGCGGCTGTGGATGCAGGGGTGATCGATGCCGTGAAGATGTAGGAGCGTGAGTGGTGGCGCAGGAAGTTTGTTACCTCTTTGTTGGTGGCTATGAAGCCTCCCAGCGAGGCAAACGACTTGGAGAATGTGCCCATGATGAGATCGACATCATCGGCTACACCCTGTGCGTGACATACACCGCGTCCGCCCTCGCCGAACACTCCGATTCCGTGTGCTTCGTCTATCATGACGCTCGCGTTGTATTGCTTGGCGAGACGCACCATCTCTTTGACGTTGGCCACATCGCCCTCCATGGAGAAGACACTGTCGCTGACGATGAGCTTCACCTTGTCCGGCTCACACTTCTTGAGCTGCTTCTCAAGCGACTCCATGTCGTTGTGCTTGTATTTGAGCTGCTGGCTGAAGGATAGACGGCGACCCTCGATGATGGATGCGTGATCCTGCTCATCCCATAGAGTGTAGTCCTCGCGGCCGGTGAGTGTGGAGACAACTCCGAGATTGACTCCGAATCCCGTGGAGTAGATCATCACATCCTCCTTGCCCATATACTCAGCCAGTTTGTGCTCGAGTTCCTTGTGGATATCAAGGGTTCCGTTGAGGAAGGGTGAGCCGGCACATCCTGTGCCGTATTTGCGTATTGCCTCTATGGCTGCCTCTTTGATGCGGGGATCGTTGACAAGTCCGCTGTAACAGTTCGACCCGAACATGAGCACCTTCTTGCCATTGATGATGACTTCAGGATCCTGTTCGCTCGATATTGCGCGGAAATATGGGTAGACACCCGCTGCTTTTGCTTCCTGCGGAGCTGTGTACTTGCTGAGTTTCTGTTGTAGTAAATTCATCGCTTTTTCCTTGTCAAAAAGTTGCGCGGCATGACCGGGTTGGTTTTTTCCGTTGTGATTTATAGAGTCATGCGACCTCTTTGAGGGTGCAAAGTTAGGGAAAATTTCACATTTTTAAACGTAATGTGCCGATTTTTAGTGTTAATTTATTGAAATAGGGCTTGCTTGTGGTGTCATTTGCGTATGTTTTCCGCTTTTTGTCGGATATTTGGTTACTTTCTCGCCCCGGTTATCTACTTTTTTGTTACCTTTGCACGTCTATTTGACAGATCATTGATTCATACATCTAAGTAGAGAAACAGATATGGCTACTAATCCCGAAGTGTCCCCGGCGGTGAAGCGCACCGTGCTCGACTATGACGATATTGTCAAGATGGCTCCTTTCCTCAAGGGCAAGAAGAGGCTTGTCAATTTCCTCATGAAGATGCTTGCGGTGGATAAGGTCAACAGTATCCACGACCATAATTTCGACACTCCGGGTCCGGCGTTCTGCCGTGGCCTTCTGACGGATCTTGATATAAAATTGCGGATTGACAATGAGCAACTGCTCGACCATCTTCCCGAAGGCCCTTTCATCACTGTCAGCAATCACCCTTTTGGCGCGCTCGACGGCATAACTCTGATCGATATCATCGGCAGCCGCCGTCCGGAGTTCAAGGTCATGGTCAACATGATTCTCAACTACATCGTGGCGCTGCGTCCCAGCTTCATCGCTGTTGACCAGACTGCGAGCGATGATCCTGCCAAAAAAGCTGTCTCGATGAGAGGCATAAAAGAGGCGATAATGCAGGTGCGCAAGGGGAATCCCGTGGGGTTCTTCCCGGCCGGTGCTGTCGGCAACTACAACCGCCACTTCCGTTTCGAGGATCGTGAGTGGCAGCCGGTGGTCATCCGCCTCATACGTCAGCTCGGTGTACCGGTGATTCCCATCTTCTTCCACGGCTATAATAGCTGGTGGTTCCGCTTCCTCGGCATTGTTTCGTGGCAACTCCGCACCCTGCGTCTGCCGGCCGAGGTGTTCAGGCGCAAAGGTTCCACCATACATATATCTGTCGGCGACATCATCACGCCGGAAGAGATCGAGGCTCACGATGGATCCGTTGAGGAACTTGGCGTATGGCTCAAAAAGAAAACTTACGATCTCCAGAAAATCAAATAGACAGATATGCAGATGGATCTCCACGACTTGTCAGAAGATGTGCTTCAGGCGCGTCGCCGCTACGGTATTGTAGGCAATTCCCCGTTGCTTGTCGAGGCCGTTAGTCGTGCCGTGCAGGTGGCTCCGATAGATCTGTCGGTGCTCGTCACCGGCGAGAGCGGTACCGGCAAGGAGTTCTTTCCAAAGATCATTCATGGTTTCTCCCCGCGCAAACACGCCAAGTATATTGCGGTCAATTGTGGAGCAATACCGGAAGGCACGATCGACTCAGAGCTTTTCGGTCATGAGAAAGGTGCTTTTACCGGAGCTGTCGCCACGCGCAAGGGATATTTCGAAGAGGCCGACGGCGGCACTCTGTTTCTCGATGAAGTGGCTGAGCTTCCGCTCACCACTCAGGCCCGCCTCCTTCGTGTGCTTGAGAGCGGTGAGTTCATCAAAGTCGGATCATCCGTGGTTCAGCGCACCAATGTCCGCATAGTGGCTGCCACAAATGTGGATATGTCGAAGGCTATAGCCGAAGGCCGCTTCCGTGAGGATCTTTTCTATCGCCTTTCCACAGTGTCTATTTCTGTCCCTCCGCTCCGTGAGCGCGGGGCCGACATCGTGCTCCTCGCACGCAAGTTTGCCGCCGATTTCGCCGAGCGCTACACCATGCCGCGCATCACGCTCGACGATGATGCGCGTGCCATGCTTATGGCCTATCGCTGGCCTGGCAATGTGCGACAGCTCAAGAATGTTGTCGAGCAGATCTCACTGTTCCATGCCGGAGAGACTGTCGGATCTGACATATTGAGTCCTTATCTCCCCGCTGCTACTATGAGCATCACGCCGCTTTCGTCTGATCGCCATGCTGGTCATGAGTATATGGATGAGCGTGATATGCTGCTGAGTATGATAGTCAATCTCCGTCGTCAGGTTGATGCGCTCAATGAGAGGATCGACAAGTTGACTCATGTCGGAACCTCGGTACCGTTTCTGGAAGCTGTCGAGCCTCTGTCGCCGCATCCTGTCCCTGACAGTCAGCCCACGCGCTCCATTGTCAAGTTCGAGCCGTTCTCCTCTCAGCTCCCTGCGCGGGAGGTGCAGGCTCCTGCGGCTGACGAGCCTGCTACTCTTGAAGAAACCGAGCGGGAGACTATCCGGCGTTCACTCGAAAGAAACGGCGGCCGCCGCAAAGCGACAGCTGCCGAGCTTAATATCTCCGAACGCACGCTCTATCGTAAGATCAAGGAGTACGGCATAGAGTGATCCTTATCTTGATGCGAGGCGTATGATGCGGCCTCCGGTGATGTTGCGGTTCTTGCGCAGATATTCTGATAGCGTAAGCGGATCAACAAGTACTTTGCCGGCTTTCGACGAAGCATGAAGCAGTTTCACGACTCCATCCTCCATGACCACAATCCCTATGTGACTCACGTCAAGCCCTTCGGTCTTGGTTGTGAACGCTATTATGTCGCCGTCGTTCAGGATTGATGCTGCTACCTTGCTCTGCAGTGCCGCTGTCTTTATGTATGGAAAGCGGTGTGAGCGGTAGCCTACTTCAACATTCTTGATTCTCTCGAACTCGGCGGAGTCTTTCAGTGCCTCGTATGAGTCGCGGTGTCTCGACATGAAATATAGCGATTTGACCTGATGACCTATGCCGGGCATCCTGTCAGTCACCTCCTTGATATTCCCACGGTGAGTATTGTCTACTATCCAGTCGCTGATGTAGTGCAGTCGCGATGCGTAGCCATCCACTTTCCCCTGCCTGTACCGTATGTTCTCTAAATTATATAGGTAGTCCTGCCATGAATTGCGTCTTTCCTCTATTGTGATCGCCATGGCGGCCACTGTTTCCACAAATGTTGTGCAGTCCATCTCGTCGAGATTCACTGTAAGCATCTCGGGTTGACCCTCTAATGTTGATTCACCGTAAGGAGTTCCTATGAACTTATGTCCGATGAAGGCTACGGCCTCGTTCGGGCTTTTGAAGTCCTGAGCCGATGCTTCGATCAGTATTTTGGTTATTCTGGTCGTGTCGCTCGCCTCGTTGGTCCATCTTGTCTGTCCCGGATTGACTGCTTTCCCTTGGAATGGATGGAAAGCAAATATGGCGGTTAATATTATCGATAAGGTATTAGAGATTCTCATAAGTGTTAATAGTGTGATAATACGCCAAAGTTACTCATAATTATTTTTGTGCGCAAGAAATTTTTTGAAGGAACATTGAATTGATGTGTTTGTTTTAGTGCAACCCATTGTGTTTTAGTGGTTCTGTTCGGGATATTTGTGGAATATGGATGTCGGTTTGATGTACACATATATTTATATAGGAGGAGCCTTGGATTTTATTAAATGTTAATTTAGTGTTAAATTAATGTGATAAATTTGGTTGGGATGGGAAAATGTCTACCTTTGCACTCGCTTTTGAGGAGCAAGTCCCGCGGTGGCGGGATGGGGCTATGAAAAAGCGCTTGGGTTGCGGAATTTGGAGCCGCTGAGTGTTAAAATGATGTTAAAACATCATAAGCACTTGCAGGGATCAAATAAAGTCCGTAACTTTGCAAAACCTTTCGGGATGAAAATTCCGGAAGAGACGTGAAAACGCAGAGCACATTGAAAGAATTACAATAG
>CAZKIE010000034.1:0-22025 GCA_964552825.1 uncultured Staphylococcus sp. | reverse complement strand
TATCTCTTGGCAAGAGTGTGTGATTCCTTATAAAAGATATAACCTCGGAACAAACGCTATATTCCGAGGTTAGGTGTTAGATCGAGGATATGATCAGTTCGTTGGCTTTATCGACAACGGCAGTGTCGAGTGAGGCAAGATATATCCGTGTCGTCGTTTCATTATCATGTCCCATCCCCTCCGAAATCACACCTATCGGAATCCCCTTGGCTTTGGCGATGCTTGCCCATGAGTGTCTTGCGACATAAAGCGTCAGAGGAATAGGAGAGCCAATCATTTCAGCCACTTTTTTCAGGTTCCGATTGATAATATAGCTGGCGTTGCGGTATGCCGCCCGCTCGTTTATCCCGGATCTGGTTATGATGGGTACCAGATATCTGGTATTATTCGTGGGATATTTGTCTATAATGTTTTGCATCTCTTTGGTCCAGGCTATTTCGAGCCGTTGTCCGGTCTTGCGACGGTTGTATGTGATCTTCCCGTTTTGAAGATCGGTTTTTTTCAAAAAGGCAAGATCTATGAAGCTGATTCCCCGCAGATAGAAGCTCAGCATGAATAAATCACGTGCATAGTCCAGTTTCGGGTTCAAGGAAAGATCAAGAGATTTCATACTCCTGACGAGATTGAGTGGGAGTGCTCTTTTCACAGTTTTATCAACGCCTGTATATACCCGTCGGAACGGTTTGCGGTCCTCAATGATTCCATCCTCCACGGCCCGGTTATAGACAGCCCGGAATATACGTATGTAAAACGATATGGTGTTATTGGTATTCCCCGTAACTTTGTGCCAGGCCTCATATCCTTCCATGATTTCAGAAGTTAGGCAATCGAGCATTATATCCGTCTCGTTTTGCAGCCATTTTTGCTGTGTCCCGCAGTTGAGAAATCGTCTGAAACTGTGGATTGCTGCTGTGTATGTCTCCGCAGTCCGAGCTTTACCGTTTTGTTTTAGATTTGTTATCAAGTTTTCCATATAGGCAAAAAGCGAATATTCGCTTTTGTAGTGACGGAAGGTGTCGATTATGTCATCAGCGGTGTAGCTGACACCTTTGTTGTCGAGTTTTCTGGTTATTGATGTCAATCTTTCAATGTCGCGGAGTATCCGTTCACGAATATGTCTGACGATGACCGTTGAACGCTTGTCATCCCATTCGTCCGGTTTGACTTGATAGCCGGTGCTGATTTGTCGTGTTATCCGTCGGTGGATAATCTGGTAGTAGATGCTACCTCTGTTGCCGGAGATTGACGATGGTCTGAATTTAACCTTGAATGATGCCATAGAATATTGTTTAAAACAGTTCGTATCTATGACTATTACAATCAGGAGTCAATCGCAGACCGTCAATATAATTTGAATCTTTATAAAAAGTATCCGGATCCCTTGACATCAGGAATCCGGATACGGAAGTCTTTTAAATGGAACTGTCTGGATCTTTACCGGTAGGGGAAGTATCTGTCGACAGCTTATCAGCCGAATTAAAGAGCTTGGAAAGATATTTTTCGTTGAAGTTACGGAGTATCTCCCAGAATCCGGGGACAAAGAGAGTCCCGACTATACCATTGACAGCCATACCGAATACTACTGCCGATCCTAACGATATGCGGGAAGCTGCTCCAGCTCCAGTGGCAAACAACATAGGCATCACTCCGAATACAAATGCAAGTGCTGTCATCATGATCGGGCGGAATCGGATACGTCCGGCATCCTGAGCCGCCTCTCTGACCGATATGCCTGTCTTACGGTAGTCAATGGCATATTCAACGATCAGAATGGCATTTTTAGCCGAAAGTCCGAGGAGTAGAATTATGCCTATCTGCGTATATATGGATATGGACTGATTCATAATGATACATCCGAGCACCGTACCGAGAATTGCGGTCGGCATGGAGATTATGACTGCGATAGGTGCTGTCCAACTCTCATATTGGGCGGCAAGTACGAGAAGAGTTATTATTACGGCGAATAATAGGACTGTCGTTATGGTTGTGCCGGCTTGGGTTTCCTGATAAGCCTCTCCGGTCCATGCATACGAGAATCTGTCGCCCACAGCCTCTTCGAGAATATCCTTCATGGCCTGGATTCCGGCGGCTGATGATACATTCTTTGCCGGCGTTCCTGTAACTTGCGCGGTAGTGTACATATTATATCTGCTCACTGATGCTTGTCCTTCGGATGGTACAACCTTAGCAAAGGAAGTGAAGGGCACCATTTCACCATCGGAGTTGCGTACTGTCAGCGTGGGGATACCATCGATCGATGACCTTGTCGATTCATCCGCACTGATATTCACCTGATATGTCCGGCCGAACTTGACGAAGTCATTGACGTAGCTTCCACCCATGAACTGAGACAATGTGGAGTATATATCCTCAAGCGTCAGCCCGAGAATTTTTGCGCGGTCTCTATCCACTTTCACGGCATATTGCGGGACAGAGCCTTGATATTGAGATGTGATTTGTGCCAGCCGATCGTCTTTGGCTGCGAGTGTCCTCATGTCATCCACAGCCTCTGCCAATGCGTCGGCACCGAGATTGTTTATGTCGAGAATCTGCATTGTTGCGCCAGAAGTCATGCCGAGACCTGGGATTGCAGGAGGATTGATGGAGAAAACAATAGGTTCCTGATAAGATGCAGCAATCTCATTTACTTTATCAATCACAGCATTGACATCCTTCCCCTTGCCTTTGCGGTCACTCCATGGCTTGAGGACAACAAACAGAGACCCCATATTACCGCCGGATCCACCACCCATCATTGATTGGCCGGATATAGCTATGACATTGGCCACTTCAGGGATCTCTAAGATCTTGTCGGAAAGAGACGTGACGATCTTGTCAGTACGATCAAGTGATGCGCCGGTCGGGAGCTGTATCGATGTCATGAAGAATCCTTGATCTTCTTCCGGGATATAGCTTGTAGGCCATTTTATGAAACCCCAGAATGCAAGAATACAAAGCACGAAGTATATGCCGATGGAAACGAATGGCCGTTTGAGAAGCGAGCCTACAATAGAAGTGTACTTATCGACAGTAGTGGCCCACCCTTTGTTAAACCATCGGTAGAAGAAAAATTTACTTTCCGTATTTTCTTTCTTGCGAAGGAAAAGTGCGCACATAGCTGGAGTGAAGGTCAGCGCGTTAAAGCCGGAGAATGCTACTGATGTGGCAATCGTGAGAGCGAATTGTTTGTAGAGAGAACCGGTTATCCCGGATACAAATGCTGTCGGGATGAACACAGATAGAAGCACAAGAACCTCTCCTATCACGGGGCCTTGTAATTCCTCCATGGCCTTCTCTGCGCTTTGACGGGGAGTCAGTTTCCCCTCTTGAACCAGACGGGCACAGTCTTCCACCACTACGATCGCATCATCCACCACAATCGCTATCGCCAGGACAAGGCCGAACAATGTGAGCGTGTTGAGCGAAAAACCGAGCAATTTCATTACGGCAAATGTGGCTATAAGTGATACCGGAATGGCTATCATAGGTATGATTACGGCTCTCCAGCTCTGGAGGAATATGAGGATGACTATCATCACGATCAGAGTGGTCTCCACGAATGTCACAAGCACTTCATCTATGGATGCGGTGACAAAATCAGTAGTATCCATTATGATACGGTAGCTAACACCTTCCGGAAAATACTGGGACAGTTCCTTCATCTTGGCTTTTACGGCATTGGCCACTTCAAGAGCGTTTGCTCCGGGTAGCTGCTGTACGCCTACCAGTCCGGCATCATGGCCTGATACGTGAGATATACCGGAGTAGCTTTCACTTCCAAGTTCTACACGTGCTATGTCATTGAGATGAAGCAGACTACCGTCCGGATTAGCTTTCAGAACGATATTGCCGAACTCTTCAGCAGACTGCAGTTGCCCTTGGGCTGTGAGTGTAAACTGCATTTCGACGTCACTATCAACCGGTGGTGTCCCGACACTACCTGCTGAGACTTCAAGATTTTGCGATTGTATCATTGTCGCGACATCCGACGGTGTGAGTCCGCGTATTTGCATTTTGTTTGGATCAAGCCATATCCTCATGCTGTATTCTCCGGCACCAAAAGCACCGGCTCCGCCCACTCCGTCTATACGGGATATCTCGTCAATGATGTTTAGCTTTGCGTAATTGGTCAGATATAAAGCTGAATATTTATCACTGTCACCCTCGATGGCGATGAAGAGGATGATATTGGATGATTCTGATGTCACTGAAACGCCCTGCTCTTTTACCGATGTCGGTAGCTGGGCCTCAGCGAGCGATATGCGGTTTTGAACTTTAACGGCTGCTTCGTCAAGATCTGTTCCATTTTCAAATGTGACGGTAAGGCTGTAAGAGCCGTCGCTTGAGTTGGAACTCATATACATCATTCCTTCCACACCGTTAACTTGCTCCTCTATCGGTTCAGCCACAGTTTTGGCCACGGTCTCAGCGTCAGCCCCCGGATAGGAAGCGGAAACCATGACAGTCGGTGGCGTTATGTCCGGATACTGCGCGATAGGCAGTGTCTTGACCGTGACGAGACCTACGAGTACCATTATAATGGCAAGTACCGTGGCAAATATCGGACGGTCTATAAAAAATTTCGACAGCATAATCTTTAAGTTTTATTTAACCATTACCGGTTTTACTTCCATCCCCTCTCTTACCTTCAACATGGCGCGGGTCACATATTTGGTTCCCGGTTTAAGACCGCTCTCTATTACTCTTAATGTGTCCTGATATAATTCTCCGAGTGTTACAGAGGTATATACGACTTTGTTTGAATCATTGACAGTATACAGGTACTTTCCAAGTTGGTCGCTTCCTATTGATGAATCTTTAACGAGGATCGCATTCTGCATGGTGCCGTATGGAAGATCAATCTTGACGTACATTCCTTGGCGCAGTTCATCGTATGGGTTTTCTATCATACAGTTCAGTTTCAATGTGCCGGTGCCATCGTTGAGAGCCGGGGCTATATACGATATCTTGCCTGTATATGAGTGGGGGAGCGGTTCGGAGAATGACACGGGAACATGATCAAACCCAAGGGAATCGCGGGAATCTTTTGAGTTGATTATATCAAGATAACGTTCATCCTCGATGGCAAATTGGGCTTCCATCAGTGAGTTGTCGAATACGGTACATACCTTTACCGGTGCGCCCTCACCATTAATATATGCGCCGACATCGTATGCCCCGGTTGTAATTCTTCCGGTTATTGGAGACTCTATGGTGCAGTAGCCAAGCAGCCTGCGGGCTTCGGCAAGAGCTGCAGTAGCGTTTTTCACAGATGCTTCTGATTGTTGAAGATCACTTTCAGCCTGACTAACCTCCATTTTGCTCACGGCATCGCTTTCAAGCGCTTTTTTTACTGCATTGTAATGATCAGCTGCGTAGCTCAGTTCGCTCTTGGCGGTTGCCAGAGTTGCTTCTGCTTGTTGCACTTTATCTCTATATGTTGATGGATCAATGGTGTAGAGAGTCTGCCCTTTTTTTACCACGGATCCCTTTACGAAATTCATTGAGAGAACTTGCCCGTTGACTTTGCACATCACATCAACCTCTCTGTTGGCGAGCAATGTGCCTGGATATGTCTTTGATAACACTATATCCTTGATCTCTGGGATCGCTACACTGACGGATTCAGCAGTATCCGACTTTCCCTCTGTTTTGTTCTTGTGGCATGAGGATAGCCCGAGCCCAAATATGATCAGGAAACCTGATATTATGATAGTCTTGTTCATGAGAATGAAGGTGTTTGAGTTGCGTTAGAGAATATTTTCTGTCGGAGATCCTCCGAGGGCTTTGTAGAGATCAATAAGAGCTACGAGCGCATCTCCCTGTGATGTCACAAGTGAATCCGCGCAACTGAGCCAGCTTATCTGGGCGTTCTCCACATTGGTGAACGCGGTCAGCCCCTGCTTATATTGATCTAAGGAAAGAGTGAACGCTTCGTGGCTGTCTTCAAGAACCCGAAGCTCGACTTCCACTGTCTTGAGGGCTGCACTATATGCAGCCAGTGCGTTATTGACTTCCTCGACAGCAGTCATTACTGTGAGGTTATAGTTGTCTATTCCTGCCTCCATTTGTTCTCTTGCCTTTTCAAGTGCGTATTTACGTCCCATGCCCTCGAACAACGTCCAGGATAGAGTCGGGCCGATAGAATAGGTAAAGCTTTTTCCCTTAAATAGATTGTCAAATTCCTCTGATGCGAATCCGATAGATCCATCTAATGTCAGGGTTGGCAGAAAGTCTTTCTTCGCAATGCCAATCTGTGCGGCATATCCGGCCAGTTGAGCTTCTGCTTCAGCTATATCCGGGCGCCTGCGGAGAAGATTCATCGGAACTCCTACAGGTATTATCTGGCGGATTGACGGAAGCTTGCCATCCTTTAGTGGAGGAATTGTAAGATCCTCGGGATATTCTCCAAGTAGTATGGCCAATGCGTTGAATGTTTGTTGTATTGAGGACTCAAGTTGCGGAATGGTCGCCTCGGTGTTGCCATAGACCACTTTTGCCTGTGCAACGTCAAGTTTTGAAACCAATCCTGCATCATAGCGTGCTTCGGTGATACGGAGCACACTGCTTTGTGATTCAAGGTGCATTTTTGCAACTTCAAGTTCTGTCTGATATATTCTGTAATTGAAGTAGTCTGTGGCAATCTCAGCAATGAGACTTACCATTACACCCCTATATTCCGCACGACTTACGTTATACGCAGCTTTTTCGGCTTTGACCTGTGCCGAGATTTTGCCGAAAAGATCGATTTCCCAACTCATATCGGCGCCTATGGAGAATTTGTTTGCGTCTATTGCAGTTTCACGGGCTCTTGTGTATCCGGCACTGATGCCAATAGTCGGATAATAAGCACTTTTTGCACTTGACACAGCAAGCCGGGCCATCTTAATGCGCCGGGCAGCTTGAGACAGGTTCATGTTCCGCTCGATACCGAATCGGATCAGTGAATCGAGTGTGGGATCGTCGAACGATGTCCACCAGTCCCGATCATCAGGAACCTGACTCGTCTCAATTCCTGAATAGATCCAGTTGTCGGGCATAGCCTGTCTCAGATAGCGATTGTCGTCACTATCTGAGGCATATACAATCTGTGGTATCCCTGTCGCCAAAAGGCATAATGTCAAAACGTGATTTATCCTGTTCATAATGATGAAATTCTACTATAAAGTAAACAGAGTTTTAATAGATTTGGTTCTATATGCGTGATCACACTGGAAAATTAATTTTGTTTAAGTCACGTTTTTTTGATGAAATAAGTGTCATAATGTGTGGTAATGTGGTACTATTTTGACTTTAATGTTTTTTAACATGATTTTCAGATTGTAACTTAATTGTAATATTTGGGCCGAATTATTGGTATTAAAACGTGAATAATTTTTAAAAATGCAATTAATTAACACAAAATAGGCCTCTCACGCTATTGAGAGTACGATTATTGGAAAATTCGCGATTTGGATTTATGATTATTCTGCCTTAACTTTGCATCGCAAACTTAAAAACACAATTACGTAAATCGTCATACAATATATATTACGACATACAGATAAGCATAACATTATATATTAGTAAAGACAAGCATTTGTTTAGACATTTATAAATCCACTGACGTTAAGTACTATGTGTAAGCTGCGAAGGATGACCGTGAGGCCGTCCTTCGCTATTTATACGGATATTGTCGATATCATATAATTGCTTGAAGTAGCAAAAACAAGGTTGTTGTATCAGATGATGCTGTCCTTGTAAACATCTGTGGTATAATATGTTGATGAAAATTAGGAACTTTTAGAAAGAAAAAAGTCAAACAAAATTGGATATAGATTTGTTTTTCTATAAAATTGTTGGTAATTTTGCATAGGAATTAGGGCTCCCATATAAGGTTTGGAACTCTTTAAAAAAATCTCTCCATTATATTATTTCCCATATTTCTTATTTTGAAGATTGCCAATATTTTATTTGCATCAATCTTTATAAATTCATCTCTATTTCAACTGTTATTATATTTATGTCTCTGCTTCAATAGAGTGGGATTTTATCCTGAATCTCTATAAAAATACATTTTTTCCCGATTCCTCTGATCGGAAATGTATGGATGAAAAAGTGCCATATTTGTCAGCGACATAGCATATTTTATCCTCAGATTAAAAACAAAAGATTTGATAAAATCCGTCCGGTGATGTCCGGTAGCGGATGAAATTACGAAATATACCTATTTATATATAGATGTACAATTTAGAAGAACTATTCAAGATGGATGAGGCTGCGCTTCATGACGCAGCCCGCGAGACCGGAATCAGTAAGATTGACGGTGTCGATCAGGAAAGTCTTGTCTATGCTATACTTGATAAACAGGCCTATGACCATGCTGCTTCAGTGGCGTCTTCCCCTGAAAAGCCACGTCGCGTAAAAAAAGAACGGTCAACACGAAAAAACACTAAGGAGCCACGGACAGATCAAGGTGTTGTTGAGACACCTGCATCTGATGCTCCGGTGGCGGCGTCAGATGCTCCTCAGGCTGAAGCGCAGCCAAAGAAACGCGGACGTAAGCCGAAACAGCAGCCTAAGGCGGAAAGTCTGCCTGTGGAGCAGAGTGTTACCTCTGTCCAGGAAGAAGCTAAGGGTGAACCGGTTGAAGCTGCAGCAAGTGCTGATGTCGCGGAGCCTGTTGCGGCTCCTCAGCCAAAGAAACGTGGACGTAAGCCAAAGCAGCCTCGAGTTGAGGAAATAAAAACCGTTGAGCCTGAGTCCGAGGTTGCCGGCACTATGGAGAAGCAGCAGGAAGTTGGTGAATCATTGCCCGCATCGCCTTCTGCTCCTGAAGAAGTCGCTGAGATACCGGCAGCACAAGAGGAAAACGCGCCCCGTCATGGTGTGTTCATTCGTCCGGGTCAGCAATTTCCTGAAAGCATGGCCGAATCAGAAACTGAGATTGACGGGGACGGTGATCCACAGTCCGGAGTAGCTCAAGATAGGCAGCGCAGGGATTTCCGTCCGGCTAAGGATTCTTCATTTGGTTCCTTTTTCCCAAGAGCCGGTGGGCGTACATTTGCTCCGCGTTCCGAAAGAGAGCGTGTGGCCGCAAGAGAAAAGGAACAGTCTGTACCGACAGTAACAACTCCTTCTCCGGTTGTAGTTGCCGAGCCCGGGATGCCGCAGCCACAGGGTCAGGGCAAAAAAAATAAGAAGAACAAGAATCGTGACAAGGAACAGGATCGATATCAGCCCCAATATAACTTCGATGATATTATCGAGGCATCCGGGGTGCTTGAGATAGAGCCACAGGGTCATGGATTTCTGCGATCAAGCGATTATAATTATTTGCCGTCACCCGATGATATTCTTGTTTCGCAGCAACAGATCAAAATGTACGGATTGCGTCCGGGAGATGTAGTTGATTGTGCGGTTCGTCCCCCGAAGGCAGATGAAAAATATTTCCCTCTTACTTCGATACGTAGTATCAATGGGCGCTCACCTGAATTTATACGTGACCGTGTAGCGTTTGAGCATCTCACACCCTTGTTCCCTGACGAGAAATTCGATCTGACATCAGGTAGGAGCAGCAATATCTCCACGCGTGTGGTGGATATGTTCTCTCCGATTGGCAAAGGCCAGCGTGGGTTGATTGTGGCTCCGCCTAAGACCGGTAAGACTATATTGCTTAAAGATATAGCCAATGCGATTGCCGAGAATCATCCTGAGACTTATATCATGATCCTTCTCATAGACGAACGTCCCGAGGAGGTGACGGATATGAGCCGCAGTGTCAATGCAGAGGTGATAGCATCGACGTTTGACGAACCGGCGGATCGTCATGTCCGTATCGCTCAGATCGTGCTTGAGAAAGCAAAACGTATGGTGGAATGTGGCCATGATGTCGTGATCCTTCTTGACTCTATAACCAGATTGGCCCGGGCATATAATACCTGTGCTCCGGCGTCAGGAAAGATCCTTTCCGGAGGTGTTGATGCTAACGCTCTTCAGAAGCCTAAAAGATTCTTCGGCGCAGCTCGTAATATTGAAGGCGGAGGATCACTCACCATCATAGCGACCGCACTCACGGAGACCAGTTCGAAGATGGACGAGGTGATATTTGAAGAGTTCAAGGGTACGGGCAATATGGAGTTGCAGCTTGATCGTAAGCTCTCCAATAAGCGTATTTTCCCGGCTGTCGATATCATGGCCTCAAGCACACGCCGTGATGATCTACTTCTGCGCAATGAGACTTTGAACAGAATGTGGATCCTGCGTCGCTTCCTGAGTGATCGGAATTCCATTGAGGCTATGGAATTTATCAAAGACCGTATGGAGCGTACATCTGATAATGATGAATTGCTCCGCACTATGGGCGACTGATTCTGATTATCATAGAGACTGAAAGGCAGGGACGTACAGGCTACAGCCTACTTCCCTGCCTTATTGTATATCTACTGGTCATGTTCAAAACTAATTGGCATGATTTTTGTTATATATAGTATAAAAACAATATTTCAACTATACAATTCAGCTCATGAACTTCAATAATTTCACAATTAAGTCTCAGGAAGCTATTCAAAAGGCCGTTGAGATTGCTCGCTCTGTTGGTAATCAGGCCATTGAACCTATACACCTCCTAAAGGGAGTCATGACAGAGGGAGAATCTCTCATCAATTTCATATTCTCCAAGGTTGGCGCGAGCTCAGCGACCTTGATGCGTCAGATCGACGAGAGAATAGCTGCCGAACCCCGGGTGTCCGGTGGCGAACCTTACCTCAGCCGTACTTCCAACGATGTCCTTCAAAAGGCTCTTGATATTGCGAAGAAGCAGGGTGACGAATATGTTACTCTCGAAGCCCTTCTCCTTGCAATTTTCTCGGTCAACTCTCCGGCCGCGACAATCTTGAAAGATGCCGGATTGAGTCAACGTGAACTTGAGGCTGCTACAGCCGAGCTGCGCAAGGGGAAGAAAGCAACTGACCAAAGCGCTGAGGACACATATCAGGCTCTCTCGAAATATGCCATCAATCTCAATGAGAGAGCGCGTGAAGGGAAGCTTGATCCTGTGATCGGACGTGACGACGAGATCCGGCGCGTACTCCAGATCCTCTCCCGACGTACCAAAAATAATCCTATGCTGATAGGCGAGCCCGGTACAGGTAAAACAGCCATAGCCGAAGGCCTTGCGCAGCGTATTGTGAGAGGTGATGTCCCGGAGAATCTTCGGACTAAGCAGATTTATTCTCTGGATATGGGTGCCTTGGTGGCTGGTGCCAAATATAAGGGCGAGTTTGAAGAGCGCCTCAAAGCCATTGTCAACGAAGTGACAGGTGCCGATGGTGAGATAATACTCTTTATAGATGAAATCCATACCCTTGTCGGTGCCGGCAAGGGTGAGGGTGCCATGGATGCAGCCAACATCCTAAAACCGGCTCTCGCCCGTGGAGAACTCCGTTCCATAGGTGCCACCACGCTCGATGAGTATCAGAAGTACTTCGAGAAAGACAAGGCTCTCGAACGCCGATTCCAGAAAGTGATGGTGAACGAACCTGATGAGGCTGCCGCGATAGCAATTCTCAGAGGTCTTAAAGAACGGTATGAGAACCACCATAAGGTGCGTATCCGCGATGAGGCTATTATTGCCGCTGTCACGCTCTCTGAGCGCTACATAACTGATCGGTTCCTCCCTGACAAGGCGATTGATCTGGTGGATGAGGCTGCGTCAAAGCTTCGTCTGGAGATTGATTCTGTCCCGCAGGCACTTGACGAGATATCACGTCTGATTGCTCAGAAGGAGATTGAACGCGAGGCCATAAAGCGGGAGGGCGATGAGCCTAAAGTCCGTGACATAGAGAAGGAACTTGCAGATCTGCGCGACCGCGAACATGATTTCACCGCGAAGTGGAAGGCTGAGAAAGATCTTATAAACAAGATTCAGCAGAATAAGATCGATATTGAGCAGCTTAATTTTGAAGCCGAGCGGGCTGAGCGTGAAGGTGACTATGCCAAGGTTGCCGAGATACGCTATTCCCGGATACAGCAGAAAGAGAAGGAAAACTCCGACATTCAGGAGCAGCTCAAGATCATGCAGGGTGAGAAGGCTTTTATTAAAGAGGAAGTCGACTCGGAAGACATTGCTGATGTCGTGTCGCGTTGGACAGGAATTCCGGTCAACAAGATGGTTCAGAGCGAGAAAGAGAAACTCCTGCATCTTGAAGACGAGTTGCATAGTCGTGTCGTCGGCCAGAATGATGCGATACGTGCCATAGCGGATGCAGTACGTCGTTCGAGAGCTGGCCTTAATGATCCGCGTCGACCGATAGGTTCATTCATTTTCCTCGGTACCACCGGTGTCGGAAAAACAGAACTGGCCAAGGCTTTGGCTGAGTATCTGTTTGATGACGAGAATATGATGACCCGTATCGATATGAGTGAGTATCAGGAGAAACACGCAGTCAGTCGTCTGGTTGGTGCTCCTCCGGGATATGTTGGCTATGATGAGGGCGGTCAGCTCACGGAAGCAGTGCGTCGTAAGCCGTACTCGGTAGTTCTTTTCGATGAGATCGAGAAGGCTCATCCGGATGTGTTCAATATCCTGCTCCAGGTGCTTGATGATGGCCGGCTTACGGACAATAAGGGCCGTATGGTCAATTTCAAGAATACGATAATCATCATGACATCCAATATGGGTTCTCATCTCATACGTGACAATTTTGCCAAGATGACTGCTGAGAATCGTGAGGAGACCATTGAGAAAACAAAGGATGAAGTGATTGAATTGCTGAAACAGACGATTCGTCCTGAATTTCTCAACCGTATAGATGAGATCATAATGTTCACTCCTCTGAATGAGGTTGAGATTGAGGAAATCGTTGGGTTGCAGATTAAGTCCATACGTAAGATGCTTTCTGCCAATGGTATCACTCTCGATGTAACACCGGCCGCTCTCAAATTCCTTGCCGAAGAGGGATATGATCCGGAGTTTGGTGCCCGTCCTGTCAAACGAGTCATACATCGTATGGTCCTCAACCAGCTTTCAAAGGATATTCTCGCACAAAAGGTGGATAGGGAGCATCCGATCGTGATAGACTATGATGGGAACGATATAGTTTTCAGAAATTGACAGTTATGACAAGTCTTTCTCTTGATAATGAAATAATAAGCAACCGAAATTATGAAAAAACTGTTTTATCTTTTTCTCCCGTTACTGGCCATTATGGTCACGTCGTGCGACAATGATGATAAGGATCTACCCAATGTCACTTTGTCAATAGAATATTCAGGCGCGACTGAACAGGATGGTGTTCTCTCCATTGAGCAGGGACAGACCTTGACGATAGATGCTCTCACAGTTACACCAGCCGAGGGTACCAAGCAAGCCACCCTGGGACAGACCATCTATTATCTTGATGGGGTTCCATTCTTCTCCACGGTCACTGTGCCTTTCGCAACGGAGATCAATACCACAAATCTGGAACTTGGTTCACATACCCTCGCGGTACGGACTACGGTTTATCAGGTCGGCAAGGAGATTGGTTTTGCCCTTGCTCAGTTTAATTTTGTTGTAACGGAATCAACATCAGATGATACTTCTGATGATAGCACAACGGGAACATTGACACCTGATGTCAGAGTGACGGATGGTGATTGATTACTCATTCTCTCTCTCCCGGACGAAGCCCTGCCGCAATCACCGCGACAGGGCTTCTATTGTATATTATTTAACCTTAATAATGTCTATTTTTTCTTAGGCTGTATGTTCAGCTTATATTGTGCTGTGAACAGTACATAACGCGGTAGGGCATTGGTGTAGCTGATTGTACGTCCGGAGGCGGATACTGCGTAGTGTACATTGGAGAGCTGGTGGAGAAGATCAAATCCGTCAACCTTGAACACCCATCGGCTCTTGCGCGGGGTGAAGCTGAGTCCGATGTTAAGGATGGCATCCGTCGTATCAAGATCTTTTGATCCATATCCCCGGCGGGTGTAGCAGGTGAAATCCGTATTGATACCGAAACCGTAGGGGAGTATGAACTTCCCGATTATGCCGTATGTGTAATGGTTGGCATTGATGGTAGAGAAGTCCTCCCGGGTTGATGTCGTGTGTCGTGTCAGAGCCTCGCCTCTCAGACTTAACTCCTGTTTGCCCAACTGCCAGCTCAATCTCAGTGATTGACTGAGCATGGTGGTGCGGACTGTGGACTTAGTAGGCTCTTCCTGGTCTACGCCGATCATATCCGCATAGTTTGTCAGTGTCCCGGATGTATTGGATGTGAGTGTCAATGCCTGTTTGGGCCCGAACTGCAGGTTCAGGGCGTTTACGCCGTTCAGAGAGTTGTTGCCGCTTACATTATATGTCTTGTTGACACGTACACCTGTCGATGTGTCGTAGGTATAGCCCCAGACAAGCGCATCAGATGTCTGTGTGGCAGTGAATGTCAATGTATTATTCAGCCTGATCCTTCTCGGGTTGAATCTCCATGTTATGATCTCCTTATGCTCGTATGCATTTTTTAGATTCGGATTCCCGAGATCTATATTCATGGGGTCTGCAGTATTGTCAACGTTGATAAGATGCATGAGATCCGGTGATGAGGGGGTCAGTCGGTATTCTAATCTGATGTCGTGTCTGAAAAATGAATGGCCATCATCATCTTTGACGTTATCAAAATTATAATCAATCATTGCACCCCAGTTGCCGATAGCTGTCACGAATGTATTGTCGGATACCGGATAAAGCTTATTTTCCCTATTATAGTCGATATGGCGGTAGAGCCATCGGAGTTTTGGGGCAATTGATACGAGAAGACGGTCTTTTTCTTTTCTACTCTTGATCCATGAAAATCTGGGCGTAAATGTATGGCGACTTTCAGTTATGAGTGATGTATAGCTGTTGGCCGGATCAAGTGTCGTAAGATAACCGGATGGGAGTTGCCCGAACACACCATTGTCAGCCAGCCGGTCGAGTGCATACATATATGAGTCAACATCTCGTCTGTTGTAACGGTACTCGTAATCGAGATCAATATGGATATCATTGAAGTTCATCACATATTCAATTTCTCCACCGAGCTTGATGGTCTTGTTGGGAGAATTGTCAAAATACTGGCTGCGACGTTCGGCAGCAACGGGATCCTGTCCGAAGTTTATGTCGTAGTTCTTGAATATGTCTTCTTTGCTGGAGCGGAATGATGAAAACAGATTTACATATATTATGTCTCCGGTATTCGTCTTACGTGCGTATGACGGAGAGAACTCAATTTCCCATTCCTTGCTTCTGGTGTCGCTGAGAGTTATGTTGCGGTTGATCACCGATTCGAGTAGAGGTGAAGATCCGTCAGTATTGTATATGGCTTCGATCGCTTCCTTTGTTGCATCGGCCTGTTCGCGGTCAAAGGTTGCCGAGACTCCCGATGAGGAATTATCCTTACGGTTGTATGATGCATTCAGGCTGCCACCTATCTGATTCTTTTTACTGAGGAAAAAACCTCTGTTCCTTGTCGCTATCTTCAGATTGCGGGAACGTGAGTTGGAGTAGCTGTTATCATACGTGTCTCCGCTTTGCAGGAAGTTTATACGGTCGGTCGTCTCAATAACGGTTTCTTTGGTCTCTTCTACCGATATTGAACCATTGACGTACCCTTTATCGTTGGAATAATCATAATTCATTGCCCCCATCTTGTATTGCTTCGTTCCGGATGGCATCATATCCGGAGTCCATGAATCGTTTTTACCTGGGCTGCGGTTGTCATTAAGATTATTGATATTGCCGAGCAACGTTATCCTGGTGGTGGGATTGAACCATGATGCGAAGATTCGTCCGATGTAACGGTCTTCCGTTCCGTAACCTCCCTGGGCATTGATAAGCCAACCTATATTATATTCCCGTTTCAGACTTACGTCCATGGTAAGTATTTTGGGACGTGTCGGGTCATCAAACCACTGCTCCTCACGTGTCTGCCCTTTGTAGACCGATACGTTTTTCACGGTATATGCCGCAATGTTGTCAAGCATGAGCTGGTTGTTGCCGTCAAGAAACTGTTTGCCATTGAGAAGAAGTGATTCCACAAGCTCTCCATTGACAAATATCTGTCCGTCTTGTTTCAGTTCGACCCCCGGCATCTGATTGATAAGTGCGTCAAGCATCGATCCTTCAGCGAGCTGGAAGGCATCAGCGTTGTAGACTATTGTGTCCCCTTTGTTATAGAACTTGATTTTTGTAGCTGTCACTGTTACTTCACCGAGTTGTTTGGGTGCGCGGTCAAGATATTGTACGCCCATGTTCCGATCATGCTCTCGGGCTCCGATCTTATCTATATGGAAGACTACTGTCTTATCTTGATAACCGGGACATACGATATCGAAAGTTATCACGGTGTCCCTCTTCTCTATTGTGAAGTTGAACATGGATATTTGCACACGTTCCCCATCTCTCATGGTTATCCCTTGGTTTGTCTGTATAGTATCCTTTGGGTTTCCGTCTTTGTCGTATAGGATCACCATAGCATCAGTTAGATCCTGTTTCAGTATGGCATCCTTTATGCGTCCATATAGGAGTAATTTATCCGTATTATTTTCTTTTCCTTCGCATAACGACGGAACAATCAGGACAATCATGACTATGATTGTTGATAAACGGTTGAGAATGTGATTCATGGGCTTATTTTACAATAGTTATGGGATGTTTTGTTCTGAGGGTGATTTGCGCGGAATCATTTCGGTTCCACAGTAAGGTGTCAATGTTGGCTGTATTGAGATATATATCAGTCTTTATGTTCTTCACCGGCTTGAAGTCCAGTTTATGGATCACTGATGTCGAGTCGCAACAGTCGATCTTTATGAAGCTGTCATCCATTTCAAGACTCATGAAGTTGATTTCGCAATCCTTGAATCTGGTTCTGGCATATCCTCCCAGTTTGAAGAAGGCAGAGTCGATATGACAATCTGTCATCTTCAGGATATCGTTTTGATACAGTTGCAGATTATTGACATCGAGACCGGTTATGACTAAGATCCCGTGTGTTGAGGTGATACGTGACAGAGGCCACTTAGGCATAATCAGCTTTATGCTGGATGGATGAAAATTTTGTGATGGGTAGATGATTGTTACACTTTTGACATTGTTGAGCTTTTTGCTTGTATCGGTAAGTCGGACATCGATCTTCAGTATATTGTCGTCGACGGCCGTATGAACATATTTCGTATAGATGGAATCAATAAGGAGTACCGGACTGTCTACGCTATCAGTCAGTTCTATATCCAGGCCGGAAAATATTCTTGCGGCAATTGAGGCATCGTTCGGCATTGAGAAATCAATCTCGGTTATAGGTTCTGCACATCTGATGGGATGTGGAAGCATTACGCCGATTGTCAGATGTTCTTCTTCGCGATTTTGGCTCATGGCATACAAGAACACAAAGATAAATAAGCCGATGAGTAGTGTTATCAGGCAGTATGTTGTCTTTTTCATTTTGTTCTCATTATTTTTTCTAAATATTCAGAATAAAGTGTCTTGACTTCGTCGACACTGAGTCCGAGCGATGCCATACGTTGAAAGAAGTATTCGGCTTCGCCACTGAAAAAAATCTCTTTGCGTTCGCATCTGATGATATCACAGGCATCCGGAGAGATGAAAAATCCGATTCCACGCTTGTTGAATATGATACCTTTGCGGTCAAGATGGTCGTAGGAGCGCATGACAGTGTTGGCGTTAACTCCCATGGAGGCCGCGTATTCCCGCACCGATGGTATTCTCTCCCCCGGGGATAGTGATCCTCCAAGCACACGCTCGCATATTCCATCGGCGATCTGGAGGTATATCGGTTTATCGTTGTCCTTGAATGGCATATCTTCACCAGCGGTTGATGATTTCAGCTTCCTTTAATCTGAAATATGAAATTATGTATATGACGGGAGCCAATATGAGTCCGATGCAGGCTAATCCATCCTCGCCTATAGGTGTACTTTCAAACTTTAGATATATTAACGTAACACCAAACACGATGGCTAATATGACAAGCATAAGGACTGTCTTTATCCACGATAATTTCGGCCATAACAGGCTTCCGAGAAAGAATACTGATTGCAGAAATGCTATGGTGCTTATTGATGTGAGTAGTTTTACGGTTTTGATGTATTTGATGAAACCTATGGGCGCAATTTCGGCATGATCGGTGATTATACACCATATTATTGACGAGATGATGTCGCCGACACAAACCACAATAAGCAGGACAATGGTAGCGGCAGGAATGGTCAGCAACCATCGGCTGATCCATTTCTCGATAGATGATGCCGGGAGCATAAGAATATTGATAGCTTTTGCTTTATTGCCGAGTTCATGGAACGAGTATGATGGTATGAGTGTCGCACATATTATGATAATGAATATATTTAAGTCTCCGAGCGATTCGGTTATGCTCGAGAGTGTCGATTTCATAGAAGAGAGGCTTATGGAAAGATCTGTTATGGTTACGATCGACAGTAGAGAGAGTATGGATATGATCATTCTCCGCCTGTTGGCGGCAATATCCAACTTCATGGTGGAAATAAACCTGGTCATGGTATTCAAGGGAATAAGGTTTGGATTGTGTCAGGATCGGATATGCAGAAATAAAAGAAAGTCTCGAGATCAACCTCCGTATCCTCGCCTCCGGTATTTGGAAGTATGACGATGTCGCCGCTGAAGACCGGTTGGTGGAAGAGTGCCGTATCCTTGACCGCGGCTGAAGAAGTGATTTCAAATCTAAGGATAGATGCGATGTCGATGATTGGTGTGTTTAACATGATCCGTCCTTCACGCATTACTATGACATGATCAAGCACACTCTGTACGTCCGGAATCTGATGTGTCGATATGATTACAGCTCGATTATCGGTAACAGATGATCCGAGTATGCCACGAAGAGCCTTCTTCCCCGGTATGTCAAGACCATTGGTCGGTTCGTCAAGCAATAGAAGTGAGGCGTTGCTGGCAATGGCGAGACTCAAGAAAGCTTTTTTGCGTTGCCCCATCGAGAGGTTCTGTAATTTGTCTTCTTCAGAGAGTCCGAACGCGGAGAGATTGTCGGACATATTCCGTCGGGAAAAACGTGGATAAAACTGCGCTATGGTATCGACATATTCTCTTATGCTCACAGATGGAAGTGAGATCTCTTCAGGAACATAAAAAATATCGGATAGGGTAGCGGGGTGCCGGTCACGGGTGGAATGTCCGTTCAGATCCACACTCCCTTCGGTGGGGGTGAGCAGTCCGCTGATGATGTTGAGAAGGGTTGTCTTCCCTACACCATTGAGCCCGAGCAATCCATATATGCCTCCGGCTTCGATTTCCATGGAAAGGTCTTTAAGTACCGGCGACCGTCTGCTCGAATATGAATATGTGAGATTCTCTATTTTCAGCATATCGGATGAATTGAGTATTAGTGTACTATTGAGCTAATACACCGCAAAGATATAGGTAAAATTTTTAATACGCAAATAAAGTGAAATATTTTTATGGATTTTTCTTTATATGATCCGCAAAATAATGGAAACTGTTTTGTATCTTTGTTTGTGGAATCATGAAATCTTAACTTGTACGGGAGGCTTAGTGTGATTACTGCTGATATGAATCAGAAACGGCAATATATAGCGATCGATCTAAAGTCGTTTTATGCTTCGGTGGAATGTGTCGAAAGAGGGCTTGACCCTCTTGACACGTGTCTTGTCGTGGCTGATGCGAGACGGACGGAAAAAACCATCTGCCTTGCGGTATCTCCTGCTTTGAAGTCGTTCGGAATAGGCGGCCGTCCGCGGCTTTTCGAAGTGGTGCAGCGTGTTGGAGAGGTAAACCGTAATCGTGGACGGATGGGGAAGTCTGTGTCCGCGAAGGAACTGGCCGGGAATCCCGGGCTGCTTGTGGATTATATCGTGGCACCTCCAAGGATGGCTCACTACATTACGTATTCGACACGTATATATGAGGTATATCTCCGCTATATATCTCCGGAAGATATCCATGTCTATTCGATAGACGAGGTGTTCATAGATGCGACGGCCTATCTCGGCACATACAGGATGACCGCTCATGAATTGGCTATATCTATGATAAGGGATGTGTTGAGAGAGACCGGTATCACAGCTACCGCCGGAATAGGTACGAATATGTATCTGTGCAAGATTGCCATGGATATCGTTGCAAAAAAAATGAAGCCGGATAAGGATGGTGTGCGTATAGCTGAACTTGATGAGATGAGTTATCGCCGTCAGTTGTGGGATCACATTCCGTTGACTGATTTCTGGCGTGTCGGCAGGGGTGTCGCCGCCAGACTGGCTCCGTATGGCATGAGGACAATGGGTGATATAGCACGATGTTCGATAGACCGGGAGGGACTGCTGTACAAGTTGTTGGGAGTTAATGCGGAGCTATTGATCGACCATGCGTGGGGCTGGGAGCCGGTGACAATTGATCGTGTTAAAAGTTACCGACCGGAGACGCGTTCTGTCAGCAGCGGACAGGTGCTCACCTGTGCTTATACCGTCAAAAAGGCTAAGGTTGTGGTACTTGAAATGGTCGATGCTTTGGCTCTTGAATTGGTGGATAAGGGACTTGTGACGGATCAGATTGTGCTTGAGATCGGATATGATGTTGGATCATTGACCGATCCGGCGATCAGCAGCCGGTACCACGGTCGTGTCCGGATTGATCACTACGGGCGGCAAGTACCGTTTCATGCCCATGGCACGGTTAATGTCGACATACCTACATCATCGGCCGGCGTTCTGATGGAAAAGGTTGATGAATTGTACGACAAGATAGTGAATCCAATACTTCTTGTCAGGCGTATCACACTTTGTGCAAATCATCTGATCAGGGAATATGAGGCAAATGCGAGATCAAGAGTGTTTCAGCTTGACCTGTTCGCTGACTATGATGAGATTGAGCGGAACGAGCGGGAGAGAGCGGCTGGACTCGCAAGGGAGCGACGACGACAGGAGGCTGTTTTGAGAATCAAGAAAAAATTTGGCAAAAATGCCATACTCAGAGGGTTGAATTATGCCGATGGATCAACTCAGAAAGATCGTAACAGACAGATAGGAGGACATCATGAATAGATATGAAGATATAATTGACCGTGAGTACAAAGGTGTAATGACAAGAAAACGTATGAGTCTTGAAAGCCGTGCATCACAGTTCGCTCCCTTTGCTGCGCTGACAGGACATGATGCCGCCATCAACGATATGGCGCGAATAATAATGGAGAGAGTTGAGGGCAAATCGGGTAAACGGAATATAAATTGGTGAAATTCTCAGTTTATTTACACTCGTTGCAAAAAAAACGATGAAATAATTGCACGGAATTTCAATAATGACTACCTTTGCAGCGTCAAAAAAGACGGACTTTACGTCCGAAATAGTTTGACAGACATAATTGCCTTGTGGTGTAATGGTAGCACGTCGGATTCTGGTTCCGCCTGTGAGGGTTCGAATCCTTCCAAGGCAACACAATTAAATCGCAATCAGCTAATTAATAGTCGATTGCGATTTTCTTTTGCCAGATTTGCACAACAATTGCACAACAGAACTTCAAAATTTCGTTCAAATTTCATCGCCATTCATCACTATTCACTACCAAAATCCATTTTTACAATCTTTAACTATCCGACATTCACAAAATTTTTCTTTGGCCGTCATCAGCGATTGCTATATCAGAGCGATATTTTGCGATACATGTACAAGTTTATGCTATATCCGGGCGAAAAAGTTTGGTGGATTCTATTAGGCGGTTTTATCTTTGCAGCGCAATTCAGAGAAGTTGCGGAGTGAAAGAGTGTCGCCGGTGTGTGGGCGATGATGAGATTTTTTTTCGATGAAAGAAAAAAATTTTCAGTTTGTCTGAACCTTTTGCAACCTACTTTCGTTAGAATTGTAGTGATGGTCTTTTCTTCGACCGCAACGGTGCTTTGTCGAATGTGCCCCAGCACTTCGTGACAGCTTCAAGGCTTGTTGCATCCGGATGAGAGACCACCGAAAAGCAAAGCGGATGGAACTGACAACTCCACCTGCTATGCAG
>CAZKIE010000033.1:0-24144 GCA_964552825.1 uncultured Staphylococcus sp. | reverse complement strand
CTTTCTCGGATTTACCCGCCGGAAAAGCTCTGCAAAATTACGCACTCTTATCGAACCACGCAAATCTTACCGGATCTTTTAACACCATTTTAACACTCGACTACCGAACTTTTCATTCCGGCTACGGGTTGTTAACTATTGGCGCCGCCTCCGCGACTGGCTCGCTCCCGAAAAGCGAGTGCAAAGGTAGACATTCCGGAATTACCCACCAAATATTCACACCAATTTAACACTTATTTAACAAACACCCATCGGTCAGGACAAGCTGTCCCGCATCTACCATCTCCCTCAAAGCTGACGTAATCTCTTCAACACTGTACGTAGGCGACAACTCCTCAATCAGCGCATCAAGCACTATCCCACCTGGTCGCGATGACATATACCTGACGGATTCAACAAGCATCTCCACATCAGGCGCACTATCTTTTCGGCGGTTCTGCCTGCACACATCACATTTACCGCACTTTTCCTCCGGCTCCTCCCCGAAATAGCGGAGAAGCGTGGCAGCCCGACACCCGGTGGAAGAAAAAACAAACTCTTTCATCGCGTTCACACGGCTCTCCATCCGCGCCCTCTGATGCTCGTAGACTTCTGTGGGCAGGATGATATGACGCGATTCCTCTCTCGAAGTGGTCCACACCACATACGGAGTGGTCTTGCGCGGAATGTAACTGACAGCATGAAGACGGCCAAGATACAACAGAGAGTTATATACCGTATCAGAGGAAAGACGCAAAGAAGTCGCAATCGTCACCTCATTTATATATACATAGTCGGCAAACAGGCCTGTATACGTGCGGAGAATATACTGGAAAATCTCCTCCGTATCGGCATCAAGACGGAGAGAGTACAAATCCTCTTTTTTCATCACCACCATCAGCCGCGAGCGCGACGTTGTCTCCTCAATGTACTCTATATAACCCGCATGAGTGAGGATACGGAGTGCGCTCTGTGTCGGCACCGGCGGAAGATTATACACCCGGCAGAATGTGTTGAAATCAAATTCACATACCTGATCATACCCCTCACCGACCGCGATATCAAGGAAATTGCCCACCATCTCATATACGAACGCTATGAAATCCCTATCGGGGAACGACTCATTGATCCGCCTCGTGAGCACGCCCTTGTCAGACCCGGACACAATGGAAACCGCAAGCGACTCCCGGCCGTCCCTGCCTCCGCGTCCGGCCTCCTGATAGTACTCTTCAAGAGACGAAGGGAGATCAAAATGCACCACAAGGCGCACATCGGGCTTGTCAATGCCCATTCCAAAAGCATTGGTGGCCACCATCACACGCACTTCATCGTTTTTCCACCGGTTCTGCCTGAGATCCTTCTCTTCCGGAGCAAGCCCGGCATGATATGCCTCAGCTGAGACCCCCTCCCGGGCCAGCAACTCCGCAAGCTCACGCGTGCGCCTGCGCGAGCGAACATATATAATAGCACAACCACCGGTAGATTTAAGGATCTTCAGAAGCATCTCTTCCTTAAAGTCGGCATACCGCACTATATAGCTGATATTGTCGCGCGAAAAGCTCCTCGCAAAAACATTATGGCACGGAAAACCAAGACGATCCATTATATCGCGAGCCACTTCCGGAGTGGCCGATGCCGTAAGGGCGAGCACCGGCACATTCTCACCTATGACTCTCCGCAAATCCGCTATGCGAAGATATGATGGACGAAAATCATATCCCCATTGCGATATACAATGAGCCTCGTCGACCACGAGCAGACTCACCGTCATAGCCCGCATTTCCGCAAGAAATTCGCTGTTCTGCAACCTCTCCGGAGAGACGTATGCGATCTTAGCCTTGCCGAGACGGCAACGCGTCATCGCCAAATCTTTCTCGGCGCGCGTAAGCCCTGAATGGAACAACACAGCACTTATATCGCGCCCGCGCAGATTGTCAACCTGATCCTTCATCAACGAGATGAGCGGTGTCACCACCACGGTAAGTCCCGGCAACATAAGAGCCGGAACCTGAAACGTAATACTCTTCCCTCCTCCCGTGGGAAGAAGGCCAAGCGTATCACGCCCGGCGAGCACCGAGTCGATGATCTCCTCCTGCATGGGACGGAAATCATCATAGCCCCAATACCGCTTGAGGACAGAGTGCTTCATCGGCAGCAGATCCCCTTGACCATGAGCTGCATAGACTGCAGAGACTTACGCTTATTCTCTTCGATCGTATAGACTATATCGAACGGCTTTCCCGCATGGATATGCGCAAAATCCTTTGCAGCGTTGAATGCTATTCCGTTGATCACCTTGCCGGATGTGTCGTCAACGATCTCAAGCTTGATATGCTCATTCTGCCTGCCGACGAGCTTGCTTGTGCCGAAATCCTTGACCGCACGCGTACAGAACACCGGCTTGGCATTTCCGGGACCAAACGGATTAAACCTGTGCAGCAAATGGAGGAAATCCGGGGTGATTTCAGCAAAGGTCAGGTAAGCATCTATATCGAGCGTAGGTTTCAACTGATCCTGGCGGATGTGCGTGGTTACATACTCCTCGAAACGACGCGTGAACTCCGGAATATTTTCCTCCCTGAGCGAAAGCCCGACAGCATACGTGTGTCCTCCAAAGTTTTCCAGCAGATCGCGGGCACTGTCGACAGCACTGTACACATCAAAACCCTGCACCGAGCGGGACGATCCGGTGGCAAGGCCACCGGCATACGTGAGCACCACCGTTGGTTTATAATAAAGCTCCGTCAGACGCGAAGCCACAATCCCGATGATACCCTTGTGCCAGTTCTTGTTGTAGATCACTATGGCTTTTTTGTCGGCCAGCGCCGCCGCGTGTTCCTCAAGGATAGCGTTAGCCTCCTCCGTGATCTGCTTGTCAAGCTCCTTCCGATCCTGATTATACCTGTCGATTTCCTTGGCCTTGGCCAGCGCATCGGCAGCATCACGGCTCACAAGCAGATCCACAGCCTCCTTGCCGCTCTGCATACGGCCGGACGCATTGATACGTGGCCCTATCTTGAATATCACATCCGATATGGTGATTTCCTTGCCGGTAAGGCCACAGGTACGGATAATAGCGCGAAGACCCATATTGGGATTTGCATTCAGCCGTTTCAACCCAAAGTATGTGAGCACACGGTTCTCACCCACCATAGGCACTATATCGGCAGCTATCGAAACCGCCACAAGATCCAGCAGGCCCTCAAGATCGGCCGTACCAAGACCGTTGGATATGGCAAACGCCTGCATGAGCTTATATCCCACTCCACAACCGGAAAGATGCGGACAGGGATAGGTAGATCCCTCAAGTTTGGGATTGAGAATGGCCACAGCAGGTGGAAGCACCTCGTCGGCCACATGATGGTCACAGATTATGAAGTCTATACCCAGATCCCGGGCATAGGCCACCTCATCCGTTGCCTTGACACCGCAGTCAAGGATAATAAAGAGACTGACCCCAGATTCGGCAGCCATGTCAATGGTCGAACGCGATATACCATATCCATCCTCTGTCCGGGTGGGTATATAGTACTCGATATTTGAATAATAGTTCCGGAGATACTTGTAGACGAGAGCCACCGCTGTGGTACCGTCGACATCATAGTCTCCGTAGACCATTATCTTCTCTTTCGACCCCATGGCGCGGTTGAGCCTGGCGACGGCTCGGTCCATGTCGGGCATGAGGAACGGGTCGTGCAGATCCTTTAGTGAAGGATGAAAGAATTTTTCGGCTTCCTCCACGGTGGAAATGCCCCGTTCTGCAAGCAGCTCGCTAATGGGCGGGACTCCCGAATAGCGCTGCGCCAGCCGGGATTCCGCTTCTTGCTCGTCGGATGTAAGGGGACAGTAATTCCATTTACTTGTCATTTATGTTGTTTTTTCTTTTTCCGTGGGAGGAATGGGAGGAAAGAGTCGGGCTTTATGTATCACAGAAGAGGGGTAATGAGGAGATAGATCTAAGGCAACACCGTTGCACATCTGATAATGATAAGGACACAAAACACCCTTTCCGCAAAGTTACATCAATTTTGTGGATTAAGCCGATTAAATTATGTTAATATACATTACACCGGCACACTTTAGGCCTGCTGTCCGGGAAAACGCGCTTCTACCGGTCGAGATGCACGTCAAGCTGCGGGAACGGGAATGATATTCCTGCCCGGTCGGGAAGCTCGCTGTAGAACCGTTCGTTGAAACGGAAATACACTGACCAATAGTTCTCCTTCTCAACCCATGCACGTACTGACAACGTGACGGCACAGTCGTCGAGCGACGATACGACTACCTCCGGATCCGCACCGGCATCAGCGGGACGGTTTCCGCTCCAGCGTATGGCATCATCAGCCTTCAGCATGGCGAGAATCGCCTCACGAGCAGGTGCCACCTTGTCGCCGTATGAAATTCCGATCTTCCATTCCACCCTGCGGTAGAGTTGGGTGGTGGAATTATTGATAGAACCCGTCGAGAGTCCTCCGTTGGGAATTATTATGGTCTTGTTGTCCGGAGTGGTGATGACCGTGTTGAAAATCTCGATCTTTTTGACCGTTCCGGCATAGCCCTGCGCCTCTATGACATCACCGACCTTGAACGGCTTGAGAAGAAGTATAAGCACTCCTCCGGCAAAATTCTGGAGCGTACCGCTCAGAGCCAAGCCAATGGCTACACCTGCTGAGGCAAAGAGCGCGAGAAACGAACTTGTCTCCACTCCGAGAATACCGACAACAGTGACTATCAGAATGAAATACAATACGATATTGACAAAACTGAGCACGAATGTCGTGAGCGAGGCCTCGACGGAACGCCGGCGGAGTATAGAGTCCACAAGATTGTAGATACGGCGTATAATCCATTTGCCCACATAGAACACCAGGACGGCAATCGCTACCGATATCGCGAAGTGAACCGCCTCACTGATAAGGGTATGGATAAGATCGTCAAACGACATATCCTTGAGCATCGCTATCTCCTTGACCGGAGCCACGACGGAGTCGCTAACCACATCTGTCTGTATCATATTTCAAATCATTAAGTTATTGATCAAATATAATTTCTGTATGCCGGGCAGGTCGAGACCACATCGGCCCACCAAGCCGTGAGATCATACTGCCGGTAGGATATATCGGCGGGGCCGGCTATGGCAAACATTCCGAGACCACTGTAATTCTTGATCACAAGCGGATTGAAGCGGTCACTTATCGCAGTAGCCGTGGACTCCGCGTATGTCACCACGGAATCAAACTCCTGCTCCCATGCCGACAGGAGCTCCGGATACTTCTCAGACGCAAGAAGCTGCATATATTGCTTCATATCATAGCTCCAGCAGGTCTCTGTGGGGCGACAATAACGCTGCAGATCTTCTATTCCTTCGGGAAAATCCTCCACCGTCGCGAGAATGTCGCGTGTTGCTGATGCAAGACGCTCAAGTCCCTCGGTACGGATCACCGTCATCTGACACTCAAGACCATTCCCGTCATAATCGTTAAACGTATTTCGGGCAGCCTGCTCAAGATCCGGCTCCTCACTGAAAAATACAGGCACATTGAGATCATAGCGCATACCGTCGATTCCGAGTTCCGTAGGCGACCCCACTATCACAGGTGTGACATTACGGAGTTCGTATGCACTCTCCACATTGGCCATCTGGCAGCAGTCGAAATATATGAATGAAAAAGTCTCCCCCGCCAGTGTCGCAGCGAGAGAAGGGAGTGTGATATGATAACCCCGGTCGTCACCGAAAGCACGGTAACGGTCGTCGCCGGCAGTTGTCGCCCCAAGCCATCCGCTCGAATGACTCCAGAACACAATACCGTAATCTTCAGCCGGAGCGAGCGCCTTCGTGTCAGAGATCACCTGCGAGATGCGCGACGGATCCACCGAATATATATTCTTGCCATTCTCGTCAGTGTTTGGATACGTGGCGAGAGTGTCTATACCCTGTTTGGTTATCTCAAGCAGCAGCGGAGGGTTCGATGCTGTCGACGGACGGTTGTGGTACACAATGAGCCGGCCACCCGAAAAGCCACCGGCTTTTGCAGCAGTCAGCATCTCCGCAATATCACTGTCATCACGGCTCCACGTACCGAGAGAGTTGTCAGCCACCATATAGACAAGCACCGTGCGGTGCACCGGACCATCTTCAGGCGTGACCCCCGGCCCATCACTTTCGCCACAGGCCATCAGCCCCAACAGAGAGAAAGCTGATATCAGGTAATATAAATATCTTTTCATATCTCTATATCAACGGACAACCCCGGCCTTTTATTGTAAAAGCCGGGGGCGATATTTCGACTAAAACCCCAGAAAATCAAAGTCTATCTCAAATCCGCTATTCCTTTAGACAACTGCATTATTTTTCATTCCATTAAAAATAATACGCCCTTTCCCAACGTTATAGATACAGTGAATCGAATATTTGTCCGTTTGCTATGCGCGTTGATAGTCGTGGCTCTCGCTGCGGCCTTTTGGTCGTGTTCACCAAAGAAAAACACAGCCGCGACCAGAAACTACCAGGCATTCATCACCCGCTACAATATATATTTCAACGGTGACGAACACTACAAGGAGACGCTCAAGGAGATGGAGAACAGCTATGAGGACGACTACACCACAACCCTATTCCTTCATCCGGCCGAAGCCCGAGCCAACCCCAAGGCTCCTCAGCCGTCGGGAAGTTTCACACGCTCCATCGAGAAAGCCCAGAAAGCCATACAGCTGCGCAGCATCAAAAAACGTCCCAAACGGAAGTCGGGCAAAGGGAACGACCCGGAATACAAGAAATGGTTGAAACGAGATGAATATAACCCGTTTCTCCACAACGCGTGGATGATGATGGGTCGCTCCCAGTATATGGACGGCGACTTCCTCGGAGCTGCGTCCACATTCTACTATACGGCCAAACACTTCTCATGGTTGCCCGAGACCGTACTTGAGGCACAACTATGGCAGGCGAGAAGCTACTGTGCTCTCGACTGGCTGTTCGAAGCAGAGACAATCCTCAAACGGGTCAAGACCGACGAACTCACTACGAAGAAACTGAAAGGGCTCTATTATTTCACCTATGCCGATTACTATGTGCGCACCCACGACAACCCCAAGGCCATAGAGATGCTCACAGAGGCCATAAAGTATGCCTCCGGCACACAGAAGACACGTCTGACATTCCTCCTCGGACAGGTCAAGGCCGCTGCCGGTGACAAGGCAGGTGCATACGAAGCGTTCAAGAAAGCTGCCGGATCCTCATCAGCACCCTACCGCACCCGCTTCAACGCCCGTATCAAGCAGAGCGAAGTCTATGACGGCCAGAATATCGAACCGGAAGTCCGATCCCTGCGCCGCATGACCCGCTACGGCACCAATAAGGAATATCTCGATCAGATCTACTATGCCATCGGCAACCTCTATCTCTCCCGCCGCGACACCGCCAATGCGATAGCCAACTACATACTGGCGGCCGAGAAGTCGACCCGCAACGGCATCGACAAAGCTATATCTCAAGTGACTCTCGGAGGATTGTACTATGAGCAGGGGCGCTATGATCTCGCGCAACCGAGATATTCCGAAGGTATCCCGCAACTTCCGGAATCATATCCGGACTATGCGAAACTCAAGCGCCGCTCCGACGTGCTCGATGAGTTGGCCGTATACACCCAGAACGTCGTGCTCAACGACTCCCTGCTCCGGCTCGCCGCCATGCCGGAGGAGCAGCAACTCGAGGTGATCAACAAAATCATCGAGGATCTCAAGAAGAAAGAGAAAGAGGCAGCCGCCGAGGCGGCCCGCGAGGAGTATATGGCACAGGTAGAAGCTGCAGGTTCAAACCTGAACTCCTCCAACGCCAACGCGCCGACTCAGTTCCAGCTCAACACCGACAAATCATGGTATTTCTACAACACGGCTACACGAAATGCCGGACGGACAGACTTCCAGAAACGTTGGGGGTCGAGAAAACTCGAGGACGACTGGCGCCGCCGCAACAAATCGAGCTTCTCACTGTCATCTTCCGACGAAGATTCAGACGAAGCCGACGGTGATTCAGACAATCCCGATGCCGAAACCGACTCAGAAGAGACCAAAGAGGAAAAACAAGTCCGCGAACGTGAGCAGGATCCACACTATCCGGAATACTATCTTAAACAGATACCGAAGACCGATGTGGAAAAAGCCACCGCAAGCGAAGTGATCCAGGAAGGCCTCTACAATTCCGGTCTCATCCTCAAGGACAAACTGGAGGACTTCGATGCCGCCGGTGCTGAATGGGACAAACTCATGGGGCGCTATCCTGAGAATGTGTATCGGCTGGATGTCTATTACAACAGATACCTGATGAACATGAGGCGAAACCGTATCGGCGAGGCCGAAAGGTATCGCAACCTGATTATAACCGAATTTCCCGAATCGAAATATGCCGTCGCCATGCGTGATCCGGCATACCTCGACAAGATGCGGGCCATGGAGACAAGGCAGAACATTCTCTACGAGCAAGCCTACGATGACTATCTCGCAGACCGTAATGCTGCCGTCCATCAGGCATACCGCACCATGGAGAAGGAATATCCTCTCTCTCCCATAATGCCGAAATTCATGTTCCTTCACGCTCTTGCCTACGTGACAGAGAACAGATCCAAGGAATTCGGTGAGACAATCTCCGAACTACTCAACCGCTATCCAAACGCCGACATAGCCCCTCTTGCATCAGAATGGCTCAAAGGGGTCAAGGCCGGACGCAAGCTTCACAGCGGAGGATCCAATACCAGGAGTATGCTATGGGATATCCGTCTCAGCAATGACTCGACAGCTTTGTCCGGAGAGGCTAACCTTGAGTTCACTCTCGCCCCGGAAGAACCGCACTATCTTGTATTGCTCTTCTCCACTGATGCGGTATCGCCCAACGTTTTGCTCTACGAAGTGGCCCGTCACAACTTCTCAACCTACGTGGTCAAGGATTTCGATCTTGAGACAATGAACTTCGGGCCTCTGGGTCTGTTGATAATAAAGGGATTTGCGAATCAGGCCGAGCTTAACCATTACCGGTCCCTTCTCGCCCGCGACGGCACATTCACCATGCCTGAAGCCGTGCGACCTGTCGAAATATCCAAGAGCAATTTCGAGAAACTGCTCCAGGGTGCCGGCAGTTTTGACGACTACTTCCGCTTCACGGGCGAGGAAGCCATCAAAGCCGGCGATGCCGTAGAGGAGGGTGCCGATGTTGACGCTGACGCCGACACCATCGACACCGATGACACCCCTGCCACCGCGACCGAAGAGGAAGAGATACCCGCAGATACCTCCGACTATATAGAGATTGTCCCAACCGATCCGATTGCGCCGATCACCCCCACTCCACCTCCATCGTCGGTGACGGAAACCCCTCAGGATCCCATACTTCCCTCATATCTCATAGGATCGGAAGGCGACGAGGATGAATAACAACATCAAGATCAAAGAATCATGTCAACAATACTTTGGGCCGACGACGAGATAGACCTGCTGAAGCCCCACATACTTTTCCTGAATGCTAAAGGCTATGACGTGGTGACAGCCTGCAGCGGAGCCGACGCGCTGTCCTTGGTCGAAGAGCGAGACTTCGATCTCATAATACTCGACGAGAATATGCCGGGTCTGACAGGTCTTGAGACTCTTCAGCGCATAAAACTCTCAAAGCCGCACATACCGGTGGTGATGATCACCAAAAGCGAAGAGGAAAACATCATGGATCAGGCCGTGGGAAACAAGATAGCCGACTATCTAATAAAGCCTGTCAACCCCAACCAGATCCTGTCGTCGATAAAGAAAAACCTCCATGCCGGCCGGCTCGTGTCGGAGCAGACCACCACCGACTACCGCCAGGAATTCGCGCGCATATCGATGCTGATCAACGATGCCGACTCCGTTGACAAATGGATGGAGCTTTACAGACGGCTCGTGCATTGGGAGATGGAGCTTGCGGGAGCTGATGCAGCGATGGGCGAACTGCTGGAGATGCAGCGCAAGGAGGCAGACTCGGCCTTTGTGAAATTCATCCGCCGCAACTACGAGAAATGGGTCGCTGATCCCCGTGCCGGGGATCGTCCCGTCCTTTCGACCGATGTATTCAAGCGCAAAGTATTTCCCTTGCTTGACGATCATGCCGGTGACCGTCCGGTATTCTTCATACTCATCGACAATTTCCGCCTTGACCAATGGGCGGCCGTCAAGCCTCTCCTGGCTGATTCTTTCAACTTCAGCGAAGAGCTATACTGCTCCATACTCCCCACCGCCACCCAATATGCCCGCAATTCCATCTTCTCCGGCCTTATGCCGCTTGACATTGCCGGTATGTTCCCGTCACTGTGGGTCGACGAGGACTCACCCGAGGGAAAAAATCTCAACGAATCCCCGCTGATCGCCACCCAGTTCGACCGGTTCAGGCGCAAATGCCGTTTCTCCTACACGAAAGTCAACGACTCTCCCGCCGCCGAAAAACTTCTGAAGGACTTCCCCAATCTGATGGACAACGATCTCAACGTGATAGTGATCAATTTCATCGATATGCTCTCCCATGCGCGCACGGAGTCCCGCATGATACGCGAACTCGCATCGACAGATGCAGCCTACCGCTCGCTGACGGAATCATGGTTCCGCCACTCACCGGCCATAGAGATATTCCGCCGCATTGCGTCCAAAGGCTGCAAGATAATCCTCACTACCGATCACGGCACCATCAGGGTGGATCACCCGATCAAAGTCGTAGGCGACAAGAATGTCAACACCAACCTGCGCTATAAAATAGGCAAGAATCTCGGCTACAACGCAAAGGAGGTATACGAGATAAAGCAACCGGCCAAGTTCGGGCTCCCATCGCCCAACGTCTCTTCGACCTACATCTTCGCAACAGAGCGCGACTTCTTCGCCTACCCAAACAACTACAATCACTACGTACAGTACTACGACGGAACCTTCCAGCACGGAGGTATATCCCTGCAGGAGATGCTCGTACCATTGATAACCCTGTCACCCAAATAATCCCATGCACGAAATAATCATCCGTTCCACCGACGATCTCGCCCGTGCAGCCGAGGAATTTCTCGGACTGATGGACGACCGCACCGTCTATGCCTTCAACGGCGAGATGGGAGCCGGCAAGACCACATTCATCAATGCCCTTGTCCGTGCTCTCGGTGTTCCCGAAGAAGAAGCCACAAGCTCACCGACATTCGCTATAATCAACGAATACCGCTCGGATACCACCGCAGAACTCATATATCACTTCGATCTCTACCGAATCGAGAACCTCGAACAAGCATTCGACATAGGTATCGAGGACTACCTCGACTCCGGAGCGCTATGCCTCATCGAATGGCCTGACCGTATAGACGACATACTACCTGACGACACTGTCCGTGTGGATATCGAAGTCCTTTCCGACGGATCACGCAAACTCACCGTCAACGACTGATGCCGATCACCACCCTGCAGAGCGTAGGCTCGACCAATACGTATCTCGCCGACCACGCTGACCGGTTCAGTCATGGCGACATTGTCATGGCGGTAGAGCAGACCTCCGGACGTGGTCAGCGTGGCAATTCGTGGGAGGCCGATCCGGGAAAGAACCTCACGCTTTCCATGCTCCTTCGTCCCGAAGGGATAGATGCATCACGCCAGTTTGACATATCGCGTGCCGTGGCTCTCGGCACAGCGCTTATGCTGCAGGATCTTCTGCCCGGAATGGAGGTGCTTATCAAATGGCCTAACGATATTTATGTCGGAGACCGGAAAATCGCCGGAATTCTGATCGAGAACACCCTTACCGGCCGGCTCATCGACAGATCCATAGCCGGAATTGGCATCAACATCAACCAGGAGCAGTTCCGTTCTGACGCTCCTAATCCTGTCTCCGTGTTTCAGCTCACCGGAGAGACTCATCCGCTTCTACCTCTTGCCGAAAAACTCGGTGAGGAGATAACTGACGCTCTTTCTCTTCCGACCGAAACACTCAGAAGGCAATACGATGCCCGTCTATGGCGACGCGAAGGTATGCATCCCTATCATGACAATCTTACCGATACAGACATTATTGCAACCATAACATCCATAGGTCCGATGGGACATATCACCCTTACCACATCGGAGGGAGAGACACGCACCTATACATTCAAGGAAATAACCGCGATAATATAGCCAGATTCTATCTTCTCAACGCTCTCTGCGCAAGCAGGGTGTGACCAAAGCGGCAATACAGGCAGCGGTGAGGTTCACAGTAAGCCCGCCGCAACTGCAGGAGTCCCTGCGAAGCGAACGCATCGCGGGCCTGGAGTCCGGCTTGTCCAAACATTGAGATCACGGAGTTGCCCTCCGCCGGAAGCTGCTGCAGCCAGTCCACGGCCTTGCTGATAAGCGAATCATCTCCATGTGAACATCCGTAGGCGACAAACAGCGGCGCTACGGTATTTATGACAAGAATCATAGCCGACGAACGGCTCATGGTCTCACACGGACGCGACGACGGCACTCCGAATGTGAGATGTGATGCCCAATATCCATCGACAGGTTTGCGGAAGTAGTCGATCGCTTCCTCCGGCGACTGCATTTTCAAGAGTCTCGCCACAATTCGGAAATCACCCGCCACCATTGAGGCGAGGGTAGCGATACGACGGTAAGGCTGATTGTGCGGACGCATCCGTCCCATCTTCCATCCGAGCGACACGGGTGGTCGCAAAGAGAACTTCCCGGCCAGGAAACCATACTCACGCTTTAGCTGCGCGACGTATGGATCAGCCTGAGCTGACACGGATTCAAGAAATCCGGACTGTCCGAAGAAGAGAGCCTCAATCGCCAATTGTGAATCCGCGTGTTTTCTGAGGAAATGCAACGGCACCGAACGTGCCAGCCTCTCCATGGCATCCGAATTCTTTCCGAATCCGAGTGAACGCGCCAGCACCACGTAGACCACCTGTTCCCAATCCCCGGTGTAGGATTCGAGAAGTTCAAGTATATGGTCAGCCTTGCCATACAGTCTTTCATAAGCTAACGAGGTGATCCAATCTTCACGATGCAGGGATGAAAAAGTTGACAATAATGATGCACATGGCAGGTCTATGTCCGAGCGATCCACGAGTTCGGAATATCTGCGGTGAAATTCAGGAGCACACTTCATCACCATCTGAGGTATCACCTCTCCGTTTGGCCTCCTGATCATCCCGTCGTCACGGTCAACGACATGAAGCACAACTGAATCATACGCCGGATCCCCGTCATGACCATGACGGTGCCAATCCGTGGCTCTGACATGGATCTCCACATCACCGGCCCACATCTTCCCGCCGATACTAATCTTGGCATTGAAAAAATCCGGCCCGGAATCACGGTTGAGAGTTCCCGGATCGACAATGGAAATCTTCTCGCCACTCACTGTGGCAAGATCTGTCTGAAGCAACAGCCGGTGCTGCCAGATATATTGCATCAGACTTTCCACAGTCTCAGATCTCGTCGAGCGAACGATTGAAAGCGATCATCTTGAGTGCTGTCTCGGCAGCCTCGGAGCCCTTGTTGCCCATACTGCCGCCGGCACGGTCAAGAGCCTGCTGCTCGTCAAGCACGGTGAGCACACCGAATATCACGGGAATGTCACAGTCGGCATTGAGGGATGTGACACCTTGGGTCACGCTCGAACACACATAATCAAAATGCGGAGTATCACCTTTTATAACACATCCGAGCACGATCACGGCATCAAACGCGCCTGTCTCTATTATCTTTGATGCAGCGAAGGTCAGTTCCACCGCACCGGGAACCTTATATAGTTTGTAACTCTCCGGTCCATGACCGGCTTTCAGCAGTGCGTCAACTGCACCCTTGGCGAGAGGATCCGTGATATGCGCGTTCCACTCTGTGGAGACTATGGCGATATGGATATCTTCGAGCTTGGGGACTGGAGTTGTTGGAACGTGAGAACTCATGGTTGTATTGATTTGTGACTTATCTCGGAAATAGTTTATACCACAGGCTCAGGATATCAAGCGACCGCGACTTGGCATTGTAGAGAATATCGACAATGCGGCGGTGCTCGTCAGTAGCCTTTATCTTGGTAGCTTTGTGTAGCATAGTGTTAAGCAGGTGGACACCCTTGTCTCTCATGGTCGAGACAGACAGCATGGACTCGCCGAGTGCAATTGACAGTCGCAACTGTTTCATGGAGAAATCTGTCTCGATACGGGTGAGATATTTCAGTGCCCGCGAATAGAACTGCACAGCCTCGCGGTGACGTCCCATACGGGAGAGAGTATCACCCTGATCTATCAGTGAGTCCACAAGACGTATGGCGGCATCCTCCACTCCTGCACTCAGCATCTGGAGATAAGTGGTCGTGGCAGCCTGATAATGAGCAAGCAGCTCCGCCTGCTTCACTCTGTTGCGATAGATGGCAGTAGCACCGTTGAGCGCCATCAGATGCGTGGCGGCATAACGTGGCTGGTCAGCTTTCGCAAGCCTTTCAAATATCTTTATCGACTTTTCGATCTCCCTTTCAGCCTGTTTATACTCGCCGCGCGAAGAGTGGAGATATGCAATATCGTAGAGCAGCGATGCAAGCACCTGCAGGAACGGGAAGTCTTTCCGGCGAGGTGAACGGGCAAGCAGATGCAGAGCCGTTGCAGCCGATGATGCGGCATCGTCAAGCGCACCATTTTCTATATAGAGAGCCGTTAGGAGCTGTGCGAGCACCGCATGGAGTGTCACCAAAGCCTCATCTTCGGTCTCAGGATCGATGAGAGCCACTAATGCGTTCAGGTTTTCGATGGCCTTGTCCACCTCTCCCTTTTCGGCCATTTCGGAAGAATTTCCGCGCAGATAGTCAAACACGCTGTCAAAGGATTCCTCCTTCAGTATCTTGAGCGCATCTTCAGGCTGGCGCAGACGTTTCATACGTGAGCGCAGCGGCGCGGTGTCGGCGGTGGGAGGGAGGAATACCGGTTCGAGAGATGTCGGTTTCATAGGATAGAGGCGGCTATTTCGCTATGGGCAGTCTCATTGGCTGCGGCCATAAGATCGTCCGGATCATTCACTCCCTGACTCAGTGCACGGACAGTCCCTGCTACGGCACCGGCCACCCATTTCTCCTGATCAAGCGATGTCGTGTGGCACTTCAACGTCCAGGATTCATCCCCATCGAAGAAGCGCATTTCCAATTTCTCGCGGTCGAGCACCATGCAGCGGCGGCAATAGAACAAGATATGATCCTTGTATGCCTTGGCCGGCTCCTCACCGGGGAAAAGAGCTGCAAGATCATCAACCGTCACCATGATCAGATCCGCCACCTCGAAAGAATCCCACACCTCAGGCATCACTCTGGTGATACGCGGCACACGTGTCAGATCAAAATATGGAAGAAGCACGATCCTGGCCTTGCGGGCCTTGGCGTGTTTCAGCAGATCTATTATGGAGTCATGATTCCGCTTGTCCAAAGCTAAATACGAGCCGAACACAACCACATCCCCCTCGTTGATCCTCGGCCAGACGGGGTTGATTGGCTCTGTCGGAGAAGAAGAATGGATCACCGGCTTGCCCTCAGCGGATACAGAGGAAATCTTCACCGGACTGGCACCCTCGGAATACCGGTCCACGGATTTGGTGTCTACTTTTGACTTGTCAAGATACGACACTATATGGTCGCCGACAACATCGGCCGAGGCTTCCCCCACAAAAAGGGTCTCGACTCCCATCTCACCGTCAAGCGCGGCGGCAGCGACAAGTCTGTCGCCGACTCTGGTCGACGCACTTCCGTCGGAGCCGAGGGTGACATTGAGAGTCAACTCTCCTATGTAGATTACCTTATTCATATTGTTTCAGGTTGAATTGACAATGTTTTTCAGGGTTATGACCCTAAAATTGTAACATCGGCAAAACAAGTTGGTTCAAAATTCACCATCCTTCATGCCGACAACTCTACATTTACCACAAAGATAGCCATTCAGCACCTGAAAAACAAATCTTTTTTACCAAAAAAAGACCAACTTCGGATCCGGCGATTGCAAGTCAACGGATTATTGCCTAAATTTGTAGCTGTCGCAGGGACCGATATCACGCCTCCGCGACACAAACTCTCTAATACCATCTTTTTCTACACGATGTTTTTAAGAAATCTCCTGCTTTCCACGGCCATCCTGTCAATACCTGCTGCATTTGCCGGGACAACCGAAGTCGTGATCCGGGCTGACAGACCCGGCGCACAGATCCAGCCGACCATGTATGGCCTGTTTTTCGAGGATATCAATTATGCCGCTGACGGCGGACTATATGCCGAAATGGTGAAAAACCGGTCTTTTGAATTTCCCCAGTCCCTGATGGGATGGGAAAGTTTCGGCAATATCGATGTCCTTGCCGACGGACCTTTCGTGCGCAATCCCCATTATGTCCGTATGTCATCTGCCGGACATCCTCATCGTGCCACCGGACTGAGCAATTCCGGATTTTTCGGAATGGCTTTCAAGGAGGGCGAGAAATATCGGTTCAGCCTATGGGCCAAGGCTCCGGCAGGTAGTTCCGCCCTGCTCGTCGAACTGGTCGATCCCGCCTCGATGGGGGAGACACAGGTGATGGCCTCAGGAAACATCAAGGTCGAGTCCGGAGAATGGAAACAATATGAGATCATTCTTACGCCGGAAAAGACTGTGAAAAAAGGTGCGTTACGATTGTTTCTCGACTCTGATTGCGGATGTGATGTGGAGCACGTCTCTCTCTTTCCAACCGATACATGGAACGGTCATCGGAACGGACTGCGCAAGGATCTCGCACAGAAACTCGCCGACATAAATCCCGGACTGCTCCGGTTTCCGGGCGGATGTATAGTGGAGGGCACCGACATCGACACCCGCTATCAATGGAAAAACTCCGTGGGTCCCGTGGAGAACCGTCCGCTCAACGCCAACCGCTGGCAACACACATTCCACCACCGATTCTTCCCGGACTACTACCAGAGCTACGGTCTCGGATTCTACGAGTACTTCCTTCTGGCCGAGGAGATCGGAGCCGCACCCCTCCCGGTACTCAATGTCGGCTTAGCCTGCCAGTATCAGAACGATGACATGAGTGCACATATCCCGGCCGACAGTCTGCACCAATATATCGATGATGCCCTTGATCTGATCGAATTTGCCAACGGATCCGCCGAGACTGAATGGGGCAGACTGCGCGCCGAGATGGGTCATCCCATGCCATTCGGACTCCGTCATATCGCCATAGGCAACGAACAGTGGGGACCGGAATACGTGGAACGGCTCGAACCGTTTGTAAAGGCCATTCGCGAAGCTCATCCCGAAATAATGATCGTAGGATCATCCGGGCCAAGCGCATCCGGCAGCAAGTTTGACTATCTGTGGCCGGAGATGAAGAAACTCGGTGTGGATCTCGTGGACGAACATTACTATTGCCCCGAGGACTTCTTCCTCACACAAGCCGACCGCTATGACAGCTACGACCGCAAAGGTCCCAAAGTGTTTGCAGGTGAATACGCCTGCCACGGGCGCGGAAAGAAATACAATCATTTCAATGCCGCACTTATGGAGGCCGCTCTCATGACCGGACTCGAGCGCAATGCCGATGTGGTCCACATGGCCACATACGCTCCGCTCTTTGCCCACGTCGAGGGCTGGCAATGGCGGCCGGACATGATATGGTTTGACAACATGAATTCCGTGGCTACATCGAGTTATTATGTGCAGCAGATGTTTGCCTCCAACCGTGGAACACGCGTACTCCCCCTGACGATAGGAGGACGGGCAGCAACCGGAGCCGAGGGTCAGGAAGGTCTTTATGCATCAGCAGCAATCGGCAACGATGGCGAGGGCTACATCGTCAAGATTGTCAACACATCCGATGCCCCGCGTCAGCTCTCGATCCGATTCGACGGACTGAAGAAAGGCCATACCATCAGCTCTGTCACAGCAACAACACTATCGTCCGACGATCCCGATGCCGACAACACAATAGACAATCCCACACTCATCACACCTCTCAGATCCGGGACAGGCAGTATCGCCGGCAATACCGTCAGCCTCACCATCCCGGCTGCGACATTCGGTGTCTACGACGTGAGATAGCCGTCACTCCCGTCACAAAGTTATTGTCAGTATCAGCCTTTGATTGAACTCAAAGGCTGATTTTGTGACATGAAAATCCAATGCTCCCGAAAGATTGACATTATCACGCTGCAGGAAGTAGACGAAAATATCCGTCCTGTTGTAGAACTTCGCCTGATAATATGGTTCAGCCTGATACAGCAGCGATCCGTAACGGGAATATAGCGGACACAGGCGCCCTCCGGCATAGAGTGAGTTTTTCACTCCTATCCACCGCAATTTGGCCATTACCTCAACCCATCCGCCAACCGGTGTGCGCCACTTGCTCTCATACTTGCGGTCGCGGTCAAGACCCGCCACCACCCCGGCGCGGATCTGCAGCGAATCCGCTGCCGTTCGCTGCGTAAGGTCGAGCCCGACGTATGGATTGGCAAGAAAATTGTCAACCACTCCGTCGAGATCCTCCACATCATTGGCTCTTCGGGCAAGATGATTCATCATGAGATGCGCTCCGGCGAAAAAAACTCCGCGCTGCGGATACCACTGTCCGTGAGCCACGATCGAAAATGCCTCTCTGCGCGTGTCTGTCTGCATACCGCGCCAGTCGATATATGCATCCACAAATCCCTTCTCACCGACATACTGCAACATCGCGCCCCGGATATTGGCCTGATAGTAACTCAGTGAATCGCTCCAGAGAAACGACGGCATCTCCTCGCGGAGCTGCTTGCGCGGAAACATACCCATCGAAAACCGCCATTCGGGCGATTCATACCGGTAATAGAGCGTCGGGGAGACACGATGTCCCTCCCATTCGCATCCTACGGGCTGAAACCACACCACTCCGCCCGATATGCGGCTTTCTTCCGATATGCGGAGCCCGACTTCCGGAGCCAGACGGGTGAAGAGATACGTCTTCGACGGGGCATACTTCGCATCCCCTTCGGAATTGTCGAAAACCGATTCAAAGTCCACACCCCACGTGGGCTGCAGCGCCACTGCAGCCGACACTGCGGTCACGGCTGCGATAAATGAGACCAAAAGTCTGCGCATGATGGTTGTTATTTCTTCTGATTCAGTTCGGGATATGAGATTCGGGAGTGATACATCGTGCGGAGCCGCTGGATAAACGAGTCCTTGATCTGGCTCACATCCCTGAACGAGATGGGCGACTGGTTGTGCAGCCCGTCGGCGATCTGTCCGTCTATTATCTTGTTGACAAGCGCGGTTATGGCCTCCGGTGAGTGATCAGTCATGGATCTCGACGCAGCCTCCACGCCGTCAGCCATCATCAGAAGCGATGTCTCGCGGCTCTGCGGGTTAGGGCCGGGATATGAGAACGGTTTCTCGTCTATCTTCTCGCCCGGATGCGCATTGGCATACGTGTTGTAGAAATATCTGGCCTTTCCGGCACCATGATGTTGCGCTATGAAGTTTCTTATAGCCTCCGGAAGCTTTGCTTTCTCGGCCATGACGAGACCGTCGCGCACATGATCGGTGACGATCTTCGCGCTCTGCACCGGATCAAGCACATTGTGGGGATTGACACCGTGTTGGTTCTCGGTGAAGAAGGCCGGATTCTTGATCTTGCCGATGTCATGATAGAGCGCGCCCGTGCGGACGAGCTGTACGTTGGCACCGATCTTCACCGCCGCCGCCGATGCGAGATTGCTCACAGCCATCGAATGATTGAACGTCCCGGGACACTTCTCCGACAGCTCTCTGAGCAGAGGATTGTTGGTATCAGCAAGCTCCACAAGTGTCACCCTCGACGTGAAGCCGAACACCCTCTCGAGCAGGAACATCAGCACGTAGCTGAACGAGATGAGCACGGCATTGATAGCCAGCGCGCCAAACATCTTAGGCTCCGCATCCGCGAGTGTACCGGTCTGCATCACCACCACCGACACATAGCTCACTGAATAGGCTATGAATATGAATCCGGCCGTGCGCAGGAGCTGGCTGCGGCGGGCGAGGTCCTTCAGAGAGTCAATGGCCACGATTCCGGCAATGAACTGCATAAACACGAATTCGAGTGGCAGCGTGGCCACCAACGCACACATCAGCACCTCGATGAGATGGGTGAAATAGGCCGTGCGGGAGTCGAGAAACACCACCACCATGATCGGCATCATGGTGAACGGCACTAAATAGATACCGAGCCTGAATCCCGTGCTCATGGCAAACGCGAAGAGCGCGAAAAGTGTCATAAACGACACCAAAAATGTAGTGGTCCTGTCGTTGCTGTAATAGTTCGGACGGAAGAAATACAGATAGCTGTATAGGGCCGCGATCAATATGATGACATACAACGCCTGACCCGCCACCGGATAGTGGTGCTGGGTGAGCTGCCCGGCATTGCGCTCCTCCATCATCTCCTCGTATGTGTCCAGTATCGTGGCTATCATCGGCGTCACGAGTTCGCCCTCGGCCACGATTCTCTCTCCCTGCTGTTTCACATCGATCGGCGCCATCGCCTTCATGTAGCTCTCGTCGAGCAGACGCCTGTTGTTGACCGTGTCGAGATAGATATTGGGCTGCAGCAGATCCGCGAGGCGTGTGGTGGAGAGCGCGGCTCTCACATCCTTGTCCTTGAAGAGTGAGTCGAGATGCTCGTATGCCCGGAACGCCGAGAGATACCCGGATGTCGGCATCGAGATCGCCACATTGTCGTGGACAAACCTCACCATGGGCATCTCGCCCGACTCGATCTTGCTGTACACCTCGCGGCTCACGATTCCGTTCTCGTAGATCTGGCGTATGGCCTTTATGATCTGGTTTTTCTGTGCTGGCGTGATTTCGAGACCCTGCGTGGTGTTGAGTCTGGTGGTATAATCGGAGACCATTGTCTTCTCAAGCGCGAGGTCACGCTTGAACACCGGTTCGAAGTTTGCGTCGATCGAGTCCTTGACCTTCGACGCGCTCACCGAGTCGAGATGTACCGGAATATCAAACGGTGCCGTGAGAAGTGCATACTTCCACGGCCGGTTCACTTCGTAGACGAAATGATTCTTGTCCGTCCGTGGCAGGAAATAGACGAGAAGCGCTACCGCACACAAAAAGAGAAACACTCTGAGCGGTATGCCTCGGGTGAGAATGGGTTTGGTCATATATGAACGATGTTTCTGACTATGGTCCAGATTATTATTATCGTTATTACACTGATTATCAATGGCCGGGAGGCCAGGGCGCTCCTCAGCCGCGGATAGCGGTGGCGCAGCAGCCATGCCACCGCGAGAAGCGCCATGAAGGCAATCTCAGGCAGCAGCAGCGCGTTCATCCTCCACGCCGTGGCCACATCGCCGTGAAGCAACGCATGGATTGCTCTCTGCGACCCGCACCCCGGACACTGCAGCCCGGTCAGCGTGAGAAACGGACATTTCGGGAATAGCGCCGTCCCCGTGGGATCAAACGCGAAATACACAGCCGCGAGTCCCGCCGCCGCGATCACACCTATTATATATAGGCCTTCCGGTGAGCCGCGCTCCGCTCACACCGATGTCAGCAATGAGTAGAGCGTATAGAACGGTGTCCAGATCAGACCGGCCACGAAGGAGATCACAACCCACCATCCGGCCTTTTCGGACGCCGCTTTCGACCCGGCGAAATCTCCGCGGTTATACAGCGGCGCCACCTTGGAGGCATAGACACACGCCACTATGCCGGTGACAAGACAGCAGCACACCGTCGAGAGAATCGCCCACACGAGATACGTCGGGGGCATCTCCGGATACTCCTCTCCCCGCTCCGGCTCTCTCCGCATTTCCGTCACTCCGCGATATGCCGGGCTGACCGGATCGGGATCGGCCTGACGCTCCTCCACATAGCCGAATATCTCGGCTGCCTCCGGGAGCTGCCCGGCGGTGGTCCAGTCGGCGAGTCCTTCGCGCCACACGGGTGTCCCGGGTCCGAACTCCGGGAAGATGAGCATCTGTTCGCGGGTCAGCGGCCCGCGCTGCTCATTGTTGATTACTATCCAGTATTGCATGATGATGAATTGGATTTACGGGAGGACATGGCCGCCTGTGCCGCCATGTCCTCCCGGATATGTCAGAAAAATTTCGTCTCCGTCCCGAGTATGTCGCTCAGCAGATTGTTGGCCAATCGTGACGCTCCGATACGGAAATACTCGTTCGTCTCGACCCACTTGTCGCCGATCACCGTGCGCACTATCGTGTAGTACTTCAGGGCATCCTCCGTGGTTGCCACTCCGCCCGAAACCTTGAAGCCCACCATGCGGCCGGTCTTCTCGTAGTACTCCTTGATACACTCACACATGATGTAGGCGGCCTCCAAGGTTGCGCCCGGCATCTCCTTGCCCGTCGAGGTCTTGAGGAAGTCGGCACCGGAGTAGAGCGCCAGCACCGATGCGTTGCGGATATTCTCCGCGCTCTTCAGCGCCCCGGTCTCAAGGATCACCTTATATATACTATCGCGTGCGGAAGTCTTCATCTCCGTCAGTTGGTCGCACACTTCCTCGTAGTCCTTGTCGAAGAAGTCGCCGAGCGGGATCACCACGTCGATCTCATCAGCTCCGTTGGCGACAGCCAGACCCACCTCGGCCACCTTCACCTCTATGTAGCTCTGGGCCGACGGGAAGCAGCCGGCCACGGAAGCGATGTCAACCTCGCTCACGTCGAGCACCGTGCGCACGATAGGCACGAAGTTGGGATACACGCAGATCGCTGCCACCGGTGGCAGATCGGCATACTCATGCTCGAACGCGTTGACCCTCTCCACGAAGTCAGCCACCGTCCGGTTCGAATCCGTGGGCTTCAAAGTGGTGAGGTCTATCGAGTTGAAGCACTGGCGGAGCACCTCCGGACGGCGGTTCTCCTCAAGATGCTTGTCAAGTATTTCTTTCACTTTGGCTGCGGCGACTGTGTCGTCCGTAGTCACATGGCTCTCAGCTATTACCTGATTGTATTTATCCATGGAAATAATATTTAAGATGATTATATTTTCTCTTTTCCGACAAACCGGCTTCGGTCGCGGACTGTTTTCTTCTCTATATTCTTCGCGAAAGCCTCCGTGAGATCCACACCCGTCTGGTTGGCTATGGCAGCCACCACCCACAGCAGATCGGCCAGCTCGTCAGCCAGAGCCTCACGCCCTGTCCTGTCGCCCGGTTTCGGACGCTGCTCGCCATAGGTGCGGGCCATCACGCGAGCCACCTCTCCCGTCTCCTCAGCGAGGATCACGGCATTGGTCAGCGGCGGGAAATACCCTCCACCCACAGTGGTGATCCACTCCTCCACCGCTCTCTGAACCTCATCGAGCGTCAAGTGCCGGGATATGTCGGTCGGACTATTCACGAAGTTTCGAATCTATAACAATTGTCACAGGGCCATCGTTCACGAGCACCACCTGCATATCCGCGCCAAACACACCCCTTGCAACCTCGCGGCCCGTCAGCCGCGAGCACTCCGAGCAGTAAAGCTCATATAGCGGTATCGCCACGTCATGACCCGCAGCCCGGATATAGCTCGGCCTGTTGCCCTTGCGTGTCGACGCATTGAGCGTGAACTGGCTCACCGCCAGTATCTCTCCGCCCGCCTCCGTCACCGGCAGATTCATCACACCCTCCTCATCCGGAAAGATGCGCATCGCCACCGTCTTGGCCGCCAGCCAGCGTGCATCATCCTCGTCGTCACCGACAGCCACGCCCACAAGCACCATCAGCCCCCGGCCGATACTGCCGTGCACCTCGCCGCCGATCTCGACCGACGCACTGCCCACGCGTTGTATCACAAGTCTCATAGACCGCAAAGATAATCAAAAAATCGGATTTCAACTAATAATAATTCTCCAAGGGGGAAGGGTAAAAGGCAAGAAAGGCGAAAAAGGCAAGATAAATGTTTTTAGGCAAGGGAGTTTTTTAGGTTAAGAGGCAAAAAGGCAAAAAAGGCAAGATAAATGTTTTTTAGGTTAAAGAGGCAAAAAGGCTAACAGGCAAGACAAATGATATGATCGTGCCTTTGCGCGAAGCGCATACATCCCCCACATCTCATCCGCGCACCCCGCGTGTCAGAGACGCGAGCATCATCTCTCCCTGCACCTCACCCCGCGTGTCGGAGACACGCCTATTCTTGCCCCGGACACCGGATGCGTGTCG
>CAZKIE010000032.1:0-25395 GCA_964552825.1 uncultured Staphylococcus sp. | reverse complement strand
TTATAAATTATCGAATTATTAACCAACGTACAAATGTACGACAAATGTACGACGATAAAAAGCATCTCAATATTTTGTTTCTCGGTGGAGCCAAGCGTGTTTCCATGGGGCGAAAAATCATTGCAGCCGGCGAGAGAATGGGTATAGAGATAAAAATCTATAGCTACGAATTGTCGCGATATGTACCGGTCGCGGCCATAGGCGAGGTCATAGTCGGACTTAAATGGAGTGATCCCGGCCTGCTCGAGCATCTGCACTCAGTGGTGGAGGAATATAGGATCGGGTTGCTGATTCCGTTTGTAGACGCCGCAGTAGGTGTGGCCGGAGTATATGTAAACAGATATAACGATGCTTGGTCTCCAGTGGTCAATCCGGCCATGGCCGAGATCCTGTTTGATAAAGTTGCTTCTGCGTCCGCATTTGAGGAGGAAGCTCTTGATATACCTGAAACATACAAAGGCGGACGTCCTAACTTTCCATTGATTGCCAAACCCCGTCACGGATCAGCCTCAAAGGGACTTATTGTTATAAATGACATTCCGGAATTCCGCCGGATTGATAAAGTGAGGGATGAATACATCCTTCAGAGATATTATCCGGAAAGACAGGAATATACTGTGGATTGTTATGTTGACAGGAATGGCGATGTAATGTGTGTGAGTCCGCGTGAACGTCTTGAGGTTGTCAATGGTGAGGTGTCGAGGACTGTCACGGTAGATAGCCCCGAGCTTTGCGAGGCTTCCATGAAGGCCATCGCCAGATTGAAACTCCGTGGTGCCGTCACTATCCAATATCTCAGGGACAGGCTCACCGACCGACTGATGTTGATGGAGATTAATCCCCGGCTTGGTGGTGGTGCCGTGTGTTCTGTTCATGCCGGTGCGGATATCCCACGGCTTATACTTGAGGATGCGCTCGGACTGGATTCAAGACCCATAGAAAATATCCGTCCGGGTACTTTGATATGCCGTTATTTTGAAGAGACTGTGTTCAATGAATAAAAACGGGAATATAATCATAATAGCTGAGGCCGGTGTGAACCATAATGCCTCTATGGAGAGGGCTTGCGAAATGGTCCGTGCGGCCGCACGTGCCGGTGCTGACTATGTGAAGTTCCAGACAGCAGTGCCGGAACTTGTGATTTCTTCGATAGCACCAAAGGCCGAATATCAGAAGGAAACAACAGGAAGTGAGGAATCCCAGCTTGATATGTGTCGTGCCATTCATCTGCCTCTGTCGGCTTATTCTGAACTTGCCGAACTGTGCAGGAATGAGGGTATCGGATTCATGAGCACTCCTTTTGATCTTGTTTCAATTGATACGCTCGCAGCTATCGGAATGGATTACTGGAAAATACCTTCCGGAGAGATCACGAATCTGCCATATCTGCGTAAGATTGCTCAGCAGGGTGGGAAAGTGATAATGTCGACCGGTATGTCCACCATCCCGGAGATAGAGCGGGCGCTATGTGTCTTGGAGGAGAATGGAACACCAAGAAGTTGTGTGTGGCTATTGCATTGCACCACACAGTATCCAACACCGATGGACGATGTCAATCTGAGGGCTATGGAATCTCTTCGGCTTCTCGGTGTCGCAGGGGTAGGCTACAGTGATCACACTCTCGGGATAGAAGTGCCTGTGGCCGCAGCCGCGCTTGGTGCAAGTGTGATTGAAAAGCATTTTACACTTGACAAAAGTCTTCCGGGTCCTGACCATCGGGCCTCGCTTGACCCAGAGGAACTTGGTGAAATGGTACGTGCGGTCAGAAACATTGAGATGGCTCTTGGATCAGGCATCAAGGATGTAGCGGAAAGTGAGAAAGATAATATCGCAGTTGCCCGTAAAAGTATAGTGGCAGCGCGTGACATCAAGGCCGGAGAGATTTTTGACGAAACAAATATTACGGTCAAGCGCCCGGGAGGTGGAATAAACCCGATGGAGTGGGACAACGTTATAGGTAAAATAGCATACAGGGATTTTGCTTACGACACACTGATAGAACTATGAAAGAATCTCTCAAGCAGACACTGACCCAGAAATTGCAGCAACGGATGTCTCCGTTGCAGATGCGTTTTGTCAGAATGCTTGAGATGACAGAACCGGAGATAGAGGATGAGGTTCGTAGGGAACTCGATGACAATCCGGCTTTAGAGGTGGAGGATAAAGTTGCTGAGGCGGATGTGGTTGATGAGAATTTCCATGAGACTGCCGAGCAGATGCAACTTGCCGACTACCGTGACGAGGATGATATACCGGCATATCGGCTTGAGGCACGCAACCATAGTGCGAATGATCGCTATTTTGAGCCTGTGGCGGTGGCGGGAGATGGCTCGTTGATTGATTATCTCATGTCTCAGCTTGCTGAAACGGATTTGGATGATGGAGAGCTTGCTATTGCCCGATATATCATAGGAAATCTTGACGATAACGGTTATATGACGCGGTCACTCCGGGAGATTCAGGACGATCTTGCTATCGGAGCCGGGATCGAGGTTGAAGATGACCGGTTGAGGAAGATATATGATGTAATCCGGACCCTTGATCCGGCCGGTGTCGGTGCGAATGATCTGCGTGACTGTTTAGTGTTGCAGCTTAAAAGGATGCCGTCCGGAATAGATCGTGATAATGCGCTCGAGATCGTAACACACTATTTTGACTTGTTCTCCAACAGACATTTTGAGCGTCTGATGTCAGCTATGGGCATAGATCGTGAAAATCTGAAGAGGGCTGAGGATGTGATACGCTCACTTGATCCGAAACCGGCCGGCCGTATCGGGGATAGCGAGGCTGATGACCGCACCCGTCACATAGTGCCGGATTTCTATATAGATGTGGATCAGAATGGTCGGATCTCCGTGCAGATGCAGAGTAATATTCCAGAACTCGCCATAGAGAGCAGTTTCTCTATCGAGGAGGAAGAAGGAACAGATTCGACTCATGTTAGACGGTCGGCCGACGCAATGTCGTTCATCTCCCGGAAGCGGGAAGAGGCTTCCGATTTCATAGAACTTCTGCGTATGCGGCGGCTTACATTGCTCAAGGTTATGGACGCGATAGCCCGCTGGCAAAAGGATTTCTTCGCAAGTGAAGATGAGAGCCGTATAAGACCTATGATACTTAAAGATATAGCGGCCATGACCGGTTATGATCTGTCGGTCATATCAAGAGCAACCATGGGGAAATATGTGGCAACTGCCGGTGGAATATATCCGTTGAAATCATTTTTTAACGAGAGGGTGAGCGACGAAGAAGGTTCTTCTTCGCGGGAGATTCTTGCTGCGATAAAGGATGTTATCTCTACGGAGGATCCGTCATCGCCGCTGAACGATGATGCCTTGATGTCCATACTTCATGATCGGGGCTATGATATAGCGAGAAGGACGGTAGCCAAGTATCGGGAACGGCTTGGAGTACCGGTGGCCCGCCTTCGAAAAAAACTTTAACCGTGAGATTTGTTATTATAGATATGAAAAGATTCTCACAGATATTATCGGCTATCTTTACACCATTGTTCATACCTACCTACGGTATGATCCTTGTGTCATATCTGACAATCATGGCAGTTGTCCCTGCAGGTTTGACGTGGCTTGCGATAGGAGTGGTGTTTCTGATAACCTGCCTCATTCCTGTGGCCGGGATATTGGCTCTATATAAAGCCGGATTCATCAAGGATGCCGGATTGAATGAGCGGACAGAAAGGACCATCCCCTACGTACTAACCGTATTGTGTTATCTCGGTGCCGGTTATTTCCTTTATAGAGTCGGGATGCCGCTCTGGATAGATATGTTTTTTGCAGGAGGAGCACTTGCCGCTGTGATAAATATAGTCGTAAACAGATGGTGGAAGATCTCGGCCCATGGCGCGGGAATGGGTGGCCTTGTCGCTCTGTTGTTCCGTATGATAGCTTCTGGATTCGCGATATATAATCTCGAATTCTGGATATACGGGACTGTCATAGTTACAGGATTAGTTCTGACATCAAGAGTATATCTTGGCCGACATACGCTGATGCAGGTCCTTACCGGATGTGCCAATGGTTTTCTGTGTGTCTGGCTCCTGAGCATGATCTAAAACAAAAAAGATATAATATAAGATATGAAACCAATCGTCAGCATTATCATGGGAAGCACGAGCGATCTTCCCATCCTCAAAAAAACAGCGGAATTTCTCAACGAGATGCACGTGCCGTTTGAGATGAATGCGCTTTCCGCACATCGGACGCCACTTGAGGTTGAGGAGTTCGCACGTGGAGCAAAGGAACGCGGTATCAAAGTCATCATTGCGGCTGCCGGTATGGCTGCGGCACTTCCGGGAGTCATCGCCGCTATGACTTCGCTGCCTGTTATCGGTATTCCTATCAATTCCACACTGAGCGGAATGGATGCGCTGTATTCTATCGTCCAGATGCCACCGGGAATCTCGGTGGCGACAGTTGGTATTAATGCGGGTATGAATGCGGCCGTGACAGCCGTCCAGATTCTCGCGTTGTCCGATCCGGAGATCGCAGAGCGGTTTGAAAATTACCGGCAGACTCTTTCGCAAAAGATTGTCAAGGCCAATCAGGAGCTGAAAGATGTAAAGTATGATTATAAGGTAGACTGATAATGGAGAGACGTCAAACATGGCCGGTCAGGATCGGTAAGGTGATCATCGGTTCAGACTTTCCCGTTGCGGTCCAGTCCATGACATCGACTTCCACCATGGATACTGAAGGCTCTGTGGCGCAGATAAAAAGAATTGTCGATGCCGGAGGAGAGATAGTACGACTTACGGCACAAGGTGTCCGTGAGGCTGAAAATCTTTCAGTGATACGTGAGCGTCTCCATCGTGACGATTACGATGTACCTCTTGTCGCAGATATTCATTTCAATTCACGTGCGGCACTCGCAGCGGCATCAAGAGTGGAAAAAGTACGCATAAATCCGGGCAATTTTGTAGATCCCGGACGTGTTTTCAAAAAAATTGACTATACAGATGATGAATATGCCGCAGAGATCAAGAAGATTGAAGATGGAATGATCCCGTTGCTCGATATATGCAAGGCGCATGGCACAGCTCTGAGGATTGGCGTCAATCATGGATCTCTCTCGGATCGGATCATGAGCAGGTATGGTGACACTCCGGCCGGAATGGTTGAGAGTGCCATGGAGTTTCTGCGTGTGTGTCTGAAACATGATTTCAAGGATGTCGCGATTTCCATAAAGGCTTCCAATGTTGTGGTAATGACCGAGACTGTACGTAGACTCGTCGCAGCAATGGATGTTGAAGAAATGCATTTTCCGCTCCATCTCGGAGTGACAGAAGCCGGTGATGGCGAGGACGGCAGAATCAAATCAGCCGTAGGTATTGGATCGCTGCTCGCCGATGGCATCGGTGATACGATCCGAGTCTCTCTGAGCGAGGATCCTGAATGTGAGATACCTGTTGCCCGTGCCATACTCGACCATGTCGGGAAAATGAAAGGTCATTATATCTCCGGGACGGAATCCTATAAGCATGAGCGGCGGAAAAGCCGTTGGTCTCATCGTCAGCCCCAGATCGTAGGGCTTGATCTCAATGCTTCGGACTTGACGGATGATCCGGATGCTCCGGTGGTGATAGAGGGTCGCGGTCCTAATTTGTCAAAAGAGATAGAGGCAGAGTTGGCGGAGTTAGGAGTGATTGAGAATCCAATCATCCTGAAAGCTGATTATTCCGGATTGAGCAAAGAGGAGATCACGATCGCCGCATCCATTGATCTCGGAAGACTTTTGCTCAAAGGCTATTCCGACGGTATCTGGATCGAGGCGGAAGGTATAGATCGTGATTGGCTGAACATTCTCTGTCTTAATATTCTTCAGGCTACCCGTCAGAGAATTTCCAAGACGGAGTTCATCTCGTGTCCCGGATGTGGGCGTACCCTTTACGATCTTCAGTCGACATTGAGAGAAATCAAGGGAGCCACTTCTCACCTGAAAGGACTTAAAATCGGAGTGATGGGCTGTATAGTAAATGGTCCCGGTGAGATGGCAGATGCTGATTACGGATATGTCGGTGCGGGGGTCGGTAAGATCAGTCTCTACAAAGGTAAGGAGTGTATTGTAAAGAACATTCCAGCTGAAGAGGCTATTGTCCGCCTCATGGATCTGATAAAGGATAACGGTGATTGGATTGATCCATAGAATGATATGTTGACTGACGAAATATATATGCGGAGGGCTATTGAGCTTGCCTCTCATGGCAGGTTCGATGCCCACCCTAATCCGATGGTCGGTGCTGTAATCGTGGATTCGGCCGGGCATATAATAGGAGAGGGGTGGCACAGGAAGTGTGGTGAAGGCCATGCCGAAGTCAATGCAGTGGCATCTGTGAAGAATCAGGAGTCACTTAGGCATTCTACCATGTATGTAACTCTTGAACCTTGTTCCCATTATGGGAAGACTCCACCATGTGCCAAGCTGCTTATTGACAAAGGTATTCCACGCGTGGTGGTCGGATCGCTTGATCCTTTCGACAAGGTTTGTGGCAGAGGTATATCCATGTTGCGTGAGGCTGGCGTTGAAGTGAAGACCGGAGTGCTTGAACAGGAGTGCCGCAGGCTGAACCGTAAGTTTTTTGTCGCACATACGCGTCATCGTCCGTATATCACACTCAAATGGGCTGAAAGTTCAGACGGTTTTATAGACGGACAGATATCCACACCGTTGACATCTGTGTTAGTCCATAAACTGCGGGCTGAAAATGATGCGATCCTTGTGGGTAGCAATACGTATATTACGGATAAGCCTCGCTTGGATACCAGGCTATTCGCCGGCAGGTCTCCGCTAAAGTTCGTTGTAGATCGGCGGGGCAGGATCAGAGATGAGGAAGGCCTGACAGTTATCCGTGAGAATGAGCCGCTTGAGGATATCATGGCCGGACTTTATAATAGTGGTGTGACATCTCTGCTGGTTGAAGGTGGTGCGGAGCTTCACGGTTCATTTCTGTCGGCAGGTCTGTGGGACGAACTCCGTGTTGAACAAGGCCGGAAGGATATTGTTGGTAAAGTAAAGGCTCCGTTGATCCCGTCGGTTGCACAGATTGTCCGGAGATACATGATTGACGGAAATTATATAACATCCTATTATAACACAGAGGAATCATGAATATCATACCGGCACGTCGGACTGACGCAGATTTTATCGCTTCATGTATTATGGACGCGGTGGGTGAGGAAATATGCCGGAATCTCGCCGGGGAAAATCACACCCTTGAAGATGTCAGGACTCTATTCTCCTCCCTTGCGGAAAGAGAGGACAGTCAATACAGTTACAGAAACACTCTTGTGGCTGTGGATGATGACGGAGATGCAATAGGAGCCATCATCGGGTATGACGGAGCCGGTCTGCATGATATGCGTGAACATTTCTTCACGTCTGCCAGGAGGATTCTGGATCTTGACATGAGTGCTGTGGAAGATGAATGTGATTCCGACGAGTTCTATATCGATACCCTTGCTGTCCTTCCGCAACATAGAAATAAGGGTGTTGCGACACGACTGCTTGATGCTATGGTCGGGAGAGCACGTCTATGTGGCAAACCGGCAGGCCTGCTTGTTGAAAAAAACAATCACAGAGCCCGCCGGTTGTATGAGAGTGTCGGTTTCATGAAGATTGGCGATCGTCCGTTTGCGTTTGTCAGCATGGATCATCTTCAAAAGCCTACTCTTTAGAAGTCGATCGTTAGCCGTACATTGAATTGCCGTCGTGTAAGATAATTGGGTACAGCATACTGTATGTCGTTTACATCAGTCACCCAATAGTATGATGCCACGTTGGAGATGTCAAGCATATTGAACACATCCACACCAAGCCATACACTTCGCAGCTTACCTGCAAGTCCGCCTCTGGTCTCGCCCTCTTTTAGCGGTGACAGAAGTGCGTATGAGAGTCCTGCATCAATACGTTTATACGGCGGCATCCTGAAAAATCCGTCATATCTCGTCGATCGTGGGGATGTGGATGGCAATCCACCCATGAAAATTCCTTTAAGCGAGAATTTTAGCTTCGGGAATTTCGGAAAATAGTCTGTGAAGAATAATCCGAAACTATATGTACGGTCTGTTGGGCGTGGCGCGGTCTTGCCATCCACTTTTTCAGTCGCTTTCATGAGGGAAAAACTTACCCAAGAGTCACTCCCGGGAACAAACTGCCCGAAGAGTTTCATGTCTATACCTGTGGCGAAACCTGATGCTTCATTTTTACCGGTATATACAAGTTTCAGGTTGTCAATCTCGTATGGAACTATGTTTGACAGAGCTTTATAATATATCTCGCCGGAAAGTTTGAACGGACGGTTGAGCGTCCGGAACGTATAGTCAGCTCCGGCTATGACGTGAAAACTGCGTTGCGATTTGATATCCTCATTGAGCACTATCGACTGGTTGCCCTGTGAGTCGGTGACTGGCATACGGTATTCTTTGTAGAACGGTGACTGGTAATACAGTCCGGTCGCAAATCGCAACGACCATCCGGGTGCTTTGTCCGGAATAAATCCTACGGAGACTCTCGGACTTACGAGCAATTCCTTGTTGAAACTCCAATGGCTCAGACGGACACCGGCATTGAGTGTCAGGAATCCGGCGGATGTGGAGATCTTCCATGCGTCCTGTGCGAAAGCCGACATACGCGTGGTATTAAGATCATGGTGGGAATCGAGATTGTAGACCACACGGAGCTGATCGGGCAGTGCCGGAAGAGAGAAACCGGCGGAGTCACGCAATTCCCATTCGCGGCTTCGATCCATTATCTTTTCACCCTGCACATTTACTCCGTATGTTAAAGTGTGGCTTGAGTTTAATGCTGTTTTGCCTTTGATCGCCAGTGCCATGACGGATGCCTTGAGGCGGTTGCGTGCGTGTTCGTGGTATCGGCCGACACCAAGTTCTCCGCCAACATCCGACGTACCGGCCTGGTCTAACCAATATTCTCCGGATATATCGTAGGCCACGAGTTCATCGCTCAGGAATCCGGATGCGAGCAATTGTAGATTCGTACCACGATTCACCCGATAGTCAAGGGATAATGCTCCGAAATAGGTCTCGAAGCGATCCTTTTCGTGTCCGTCAAAATATACGGTAAATTGCTTTGCATCGGTGGAAGTCCCGAATGTGGTTGTCCTGTTCTGTGGCGTGAATTTATATCGGTTTATGGATATGTTGCCAAGAAATGATGCTTTTAGACGGTCAGACAGACGATAGCTTATAAGTGTCTGATAATCAAAATATGAAGGGTCATATTCACCTTTCGTATCCATTGAGCCGAGAAGGGATGAGTTTGTCTTATATCTGACTCCGTGGAGCTGACTGAGACGTTTGTTGCCTTGTCCGATAGCGAGGGAACCTCCCATGAGGCTGCCCGATACTGATCCTTCAAACGATTCCGGTTCGCGATAAGTTATGTCAAGGACCGACGACATTTTGTCGCCATATTCAGCCGGAAATCCGCCTGTTGAGAAGCCGATGGCTCCTACTAGATCCGGATTGATGATACTTAACCCTTCCTGCTGGCCTGATGATATTAGTTGAGGACGATATACCTCTATTCCATTTATATATACGGAGTTCTCATCGTATGAACCACCTCTTACCGAATATTGTGATGACATCTCGTTTGAGCCTGTCACTCCGGCCATTGTCGTAAGAAGCGATTCCACACTTCCTCCCGATGCGTCAGGGTTTCGGCGTAGTTCGTCGGTGCTTATGCTTTGTATTGATCCGGTTTGTCTCTTCAGCTCTGTGACCTCTACCTGCTGAAGCACTTCGGTGTTAAGCTGAAGCTTTACATTTAGTGTGACATCATTCTCTGCGTCAATTAGTTGCTTTTTCTCCTCTCGGTATCCGATACAGGAGAAATAGACGGTGATTGTGTCAGCCTTGGCACATGATAATGAATATTCTCCTTCGAGTCCGGAGGTGACACCTATTGCCGTGCCACCGATGCGGACGGTGGCGAATTCGATGGGCTGATTCTCAGCATCTGTGATCTTGCCGTGAATCTTCACCTGTCCGATGGATGAAAGGATCGAAGTTATTATGGAAATTATGAAGAAAGGAAGGCGGAGCCTTGTCATGTCAGATTAATCAGATTAGTTTACTAATATATAACGACAAGACGGTCAAAAAATTGCCCCGCGATATCTTTAGGACATACGCGGGGCAACCGGTGGAATGTGTGATCATTAATCAAATATTTTGTCCCAGTCTTTCCATACGGCTTCATAGCCGAGATCCCTGATCTCTTTGGTGACTGCAAACGGCGATCTCGGATCGGAGACGTGGAACTGTTCGAGCGCGTCAGGTGTCGAGCAGTAACCGCCCGGTTCGGTCTTGCTTCCGGCACTCATGGATGTCACTCCGAGTTTCATCATGTTTGCGCGGAATTTAGGATCTTCGCGTGTGGAGTAGGAGATGTCCACGTCGTGGTCGAAAATGCGGAATGCGAATGTGACTTGCGCAAGTTGGCGGTCCGTCATCACGGTGCGCGGTTTGTAACCGCCTTCGGCAGGACACAGACGCGGGAAGTTGACACTATAACGGGTTTTCCAGTAATTCTTGCGCAGATATGTGAGATGTCGTGCCATCATGGTCAGATCCGTGCGCCAATCCTCCAGTCCGATGAGTACACCCATGCCGATCTTATGGACTCCGGCCATACCCATACGGTCAAATCCATTGACCCGCCATTCAAAGATCGATTTCATCCCGCGAGGGTGGTAGTTTTTGTAGTTGGCCTCGTTGTATGTCTCCTGAAAACAGACCACGCCGTTCAGCCCGCTTTTCACGAGCCTTGCGTAGCTTTCCATTTTCATCGGCATCACTTCAATGGTGAGATTGTTGAAATACGGACGGCACACATGGAGTACCTGTTCAAGATAATCCACACCATTGAGTGCAGGAAACTCTCCTGATACTATGAGGAGATTTTCAAAAGGGCCGAGGCGCCTGATGGCTTCACACTCGGCCTTTACCTGATCAAGATTCAGTGTGACACGTTCAAACGGATTGTTATGATTGAATCCGCAGTAGACACAGGCGTTGGTACAGGCGTTGGAGACGTACATCGGGATATACATCGAGATCGTCTTGCCGAAACGTTCGAGCGTGTAGCGGTGGGAGAGTTGCGCCATTGGCTCAAGATAGGCTTCGGCTGCCGGTGAGATGAGTGCCATGAAGTCATCTACGGAAGGATGCTCTTTTGAAAGAGCGATCTCTACGTCGCGTGCGGTTCGGGAGTTGATGAAACGTGTGGTTTCATCCCATGAATATTTCTTTAGCTCGTCGTAGAACATGATCAGTTTTTGGCGCAGTCCTCCACAAGCTGCGAGGTGATGCGCATCGCGCAGAAGTTGGGACCGCACATCGTACAGAAATGATCGTCACCTTTATGGCTTTCCACATAGTATTGGCGGGCACGTGCGGGATCAAGCGAAAGATTGAACTGGTCTTTCCATCTGAATTCGAAACGGGCCTTGCTCATAGCATCATCGCGGACCTGCGCGCCGGGATGGCCTTTGGCAAGATCGGCCGCGTGTGCGGCGATCTTATATGTGATCACACCGTTGCGTACATCCTCAAGATCCGGAAGCGCAAGGTGCTCTTTCGGGGTCACATAGCAAATCATGGCTGTCCCCATCCAAGCTATCTGTGCTGCTCCGATTGCGGATGTTATATGGTCATAGCCGGGAGCTATATCTGTTGTCAGCGGGCCGAGCGTGTAGAACGGCGCTTCGTGGCATTTGTCAAGCTGGCGCTCCATATTCTCGCGGATCTTGTGCATGGGAACATGGCCGGGACCTTCTATCAGTACCTGGACATTATGCCGCCACGCTATTTCTGTGAGTTCGCCCAGTACATCAAGCTCCAGGAATTGCGACCGGTCGTTAGCGTCATGGATAGATCCGGGGCGCAGGCCATCTCCTAAAGAAACCGCCACATCGTAAGCCGCAAGTATCTCGCAAATCTCATCAAAATGCGTGTACAGGAAATTTTCCTGATTATGAAGCACCGCCCATCTTGTCATGATCGAACCTCCACGGGACACGATTCCTGTGAGTCTCTCCTGAACCATATCAGCGTGGGCTCTGAGTGCACCGGCATGGATGGTGAAATAGTCCACACCTTGCTCGGCCTGTTCGATAAGTGTGTCGCGGTAGATTTCCCATGTCAGATCCTCGACTTTGCCGTTGACTTTCTCCAGCGCCTGATAGACAGGAACAGTCCCGACCGGAACAGGACAGTTGCGGACAATCCATTCGCGGGTCTCATGGATATTGTCACCTGTGGAAAGATCCATCAGGGTATCACCGCCCCAGTAGCAGCTCCATACAGCCTTGCTGACTTCTTCTTCAATTCCGGATGAAAGAGCTGAATTACCTATGTTGGTGTTGAGTTTGACAAGGAAATTTCTGCCGATGATCATCGGCTCTGCCTCCGGATGATTGATGTTGGCCGGAAGAACTGCACGGCCGGCTGCAATTTCATCGCGGACGAATTCAGGTGTGATGTGTGTCTTTATACCGAGAGCTTCTGCATTGTTGTTCTCGCGGATAGCCACATATTCCATCTCCGGAGTGATGATCCCTTGTTTTGCAAGCGCCATCTGTGTGATTTCCTTGCCATCTGCAGCTCGGCGCGGCGCATAGCGATGGGAGAAGCGTATGGAGTCGAGACTTTTGTCTGCCTCACGCATACGTCCATATTCGGATGTTATGGCTGGTAGCTGAACAAGATCATCGCGTCTTGCCGTCCATTCTTCACGGATACGTGGAAGTCCGGCGTTAATATCTATTTTGACATCCGGATCGGTGTAGACTCCGCTTGTGTCGTAAACATATACGGGTTCGTTGTCGCGAACAAGGCGTTCGCCGTTGACTACTTTTGCGGTGGGCGTGAGATTGACACGGCGCATGGCCACCTTGATTGGAAATAGTTTACCGTCAATATATACCTTCTCTGAACCGGGATAGGAATTGACGTCAATGTTTTCTATTGTCATGGAAATGTGTTTTTATAAATCAAGAAATGCAGTGAGCGGGCTGGTTGCGCTGGCGGATGTGGACACGGAGCCGAGACCTGCAAGATATGCCTTACGCCCGGCTTCGACAGCGAGTCTGAAGGCTACCGCCATCTCTACGGGATCGCCGGAGACCGCAATGGCGGTATTGACAAGGACAGCATCAGCTCCGATTTCCATTGCATCTGCCGCGTGTGAAGGTGCACCGAGTCCGGCATCGATCACCACCGGAACACGGCTTTCTGCAATTATGATTTCAAGTAGATCGCGAGTCTTGAGTCCTTTGTTGGTTCCGATCGGGGCACCGAGAGGCATCACTGCTGCCGTGCCCACTTCCTCAAGTCTCTTGCAGAGCACAGGATCAGCCTGAATATACGGAAGCACTATGAATCCCTGCTTGGCCAGAATCTCCGTGGCCTTGAGTGTCTCTATCGGATCGGGAAGCAGATATTTCGGATCGGGATGTATCTCAAGCTTGATGAAGTCTGTCCCGAAACAGTCGCGGGCCAGATTTGCGGCGAGGACTGCTTCCTCGGCATTGCGCACTCCGGATGTGTTGGGGAGAAATTGTACATGGTCACGGTTTATGTGAGCAAGCATATCGTCCTCTTCCTCATGCTCCATATCGATTCGTTTCATCGCCACAGTTATCATTTGTGATTCCGAGGCAAGTATCGATTCGAGCATGATTCGGTTGGAGGAGTATTTCCCTGTCCCGACAAATAGACGGGAGGTGAATTCCTTTCCACCAATGGTTAGAATGTCAGACATATATAATGAAGTTTATTTTGATTTGTAATCGTTGAGCATCGTGATCACACGGCGGGTATATTCCACGGGGTCATCAGCGTTTATTATGGATCCGCTCACAGCGATACCGTTGATGCCGGTCTGCATAAGCATAGGGATATCATCAATGGCGATTCCTCCTATTGCGACAACCGGAAGCCTGACACCGGCATCGTGGATGTTCGTCATGATGTCGGCATAGCCGTCAATGCCGAGGATCGGAGACAGCTTATGTTTCGTAGTGGTGAACCTATATGGACCGAGTCCTACATAGTCAACATCTAAGCCGCGTAGGCTCAGGATATCTTCGGTTGTATTAGCTGTTACCCCGATGATAGCTTCTGCTCCCATAGTCTCGCGGGCCAGTTTCGGATCCATATCGTTTTTACCGAGATGGACACCGTGGACTCCCATCTCGATTGCAAGCTCAACCCTGTCGTCGAATACGAGAAAGGCCTCGTTTTCCCGGCATATAGGTATAATTTCAAGTGCTATCTGACGGAATTCCTCATCCGTGGCATCCTTTAGGCGCAGTTGTATCCATTTGCATCCTCCTTCGAGAACCATCTGCACTTCTTCGGCTATGCTGTAACGGTCGGATGGATGGGTTATGAACATTAACATGGCAGATATGTCGTTTTGGTTATTGTTTTGAATTCATTCAGTGGATAGCTCCATGGTATCGCGCCGAGAAGTGCTGCTCCGGAGAAGTTGAAACCGTATAGATTTTCTATGTTTTCATGAGATATACCTCCCAAGGCAAATACGGGGATTGACACACTGTCAAGCCTTCTCAGATCTTCGGGCGTGAACGCACCCTTATATCCGTCTTTGGAAATACTGTCAAACACAGGACTAAGGGTTACATATTGCATTCCGGCGGATGTCATAATATCGTCAATGGAGTGGCATGATCGGCTCAGGTGTCCGTTATAGTTTGCCGGAGGTACGGGACAACGGCGGTTGAGATGCAATCCGCCGAGATTGAAATCATTGATGAGATCGAAATGCCCGTGAAGCACGATGTCGCCATGTTGTTCCTGAGGAATCTTTTCAATTATGTCGCGTATCTCCGTGCGCGTCGCTGCCGGATGCCTCAGATGCACACGGTAAAAACCGGTGGATATGAGATGGGAGATTTTGGCCGCCTCATCTTCAACCGGGATTTCAGGTGTTATTGCGATTAAACGTAACGAACGGTCAGCCTCCATAGAATGCTTTTATGATTACGATTTTGTCGCCCTCTGTCAGATGGTGTGACACCCTTTTTGCCGAAGGAATGACACAACCGTTGACGGCGGTGGCGATACCTCCGGGTTTTATCCCTTTTGCCGCTATGACTTCGGCAAGTGTGGCATTGTCATGAATGGTCAGAGGTGTATCGTTTACAGTGATTGTCATGATTTATTTGGATTTTGGTTTTTTAGTCGTCGTGGTGAGAAGAAATGGTTGACAGGTCCATGTCCATGGCCGATGGTTATGAACGCACCGGCTTCAAGAGCGCGGGTGACGTAAAGTTTACCCATTCGTACAGCCTGAATTATGTCGTTGCCGAGAGCGAGATATGATGCGATGGCTGATGAGAGTGTGCATCCTGTGCCGTGTGTATTGTTGGTGTCTATGGCATCAGCCCGCAGTTCGATATAATCTTCGCTTTCCGCCGTGAACAGATAGTCGGTCTTGAATTTGCTGTCTTCGGAGTCCCCTCCTTTCAGGAGTATTGCCCGGCATCCCATCTCTCTCAGTTTCCGTGCTTGTTCTTCCGGATTGATTGAGCCTGTCAGGACTTCGGCCTCCATCCGGTTTGGTGTGACAAGGGTGGCAAGAGGGAATATACGTGATATTATGATGTCGGTAGCGTCCTCGGTGAGAAGTCTTGAACCGGATGTTGAAATCATCACCGGATCTACCACAAGATTCGCCGGCATATATGATTCAAGCCTATCTGCAACTGTTGAGGCTACTTCGGCATCGCATAACATCCCGGTCTTGACTGCAAGAGGAGGAATGTCGCTGAATACCATGTCGATCTGGTCGGCAACCACTTGCGGAGATATGGGCTGGATGGATCGTACTCCGGTTGTGTTCTGGGCGGTTATGCTTGTTATTGCGCTCATTGCATAGCAACCGATGGCCGACATGGTCTTTATGTCTGCCTGAATGCCGGCTCCTCCTGAAGAGTCTGATCCGGCAATGGTGAGGACCGGGAAATAATTTCTCATCGCGATGGCGGAAAAAATAATGATTCGCGACAAGAGGTGTGGCTCGCGAGGATGCCGATGTCGATCAATCCCTTCGGCGGTACTAACCGCATCAGGTTCGTAGGGTATCATCTCAGCGGTCGAAGACTTGCAAGGTATCGCCGCACCCCTTTGTCGTCGCAAAGATATACAATAGTTTTAAGTTATGCAAATTAAAGCCGAGCCTAAGTCGGACTTAATCCGAAATTCCGTTGAATTGTCGTGGCGGGGTTTGGAAAAGAGCGCGGTTTGGCGTATATTTGCAAGTTAATTGGGTCGTGAGACGATCTACATTGTAGTGACGATGCGGTTAAATCAACCACATATAATAATATATAAGTGTATTCTTGCTATGGCGATGGGTGTCGCATTGTGGGGATGCAATGCCACTCGTTTTGTGCCGGAGGGTCAATATCTCCTTGATAAGACGAGTGTGGTGGTTGATGGTGATGGGGATGTGGCATCTGAAGATCTTGTGAATTATTTGCGCCAGTCCCCCAATCATAAAGTACTCGGATTCTGGAAACTTCAACTTGACACATATAATCTCTCCGGACGAGACTCGACAAAATGGTATAACAGATGGGTAAGACGGATGGGACAGCCTCCGGTGATATTTTCCCAGGAGCTGACTGATGCTTCCGCCCGGCAGCTCGAGCTTGCAATGATCAACAAGGGTTATCTTGAAGCTGATGTCGAGGTAGATACGATCCTTAATCCGGATAAAAAGAGGGCTGAGGTGGTATATAAGGTGACAACCGGCGAGCCGCACATGATAAATTCCGTGGCTTATGAGATCGCGGATACGGCTATCGCTTCAATACTGCACGCGGATGCGGCATTGGCGACGATACATCCCGGTGATAAATTTGACCGGGATCTTCTTGACGAGGAACGGACGAGGATAACACGTGTACTGAGGGACGGGGGGTATTATGCCTTTACGAAGGAGTATGTGACATTCATCGCCGACACTGCTGAAAATTCCAAGGATGTTGATCTGACGCTTGTCGTTCGACCTCCGCGCCGGATAGGTGTGGAGTCTCCATCCTTTCTGTCGTTGCCGCCGGAGGTAGTGAACGATCACGATAAATACAGGATCCGCAATGTAATTTTTGTCACAGACACAAGAGGTCGTACTGCACCTTCCGAGATACGATCGCTTCATCTTGACACGGTAGACTACCGCGGTGTAAAAATTCTGTATGGACCTGACAGGTATCTCACCCCTTCCGCTCTTGAGGAGAAATGTTATATCACTCCGGGGTCGTTGTATAAGGCCGCACTTGTCGAGCGTACATACGAATCACTTGCCCGTCTGGGAATACTCAAATCAATCAACATCGAGATGGTGCCGGTGGCCGGATCCGGTCAGGAAAAAGAACTGGATGCGTATATATACCTATCCCGTAACAAGAAGCAGTCGGTGACATTCGATGTCGAGGGTACCAATTCGGAAGGAGATCTCGGATTTGGACTTGGCGCTACTTACCAGCATAGGAATTTAGCCAGAGGTTCACAGCTATTTACCGGACGTCTCAGGATGAATTACGAGAGTCTTTCCGGAAATCTGAACGGTCTCATCAACGACCGTTACACCGAGTATGCCGGAGAGGTAGGTATCACATTCCCAAAATTTGAATTTCCATTTGCACCGCGCAGGGTTAGACAGCGATTCAATGTATCCACGGAATTTGCACTGTCGTTCAACTATCAGGAGCGGCCGGAGTACACACGTATAATTGCGGGTGGCGCATGGAAATACAAGTGGCTGAACCGGACCAACACGCGCCGGCATGAATTTGATATACTTGACATCAACTATGTGTATCTGCCGGAACGAACCAATAATTTCCTTGACGCTATAGCCCCGGATAATCCACTCCTGAGATACAGCTATGAAGATCACTTCATCATGAGCATGGGTTATCGTTATTACAACACCAATAAACGCATTGCCTCCGCCACAATTAAACGATATGTATTGCAACCGGTGGTCTATACCATCAGAACTGCCATAGAGACTGCCGGCAATCTTCTGTATGCCGGGTCAAAGCTATTCGGGCAGAAGAAGGATGGAGGTGTCTACAAGGTGTTCGGCACACAGTATTCCCAATATGTGAAGGCTGAGGTAGATTATGGATTGACACGCAATATTAATTTCCGTCATTCCCTCGCGTTCCATTTCGGATTTGGCATAGGCTATCCGTATGGAAATTCACAGGTGTTGCCGTTTGAAAAACGTTTCTATGCCGGTGGCGCCAATAGCGTGAGAGGGTGGGGCGCACGTACTCTCGGTCCCGGAAGCTACAACTCTCATAATTCGGTGGCTTATTTCATCAATCAGTGTGGCGATATCAGTCTTGATCTGAGTGTTGAATATCGTGCAAAGTTGTTTTGGGTTATAGAGGGTGCCGGTTTTGTGGATGCCGGAAACATCTGGACAATACATAATTATGAGAACCAACCCGGAGGCTTTTTCAGATTCTCTACATTCTGGAAGGAGATAGCCATGGCCTATGGGGTTGGTGTCCGGTTGGATTTCAACTACTTTCTGTTGCGTCTTGACCTCGGAGTCAAGGCATACAATCCGGCAAGCGGACAGGTGAGATGGCCGATAGCGCATCCACAGTGGAAAAGGGACACGGCATTCCATTTTTCAGTTGGCTATCCATTTTAAAAACCATTCAGGATTATTGACATGAAACGACTCGTAATATTTGATTTGGACGGAACGCTCCTCAATACGATATCTGATCTCGGATCGGCTACCAATCATGCGCTGCGTGAACTCGGATATCAGGAACATTCCCTTGCATCCTATCCGATGATGGTGGGTAACGGTGTTACTCGTCTTATCGAACGTGCCCTTCCCGAGGAGGCGCGTACCAAGGAGATAATTGAGACGGCGAGAGAGAAATTCAGAGAATATTATGATGATCATCTGTGTGACTCTACTATCCCATATCCGGGCATCACGGAATTGCTTGACAATCTGCAGGCCGAAGGTGTGGGATTGGCGGTGGCATCCAATAAATATCAGAGTGCAGTCGAGCGTCTGATCGACCAGTTCTTTCCTGCCATAGAGTGGCGGGCGATTGAGGGACAGAAAGAAGGAGTTCCTGTAAAGCCGGATCCGAGTATCGTGTTTGAGATACTGTCCAAGGCGCCTACGAGGAAGTCGAAGGTGCTTTATGTCGGAGATTCTGCCGTTGATATCGAGACGGCCAGAAGGGCTTGTGTGGACAGTTGTGGCGTCACATGGGGTTTCCGTCCGAAACGTGAGCTGACGGATGCTCATGCTGACAATATAGCTACGGATCCGGCCGAGATTATAGGCATTGTGAAAAGACCCGGACTCGAGCTGGATGTCTGATCACGGATAAATACAATGAAAATACAGTCAAACTGCAAAATAATTAGATGAAACGGCACATACCGACATTAATCACATTTCTGTTAATGCTGACAGTCGTCCCTGGATTGAGAGCGCAAGGCGATCCGGAGACCATAGATTCCTTGCGCCGTCAACTCATCCATGTGAGGACAGCTGCGGATTCTGTACCATTGCTGTGCAACTTGTATGATGTCTTGTCGCGTAGCCTGTCCACAAAGCTTGGCGATACGATCATAGGGACTTGTATGCGTGCAGGTCAACCCAGTGATGCTCTTGACATGATACGCAATCAGGCCAACCGGCGCATGAGATCTGATTCCGCGCTGACAAGATTGCGCGAGATGACTCTGGCTTTCCCTGAATCAGAAGAGCGCAGGGAGACGCTTACCTTTATCAATATGATGCAGAATATACGCAGAGCGCAATACGGTGACCACGAGGAGCGGGATCGGTTGCTAAAAGAGTATATCGAGACAATGACCATCAATCCTCCTGCCGATATATATGATCACGTGTCCCTGCTTCATGGTATCTGTATGCTTATCTCAAGAGAGCCGAGTGGCGAGATGCTGGGTGCGTATCTTGACTCACTGTCGACCCTTGTCAACAAGCTGCCTCCATCAGCTTTTTCCATCAGGAATGCCTTCGGTGTACACGCTGCCATCGCGTATATGCTGACAAGTCCGCAGAAATCCGTCGCCTGTGACCGGGCTTTGCTCCATGATATATCCAGATTAGAGGAATATTATAGGGAGAAGGGTCGTAAGTATAGGAATTACGCGCCGTCATGCTATACTATATATACCCGTCTGTTGTCCAATTTCGCCATTCTCGATTCGGCCACTGTCAGGAAGTATTATGATCAGATAAAGGAGTATGTCAGAGAAGATGATGCCGTGAGGGAAACTTATGAGAACTTCCCGGCGGCTGACATATACCTTGCGATGAGCGAGAAGAATTATGCAAAGGCTCTGCCGTTGCTTAAAAAGTATCATGATGCCCCGGCCGGCAATACCCGCAAGCGTGCGATGCTCGGCTATATGCTCAGGGCTGCGGAGGCTCTCGGAGATCTGGAGACTCAGCGGACGGCTGCCATACAGTATGCCAATATGCTCGAGGAGGAGATCGAAGATCTCAGTAAAGGAATGTCGCTGGATCTGCAGTTGGCTTATGCCGTTTACAATGTCAGGAACAAGTATGGTGATATCGAGCGTGAGAAGAAACGTGATGTGGAGTCAATACAGCATACCATGATTATCGTCACTCTGTCGGCGGTTATAGTGCTGATAGTCCTGCTGCTCATAGTTTACAGGCTGTACCACCGTAACCGTCATCTTGTAAAGCATCTTGCAGCGAGCAACAGGTCGCTCCGGAAGGAGAGTGAGAATCTCCGGAAATCGAGAGAGGAGTCAATTAATGCCCGCGATCTGGCTCAGAAGGCTAATAACCTGAAGAGTGATTTCATCAAGAATATGAGTTATGAGGTAAAGGTTCCGTTACAGGCCGTTACGGAGTATTCCCATCTTATAGCCGACTGTGTCAGCAACAGCGGCCAGAAACATCTGAAGGATTTTGCCGAACTTGTCGAACTCAACAGTGAGTTGCTGTCGACGATAATAACGGATGTGTTGCAGCTTTCGGAGATCGACAGTGCGTCAATGTCGGTTCATCCGCAGGTAGTGAATGTCAAGCTTCTATCCCAATTCACTCTTGACAGTATGAAGCGGCGTGTGAAGCCCGGAGTGCAGCTATGTCTCGAAGCATCAGATGAGAGAGTTGAGATTTTTGCTGATCCCACGCGTATACAGCAGGTTTTGAACGCACTTCTTTCAAATGCTCGTAAGTTTACGTCCGAAGGTCGGATCACACTTGCATACAGAATGATTGATAATAACTCGAAGTTGGAATTCTCCGTCACCGATACCGGTATAGGTATCAATCCGGAGAACCGGGAAAAGATTTTCGAGAGATTTGTCAAACTTGATGCCGAGACACAGGGTGCCGGACTGGGGCTCACGATAGCGCGCCAGATAGCCCGTCTGCTTGGAGGTGATGTGATATTTGACACATCATATCATGGTGGCGCCAGGTTCTTGTTCGTGCTTCCGAAAAAATAGGAGGCTCATGTGTCGTCCCTCTGAGAAAAAATTCGTAACTTTGCGTTTGTTTTGCAAATCATGAACAATAATTCCCGTCCAAGCCGATTCAACACAGTCATAGATGCCGAGAGTGTGGAGCGTGTAAAGCAGCTTGTGCTTGCGTCCCGCAGGATCGTCATCACTTGTCATGTGTCACCGGATGGTGATGCGCTCGGGTCGTCGACAGCACTGTGCTTTGTGTTGCGCAATCTTGGCAAGGATGCTGTTGTGGTCACGGCTGACTGTGCCCCGAAGTCTCTGCAGTTTCTTCCGGGTGTCAGGGATGTTGTGGCTTCGACCCGCAACGAGGATCGTGCGAAGGAGCTGATAGCTGATGCTGATCTCATATTTTGTCTTGATTTCAATGATATGGAACGGGTCGACAGGCTCTCCCCGTTCATCAAGGATTCAACAGCCCGACGGGTAGTGATAGATCATCATTTGTCACCGGTCATGGATGCGGATGTCATGATTTCACATCCTGAAGTGTCGTCCACTTCGGCACTGCTGTACATTTTCCTATGGCAGGCGTTTTGGGTAAGATACGTAAACCGTTCGGCAGCAGCCTGTATTTATACGGGGATGATGACTGATACTGGCAACTTCTCCTACAATTCCAATGACCCGGACCTATACCTCATAGTATATGATCTGATGCGCAAGGGAATAGATAAGGACAATCTCTACAAGCTTGTGATGGATACATTTTCCGAACCGAGTCTCCGTATCATGGGCTATGCGCAATATAAGATGCAGATCATGCGTGAGCATCGTGTTGCCCTCATCACTTTGAGTGGAGAGGAACTCAAGGAATTCGATTATTCCAAGGGTGACACCGAGGGCCTTGTCAATAAACCGCTTGCTCTTCCTGAAGTCGTGTGGTCAGTATATATGCGTGAGGATGCACCTGATTATGTAAAGGTATCCATGCGTTCCAAAGGTGACTTCTCCGTGAGCCGTATATGCAGCGAATGTTTCGGTGGTGGTGGCCATGTAAATGCTGCCGGCGGTGAGTTCAACGGATCTCTTGATCAAGCCATATCACATTTTTTAGAAATTTTACCAAACTACGATAAATATCTATCATGAAACGTTTTCTCTTTCCCCTCATCCTTATAGCGGTACTCATAGGTCTCGCATCCTGCAGTAATTCGAAGAGTTATGCCGAACTGCTCGCCGACGAGAATCATATAGTCAACGAATTCCTGTCCCAACATCGTCTTATAGATAATGTGCCTGCCGATACGGTGTTTGAGATCGGACCGGACGCTCCATACTATTGCATAGATGATGAGGGAGATGTCTATATGCAGGTTCTTGATCCGGGCAATGATGAGCGTCCTGCTTATAATGACCGTGTCTATTTCCGTTATATGCGCTATGTTCTTGACGGATATGAAGTGGGCGGTGATAACATCGGTGCCGGCAATGCTGATAATATGAATGCTGGATCAACCTATTTCCTGTTCGGAAATGAGTACATAGAGACCTCGACACAGTATGGTACCGGCATACAGTTGCCGATGTTATATCTCGGATATAATGCCAAGGTGAACCTTGTCATCAAATCACAGGCCGGACCGACATCCGATATGAGCTATGTGATACCGTATCTATACACGATTTCGTATTTTAAACCAGTCATATAAGTTTCGTAATGTCACTTATCAAATCCATATCCGGAATACGCGGTACAATCGGAGGACGTCCGGGCGACGGCCTTTCCCCGCTTGATATAGTCAAGTTCACGGCTGCCTACGCCACATTCATATCCCGTAGCATGAAAGATGGCGGGTCACGCCTTATAGTAGTCGGTCGTGACGCACGCCTTTCAGGCCGGATGGTCGATAGTCTTGTGTGTGGCACACTTACAGCCATGGGGTTTGATGTTGTCAATATCGGTCTTGCCTCCACTCCCACCACTGAGATTGCTGTGACCGGTGAAAAGGCTGCCGGTGGTATAATTCTTACGGCCAGTCATAATCCGGTTCAGTGGAACGCACTCAAACTCCTTAACTCGCATGGTGAGTTCCTGAATGATGCCGAGGGCAAGGAAGTGCTCCGTATAGCAGAGTCTGACGAGATTGAGTTTGCGCCGGTTGATAAGCTTGGCAAGGTGTATATGAATGAGACATACAACCGTCGTCATATTGAGAGTGTCCTTGCTCTTGATCTTGTTGATGTGGATGCCATAGCGAAAGCTGACTTCACGGTTGTTGTTGATGCCGTCAACTCGGTCGGTGGAATAGTGATTCCGCAGTTGCTCCGTGCGCTTGGTGTGAAGAATATCATAGAGCTTAATTGTGAGGCAACCGGCAAATTCGCGCATACCCCCGAACCCATACCCCAGAATCTCACACAGATTTCATCCCTCATGGCCGACGGTAAGGCCGATGTGGGCTTCGTTGTGGATCCTGATGTAGACCGTCTGGCCATAGTGATGGAAAATGGCGAGATGTTTGTCGAGGAATACACCCTTGTCTCGATCGCGGATTATGTGCTTTCGCATACACCCGGCTCCACGGTGAGCAATCTGAGCTCTTCCCGTGCGCTTCGTGATGTCACTGAGGCTAAGGGATGCACATACACGGCGGCTGCTGTCGGAGAGGTCAATGTGACGACAAAAATGAAGGAAACCGGTGCCGTCATAGGTGGTGAAGGGAATGGTGGAGTTATTTATCCGGCTTCCCATTATGGCCGTGATGCCCTTGTCGGAGTTGCTTTGTTTTTGACCCTGCTTGCCAAGAGTGGGAAGAAGGTGACGGAGCTTCGTGCGACATATCCTGCCTACGAGATAGCCAAGAACAAGATCGAGCTTACGCCGGAGATAGATGTGGATGCTATCCTTGAAGCTGTGAAAGAGAAGTTTGCCGGTGAGAAGATTACGGATATAGATGGCGTGAAGATCGACTTTGCCGATTCATGGGTTCATCTCCGTAAATCCAATACTGAGCCTATCATCCGTATATACAGCGAGGCTCATACGATGGCGGAGGCGGACAGATTAGCTCAGAGCATAAAGGATGTGATCGCATCCATAGTCTGAGATGTAATAGTCCGGACTGATATCTTCATGGTTGCTCGTCCACCGGGTCGGGGAGTACCGTCACGCGTGAATCTTTATCGACCATCCGACGCACACGGACGATGTCCTCGTTGTGCATCCGCATACATCCGTGGCTTCTGCGTCCTGGCACTGAGTAAGGTGCGTTAGTCCCGTGTATGCCTATTCCATAGTATGGCGGTGTAAGCAGTGCTATGAAGAACGGGCCGTAGCATTTGTCCTTCGTGTCTTTATAGGTCCAGTCCGTGGAATTGTAGACACCGTAGATCTTGAAGCAACCCTCCGGTGTGCGCCAGTCATCTTTCCCCGATTTCTGCCCGCGTTTTGCAGAGGCGCATACTCTGTAACGGCTTAGGGTATCACCGAAGGCATTTATTACGTATAGTCTCGTGTTTGGTTTGTCCACCACTACGTTTTTCACAAGTCTCATCCTGCCCGGAGCAGAGGATACCGCGCAGTCAATTTCATTCCACACCTCCGGCTCTATATCCGGCAGGAGCGGTTTGGATGTGCTATCGTAGAGTCTTATGATCTCCGTTAACTGAGGCGTGAATCCAGGCTCCCGTTCCTGGGAGAAAGCTGTCAATGCCAACATGAGGAGAAATGGGACCATGCATCTTTTCATGACGCAAATTTAGGTATTTTCACCTGAATTTTTGCGTATATTTCATGAAAAATGACTATCTTTCCCATCTTTGACACCATAGAGGATACAATGGCGCCGTTAGCTATTGA
>CAZKIE010000031.1:0-29298 GCA_964552825.1 uncultured Staphylococcus sp. | reverse complement strand
AGAGCGGCAATCCCCGCTTCGCTTGGGACAGCTACCGCCGCTTCGTGCAGATGTACGGTGACGTTGTGCTCGGCATGAAGCCCAAGAGCAAGACCGATATTGATCCCTTCGAGGAGATCATGGACAAGGTCAAGGAAGAGAAAGGTATCAAGTTGGACACTGATCTGACTGTCGACGACCTCAAGAATCTGGTGAAGCTTTTCAAAGCCGCAGTGAAAGACTATACCGGCAAGGACTTCCCCGACAACGCTTGGGATCAGCTCTGGGGTGGTATCTGCGCCGTATTTGACAGCTGGATGAACGAGCGTGCGATAATATATCGCCGCATGAACCAGATACCCGAGGAATGGGGTACTGCCGTAAACGTACAGGCCATGGTATATGGCAATATGGGTGACAACTCCGCTACCGGTGTCGCTTTCAGCCGCGATGCTGCTACCGGTGAGAATATGTTCAATGGCGAATACCTCATCAACGCTCAGGGTGAGGATGTCGTGGCCGGTATCCGCACTCCCCAACAGATCACCATTGAAGGCTCTCGCCGCTGGGCCAAGCTCCAAGGCATCGACGAAGAGACACGTCGCACCAAATATCCTGCGCTCGAAGAGTCCATGCCTGACTGCGCCAATGAGCTCTTCCGTATCTCCGACCGTCTCGAGGAGTACTACAAGGATATGCAGGATATGGAGTTCACCATTCAGGACGGCAAGCTCTGGATGCTCCAGACCCGCAACGGCAAGCGTACAGGAGCTGCCATGGTCAAGATTGCAATGGATCTTCTGCGTGAGGGCGTGATCGATGAGAAGACAGTGATCATGCGTATGGAGCCGCAGAAACTTGACGAGCTGCTCCATCCGGTGTTCGACAAATCAGCGCTCAAGCGTGCCGATGTTGTGGCAAAGGGTCTCCCCGCTTCCCCCGGCGCAGCATCCGGACAGATCGTGTTCTCCGCTGACGATGCCGAGGCATGGAGCGAAAAGAAACGCAAGGTTGTGCTCGTGCGCATCGAGACCTCTCCCGAGGATCTTCGCGGTATGGCCGTCGCACAAGGCATCCTCACCATGCGTGGTGGTATGACCTCACACGCAGCAGTGGTAGCCCGCGGTATGGGTAAATGCTGCGTATCCGGCGCCGGTGAGATAGTTGTTGACTACAAGGCCAAGACGGTTCAGATGAGCGGCAAAACATACAAGGAGGGAGACTGGATCTCGCTCAACGGTTCGACCGGCGAAGTCTACGATGGCCAGGTACCCACCGTAATGCCCGAGCTTGGTGGCGACTTCGGCGCGATCATGAACTATGCTTCCAAGTACACCAAGACACTCGTCCGCACCAACGCTGATTCTCCCCGTGACGCAAAACAGGCTCGTTATTTCGGCGCACAGGGTATCGGTCTGTGCCGCACGGAACATATGTTCTTCGAAGGCGACCGTATCAAGGCTGTCCGTGAGATGATCCTCGCCAGCGATGTAGAAGGCCGCCGTCATGCACTCGCCAAACTCCTCCCCATGCAGCGTGGAGACTTTGAAGGAATCTTCGAGGCCATGGACGGCTACGGAGTCACTATCCGTCTGCTTGATCCCCCGTTGCACGAATTCGTACCTCATCAGACTGCTACCCAGAAGGAACTTGCTGAGGAAATGGGCATCACACTTGAGGAAGTGAAAGCCAAGGTGGATTCTCTCGAAGAGTTCAACCCCATGCTCGGACACCGTGGCTGCCGTCTCGGCATCACATATCCTGAAATCACCGAGATGCAGACACGTGCCATCATCGAGGCTGCTCTCGCTGTGAAAGCTCGCGGTATCGACGTTCACCCCGAAATAATGATACCACTTGTTGGCTCGCTCAAGGAGATCCAGAACCAGGCAGACGTGATCAAGATCACAGCCGGAAAGGTATTCCAGGAGCAGGGAACAACAGTGCCCTTCAAAGTCGGGACAATGATCGAGGTACCACGTGCCGCTCTCGTCGCAGACCAGATTGCCGAAGTAGCCGAGTTCTTCTCATTCGGAACAAATGACCTCACCCAGATGACATTCGGCTTCTCCCGCGACGACGCACCCAAGTTCCTCAAATTCTACAAGGAACATGGTATCATCAAGACCGATCCCTTCGAAGTTCTTGATCAGGAAGGCGTAGGTCAGCTTGTCAAGATGGGCGTTGAGAAAGGCCGTGCCACAAATCCCGATCTCAAGGTAGGTATCTGCGGCGAGCACGGAGGTGAACCCTCTTCCGTCAAGTTCTGTGCCAAACTTGGCATGAACTACGTATCATGCTCACCCTTCCGTGTGCCCATCGCCCGCGTAGCAGCGGCGCAGGCCGCCATCGAAGATTAAGCGGATAACTCACTCTATCAATAATATAGGCCGTAATGTCCTTATAAAAAGGGCTTTACGGCCTATCCTATTTTTAGGCTTTTACATAAAAAATTACGATTTAAGAGGAGTTGTTTACAGGTTTTAAACAATCTCTTAAATCGTAATCCGTGCTTTTTTATATGCACCGGCATTTATCGGTCAGACTGCTGGGCAAACCGGGCATTGCTCCATGACAGGTGCATACGTATGCTGATGTCTCTACGGCAAGCCGGTGGGCATCGCCAATGGGAAGACCGCTGAGTAGTCCGGCTATGAATGATGCGGTGAACGAGTCGCCGGCACCGACCGTGTCGGCCACCTTGACATCCGGAGTCCCGATAAACGAGACATTACCGGGAGAGAACACGTAGCTTCCGTTTATACCGCAGGTGAGTATGAGCATTTCAAGATTGTATTTCTCAAGTATAGACCGGCATTTGTCCCGGAGGTCAATGCCGGGATAGCCAAACAGACGGCTTATAATCACCAGTTCCTCATCATTTATCTTCAGTACGTTGCATCGTTCCAGGGATTCTTCGATCGTCTGCGGTGTATAGAAATGCTGACGCAGATTTATATCGAATACTTTAAATGTGTCCGGAGTGACGGGCATAGCGTCCAGAAATGAGTGGATGGTTGCACGTGAGACAGCATTTCTTTGTGCCAGAGATCCGAAACTTACGGCTTGTGTCTTTTTCGCAAGTTCGAGCAACTCCGTGGTGAGGGGTATATTGTCCCATGCCACATTCTCCTTGATCTCATAGGTGGGTATTCCTTGTCCGTCAAGCTCAACGGTGACTGTCCCGGTGGCATAATCGACCTTAGGGATAATATATCTCATATCCTTACCATCAAGTTGAGACAAAAGTTCCGCACCGAGCTGATCATGCCCGACGGCACTCACAACCATGCCGTCAAATCCAAATTGCGACACATGATAAGCGAAGTTTGCAGGTGCTCCGCCTATTTTTTTGCCCTCGGGAAGCACATCCCACAGGACCTCGCCTATACCGACAATTACGTTTGCTTCCATACTAATATTCTAACGGAGAGAAATACGATTATGTTTTGTTATACTTAATTTATGTGTTAATTTTGTGCTTTCAAAGATAAAAGTAATTGACACCGATGCTTATTAAACCGATTATTCTTACAATCATATCGGCACTTCCAACACTCTATATCGCAGCCCAAGAATCGGCTGACTCCACAGTGTTGCAGTTGCATGAAGTTGTTGTCACCGGCACAAATTCCCCTGTGCAGAACAATCTTTTGCCATATACGGTTTCTGTGGTGGGTCGCGATCGGTTAGAGTCGACCGGCGAAACACAGGTACTTTCCGCGATTTCAGGAATGGTACCAAGCCTTTTTGTGTCCGAACGCAGTATTTTCGGCTTCGGAGTAAGCAACGGTGGATCCGGACATATCAAATTGCGTGGTGTCGGCGGCGACCGTGCGAGTGCGGTGCTGATGATGGTCGACGGTCAGCCGCAGTTTGCAGGAATCTACTCCCATCATATCGCGGATTTCTACGATAAGGAATATGTGGAACGCGTGGAGGTGCTGAGAGGTCCGGGGTCAGTGCTCTACGGATCAAACGCCATGGCCGGAGCCATAAACGTGATAACACGAAATCCCGGGGAGCGTGGAGTCCGCACTGTCATATCATCACAATACGGATCATACAATACATGGCTCTCGTCAGTGACAAACACTACCCGGTTCGGCAGATTCTCGTCGCTCGTCTCCGTATCTTACAACCGCACTGACGGCACTGTTGATAACTTCGATTTCAAACAGGCCGACGGATATGCCAAGATCGGATATGATTTCTCCGACCGATGGAAGGCCACGGCTGACTACACACTGATGCACTTCAAGGGGAACGATCCGATCTATCCCAAGCTGTCTGATCCGCAATCGACTGATATTTACCGCCAGAGTATAGTGAGAGGAGAAACCTCTCTGACTGTATCCGACAATTACGGTTCGACCAGAGGTATGGCAAGAGTGTATTACAGCTATGGTAATCACTTCATTGACGATCCGAGACATTTCCACAGCAAGGATGACCGCATCGGTATCCTCGCCTGCCAAAGTTTCTCACTATGGCAAGGTGGTTCCGCAACGGTTGGTTTTGATTTTGACTCATATTCCGGTGAGATCCCGGTGTCAGGGGGAAATGTCCATACAGAAGGTTCGATGAGTACCATCAGTCGCAAGACAGTTGTGGAGTATTCGCCATATCTCACAATATCGCAGTCATTTGCGGATGAGTTTGTCAATGTCAATGCCGGATTGAGGATGGCCAACAGCGACAAATTTGACACTCAATGGATACCTCAGTTTGGTTTCGCTCTCAACCCGGGTGGGGGTTTCAATATAAAAGGGAACCTTGCTATGGGCTACCGCAATCCGTCGTTTCGTGAACTGTATCTGTACCGTATGGCCAATCCGGATCTGAATCCGGAGAAAATGATGAACTACGAACTATCGGTGGCAAAACATTTCTCACGTTATCTATCTGTTGATCTTACCGCATATTACAGTCATGGGACAGATATGATCCAGGTGGTTGATCAGAAGAATGTGAATACAGGCAGATTTATCAACAAAGGTGTGGAGATCGCAGCAAACAGCCATCCGCTCGACAACCTCCGTCTGTATGCCTCCTACAGCTATCTGCATACCTCTCTCGACAATCTCACCGGCGCACCGAAAAACCAATACTATCTTGGCGTGGAGTTTACGGCGTGGAAACGTCTGAAGATCAATGCTGATCTCAAAGGCATCGGAGGCCTGTATGTGGCTGATGATGTAAAGAATCAGAGCTATGCGTTGCTCAATCTGAAGATCAATTATGAGATATGTCGTTACGTGGAGATTTTTGCTCGTCTTGAGAACATCACCGATGCCCGGTATGTCATAAACCGGGGGTATGATATGCCGGGTATCACGGCTCTTGGCGGTCTCAAGGTCAGCTTCTGACTCATGACGGACAAGAAACAAGAAAATATCATGCAGGTATGACATTATCACACTATTTTGGCAAGCGGTGAATATTTGCTACCTTTGTGGCTGAAATAATACGGAATCATAATGAGTGGACCTATTGAGTTGCCTCGTGTATCCGCGATTCGCGGACTGTTGGGACTTTCCCCTGTGGTAGTGTTCATGGTGACATATCTCGTTGTGTCGCTCGTGATCGGTGACTTCTACAAGATGCCTCTCTCCGTGGCTCTTGTGGTGGCTTCGATGTGGGGCATCGCCATCTATTGCGGTGGAGGAAGTCTTTCGTCGCGTGTAGAGACATACTCGCGGGCAGCAGCCCATACAAGTATATTATATATGGTGTGGATCTTTGTTCTTGCCGGGGCTTTTGCCGCTGTGGCTAAGGAGATCGGTGCTATTGATGCTACTGTTGAGCTTACTTTAAGATTCTTTCCGGCCAGGTTCATAGTGCCTGCATTGTTTGTGGCATCATGTTTCATATCCATATCCATCGGGACATCTGTCGGTACGGTTGTGGCTCTCACTCCACTTGCTGCCGAGATGGCCGGCGTAGGAGGTGAAAGTCTTCCATTCTATGTGGCGGTCGTGCTCGGAGGCGCATTTTTCGGCGACAATCTGTCGTTCATATCTGACACGACTATAGCAGCCACCCGTTCGCAAGGGTGCAAGATGGCAGATAAGTTCAAAGCAAATCTTTGGATCGCGCTACCGGCAGCGTTGATAACTCTTGTCCTATACATTCTGATCAGCTCGGAAGCCCCGGAGCCTGTGGCCGCCGGCTCTCACTCCCCATGGCTTGTGCTACCATATATAGTGGTACTTGTCACAGCCGCGTGTGGTGTCAACGTAATGATTGTGCTGACACTTGGCATCGTCTCGGCAGTGATACTTGGAGTTACGGACGGATATACCGTCATCTCCCTTTTCGGCACTATGGGTGCCGGCATCGACTCTATGGGAGACTTGATCATAGTGACACTGCTTGCAGCCGGGATGCTTGGCATAATCAAAGCGGCCGGAGGTATTCAGTATCTTTTGCAATGCCTGTCAGCAAAAGTGAGCGGCAAGCGTGGTGCACAAGGAAGCATCGCCGTCTTAGTGGCTCTTGTGAACCTCTGTACGGCCAATAATACCGTGGCGATAATCACTGTCGGAGGTATCGCGCGCGAGATCAGTGAGAAATATAGCGTTGATCCGAGGAAGAGCGCATCGCTGCTCGATTCTTGCTCCTGTATAGTTCAATGTCTTATACCATACGGTGCGCAGACACTGCTTGCTACGTCGCTCGCAGGGATCCCGCCCGTGGCTCCATTCGTATATCTATATTATCCGTGGGCTTTGGCGCTGATGGTAGTTCTGTCGATCGTATTCCTATTTCCAAAGAGGTTGAGCTGATGCAGCTCTACACCCGGCCGATTTTTCGACACAGAAGATCAACTGCCTCTGCGGGAGATGATGCGGATTCAAGACACTTTATGAACAGGGAACCTATTATCGCGCCGGAAGAGTAGCGGCAGGCTTCACTGAACGTAGCCGGATTGGAGATACCGAAACCTATAAGCCGGTTATGGTGCAGATCCATCTCCGCAATCCTTTTGAAATAATCTGTGGCCGCGCTGTCGAAGCGTTCCTTCGTCCCTGTGGTCGAGGCGGTCGAAACCATATATATGAATCCCGAGCAATTATCATCAATCAGCCTTATACGTTCCGGAGCGGTCTCCGGTGTGATCAGCATGATCAGATGAATACCATAGAGTTCGCACAGTGATTTATAGTCACGCATATATTCGCTGAACGGCAGATCCGGGATTATTATACCGTCAATACCGGCCTCACGGCATTTTATGAACACATTCTCCACACCCATTCTGATCATTGGGTTAAGATATCCCATCAGGACAAACGGAACGTCGGGAACCCGTCGGCGCGCCTCCTTGACATCCTCAAACAATCTTACGAGAGTCATCCCGTTTCCGAGAGCTACATTGGAACTGTGCTGGATCACAACACCGTCGGCCATCGGGTCGGAGAATGGCACCCCTATTTCTACCATGTCAATTCCACGGTCGGCGAGCGCCTCAATCACATCAGCGGTTGAGCCGATATGTGGATATCCCGCCGTAGTGAATACAGATAATATATTATGGCCCTTACGAGCGAAGAGCGAGTCGATTCGGTTCATGTTCAATAAATTTTTTGATGAGTTGTATATCTTTCAGACCAGGTTCTATCTCGAATCTGCTGTTGAGATCCACACCCGCCATTCCGGGAAGAGTGGGGATTATGTCGTCAGGGCCGATGCCTCCACTGAGAAGATACGGTGTGTCGAGAGGATAGTCGGCGAGTATGCTCCAGTCGAATTTTCTTCCGGATCCGCCGTGGCTCCTTGTCTTGGTGTCAAACACGAACAGATCCGAATATTTTTCATATTCCGATATGCTGTGCCAGTCGGGATTGACGCCAAGGCCAAATGCCTTGAATATTTTCAGCCCGTTTTCGGAAAGTTCGCGACATTGTCTGAGGGACTCGGAGCCATGAAGCTGCACTGTTGATATGCCATAACTCTCGCACACACGCATGATCTTTTCTGTCGGTGCATCGACAAAAACTGCCACACCGTTCACACCCGTTGCTGTCCCCGGTGGCATAGATCTGGCATAACGTGGAGACTCCGGATGAAATATGAATCCCACGTAATCCGGATTAAGCCGGGCAAGTTCCCTGACATTCTCCGGCTCTCTCATTCCACACACCTTCAGTATCATCGTCCAAGAAAATCTTTCAAGGCAGCAGCCGGATCATCATGTCGCATGAACGTCTCTCCGATGAGAAACCCCCGATATCCGGCATCGCGCAAACGGCGCACCTCCTCCATGGATGTCAGCCCGCTTTCCGCAATCTTAACCACAGTGTCGGGAAGCTCCGCAGCCATACGAAGCGATAGTGTCGGATCAGTCACAAAAGTAGTGAGATCCCGGTTGTTGACCCCCACCATATCCACGTCCGGACAGAATTTGTCAAGTTCTGCCATCGAGTGGAATTCGAGAAGAACCTCGAGATGATGCCGGTGAGCCTCGCGTGTAAACTTCTCTATGGATTCCCGGCTCAGAGCCGCAGCGATGAGCAGAATGGCATCAGCACCATGATGGCGCGCCTCGGCTATCTGGAATTTGCTTACAATGAAATCCTTGCGGAGCAGAGGTATCCTGACCATCTGTGCAGCTATGTCAAGATCGGTGAGCGATCCTCCGAAAAACGGGGTGTCTGTGAGAACCGAGCAGGCTGTAGCACCGGCTCGCTCGTAGCCGGGGATTACATCTTGTGGCAGTGCGCATGGATGGATCTCACCTTTCGATGGTGAGCGTCGCTTGAATTCCGCGATGATACCTGTCTCGCTCTCTATAAGGGCCCGTTTCATCGATGTCGGATCACGAGGTGGATCCGAACAGTCAGACAGAGCTATCGCTGCGCGGGCTTCCACCTCCCGGCGCTTGTTGTCAAGAATACGTTCAAGGATGTTATCCATAGTGCGATCATGAATTTAGAGTTACAAATTTGCGGAAAGCGTCGAGGGCACGACCGGATGATATTGAATCACGAGCTTCGGCAATGGCCATTGGGAGTCCGAGATCCGGTTCCATGGTGCTGATGGCAAATGCAGCGTTGGCCACCACACAATCCGTCTGTGCCTGTGATGCGGTCCCGGATAGAACCCGGTCAAATATCTCAGCAGCATCGGCCACAGACTCACCACCGGATAACTGTCCGGCATCTATTGTGGAAAATCCGAGCATTTCGGGGGTGAGCAGACATTCGTCGCGGGAGGTTCTCACTTTAAACGGTGAGGTCAGCGATATCTCGTCATAGCCGTCGAGTGAATGTACCACAGTACACTCCACACCTTCCTGTTCGGCAATGTAGCCGTACAGCCGCAATAGTCTCAGATTGTAGACACCGAGTAGCTGGTGGCGTGGGAGGGTTGGATTGACCAACGGACCGAGCATATTGAAGAATGTCCTTACGCCGAGTGCTTTCCGGACCGGACCTACACTTTTTAGAGCGGGGCTGAAGAATGGGGCATGAAGATAGCATACACCGCTTTCGTCAAGTGAACGGGCGAGTCGGTCAATGTCGGATGAGAACTTCACTCCGTGGTGTTCTAGCACGTTTGAGGCTCCGGACACCGATGTTGCTCCGTAGTTGCCATGTTTCACCACCTTACGGCCAGTTCCTGCCACGACGAAACATGATGCTGTGGAGATGTTGAATGTATTTTTGCCGTCGCCCCCCGTGCCGACAATATCGATGGTCTTGACATCACCGAAATCTACCGGGACCCGACGTTCGAGAATAGCATCGCGGAATCCCCGCAACTCGTCGAGCGTGATGCTGCGCATCAGGTAGACGGTCATGAATGCAGATAGCTGCGCATCATTGTATTTTCCATCAGCGATATTGAGCAAGACGTCACGTGACTCCCGGCGGGACAGACTTTTATGCTCAAACATCTTGTTCAGTAAATTCTTCATTAATCAGTGGCTTAACCAATTTTCGAATATTTTGTTACCTTGGGGCGTAAGGATTGATTCGGGGTGGAATTGTACCCCTCTCACATCCAGCGTCCGATGGCGCATGGCCATGATCTCTCCGTCGGGACTAAATGCTGTCACCTCAAGTTCTGCGGGCAAACCATCGCGATCCACCACCCAGGAGTGATAGCGGCCTATCTCAAACTCGTCAGGCAGTCCGTCAAAAAGATAATCCTGAGTCGTGACAACGGCCTTTGACTTGATGCCGTGCCATACCTGCGGAAGGTTTTTCAATCTTGCTCCGAATCTTTCGCCTATAGCCTGATGCCCGAGACATACGCCTAAGATCGGTTTTTCCGATGCATATCGCAGCAGGAGTTGTGGCAATATTCCGGCTTCCGAGGGGATTCCCGGTCCGGGGGAAATGATGATCTTGTCAAACGTGGAGATTTCGTCGGTAGTTATACGGTCGTTCCTCCTAACTTCCGGTTCTACTCCGAGTTGGCGCAGGGAGTGGACTATGTTGTATGTGAAGGAATCGTAATTGTCAAATACAAGAAGTTTCATAGCGTCAGAATGATTCAGCATATTTGAGCGCGTTGACAAGCGCACCGAGTTTGTTGTTTGTTTCCTGAAGTTCATTCTCAGGAATAGAACGAGCCACTATACCGGCTCCGGCTTGGAAGTAAAGTGAGTGGGAACAGCTGAGAAAACTGCGTATGGTTATAGCCTGATTGAGATTGCCGTCAAAGCCGATGAACCCGATACAGCCTCCGTAGGTGGTGCGGCTATGTGGTTCTATTTCGTCAATAAGCTGCATGGCTCTCACCTTTGGTGCACCACTAAGTGTTCCGGCAGGAAATGTATCGGCAAACAGCCGGTAGACATCCGCATCTTCCGGAAGGGTTCCCTTCACGCGTGACACCATGTGGATCACATGACTGTAAAACTGTATCTGTCTCAAAAATTCTATCGATACCGTTCCTCCTCCACGGCTCAGGTCATTACGGGCAAGATCCACGAGCATTATATGCTCGGCGTTCTCTTTCTCATCCTCGAGGAGTGCAGCTGCAAGTTCATGGTCACGGGCATCATCTCCCGTGCGCCTGAATGTACCCGCGATCGGGTCGATGTAGGCTGTCCGGCCGTCTATCCGGAGATGCGTCTCCGGGGAAGATCCGAATATGCGGAAATCGCTGAAATCAAAGTAGAAGAGGTAGGGCGACGGATTGACACTGCGCAATGCGCGGTAGACACAGAACTCGTCGCCATTGAAGTGCTGAGAAAAGCGGCGTGACAGAACGATCTGGAACACATCTCCACGCTGTGCATGGGCTATACCCCTCCTTACCATCTCCATATATTCCCCGTCACTGACGGTGGAAACAGGTTCGCCCTCGGTACGGAAGGGATATTGCGGAATATTATTGTTATGTATCACACTCAACAATTCGTCGATGCTGCACTCCTCCCCCATGGGCAGGTGCTCATAGATGGTCATGAGATTCTTGAAATGGTTCACCTTGACCACGTATCTGTATAGGATATATTTCATATCCGGAATACCGGAAAGGCCTCCCTCCTTCTTACTGATATCGACAGACTCGAAGTATCTGACGGCATCATAGGCAGTGAATCCGAGAAGACCGTTCACCCCACTGTCCGTGTCGCCGGAGATTTCAAATGAGTCCACATATTTTTTCAGCTCTTCCACAACGTCCACCCCGCCGGTGATCGCCGTGATTTCCTCAGATGAATCGGGATAAGAGCGTTCGATGCGTCCGTTGATCACAGTGAATGAGCCTATCGGCCGCACACCGATATAGCTGACGGAGTTCTGCGACGTGTGATAGTCTGAACTTTCCAGCAGCGCGGATTGGGGATATAGGTCGCGTGTCTTCAGATAGATGCCCACCGGAGTTTCAAGATCGGCGGGAATGGTCCGTGACACCACGTTTAGTTTGTGTTTCATATTCTGAGTGTGTCTTTTTTGTCCATATAAGTGTGCATATCCTTGTCTCCGCGACCGGAAAGATTTATGACCACGACATCGTCCGGAGCGAACTTCTTCATGTCGAGGACTCCGAGCGCGTGTGCTGATTCGAGTGCGGGAATGATGCCTTCCATTCTTGTCAGCCGGAAGGCGGCCTCAAGTGCGGTCTTGTCTGTCACCGCAAATACCTCCGTGCGCCCCGTGGACGCGAGATAGGCGTGAAGCGGGCCAATGCCCGGATAGTCGAGGCCGGCGGATATGGAATACGGCTCGACAATCTGTCCGTCGGCTGTCTGCATCACCATTGTCCTTGATCCGTGGATGATACCTTCCGAACCGACATGGATTGTGGCCGCTGTCTTGTCTGTATCCACCCCGAGACCTGCAGCCTCGGCAGCGATGAGCTTGACCGATGGGTCATCTATGAAGTGATAGAAGGCTCCGGCAGCATTACTCCCGCCGCCTATGCAGGCCACGATATAGTCAGGTGTCTCCGAGCCGGTATGGCTTAGGAGCTGTCTGCGGATCTCGCGGCTTATGACACTCTGGAAGTGGGCCACCATCTCCGGATATGGGTGCGGACCTACCGTACTTCCTATGACATAGTAACTGTCAGGGTTGCAGCACCAGTCTCTGATAGCCTCGTTTGTCGCATCCTTCAACGTGCGGTTGCCGCTATGGACAGCCTCGACTTTCGCGCCAAGCATCTTCATTCGCTCAACATTAGGCGCCTGCCTGTCAACATCGAGCGCACCCATGTAAACCACACACTCCATTCCCATCAACGCACAGGCTGTAGCGGTGGCCACACCATGTTGCCCGGCACCGGTTTCTGCGATTATGCGAGTCTTGCCCATCCGCTTGGCCAGAAGCACTGACCCGAGAGCATTGTTGATTTTATGGGCACCTGTGTGACACAGATCCTCCCTTTTCAGATATATATTGGTGTCATACAGTTCGCTCAGCCGGGATGCACGGTAGAGCGGAGTGGGACGCCCCACGTAATCACGCAGCAGAATATCAAGTTCCCGGTTGAACTCCTCGTCAGTGGCATAGCGCCGAAATGCCGCGGAGAGTTTCTCTACATTGTCGTGGAGTATTTCAGGTATGTATGCACCTCCAAACCGACCATAAAAGCCCTCGGCATCAACCGGAAGGAGTGAATGAAACGTGTTCATAATACGAAATATCTTTTTTCTTCTTGGAAACTTCAAAATAAAAAGCCACCGAGATTTCTCAGTCGAAAACCCGATGGCGGTATGTGCTTTTTGTGTGAGTTGGAATGTTAATCGGCATCCGTTGGCCTACGCAAAGCATTATTGCCATCGATAATTGTTACCGACGCGCCACCAATATGTGCTATTGTATAGTCTATTTGTCATATATTATTGCTTGTCGCTGCAAAACTACAACTATTATTTCTATTTTGCAAGCAATTTGTTAGAATTATTGAATTTTTTATTGCAAATTTCAAAACGTGCCGGTTTGCAGGAAATATTTATGAAGCCGGATGAAGCAGTTAATGTTAAAATAAATTAATAAGTGGGTAAAACGTAATTTTACCACATTATTATTAATGAATAACTTTCGTTAGTGGGTAATTTTATTTAATTTTGCAATCTGAAAAATCCAATAGTTACCGTATGTCTGACAACAAGAAAATAAAGACTGCTTTGGTATCGGTCTTTCATAAGGATGGGCTTGAAGAGATTCTGTCCCTCCTCAGCAGCAACGGGGTAAAATTCCTGTCGACCGGAGGCACTCGTTCGTTCATCGAGGGTCTGGGCTACGAATGTGCGGCTGTAGAGGATCTTACCGGCTATCCCTCCATACTCGGAGGCCGTGTGAAGACTCTCCATCCTAAAGTGTTCGGTGGAATTCTTAACCGTCGTGACAATGAAGGCGACCGTGAGCAGATAGCAAAATATGAAATCCCGGAGATAGATCTTGTGATCGTTGATCTCTATCCTTTCAGTGCCACGGTGGCATCAGGTGCGCCGGAGGCAGATATAATTGAGAAAATAGATATAGGTGGCATCTCACTCATCCGAGGTGCGGCCAAAAACTATAAAGATGTGGTCATAGTGGCTTCCAAAGCCCAGTATGCACCATTGGCTGAAATGCTGAAGCGTAACGGTGCGGAGTCCTCGGTTGAGGAACGCCGTTGGTTTGCAGGACAGGCATTTGCCGTATCGTCAGGCTATGATACGGACATATACAACTACTTTGCATCCACAGCGGTGGAGAGTCCTATTCCGGATTGCGAGGAACTCCGTATTGCCTTAGATGACTCAAAGGCAATGCGCTATGGAGAGAATCCTCATCAGGAGGGAACATTCTACGGCAAGTTTGACGAGATGTTCGAGCAGTTGCACGGCAAGGAGATTTCCTACAACAATTTGCTCGACATTGATGCGGCTGTCAACCTGATCTCGGAGTTTGATTCCGGATCTCCGACTTTCGCAGTGCTCAAACATAACAATGCCTGCGGCCTTGCCACACGCAATACCGTAACCGAAGCTTGGAAGGATGCTCTTGCCGGCGATCCGGTGAGTGCCTTCGGCGGTGTACTGATCACCAACGGCACCGTAGATGCCGAAGCTGCCGGTGAGATCAACAAGATATTCTTCGAGGTCATAATAGCCCCGTCCTACACCGCAGAGGCTCTCGACATCCTCAAACAGAAGAAAAACCGCATCATTCTTGTCCAGAAGTCTCCGCTTCACACGACAAGACAGTTCCGATCATGTCTGAACGGTGCGCTCGTGCAGGATCGTGATCTCAAGATCGAGACTGTGGACGATCTCAAGCAGGTGACGACTCTTGCCGTGACCCCTCAGCAGGCATCCGATCTTCTTTTCGCCAATAAGATCGTGAAAAACTCCAAGAGCAACGCCATAGTGCTTGCCAAGGATAATATGCTTCTCGCGAGCGGTGTCGGACAAACTTCACGCGTTGACGCGCTCAAACACGCTATTGAAAAAGCCGCATCTTTCGGCCTTGACCTCCACGGTGCAGTGATGGCTTCCGATGCGTTCTTCCCGTTCCCCGACTGTGTGGAGATTGCCGGTAATGCCGGCATCACGGCAGTCGTGCATCCCGGCGGATCTATCCGTGATAATGAAAGTGTGGATTACTGCAATGCACACGGTATCGCGATGGTGACAACCGGCTTCCGCCACTTCAAGCACTAATAACCTCTCCAAATTTAACATTAAAAGAAACATGGGATTATTCTCATTCACCAAGGAGATTGCTATTGACCTCGGAACGGCCAATACAATCATCATACACAACGACAAGATCGTGATCGACGAGCCTTCGATCGTGGCTATCGAGAAGCGGACAGGCAAACTGAAGGCTGTGGGTCGCCAGGCCAAGCTCATGCAGGGCAAGGAGAACGATGATATCGAGACGATCCGTCCGCTCCGCAAAGGCGTTATAGCCAACTTCAATGCCGCCGAGATGATGATCCGCGGACTCATCAAGAAAGCAAGCTCCAAGAGCAATTGGTTCTCACCGTCGATGAAGATGGTGGTAGGTATCCCGTCAGGTTCGACCGAGGTAGAGATACGTGCCGTGCGCGACTCCTCTGAACACGCAGGCGGACGTGATGTCTACATGATCTATGAGCCTATGGCTGCCGCTCTCGGTATCGGTATTGATGTTCTCGCTCCTCAAGGCAATATGATTGTCGATATAGGGGGCGGCACCACGGAGATCGCTGTGATCTCTCTTGGCGGTATCGTGTCGAACAAGAGTATCCAGGTGGCCGGCGACGACCTGACTGATGACATCATGGAGCACATGAGCCGTGTCCACAATGTGAAAGTGGGCGAGCGCACGGCGGAGCAGATCAAGATCCACGTCGGATCTGCCCTGACCGAGCTTGATAATCCGCCGGAGGATTACATAGTTCATGGCCCAAACAAAATGACCGCCCTCCCTATGGAGGTACCCGTGAGCTATCAGGAAATATCCCACTGCATCGAGAAGTCGATCTCGCGTATAGAGGCAGCCGTGCTTCAGGCGCTTGACGAGACTCCCCCAGAGCTATATTCGGATATCGTGATGAACGGTATCTTCCTTGCCGGAGGCGGCGCGATGCTCCGAGGTCTCGACAAGCGACTCACCGACAAGATCGGTATCCAGTTCCACATAGCCGAGGATCCCCTCCTCGCAGTGGCAAAAGGCACGGGTGTAGCTCTCAAGAATATCGAGACATTCTCGTTCCTCATCCGTTGATACGATAAAGAAACACCATGAAATTACAGGGACGCGCGTGAGTGTGCGTCCCCGTAGTTTTCCCACACGTCACCCAAGCAAGTGAACGAGCTTCTAAAATTTTTCGTCAAATACAGCAGTTGGTTCCTCTTCGTGATCTACGTAGTGGTAGGCTGCATCTTGCTGTTTTCGAGCAATCCGTTCCAGCATCATGTATATCTGACATCGGCCAATGCCGTTTCGTCGGAGACATACCGTGCGGCCAATTCTGTGACTTCGTATTTCTCATTGCGCAGCACCAATGAGGACCTGCAGAGACGGAATTCGGATCTTGAACTTGAAGTCTATCGGCTCAAGGAGGAGATACGCGACTATAAGCAGCAGTTGTATGCCGATACTATGACTGTCGATTCGGCTCTTGCCCGCTATCATTTCATCATAGCCGATGTGATCAATAACTCCACCAACCGTACTCATAACTACATCACCATAGAGAAGGGGCGGCTTGACGGAATTGAACCGGAGATGGGAGTGATGGACCAGAATGGAATTGTCGGTATTGTCAACGTTGTCGGGGATCATACAGCCCGTCTCATCTCGGTGCTGAATCCATATTTGCGCCTTTCATGTAAGGTGAAAGGCGAGTCCCAGGTGGGATCGCTCGTATGGGACGGAAAAGATCCGGGTGAGGCGATACTTGAGGAACTGCCAAAACACGCGCGGTTCGTCAAGGGCGACACTGTTGTGACAAGCGGATTCTCGACGGTTTTTCCCGAGGGTGTTCCTATCGGAACCATTCTGTCGGGACAGCGGGACAGGGAAGACAATTTCTACACTCTGCGTGTGAAGCTGTTCACCGATTTCACTACCCTTTCGACGGTACGTGTGATACGTGATAATATGAAACAGGAACTCCAGACAGTCGAGAAGGAGCTTGAGATAAAAGACGAATTCTGATCCCGCAATGAGTAAGACCACACTACAATTTATCCTGCTTTCACTCGTGCTTGTGCTGGCTCAGGTGCTTGTGTTCAACCATATCTGTCTCTTCAATGTGGCAGTTCCTATGGTGTTTATCTACATCATAGTCAGGCTCCCGATCACCATGAGTGTCAATCAGCTGTTGACAGTCGGTTTTGTACTCGGATTGGTGGTTGACATATTCTCCGATACAATGGGCATGAATGTACTTGCTTGTACTATACTCGCTATGGTGCGAAGGCCGGTGCTCCGTCTCTACGTCCCTCGCGAGGAGGATCTCACGCGTCCTGAACCGGGACTCCAGTCGCTTGGAACCCCGGTCTATCTGAAATATCTCCTCACCATGTCGCTGATATACTGCTCCCTCATCTTTCTGATCGAGTCGTTTACATTCTTCCATCCTCTCCAACTTGTCCTTCGCATAGTGTCAAGTACGATCCTTTCGATGCTTCTGATGCTCGGCTTAGACTCCCTAATGACTCCCCGTAGTGAGAAAAGACTATAATCTTGCACGTCGCCGCTACGTTATAGGCGGCTTTATAACAGTCATAGTCATCATATACCTCGTCAGACTCTTCGATCTTCAAGTGTCCGACTCCAAGTATAAGGAATATGCTGACTCAAATGCGTTCTTGCGTAAGGATGTGTTCCCTTCACGCGGAATAATCTATGATCGCGACGGACGGCTCGTGGTCTATAACCAGCCGGCCTACGATGTCATGATGATACCGCGTGATGTCACGGCGTTCGATACTCTTGATTTCTGCAATGCGGTGGGAATCACCCGTGAGGAACTCGTCAAAAGGCTGACCGATATGCGCGACAAACGCCGCAATCCGGCTTACTCTACATACTCACCGCAGCGACTGCTCACACATCTTACGGCCGAAGACTACGGTCGTCTGCAGGAGAAACTCTACCGTTTTCCCGGATTTTATGTGCAGAAGCGTATCCTAAGAGAGTACAACTACAAGGCTGCGGCTAACGTGCTCGGCAACATACGCGAAGTGTCGCAGAAGGATGTGGATCGTGATGAGTACTACCGCCCGGGGGATTATATAGGCGACATAGGTATCGAACATACATACGAGGAGCATCTTCGCGGCCACAAGGGTGTGGAGGTACTCATGCGTGATGCTTTGGGTCGTATACAGGGCCGATATGAGGAAGGCGCGCTGGATCGTGACGCCGTGGCCGGACGCAATATCAAGCTAAGTCTGAACATCGAGCTTCAGCAGTATGCCGAGTCGCTGATGATGAACAAAAAAGGTGCGGTAGTAGCCATCGAGCCTGCCACCGGCGAGATTCTGTGTCTTGTCTCAGCTCCGACATACGATCCCTCGGCTCTTATAGGACGAGAACGCGGCAACAACTACAATAAGCTCATGCTTGATCCTGACAAGCCACTGTTCAACCGTGCCATCCAGGCAACATATCCTCCAGGCTCGACATTCAAGCCCACCCAGGGACTTATCCTTCTTGAGGAAGGGGTAATCACGACAGGGACAATGTTTCCATGTTCTCACGGATTTATCTCCGGAGGCCTGCGCGTGGGATGCCACGGACACGCCTCGCCTCTTCCGCTCAAACCGGCGCTCCAGACCTCATGCAACTCATATTTCTGCTGGGGATTCAAGACCATGATCGACAAGCGGAGCAAGTATGGGACACCCGCCAAAGCGTTTGACATCTGGAAGAAACACATGGTCTCCATGGGCTACGGATATAAACTCGGAGTGGATCTACCGGGTGAGTATCGCGGTTTCATACCCAATGTCGATTTCTATAACAAATGGTATGGCGATGGTCATTGGAGCGCAAACACGATCATATCGGTAGCCATCGGACAGGGTGAGATTCTTGCAACACCTCTCCAGATAGCAAATCTGTCGGCAACGATAGCCAACAGAGGACATTACGTGACCCCTCATGTCGTTAAGGAGATACAGGACACCATCCTGCCTCCGGAATATCTGGAAGTGCACACTCCGACCATAGCGTCACACTGGTACAACGATATCGCCGAGGGAATGCGTATGGCGGTCACGGGCGGAACGTGCCGTCTGGCCAATCTGCCGGATATAGAGGTATGCGGAAAGACCGGTACGGCACAGAATCCCCATGGTCGTGACCACTCCGCGTTCATGGGTTTTGCACCTTATCATGATCCCAAGATAGCGGTGGCCGTATATGTGGAAAATGCCGGATTCGGCGCAACGTTCGGTGTGCCCATCGGGTCGCTCGTGATGGAGAAATACCTTAAAGGCTGCATAGCTCCGGAACGCAAGTACATAGAGGAACGTATGCTCAGCAGCAACACCATACAGTTTGCCGGAACAAAGAAACACTGATTAGATCATGAGGCTACAACAGGACGATAATTCATCTTCAACCCTGCGCTACGTTGACTGGTTCACCGTAGTGCTTTACATCATCCTCGTTATGGCAGGGATGGTGAGCATATATGCGGCAAGCTATGATTTCGACCACGCCAATATGCTCAGTTTCGCTGAATTTTCCGGCAAGCAGTTCCGATGGATAGGACTGTCACTCGGACTCGGGCTCGTGCTCCTGCTGATTGATGTGAGAGTGTATGAGAATTACGCCTACGTTATATACGCAGGATTGCTCATGTTGCTCTTGGTGACGATATTCATAGCCCCGGACATCAAGGGCTCGCGGTCGTGGCTCGTAATCGGGCCTATGAGTCTGCAACCGGCGGAGTTCGGCAAATTTGCCACAGCATTGTGTCTGGCCAAGTTGTTCTCCAGCTATAATTTTGTACTGAACGCATCGCGGTCTAATTATTATAAGGCACTACTCATAATCTTTCTTCCTGTCATTCTGATCCTCGGGCAGAAGGAGACCGGATCCGCACTCGTGTATCTGTCGCTTTTCTTCGTGCTCTATCGCGAGGGCATGAGCGGAATGGTTCTTCTTGCGGCCTTCTGCGCTGTGGTGATATTCGTGGTCGAAGTGAAGTTTACCGGATCCATGATTATTGGTATACCGTCAGGTCAGGCCGCGGTGTTCATCATGATCATGGTTCTTATCGTGGCCATGCTTGCCATCTATTGCAAGCATATTGAGGCAGCGCGCAATGTTTTCCTATGGTTTCTTGGGACAGGCGCCGTCGTGACCGGTCTTGAACTGGCAGGAATATCGGTGCCGGGACTGTTTTATTTCATGGGAGTCATAGCGGTCGCACTGGCATACTGCATATTGCTTATGTTCAAGACCAAGGCCCGTAATCTGATAATAACCGTCGGAACAGCCGTCGCATCGATTATATTCATGTTCTCGGTCGACTATGCTTTCACATCAATTCTCCAGCCCCACCAGCAGATGCGCATCAAGGTCGCACTCGGCATGGAGGACGATCTGCGTGGTGCAGGATATAATGTGAACCAGTCCAAGATTGCTATCGGATCGGGAGGAATGTTCGGCAAGGGATTCCTGAACGGGACGCAGACCAAACTGAAATATGTCCCGGAGCAGCACACGGACTTCATATATTGCACGATAGGGGAAGAAGAAGGCTTCGCAGGCTCTGCTGCAGTGCTGCTACTGTTTCTGATCCTGATCCTGCGTATTCTTGCTCTTGCCGAACGTCAGCCCACCGTGTTCGGACGTGTTTATGCCTATTGTGTGGCCAGTTATCTGATATTTCATATAGCCATCAATATAGGTATGGTGATAGGGTTGTGTCCGGTCATCGGTATTCCTCTGCCATTTTTCAGCTATGGCGGCTCCTCGCTGTGGGGCTTCACTTTCCTGCTCTTTATCCTCCTAAGGATCGATGCATCACGCAGGGAAAGGTCTTTCTGATACACAGTGGCCGGAAAGTATCGAAATTTTTATTACCTTTGTGCGTAATTAACTTAATTTTTAAACCATGAAAACTTTTCTGATAGCCGTGGCTGCGGTGATAGCCGGAATTATGCCGGCAATTGCGGCATACGACACGGCAGGCAAAGCCTGGAGTGAGACTTATCCGGCGATTGAGGCCAGGATCAAGGCTCCAGAGTTCCGTAACAAGGATTACAAGCTGCTGGATTATGGCAAGAAGTCTGATACTGAAGGATATCTGTATACGGAGCTGATCAACAGTGTGATCGATAAATGTTCTTCCGAGGGCGGAGGACGTGTAGTCATCCCGAAAGGCACCTGGTTCACCGGGCCAATCACACTCAAGAGCAACGTGAATCTTCATCTTGAGGAGGGTGCGACCTTGCTTTTCACTGATGACCTCAAGGAATATCCTCTCGTATATACACACTGGGAAGGTGTGGAGTGCTACAATTATCAGCCCATGATCTATGCTTTCGAGCAGGAGAACATAGCTATCACCGGCAAGGGAATCATTGATGGTGGAGCGTCCAAAGACAATTGGTGGGCCATGTGTGGCGCACCGAGATATGGATGGAAGGAAGGAATCGTGTCCCAGCATATCGGACGTCCGTTGCTCCTCGAATGGAACGAGAACGGTGTGCCTGTCGAGCAGCGGCGTCTCGGTGACGGATATGGAATGCGCGTGCAGCTGTGCAATCCCGTAAGCTGCCGCAACATACTGATCGAAGGTGTCACCATGCTCCGCTCCCCGTTCTGGGTGATCCATCCGGTGTGGTGTGAGAATATGACCGTGAGAAATGTCCATGTTCAGAATGAAGGTCCCAACGGTGACGGCTGTGATCCGGAGTCATGCAAGGATGTTCTCATCGAAGGTTGCTTTTTTGACACCGGTGACGACTGTATAGCCATCAAGAGCGGACGTAACCGTGACGGTCGTCTCGCCAATGTACCGACTGAGAATGTCATTGTCCGCAACTGCAAGATGAAAAACGGTCACGGTGGAGTGGTCGTGGGCAGCGAGATCGCCGGCGGCTACAAGAATCTTTTCGTTGAGAACTGCGACATGGATTCTCCCAAGCTCGAACGTGTGATCCGCATCAAGACAAATGATTGCCGTGGCGGTGTGATCGAGAATATATTTGTACGCAACGTGAAAGTGGGTCAGTGTAAGGAAGCTGTCCTGAAGATCAATCTGCGATATGACTTCAAGGAGCTGTGCAATCATATATTCCCGCCGATCGTGCAGAACGTGTATCTTGAGAATGTCACCTGTGAGTCGAGCAAGTATGGCATCATGATGGTCGGATATGACAACATCTGCAACATTCGCAACATCGAGGTCAAGAACTGTACGTTCAACGGTGTCACCTCCGGAGGCAACTACCTCACCGGTCTCGCCGAAGGTGTACGTCTGATAAACCTGCATATCAACGGGGAGCTCTGCACGGAGCTTACATCAAAATGATGACAGATATCTCATGAATCTAAAAGGGAGGATGGCAGTGGTGTCATCCTCCTTTTTTTAGATTGCCTGTTCCGACAGTTCTTATTTCAGATTCTCGTCGAAGAATTCAAGACATGAAGCCTGTACGCTCTTAGGCATTGCATGACCCATGTGAAGCAGTGAGGTGGACAGCTTGTGACCCATCCCCTGGCTGTCCCATACTTTGTGCATCGTGGCGTATGCATCGTTGACGGCCTCAACCGGAAAGAGCTTGTCGGTATCACCGTTGATGAAATACATCGCATTCGGACAGGCCAACGAAGCTATGTGAGGATAGTCGAGATAGTTGCGGACTCCGATTAGGTTGTTGGCGAATCCACCGCGCTCGTCTCTCTTATTGTCCCAAGCGAGCTGTATGTCAGTGGTTGTCATCCAACATACGGCTGCCCCGGCCTTGATAAGTGGGGAAAGGGCAGCGAGCATCCATGAACGGTAGGCTCCCATGGAAAGACCCACACATCCTATTTTGTCAGGATTGACCTCCGGAAGCGATGCGAGAAATTCGGTCGCATACATATCATCGAAATTCATCCATGCACTGAGGTTTCGTCCGAGCATCATGAAGTTGCCGGCCGCGTCGGCAAATCTGTTTCCGTCCGGACCCTCTTTTCGCCCTCTGTCGCCCCAGAACAAAGCATCGGTGGATATGACAACATATCCGTTTTTAGCCATATAGTCGCCGACATATTGACTCTCGTAGAGATCAGTCACCCATTTGTTGCTGTCGTCAAGAACCTCCTGACCTACTCCGAACGGCTTGACCATCTTTTCTTTACCTATGGTATAGTGTCCGCCATGGTCATGGAGTGCCACCATCCCTGGGAACGGGCCGTTGCCGTCGGGGATGAGCAGATACGCCTCGATCCGTGAATAGCGTGTGAGATTAAATTTAATTTTCTTGGCCGTGTAGCCATCTCGCTTCTCCTCAGCGATTACCTCCATATCGTATGATGTGGCTTTTGGTGGTGGCGCAAGCATAAGCTCGATCACCTTGTCGCGGGCCGTGGTCCGCCATAGGTCAAAATCAGTGATATCGCTGTTGCCCCAGGCAAGAGGATAAGTGAGTTCAGCCTTTATATCGTCAAGAAAGACCGGAAGATCACGTTCGAGTTCGTATTTTTCACGCGTCTGGGATTGCGCGTAAGTGGTTGCCGTCAAGGCAATGGCTGCAAATGAGATAACAATTGATCTTTTCATGGATTGTGGATATTGATTGTTGCAAAAGTACAAATATTTCAGCAGCTTTCAGCGCATTTTCATATAGTTTGTCAGAAAAGTTACTGAAAAACGGCAGGCCATGGGTCGCTTGCCTTGATGCGATCCATGGCCTGTGTCAATATGAGTTATAATACCGGTGGTTTATTTCGCTTTTGACTGTTTGAAGAGCCATTCCTTGACAGACTGGATCTTGTATGCGTAGTCAAATGAGTACATATGCTCGCTTCCCTTGCCGTCGGCTGGAAGGACCGTGCCCGGTTCAAACTGGAACAGATTGATCGGAGCCCCTTTTTCAAGCATAGTGGCAGCAAGTTCGCTCTGACGAGCTTCCGGAAGCTTCGCGCTCCATGCCGCAAAGGTGTAATTCACACCATCTTTCTCTGCGGCTTCCTCAAGCGGCTTGAGATCGGAGTATGCCTTGCCCTTGTCGCCGGCAATGAAGTAAATGAATTTATGCTTGGCGAGTTCGGGGAATGTGGCTGTATCCCAATGACAATCCACGAAAATGGAAGCAGCGAAGAGATCGGGATATGCCACATTGTAGTACATCGATATCATGCCGCCCATGGACTGTCCGGTCGTGTAGAGCCGGTCTGTATCAATATTCTTGTCGGCGGTGATGCTTTTAAGCATTCTCACAGCGATGTCCACTTCGTCAGTGTGTTCGTATGCGTCATTGACGGCGACTCCGGAGAACTGTGGAACAAGCACATAGCATGGATGTGCTGCCTGCCATTCGGAGGTTGCCCAGACAAGACCGCCGTAGCCTTGGGTAAGAGGTGTCGTGTAGTCCTCACCGGGAGTGCTTGCGTCGGCTATGAACAATACGAGAGGATATTTTTTCGAGCTATCCATATTCTTTGGCGAATACAGATTGTATTTCATTGTCTTCCCCGTCTCAGAATCGGTGTACTGAAGTTGTTTGAATTCCGGCACAAGAGTCTTGATCATGGACTGCAGGTTAGCATCGCCGGATTTGTCGATGACCGGTCCACCACCGGGAGTTCCGAGCTGCGGGCCACCCGTCTTCCCGCCTTTACGGTCGGGCATATCTTTGGTGGTCTCTTGGTTGTCGGTGGTTTTGGTGGTATTCCCGCAGGCCGACAGACCCGTCGCGGCGATTGCTATCCCTAATGACAGCATGGCTGAAGCTGTGATTTTTTCGATTCTCATATAAATATCAGTTTTTGTGAGTTTCCATAATGGTATAAGACTTTCGCGAGGGAAAAAGTTTACTCGGAGATGTAAAAAACTTGTTCAGCGTCCCAATTGTAGGTAAATTATGGATGAATTCCGAAGTTTAAGAAACGGGATTTTTCAGTTATTAAGAATCCGGAAAAGTGCAAATTTTGATAGCCTCGTTTTTTTGCAGATTCGTAGATAATTGTTAATTTTGCATCCGGATCAGGCAGCGGCCTTTTCCATACGAAACATCAACCAGATTGATACAAAAGTTCCGGAGTAGCGACCCGAGACTGATGGCTCTGTCCATCGTCCGTGTGGCTGCTCCGGAACTTTTATTCATAAATAATTGTAATATTATGCTCGAAAGAATAAAGCAACAGGCTGTTGAGTCTGGGACTCCGGCCTCCGTAGAGGAAGCTCTGCAACTTAATGAGATATATACGACCGACAGTCTGTGTGAAGCTGCTGATGAGGTTCGGAAAAAGTGGTGTGGCGACGAGATTCACACGTGTTCCATTGTGAATGCCCGTTCCGGACGATGCGGAGAGGACTGCAAGTGGTGTGCTCAGTCAGCTCACCATAATACAGGCATAAGAGAGTATGAATATATTCCGCGTGACGAAATGATGGAGGCGTTTCATGCCAACCGTAGCCTGGGAGTCAGTTGTTTTTCGCTCGTAACAAGCGGACGTAAAGTGATGCCTGCCAACATGGCACATTTCTGTCGCCTTTACAAGGAAGCGGCTAAAGAGGGCGGCGTGAGCCTATGTGCGTCTATGGGGCTTCTCGATCGGGAAGAACTCCAACAGCTATGGGATGCCGGCGTAAGAAAATACCATTGCAACCTCGAGACATCACCGTCGTACTTTGCCAAACTTTGCACCACTCATACCATTGAAGATAAGCTCCGGACAATACGTATGGCCAAGGAGATCGGATTTAAGATCTGCTGCGGTGGAATTATCGGTATGGGTGAGACATTAAGAGATCGTCTCGAACTGGCACAACTTGCCCGTGAATCCGGGGCTTCATCAATCCCGGTGAATATCCTTCAGCCTATCAAAGGTACACCTTTGGAGAACGTCGAGCAGATAAGCGAGGAGGAGATAACCAGATCAGTGGCTTTGATGCGTCTTGTCGCACCGAAGTGCACCTTGCATTTCGCCGGTGGACGGGCACGGTTGTCGCGCGAAGCAACGGCCAAGATCCTGCGCGGAGGGATGAACGGAGCGCTTGTAGGCGATATGCTCACGACCATAGGCAACAGTGTCGATGAGGATTATAGAATCTTCGATGAGACCGGCTATGTCGTCAACCGGTGAATCATGGCGAGGCATTTGAGAGGATAGGCTACCGGAAATGGGCCTGGATGTCTAATGCGACCGACGAATCGCAGTTCGGGCCGATCACTCTGGTGGCGACCTCTCTGACCTCATCAAGTGCATTGCTGACCGCAACTGCTTCATCGGCGACCTTCAGCATTGGGATGTCGTTGAGATTGTCGCCGTAGACTGTCAGACTATCCGCTCCGACCATCTCCTTGAGTTCAAGAACTGCTTTTGCTTTCGAGACTCCGCCTGCAAACACCTCGATATATCCAATGTGCGGCATGAATATATCAGGGTAGGCAGTCACTGAAAATGCCCCTGTGGATCTTAGCTCGGCAGCAAGGGCAGTGATCTTATCTATTGGTGCGATTCCAAGCATAAGGATACACGATCCATCCATATCCTTAAAATCCATCGCGGGGAGGAACTTGAATTTTTTCAGGCGAAGATGTGCCCGGTTGATATAGAAATCTTTTTCGTGGGACGACAAATTACGTGAATGATAGACATACAGATTCCCTTGGTCGGAAAGTGTGTAAACAAAGGGTGACACTCCGTAGGTCACGAATGTGTGAATGAGATCAGCGGGCATATCATGAGGAATGGTATGGACGTTGAAAAAACGGCGGGACTGCCTGTCCCACATAGCGGCCCCGGTTATGACAACTGCCGGGATTGATGTACTTGTCTCTGCAAGTAATGGTTCGACAGTAGCAGGAGTACGGGCGGTAGCGATAGAGATAAGCACGCCGTCGTCAGATAGACGGCTGACAATCCTCGCACTCATATCACTGACCTTTGAATCGTTGCCGAGCAATGTCCCGTCCAGGTCTGTCACGAAAAGTCTTCTCATGGAGACAAAATTACTTAAAAAGACCTTCTTGACAAAGAAATTTGTAACCGACAGGTCTAATTTTGGTCTTTTTAACTCAGTAAGCGATGGAAATGTGAGATAAAAATGGTAATTTTGCACAAATTATTCAACCTTTCTCCCAATCATTGACAGATGACACCAATCGAAACCGTCGATACACAGTTACTCCTGCTCATTAATGGCTTGCATTGCGAATTTATGGACACAATCATGCTCACAATCACAAACAAGTGGTTTTGGGTGCCGTTCTATGCGTTGCTTGTTGCCTATATTGTAAGAAAAAAACAATCTGTCGGAGCGCTTTGGTGCATCGCATCCATCGCACTTGCCGTAGCTCTCGCGGATCAGATCGGAGCAAGTGTCATACGTGACAGTGTGGCAAGACTCCGCCCCTCGAATCTTGACAATCCGATATCCTCAATGGTTCATATCGTGGATAATTACAGAGCCGGAAGATATGGCTTCCCGTCCTGCCATGCGGCCAACTCATTCGCATTGGCCGTGTTTATGTGGCTCATGTTTCGCAACAGACTTGTAGCATGGGTATTATTCCCGTGGGCACTCCTGCAATGCTATTCAAGAGCCTATCTCGGAGTACATTATCCGGGCGACTTGCTTGTCGGCGCAATGCTCGGAAGTGTGTGTGCCGCAACAGTATACTATATGCCCCGCTATATGGGTCGGATACTTGTCAGTAGAGTGGAATTCATAGAGATCCTTATGAGACGAGGATTTTTCGGCAAACTTACGACCAATTGATCAACCCGATCCGCACATATTTTCCCGTGAAGAATCCAAATAGAAACGCACAGTTTTAGGCGTTTTAAGCTTAAAGCCAGTCCTCTCTCCTCGAGAGGGGATGCCCGAGCGGCGGGGGCTGGCGAGTCAGCCCCCAAGAGTGGACACAAGCAAATGGATTTTTAAAGAGTAAGACAGCAATACAAAAAAAGGAGACCGGAGTCTCCCTAAGATTAACTAATTTTGTATTGCTAATGACAAAACATTTAACCTCGGAGCAAAGGTACGAAATTTACCTTGGTATAAAAAGAGGATGGAGCAGAAGCCGTATCGCCCGAGAGATCGGAGTCCATCCATCAACAGTTAGCCGTGAGCTGCATCGCAACTGCAACTCCAACGGCGAGTATGTGTGGTGCAACGCCCAGACAAAGGCGGAAGCACGCAAGCATGGAATGCAAGGCAACCATCGCAAACCGCCGGAACTTTGGTGGCGTATTGAGCAGATGATCATTGACGAGGACTGGTCTCCGGCCCAGATTGCGGGAGTTTTGCGCAAGGAGGGCATCCACATTGTCAAGCAGACCATTTACAACCACGTTCACGCGGATACCTCCGGAAAGTTGGCTCCGCATATGCCCCATGAGCTGAAGTATACGCGCAGATGCAAGGCTCCACGTCCTACAAAAGCTACCAATATAGCCAACCGCACGAGTATACATGAGCGTCCGCCAGAGGCAGACGGTAAACGCTTCGGCGATTGGGAAATGGATACTATTGTGGACTCTTACGGTCACGCAATCCTGGCCCTGACGGAACGCTCGACAAATTTCATACTGATGGAAAAGCTACCGCATGGGCGAAAAGCGTTGCCCGTGGCGAGGACTGTCGCCAGACTGCTGTTCCCTTATCGCAAATCGTTGAAGACAATAACCACGGACTATGGTTGCGAGTTCGCAGCCCATCTTGAGATAACACGCCTGCTGTCAATGAAAAACAGGAATAAAGTGGTTGTATACTTTGCCGACTCGTACTCCTCTTGGCAGAAAGGAGCTATTGAAAACGCTAACAAACTAATAAGAAAGTATATTCCAAAGAAGTCTAATTTTGATGACTTCTCTGACAAAGGAATCATGGAAATCCAAAAGAAAATCAACCGCAGACCTCGTGAAAAACTAAACTTTGACTCTCCTCTTATGCGAGTTTTCCAGAATGTCGCTTAACTTTGCATTTGCTGTTGGACTCTACAACATATTTTCCCGGAATTTCTTTGAAAAAAATAATATGTGATAGATTTGGGCAATAAAAAATTTATTTTTACCTTTGCAAAGTCAAAATGACAAGACAAGATAGGCCACGGTATTATCAGTATTGTCAGAAGACAGACATATAATCAATTGCCCAGGTGGCGGAATGGTAGACGCGCTCGTTTCAGGTGCGAGTGCTGCGAGGCGTGCAGGTTCGAGTCCTGTTCTGGGCACAGTTTAATCCCGTAACTCATTG
>CAZKIE010000030.1:0-34265 GCA_964552825.1 uncultured Staphylococcus sp. | reverse complement strand
AGCCCCTTCATTCTATTCTGAATTTCAATCAGATATAAGTTTTTTGATTATCCTGTGCAAAGATACGAATTTTCCCGCTATTCGCGAAAATATACCCTCTTCACCCTATCGGAAATTGATGTAAGGATCTCGTATGGTATGGTTCCGAGTGTAGAGGCAAGTGTGTCAACGGAAATCGTATCGCCGAAGATCTCCACACGGTCGCCGGTCGCGACTCCCGGGACATCCGTCACATCCACCATGCAGGCATCCATACAGATGCTTCCCACGGTCGGACACATCACGCCCCGTATATTGAAGCTCGCGTTTCCATAACCGAGATGACGGTTAAGGCCGTCGGCATATCCGACAGGGATAGTGGCTATCACAGACTGCCGCGTGAGCCGTCCGCGGCGGTTGTAGCCTATGGTAGTCCCGGCGGGCCACTCCTTCAGCGAGATGATCACAGTGTGGAGTGCCGAGACCGGACGGAGGGCATCCTGCGACCCGTCGTGCATGGTTTTCACACCGTAAAGCCCGATACCGAGCCTCACCATATCGAGCTGATGGTCGGGGAATCTGGTGATACCGGTCGAGTTAAGTATATGGCGCAGTATATGGCGGTCAGGGAAAGCTGACAAGAGCATATCGCAGCACTTGCCGAAATATTCAAACTGACCTCGGGTATAGTCATCCTCCATAGGATCATCGGCCGCACACAGATGGGAGAAAATCGAGCGCGGCACCACCCTGTCGGTCGCAGCAAGGGTCTCTATGACCTCCGGGAGGGTCTCGAGGCGGAATCCGAGGCGGTGCATACCGGAATCTATCTTTATATGCACGGGATAGCCTGTGACCCCGTATTTTTCAGCCTCGACAATGAGACGGCGCAGGAAGTCGAGGCTATAGATCTCCGGTTCGAGACGGTTGTCAAACAATGCCTTGAAGTTCTCCACGGCCGGATTGAGCACGATTATGGGCATCGTGATGCCAGCCTTGCGCAGATCGGCACCCTCATCGTGGACAGCCACGGCAAGATATGCCGCTCCCTGAGTCTGGAGCGTCCTGGCAAGTTCGTGGGATCCGGCTCCGTAGCCCGAAGCCTTGATCATACAGCATATTCCGGTTGTCGGACGTATGAGCGAGCGGAAATAATTGAAATTATCCACAACGGCATTGAGATTGATTTCAAGTACCGTACCATGCTGGCGCGATTCGAGCATCTCGACTATCGGGACAAGACTGTCGTCGGGCGAGCCCTTGAGCAGGATCAGTTCGGAAGAAAAAGCGGAAGGAGTCACTGCACGCATGAACGCACTTTCAGTCTGATAGAACTCCGTGGACTCCGGAAAGACCGACCTGTATCCGCAAATCTCACTACCGATACATATTATCCGGCTCACACCGCGATCAGCGAGAAGAATTGCGGCATCCCGGTAGAGCGATTCACGGTCAGGCGACGCATCCTCATCCATGGAGCCGAGGACGACAGTGAGGGCAAGCCCGGGAGTCATCCGGCGGCAGGCGAAATCAAGAGCCTGGCCAAGCGAGGTAAGATCCGAGGCGTAGGTGTCATGGACAAGCATACACCCGTTCAGCCCCTCGATCACTTCAAGACGTGTATCGACAGACTTCAGCCGTGACATACGCTGCTCCACCGCCTCTGCCGACTCTCCGAGGAGGAGCATTACCGCAAGCGAGTTGATGGCGTTCTCTATATCAATGTCCGAGGTGAACGGAATGGAGAACCGGCCGTTTGCATCTCCACGGTTCCATCGGTAAGCCACTTCCGTGGTGCCGCTGCCGGTCTTCACCACCGACGATATGAACAGAGGTGCGCCGGAATCGGATCTCGACCAGCCTATATGGTCAGGGCCGTCAGGTAGCGATCCGGCTATTAGGGGATTGTCGGCACAATAGACAACCGCACGGCAACCGGAGAAAAGCGCAGCCTTCTCCCGGCATTTCTCTTCTATGCTGCCGAAACCTTCGGAGTGTGCCCCGCCAATGTTGGTGAACACCCCTATCTCCGGACGTATCATCTCTTCAAGACGACCCATTTCGCCCGGGCGCGAGATACCTGCCTCGATGATGGCGAGATCCTGCACGGAACCATCGAGCTGCCAGAGCGACAGAGGCACACCTATCTGCGAATTGAAGCTGCGCGGAGACCGCGCTATGGAATGGTCGTCGCGCAGGAGCGAATACAGCCATTCCTTGACAGTTGTCTTCCCCCGGCTTCCGGTGATGGCGATCACCGGATGATGAAACCGGCTCCTGCACTCCGCACCGAGACGACGCAGAGCCTCAAGAGGCGAACCGGTCTTCAGAAACGCCGCATCATCCATGCCATCCGGCACAGTGAAATCACTCCCGACCACAAAGGCCCGGACACCCTTGTCGTAAAGTCCGGGTATGAAACGGTGTCCATCGCCACTCGAGGTGCGCAGGGCGAAAAACAGAGTGTCGGCAGGCTTGACGAGCGAACGGCTGTCGGTGAGCAATATAGAGACCGTCCGGTCGCCGGAAGGATGGCAAGTAGCACCGATAATATCGGCTATTTCATTTATTTTCAACTCCATATATCAGATATCGTTGATAAGCTCCGTTGAGTTCGGGATGGGATTGGATTACGGCATATTCCGGCCATACCGACGGATCGCGCGGCTTGTCGGAAATATGTGAGAGACGACGGGTGAGACGACGCGCCTCAGCAGAGAGAGCCATCGTGGGATCGTCGAAGAAACTTTGTGAGAATTTTTCGTATATATATGCAACAGCCTTGTCAGACGGATGGCGCATATCGTCGGCATAGAACCGGTAGTCACGCAGATCGTCCATCATTATCTCATAGGCTGGGAAATAGACCACTCCTTCATGACTCCCGGCGATCCTGTCAGTGGCAAGATGCAGGACGGACTTGGCCACAGTGTTGGAATGGGGATCGGTGCCATTGTAGCGCAATGGACTGACAGTCAACACGATCCTAATGCCAGGATGGAACCTGCGAATTATCCCGACTGTCCGTTCGAGTATATCCACGGTCTCATCCAGATCAAGATTCCGCTCATCAAACAGACGTCCTGACTGTTTGTGGCAGTTGGCTACCGGAAGACCGTCAGATTTCAATGAAAAAACACGTGTGGTTCCAAGTGTTATCAGGACTGTCGCATCCTCACGCAGGCATGAGCGCGTCCTTGACAGACAATCCGCAAACTTTTGCCTCAGCTCCCCCTCGCCGGCGGCAGAGATCCTCGAATGTGCGTCAAACGAGACAAATCGTCCGTCCGTCGTGCAGAACCGCTCCGGGACAGCACCGGGCTCAAGCATACCGAAAGCCCTGAGTATCGACAGCGGATTGTAGAGCGGGCCGAAAGGATTGACCGTGGTGTCAAACAGATCGTTGGTTAGCTCGCGGCCTATATTGTCGGAAAAGCACGAGCCGACAAGCAGCAACGGGTGTCCGTGGCTTATCATGCCGCGACATCCTCCAAGAGCCGGTATTTCTGTCCTGAACTGCATTACTTTGGAGCGTGAAACGTGAAACCGCGCCTTATGGTGAGTAAAAATTTCATACCTTTTTATAACGCACAAAGGTAGTAATTTGTCAGATTAGATGCAATTTTTATCTCAGAATCAGCGGAGCCGTGCGGAGGGAGCGGAAAGGGATGCCGGAGTCGGTGAGACAGCGGGCATAACGATTGTGACGGCGCAGATCGAGATCGCTGCCGAGAATCACGCTGTCAGGCTGCAGACCACGGGCAAGTCTGACCACATCGCCTCTGAATCCACGACAGACCACAGCGTAGTGGGTGTGTCCGTAGCTGCGGACTACCCCGGATGAGACAAGCGTGATCCTCCGGCCTTTGAAATCCACCGTATTTCCCCGTCTCTTAACTACCGGACTGTCATATCCGTCGGCAAGAGGCTCTATCCGCTCTATCCCGCGGCGGAGCATATAGCGGGAATAGCGCGCGCCATCCCGCCGGGTCAACATTTCCATCTGCGAGGGATGGGCTGTCGAGAATGACACGAGTCTCGTCCCGTCGCGGACGAGAAGCGTGGTCTCTGAGTGCGAGCGTGTCACATAAAGCTCGGCTTCGCCGGATCCATCACCGGTCAGAAACGGGATAGCCGCCGTGAACACAGCGATCATTACCGCTGCGACAAGCATGGCAGGACGGCGGCGGTAGAGCCATACGGCAAAGAGGAGAAGGGCTGAAAAATAGCCCGCAAGCATGGGCGCGGTCACATATATATTGTCGGCCACCGCCCCGGGAAACTCAGTCACCATCACAGCCACACCATGAAGGATGCCATAGAGGAAGTCGAGCAAGCGATCGAGCCACAGATGCGGACATCCGGCCAGTCCGAGCACCACTTTCAGCATACCGCCGCCGAGAAGCGGGGGCAGTATCACAGACACAAGCGCGTTGCTCACGAGAAACAGAAGCGGGAACGTGTGGAAATGGAAGGCTCCCACTATACCCGTGCCGAGCATAGCGGCAACAGGGACTGTCAGCAGCATCATGGCCCACCGTCCCGCAGAGCCCGGAGTGCTGACCGGATTGAGCCGGTCGGCAAATACTATTATTGACAGTACCGCCATGAACGACATCTGGAATCCGAGCGAGAACAACGAGTATGGCGCGCAGAGCAGTATGATAAGAGCAGCTATACACAGAGCATTGACAGGCGACCACTCCCTCTGCAGCATCACCGACACGAGGAATACCGAACACATTATGACGGATCTCGTCACCGACGGAGACAATCCCGTCATGACAGCAAAAGCCCAGAGAACAGCCATGGTGAGCACACACGCAGGCCATCTGCGCCACAATGCCACAGGGAAAAGGAGCCATGACAACAATGCTGCCATTATCCCGACATGGAGGCCGCTGAGCGCGAGAAGATGAGCAAGGCCGGCCTTTGAGAACAGATCCCTGTGACCGATGGTAAGGATCTCCCTCTCTCCGGCTATGGTGGCGATAAGGAAATCCGTGGCCTCCGGCGATAAAGACCCTGCGGCAATCGCTGCCGACACGTCTTTCCGGAATCTGCGTATGTCGTTGAGAAGTCCCGGTTCGGGATTTACACGCCTCACGCTGTCAGGGACAACATAACACTCCCCTACCACACCCCTCAGCGCAAGGGACTCATTATAGTCTATCTCATCAGGGAGATCCATGTCATGGCTGAGAGGTTTCACTGCCGCCACAAAGTCCATCCGGTGACACTCGTCAACGGGAATCTCAAGCGTAGGCACAATGGCCTTTATCAGAAACCCGGGGACCGATATTCCTTCACACGAATCCACCCTCACGACCATCACTTTCATCGCACCTTTCTCAGCAGCGTCCGTCACCACTCCGGAATAGAGCCTTTCGCCGGCCGTATATTCAGGAAGCGGAACCGGAGCACGGAGCAACGCCACTGAATAGCCCGCTACGAGCGCGAACATCATGACACCCGCCATACGCCAACGTCTCAAATACAGTATGACAGAGAGCACAATGCCCAGAACAAGGAGCCATTCCGCCCATCCGGCGGCATAGAACATGATGATGCCGAGGACGAACGGAATCGTGACCGGCAGAAGAGGGATCCGGGACATCAGTCGATCGTGGCCATCACCACGAGGAAACTACTGATGCTTATGACTATCCACAAAGCCACAGCAAGCATGAAAGGCTTTATACCGACAGCCTTGACGGTCTTCACGGAGAGTCCGGCACCTATCATGAAGAGCGTCAGCACAAGGCCCTTCTTGGCTATATACACGAGTGTGGATGTGAGCCACCCCGGCAGAGGTAGATACGTATTGATCACCATGGCGAGGATAAAGAGGAAGATGAACCACGGAATGGATATCCGGCCTTTGCCCTCCCCTTTCCTGTCGCGGAAAAGGAACATGGTGAATAGAGCCAGAGGTATGATCCACAGCGCACGGGTGAGCTTGATCAACGTGGCCATACGCAGAGCCTCGGGTCCGTAGGCATCGCCCGCACCGACAACCGACGATGTGTCGTGGATCGCGATAGCGGCCCATGTGCCAAACTGAGTCTGTGTCATGTCAAACAGATGGCCGATGGGCGGAAATATGAACAGCCCTATGGCATTGAGGACAAACACCACTCCGAGCGACACGGCCATCTCGTTGTCGTCGGCCTTTATGACGGGGCCGACGGCAGCAATCGCGCTCCCGCCGCATATAGCCGTACCGGACGATATGAGATATGATGTCTTGCGGTTGAGGGAGAGCCATCGACCGAAAAGAGTGCCGAGCACCATCACTCCCACTACCGACACAACAGTGAAAAGCATCCCCTCGCTGCCGCTTCTGAGCGATTCGATGAGGTTCATGCCGAAACCGAGACCTACCACCGATGCTTGGAGCAGATACTTGGAGGTCTTTTTGTTGAACTTGGGATAAGGGCACTGGAACACCATGGCATAGACCAGTCCGAGGAAAAGGGCGAACCATGGTGCGACGGTGATACCGCCGGGCAACAGATCGACCGGAAGCACCACCATTATAATTAGAACGACATAGATGATTTTTGCGGGTGATTTCATGGTTTATCCAAGGTTGGTGTCTACGGCAGAGCCTATCCTACATATTCCAGATCTTCCACGACTCAAAAGCCTGAAGCAGAAGCATTTCAAGACCGTTTTTGGTCTCAGCCCCACGGGCGGCGGCTTTCTTCATGAACATCGTGACATCCGGATTGTAGAGCAGATCGTAGCATAGATGCTCAGGGGTGAGGCAATCGTATGGGATATCGGCACATTCATCGACATGGGGATACATTCCCAGCGGAGTCGTGTTGACAATGACCTTGTGGGTCTCCATCATGGCGGGGGTTATGTCGGAATACGTGATGACACCCTTACGGGCAGTACGGGAGACAAACAGATATTCCACGCCGAGAGTCTCTAATCCGCGCGCCACGGCTTTCGACGCGCCGCCGGTCCCGAGGATCAATGCCCTCTTGCGTGCAGGATTGAGAAGCGGGGCTATGCTGTCGCGGAAGCCTATCACGTCGCTGTTGTAGCCAACCAACGTGAAATCATCCTCAGCACCATTGTCGGGACGGATGATCTTCACCACATTGACGGCTCCGATCTTAGCCGCCTCCTCATCAAGACGATCCATATAAGGGATCACCTGCTGTTTGTAAGGGATGGTGACATTGAGTCCGGAAAGTTCGGGAGTCTCGTCGAACACCTCCATGAGGTCGCCGATGTCGGGCAGTTCGAAATTCCGGTATTCGGCATCTATGCCTTCAGCGGCAAACTTGTCGTTGAAATAACTTTTTGAGAAGGAATGAGTGAGGGGAAAACCTATCAATCCATAAACCTTGTGCTGTCCTATTTCCACTTTGGTAATCCATTTATAACAAAGCGCAAAAATACAAAAAAAGTATATAGTTGCAAAATTAAATCAACAAGAGCGGCGTCATATAGCTCAGACTGAACCGTAAAACAAGCCACGGCTCCTCCATCTACATGAAAGAGCCGTGAATACGATGTATTGACCGGTGGTTATTTCAGCGAGTTCAGCTCCGCCTCGTATGTGCGGATCATCTCAAGGCAAGTGTCGACGGTCTTCTGCTTTGATTCGACCACACGCTTCTTTTCAGCCGTATCCTCACCACTGGCCACACACTCCTGATATGACTTTTCAGCCTTTGCAAGTTTGGCCTTCCAGTCAATTATCTGGTTCTGGAGGAATATCTTGCGGTTGGTGTTGTCAGTACCACTGCTACTGCTGCTACTGCTCGTGGTTGTACCTGTTGAGTAGAAACTGCTGCTCGTTGACTTTTTGGACGAGCTTTTGGTCGTGCTGCTGTTGGTTGTCGTCTTGGGCTTATCTACCATCTGGCGGAATTTTTCCGTGCGCGAACGGTCGCGGGTAGTAGTGGTCGATGATGATTTTCTGCTTGTGCTCGTCGTGGTTCGCCTGCTTGAGGAGGTCGTTGTTCTCTTACTTTTTGCCATATCAGAAGCTTCAACCGGCACTGTCGGGATGGCAATCATAGCCGTTACAACAAAAGCAAGGATTTTAGAGAGAAGAATGCGTCTCATGTTCTTAAAATTAATAGGTTGATTATTTGTTTGATATGACAAAGATACGACTGATTCTTTAAATAAACAAATATTTCAGAAAAAATCATAACGGACCGACATCCCGGCGCGGCAATGAGCAAATATTTCCACCGACAAATTTGATTAATATTGTTAAAATGAGTATCTTTGACACGAAATTACAGACAGAAACTCACGAAATACAACTAATACCTTAAAAACGAATACTATAAACTCAAATCCGATATGGTTAACTTTTCGCTTGAAGGCAAGGTAGCCCTTGTCACCGGAGCCGCTTACGGCATCGGACTCGCAATCGCACAGGCATTCGCTGAAGCCGGTGCAAAAATCGTGTTTAACTGCTCACGTCAGGAGACCGTGGACCGCGGACTCAAGGCTTACAAGGAACTCGGCATAGATGCAAAGGGATATCTCTGCGACGTGACCGACGAGGAAGCCGTGAAAGCAATGGTGGCTGACATCGAGAACACCGTCGGCACAATAGACATTCTTGTCAACAATGCCGGAATCATCAAGCGTATCCCCATGGAGGAAATGGCAGTCGAGGATTTCCGCCGCGTTGTCGACGTGGATCTCGTGGCTCCCTATATATGCGCCAAGGCCGTGATCCCCGGAATGATCAAGAAAGGCCACGGCAAGATCATCAATATCTGTTCGATGATGAGCGAACTGGGCCGCGAGACGGTTAGCGCATACGCAGCAGCCAAGGGAGGTCTAAAAATGCTTACCCGCAACATCTGCTCCGAATACGGCGAGCACAACATACAGTGTAACGGCATCGGCCCGGGCTACATAGCCACCGAACAGACCGCTCCCCTGCGCGAACGTCAGGCCGACGGCAGCCGTCATCCGTTTGACCAGTTCATCATCTCCAAGACACCCGCCGCCCGCTGGGGCACTCCCGAGGATCTGATGGGTCCGGCCGTATTCCTCGCATCCGATGCATCCGACTTCGTGAACGGCCACGTCCTCTACGTAGACGGCGGAATCCTGGCATATATAGGGAAGCAACCGAAGTAAGCCGGCCTGCAACTTTATAGTAAAAAGATTTAAGTTTAGAAAGTTAAGATAATAGTTTTATACATCTGATTGCTTGAGGTAGTTATGATAGCCACGGATTATCCGTTCCAATTCTTCTATCATGATTCTGACAGCCATATTCCGGGCATTGGATATAAATCCAAGATCCTCGGCCAAAGTCAGTTGACAAGCTACTTCCATCAAGGAGCCATAGGCAATATGACAGAAATGAATTTTCTCACGGACTGTTATACGGCCACTACCTTCCGCAATATTGGATGCCACAGAAATTACAGCTCGACGCAATTGATCGGAAAGACCGTATTTCTCCTCATCAGGAAAGTCTCTGATAATATTGTAGACCTCCTTTACAAGAATACGTGATTTCTTCCATGCTACTAATTTTTCATAACCGAAGTCCATTATTGAGTTTTTTAGCGCAAATTTAATACTTAAAAACTATTATCTCAACATTTTTCACTCATTACTTCATTAACTCAAAAAAACTTGGAACAGATATTCAGCTACATAATCGGACTTGGGGCGGCGGTGATGATGCCTATCATCTTCACCGTGCTCGGTCTGTGTATCGGTCTCGGTTTCGGCAAGTCCCTCATGTCGGGACTCAAGGTCGGCGTGGGTTTCGTCGGTCTCTCCATCGTGACCGCACTCCTGACGAGCGCTCTAGGACCGGCTCTCAACAAGGTGGTCGAGATCTATGAGCTCCAGCTCAAGGTGTTCGACATGGGATGGCCGGCAGCAGCGGCCGTGGCCTACAATACAGCCGTCGGGGCTTTCATTATCCCCGTATGTCTCGGTGTCAACATCCTGCTTCTACTTCTGAAAGGAACCCGCACGGTCAATATAGATCTCTGGAACTACTGGCACTTCGCTTTCATCGGTGCGGTGGTCTACTTCGCTTCTGAGTCAATCGCATGGGGATTTTTCGCCGCAATCATCTGCTACTTGATCACACTCATAATCGCAGACCTCACGGCCGACAAGTTCCAACACTTCTATGAAGGCATGGAGGGAATCTCCATTCCCCAGCCATTCTGCGCCGGCTTCGCGCCGTTCGCATGGATTATCAACAAAGGACTGGACGCAATCCCGGGAATGAACCGTCTGGAGATCGACGCTGAAGGCATGAAGAGAAAATTCGGCATACTCGGCGAGCCTCTTTTCCTCGGCATCGTGGTGGGCATCTGCATAGGGTGTCTGACGTGTAACTCCTGGAACGAAATAGTCGACAAGATCCCCTACATCCTCGGACTCGGCATAAAGATGGGAGCCGTGATGGAACTCATCCCCCGCGTGACAGTGCTCTTCATCGAGGGTCTGCGACCGATTTCCGACGCTACCCGCGAGCTGATAGGACGCAAGTTCAAGGGTGCCACCGGCCTGTCGATCGGCATGAGCCCGGCTCTCGTGATCGGGCATCCCACGACACTCGTCGTGTCGCTTCTGCTCATACCGGTGACTCTCTTCTTAGCCGTCATCCTGCCGGGCAACGAGTTCCTGCCCCTCGCATCGCTGGCCGGAATGTTCTATATCTTCCCGCTCGTGCTCCCCTTCACCAAAGGCAATGTGATCAAGACCTTCATCGTGGGTCTTGTGGTGATCATCATGGGACTTTATCTCGTCACATCTATGTCGCCGTCGTTCACACTGGCCGCTCATGACGTGTATGTCAACACCGAGGATGCAGCCGTGGCCATACCCGCAGGATTCTCCGGCGGATCGCTCGACTTTGCAGGAAGCCCCTTCTCAGGTGTGATCTACTACTGCTGTGAGAACCTCCGCTGGATCGGTGCAGGTATCCTCGTTATCGCTACCTGCGCACTCGTGGTCTACAACCGTATCCGCATCAACCGCATCGACGCTGTGGCTGAAAAGGACTAACCCAATCAAATATAAACGACAAATGAAAAAAATATTTCTAACCTTATCCCTCGCCCTCGCCTCCATTGCAGCCATGGCACAGACAGAATATACCGTGCTCCGCGCCTGCCACCCCGACGACGTGAAGCACTACGACACCAATCAGCTCCGCTCGCACTTCATGATGCCGAAAGTCATGGAGAACGACAAGATCAACCTCACCTACTCCATGTATGACCGCATCATCTACGGCGGCACCATCCCCGTGGCCAAGGAAGTAGTGCTCGAGACCATCGATCCCCTGAAAGCCGACTATTTCCTGGAGCGCCGCGAGCTTGGCGTGATCAATATCGGCGGTGACGGTATAGTCAGCGTGGACGGCAAGGACTACGAACTCCACTTCAAGGATGCCCTCTATGTGGGCCGTGGCAACAAGAAGGTGACATTCCGCTCCAAGGATGCCTCCAATCCCGCCAAGTTCTATCTCAACTCCACACCCGCACATACCTCCTACAAGACCCAGCTCATCACCATCGACGGGCGCAAGGGATCCATCAAGGCCAACAGCTTCGCCGCCGGAAAGATGGAGGAGAGCAATGACCGTGTGATCAACCAGCTCATCGTCAACAATGTGCTTGAGGAGGGTCCCTGCCAGCTGCAGATGGGTCTGACCGAGCTTATGCCCGGATCCGTGTGGAACACAATGCCCGCCCATACCCACGACCGCCGCGTGGAGTGCTATTTCTACTTCAACGTGCCGGAAGGCAACGCGATATGCCACTTCATGGGTCAGCCCCAGGAAGAGCGTATCATCTGGCTCCACAACGAACAGGCCGTGATGTCGCCCGAATGGTCCATCCACGCCGCAGCCGGAACATCAAACTATATGTTCATCTGGGGTATGGGAGGCGAGAATCTTGACTATGGCGACATGGACAAGATCAACTATCTCGATATGAAATAAAAACACAATCCATAAAAAAATACAATATTAACCAAAATCATTCTTACCAATGAAAGTCGTAACATTAGGCGAAATCATGCTTCGCCTCTCTCCTGCAGGATGCCATCGCTTCGTACAGGTTGACAACTTTGACGTGATCTGGGGTGGCGGCGAGGCCAATGTGGCTGTAAGCTGCGCCAACTACGGACATGAGGCATACTTCGTGTCGAAGCTTCCCAAACATGAGATAGGCCAGGCCGCAGTCAACGCACTGCGCCGCTATGGTGTACACACCGAGCACGTGGCCCGCGGCGGTGATCGCGTCGGCATCTACTACTGCGAGACCGGAGCTTCCATGCGTCCCTCCAAGGTGATCTACGACCGCGCCAACTCCGCGATAGCCGAGGCTAATCCCGAGGATTTCGACTTCGACGCAATCATGGAAGGTGCCGACTGGTTCCACTGGAGCGGCATCACTCCCGCCATCTCCGACAAGGCAGCCGAACTGACCCGTCTGGCCTGCGAGGCAGCAAAGCGTCACGGTGTCACCGTCAGCGTAGACCTCAACTTCCGCAAGAAACTCTGGACTTCCGAGAAAGCCCAGTCCATCATGCGTCCGCTCATGAAGTATGTCGATGTCTGCATCGGCAACGAGGAGGATGCAGAACTCTGCCTCGGCTTCAAGCCTGATGCTGACGTAGAGGCCGGCAACACCGATGCCGAAGGCTACAAGGGCATCTTCCAGGCCATGATGAAGGAATTCGGCTTCAAGTATGTGGTCTCCACACTCCGCGAGTCCTTCTCAGCCACCCACAACGGATGGAAGGCCATGATCTACAACGGTAAGGAGTTCTATCAGAGCAAACGCTATGACATCAACCCGATCATCGACCGTGTAGGCGGTGGCGACAGCTTCTCCGGCGGTCTTATCCACGGTCTGCTCACCATGCCCACCCAGGGTGAGGCTCTTGAGTTTGCCGTAGCCGCTTCCGCTCTCAAGCACACCATCAACGGCGACTTCAATCTCGTGACAGTAGCTGAGGTTGAGGCTCTCGCCGGTGGCAACGCCAACGGCCGCGTACAGCGCTAACCGTCATTAGACAGACTGATAAGAATCAGGTCCTGCAGAAAGCTGAATTTCTGCAGGACCTCATTTTTTCATATATACATATTGGTCAGAAGATGCCGTAGTCGAATGTCAAGACCTGAAATTCCGTGCGCCGGTTGATCTGGTCAGCCACTTCCTGATCCTCCTCGCTCAATGTGAGGATATACTCCTCGTTTAGCTCCTGACCTTCCGGAAACTGCGGATACTCGCGGTTGATACGCTTGGACACCACCTTGGGGCGAGACTCACCGTAACCCTGAGCCTGAAGCCTGTCAGGGGCTATGCCGGCCTCTATGAGATAGTCCACCACACTCTTGGCTCTGCGAAGAGAGAGATCTATGTTGTACTCATCCGATCCGTGGCGGTCCGTATGGGATGCCATCTCGATAGTGATATTGGGGTTATCGCCAAGCATCTGCACGAGTTCGTCGAGCGCAGTCTTCGACTCCGGCCGCAGGGTGGCTTTGTCAAAATCATAGAAAATATTTTCTAAAATATTGGGCTTGGAGAGCGATGCGAGGATAAAATCTATCATATATTCGGCATCCTCCTCCGCTGTGTCGCTCGTGAATTCCTGCTTGGCGTTGAGATAGCCCTTGGCTCCGGCAAGCATCACATAGCTCACGCCACGCTCGAGAGGGAATGAGAATGAACCGTCGTTTTTAGCAATGGCTTTCTGGTTTGAGCCATCGTTTCCGACGATGCGTATCACGGCGTTAGGAACCGGCTCCTCATCTTTGTCAAGAACCCAGCCCGAGATGAGTATTTTCAGGTCAGGCAACTCGAATGAATACAGATGATCATATCCGCGGCCGTCGCCTCTGTTGGAGCTGAAATACCCGGCTTCCTTGCCGGGGGTGGCGTATGTGATGCCGAAATCATCGCCCTCGGAATTGATCGGGCTGCCCATATTCTCCACAAGCCATCCGCCTGACGGGGTCAGTGTGGCTTTGAATATGTCGAGTCCTCCGAGTCCGGGATGACCGTCGGACGAAAAGAGCAGAATCGAATCTGTGAGCATATAGGGGAACACCTCGTCGCCGGGAGTATTTATGGCCTCACCGAGATTCTCAAGGCTTCCGGCCCTCTCACGCAGATTGATGCGCCATATATCCTTGCCCCCGACACCGGGCATATCGGAGGTGAAATACAGCCACTGGCCTGACGGACTCACTGCGGGATGTCCGTAGGAGGAAAGGGTGTCGGCGGTGATCTCCAATTTCACAGGCGTGCTCCACTGCGCGTCGCTACGTGTGGACGTGTATATTTCGGTTCCGGTATTGGCACCGGGCTTGCGCACGGCGCGGGTGAGATACATCATGGATCCATCCGGGCTGAAGGAGCATATACCCTCGTCCCACTCGGAGTTAAGCTCTCCCTCCACCGCCTCCGGACGCTGCCATGCGCCCTGCTCGTTCTTCTTGGCCATCCATATATCGCTGCGCTTCATTCCGGTGATCTCGCTGCGGTTGGTACCTTTCACCTTCTCGTTTGTGGTGGTGAAGTAGAGTATGTCGCCGTTAAACATGGGTGAGAAGTCGGACCGGCGCGAATTGAACAGCGTGGCGTTCTTGACCACATAGCGGGTCTTGTTCTTTTTCAGCTCGGCGGCTTTGCGGGCACCTGCCAGGCCGCGCTCCGCAAGCTTGTCGCCGGGATATTTGGCAAGATATTCCTCGTAAGCGGTGACAGCCTGGGCATACGTGCCCTGCCCATGAAGCGACTGGGCGAGACGGAGCACGATCGAACTGTCGGGATAGCCGTAGCGGAGCGCATTCTGATATGCGGCAGCTGCACGTGCATCCTGTCCGAGGAGACGATGGCACTCGGCCATCTTATAAGCCACCTCGGCACGCTGGACACGCTGTTCCCTCGGTTTGAGCTTATTGTAAATCTTGCGATAAGTCTTGGATGCGTCGAAATATTCTCCCCTGGCAAACTGCTCGTCGGCCACACTGAGTTTGGCACCACCGCACGCACTCAGAAGAGCCGCACAGAGGAGCATATATATATAAGGTGTAAAACGTCTGATTCTTCCCATACTTTTTTAACGCCAAATTTCCTCTTATATTTTATTCTGCTTAAATTTGCAACGAAAACACAAGCAAATGGCAAGAATATTAATCGTCGACGATGACTCCTCGATCATCCTCTCGCTCGGGATGCTGCTGAAGCGAGCAGGCCACACGTGTATGTCGGCCAATTCGGAGGCCGCGACATTGGAACTAATACGCGCATCGGCCATGAGCGGGACAGAGGCGCCGGAACTCGTGCTGATGGACATGAACTACACATCGGCCACTACCGGACAGGACGGACTCGAACTGCTCCAGAAAGTGAAGGTGCTGATGCCTGAAATCCCTGTCATACTCATGACCGCCTGGGGAAGCATTCCGCTCGCCGTGGAGGGAATCAAGCTCGGGGCAATGGACTTCGTCACAAAGCCGTGGGACAACCGCGATCTGCTGAGACGCATCGACACTGCCCTGTCCCTCAGCTCGGAGACCATCATCACCGACAGCGTGGAGGATGCCTTTGACGGGATCATCGGAGAAAGCCATGCACTGAAATCCGTGCTTGAAAAGGTGAGAAAGGCTGCCCCGACGGATGCGGCAGTGCTGATAACCGGCGAGAACGGAACCGGAAAGGAGCTGATAGCCCGCGCTATCCACAGATTAAGCAAAAGAAACGGACGGCCATTCGTGACCGTCAATCTCGGAGGTATGCCGTCAAGCCTTTTCGAGAGCGAGATGTTCGGCTATGCCAAGGGGGCATTTACCGGAGCCGACGGAAACAGGACAGGACGGTTTGAGGCAGCCGACAGCGGAACGATATTTCTTGACGAGATCGGCGATCTCGACACATCATGCCAGGTGAAGATACTGCGCGTGCTCCAGGAACACACATTCGAGAGACTTGGAGAAAGCACACCGCGCAAGGTCGACATAAGGGTGGTATGTGCCACCAATATAGATCTCTCTGCCGCAGTGGAGCAGGGACGGTTTCGCGAGGATCTGTACTACCGCATCAATCTTATCACCATCCATATCCCGCCTCTGAGAGAAAGGCCGGAGGATATCCCGCTCCTCGTCAGACATTTCGCTGCGGGCAAGGCCGAATTCACCGACGATGCCATGGAGCTGCTGTCCTCTCTGCCGTATCCAGGCAACATCCGCGAGCTGAGAAATCTCGTCAACCGCCTGATCATCATCTCGGACTCGCGCCGCATCACATCAAGCGATATCCGCTCCCTCGCGGACACCGACACAAGGCCGGCAGCCCATTCCATCCCGACGGATTCCGCCAAGCCGCTGACCCTTGAGGAAATCGAGAAGAAAGCCATAACCGATGCACTCGTCCGGTTCAACGGAAATATGTCGCAAGTGGCGGCATCGCTCGGCATAACACGCCAGTCGCTCTACCGACGGATGGACAAATTCGGCATACCGCAATGAAAGCCACATATCTATTCAACATACTGCTGTTGCTGACGGTGACCGTCGGAGTCGCCACGGCCATATATATTCCGCTATGGAAGCCACTTATCGTGACAGAAGGACTCATAACACTCGTTCTGATCGGCGAATGGGTGCTTTTCAGACGGATAGTGCGCACTCAGCGGCTGGCAGAGATCGGAATGGATCTGCTGCGCGAGCAGGACTACAGCTCCCGGCTCGCACCGGTGGGACAGCGTGACGCCGACAAGATCGTGAATCTGTTCAATGACCTCATGAACCGCCTGAAAGCCGAGAAGCTACATTCCGGAGAGCAGAACCATCTGCTCAATCTGCTTATAGAGGCCTCACCCCTCGGCATCATATCCCTTGACCAGAGAGGCAGGATACAGATAGCCAACAGTTCGGCCGCCAAGATTCTCGGCAGCGAGATCAAGGGGCGGACACTGCAGGAGATACAATCACCCATAGCGGAGAAATGCGCCGCCCTCGAAAAGGGTGAGGCCGTCACACTGCGCCTCGCCGACAACATGGTATATCGCTGTACACGGCTATCATTCATGGATCGCGGTGTCTCATATCCGTTTTTCCTCATCGAGATACTGACCGAGGAGGTGATACTGGCCGAGCGTGATGCCTACGGGAAGGCGATCCGCATGATCGGCCATGAGGTGAACAACTCCATGGCCTCGGTAGGGTCGCTGCTCAATCTGCTGCTCGACATAAAGCCATGGGGAGAGGATGATCCCGAACTCACGGAGGCCGTCAGGGGATGTTCGTCAAGAGTGGCAAGCCTGAGCAATTTCATATCATCATACGCGAAAGTGGTCAAGATCCCGCCTGTCAGCAAAGAGAGCGTGAGATTAGCGGATTTCATAGAAGGGCTGAGACCGTTTCTCACATCCATGGCTTCGGAACACGGCATACGGCTCCTGATAGAAGAGGAAGATCCGTCATCTATCCCTATCGGTATCGACGGACCTCTCATGGAGCAAGTGGTGATCAATATCGTCAAGAATGCGATCGAAAGTATCGGAGATCAGCGGACTGACGGAGAGATCTGTATCACTGTGGGCGGCAGCTACCGCCTGACAATAGCCGACAATGGTCCGGGGATCCATTCGGATGCCGCCGGACATCTTTTCACACCATTTTTCTCCACAAAACCATCCGGACAGGGACTGGGGCTCATGTTCGTTGCCGAGATACTGCGGCGCCACGGAGCATCGTTCTCGCTGTCGACCTCACCGGACGATCATATAACCCGCTTCGCCATCAAAATGAGCCGGGGATAGAAATTTTTATCACTTAATGCAGGGATTTAATATTATTACAAAATTTTTACGTAATTTTGCAGAAAATTATGCCAGACCTTGAATCCACCGCACAATCAACTATAACAATATACCAATTATCATTCACCATCCAATCAATCAAACTCTATGATTAGGAGACTTATTTTCTTAGTAGCCATAGTGCTGACGTGCCTGTCGGCCTCGGCTGCTCCGAACGATGTCAAGTGTACAGGTGTACTCGTGGATGCTGAAGGCGAGCCCATTATCGGAGCCACCGTCTCAGTACCCGGCACTTCCTTAGCCACGGCAAGCGACATCGACGGACGCTTCGTGATCATCGTACCCCAGGGGAAGAAGATCCACGTGAATTACATCGGTTACAAACCAATGAATCTCAACCCGGCAGCAAATATGGGAGAGATCAGGATGGATGTGGAGTCACAGATGCTGCAGGACGTAGTGGTGACACAATCCATAGCCCGCACACGCAAAACACCCGTTGCAATCTCGTCAGTTGACGCACTGACTATCGAGACCAAGCTCGGCAACCAGGAGTTTCCGGAGGTGCTGAAGACCACACCCGGTGTATGGGCCACCAAAGACGGCGGTGGCTATGGCGACGCGAAAATCAATATGCGCGGGTTCAAGTCGGAAAACGTCGCAGCCCTGATCAACGGTATTCCCGTCAACGATATGGAATGGGGCGGAATCTACTGGTCCAACTGGGCCGGACTGTCGGACGTGACTGCCTCCATGCAGACCCAGCGCGGTCTTGGAGCAGCCATCGTGTCGGTTCCCTCCGTAGGCGGTACGATCAACATCACCACCAAGACACTTGACGTGAAGAGAGGCGGCAACGTATTCTACGGCATGGGCAACGACGGCCTCAACCAGATAGGATTCTCCGTTTCGACAGGTGTCGACAAGAACGGTTGGGCAGTCACCCTCCTCGGCGCCCGCAAGTGGGGCGACGGATACGTGCAGGGTACTCCCTTCAATGCCTATACCTACTTCATCAACATCTCCAAGCGCATCAATGACCGCCATCAGCTGTCGCTCACAGCGTTCGGATCACCCCAGACCCACTACAAACGCTCCTCACAGGACGGTCTCTCAATCATGGGATGGCAGGAAGTGAAGAACTATATGGACGGTGAGAGTATGTACAAATACAATCCCACCTTCGGATACGACATGGACGGCCAGGTGCGCTCATCCAACAAGAACGTCTACCACAAGCCGCAGATCTCCCTCAACCATATATGGCAGATCAACGAGAAGTCATGCTCTCATCGGCAGTCTATGTCAGCCTCGCCAACGGCTACGGCTACAGCGGCCAGGGACGTGGCACCTACAATGGCCAGAGCATCAGCTACTCAAGCTGGTATGGCGCAAGCAACGGTGAACTTAACACCCTATTCCGCCGTGCGGACGGCACATTCGACTACGCTGCCGTGCAGCAGATGAACATGGAGTCGACCACCGGCTCGAACATGATCATGGCCAAGTCGGGCAACAGCCACAACTGGTATGGACTCGTATCGACCTACAAGAACGAGATCATGAAGGATCTCAACCTCACAGCCGGTGTCGATATGCGCTACTATGTGGGATTCCACAAGAATACCATCGTCGATCTCTACAACGGTGACTACTATATGGACGACGGAACCCGCGGCGGTGTGCTCGCTGCCAACAATGCGGCCGCAGCCGATCCCAACTGGAAATATGAGAAGCTCGGTGTGGGCGATGTGGTGTACCGCAACTACGACGGCCACACAGCCCAGGAAGGCCTCTTCGCACAGCTCGAATACACCCTGCTTGACAACAAGCTGACTACCGTGCTCGCCGGAGCGTTCTCCAACACCTCCTACTGGCGTGTGGATCACCTCTACTACGACAAGGAGCACGAGAGATCAAAGACCGTCAGCTTCCTCGCCGGCACAATCAAGGGTGGTGCTAACTACAACATTGACCGCCACAACAACGTATATTTCAACGGTGGATACATCACCCGTGCGCCCTACTTCTCAGGCGGTGCGTTCCTCCAGGCTGCCACATCAAACGCCACCAACCCCAATGCAGTGAACGAGAAGGTAGGATCGATCGAGGTTGGCTACGAGTATCACTCACCGGTCTTCACCGCCACCCTCAACGGCTACTATACCAAATGGATGGACAAGACAGCCACCCGTTCGAGCGACCTGAGCGACGGCACCAAGTACTTCTTCAACATGGAAGGCGTGGATGCCCGCCACATGGGTGTGGAGGTCAATTTCGTCTACAAGCCTTTCCGCTGGCTTGACGTGAACGGTATGCTCTCCGTAGGCGACTGGATCTGGGACAGCGATGCAAAGGGATATTTCTACAACTCCTACGGCCAGCCGATCCAGAACATCAAGGACGGCGCGATAGCATCGAGCATCTACGGTCCCGACCATGCCTCGGCCACCCTCAACCAGAAGGGCCGCAAGGTGGGCGGATCGGCACAGACCACCGGCTATCTCGGACTGAACTTCAAGCCTCTCAAGGGATGGCGCGTCGGTGTGGACTGGACATTCAACGCCCGCAACTACAGCGACTACACCATCTCGACAAGCGACTATGCTCCAAACGCCACAATCAATGTCAAGGATCCGTGGGAAATACCCTGGGGCAACCAGCTTGACCTCCAGGCAAGCTATGACTTCCAGATCGGTGGCCTGAACGCCACAATCTTCGGCAATGTCTACAACCTGTGTGACTACAACTACGTGATGGATGCATATACGGCATCGGGCGTTGACGGAACATGGGAAAATGCCTACCGTGTATTCTACTCATTCGGCCGCACCTACGCCGTGCGCCTGAAAGTGAAATTCTAATCACACACTCACACCAAGATATTTTTCAAGATATGAATATCACATCAAAATACACTATTCTGGCTGCAGCGCTCGCACTCACGCTCACCGCGTGTGATGAGAACGAATGGAACGAGAAACTCGACGGATTCGAGGTGCCACCGGCCTACTCGAAGACTGAGACCATCCTCTACACACTCACTGCCGCCGACTACAAGACCATAGCGACCAACTCGACCAACGAGGCCCTGGCCGAGAAGGAAGGCGATGCCGCCGTGACGGCACTCGCCGCCGTGGAGACCGACTGTGCCTTCGCCACCGAGGAGGATGCACGCCTCTATATCCCGGCACTCCTGTCAAGCTCGTCATTCCCGTATTTCGCGCTCAACAACGGATCGTCCATAAAGGTGACTTACAACCTCTCGACCAACCAGCCGGCCGAGGTGCTCGCCATCAACGATCCGGCCAACGTGAGCAGCTACACCGTGACCGAGGCTGACTATCAGCTCGCATGGGGCAGCGATGATGACTTCATCGGCAGCTTCGCGCCCGCCGTCACCGCCGCATCCAAGCTCCCCGCCATACTCAAGAACGTATATGACGATGCCGTGGCCGGCCAGTATGTGGTGGTAAGCTACAAGGAGGCTTCGACCAACCCGATATTCGGCAGTGTAGGCGGCAGCGACGAGCCGGAAGAGGAGTGGGCGATCTCAAGTGTGATCGGCAGTGTGCAGGTAGGTGATGCCGTAGAGATCAACGGTATCGTGACCGCCATCGACACCCGTGGTTTCATCCTCACGGATGCCACCGGATCCATCCTCTGCTACCAGTCAAGCGGATTTAGCACCGATGCAGTATCGATAGGCACGCAAGTGACCCTCAACGGATCGGTTACGGCATACAACACAGGCCTTCAGATAGCCATCACATCCGACAGCTACACCGTGGAGGGAGTCCAGGACTACACCTATCCTACCCCCAAGACCGTGACCGGCGCCGATATGGACGCAGCCGTCGCAAGAACCGGCGACTCGCTGGCCGAATACGTGACCTTCATCGGCAAGGCAAGCGTGAGCGGCAACTACTACAACTTCATCGTGGACGGCGCATCGTCGAGCCAGGGCAGCGGCTATATGGTGCCTGACTATATCCGCAGCCTCATGACCGACGGCGAGACCTATACCATCTGCGGCTACTTCAGCTCCGTATCCTCCGGGAAATACTACAATGTGGTGATCACCTCCGTAGACGGCAAAACCACGAGCGCCGCAGCCGCACCGGCCCTGCGCCGCGCTCCCGCAGCCGAGGTACCATCGGAGAGCAAGAACGCCATCTACTACTTCAACGGCTCCACATGGTCAGTGCCCGCATCGACCGTGATACTCCAGCCCTCCGACTATACCGCCATGGGCTCGACCTACGGCAACCTGTCGAGCGGACAGCCGGAAGAGTTCCTGCCCAAATACCTGTCGGCAACCTTCCCCTACGCCACTGAAGGCGACGAGGAGATCGTGGTCTACAAGCTTTACAGCAACGGATCGACCACCGTCCATGCCTCGCAGCTGATCATGACCGACGGAGTGTGGGAGATGAACACCGGAGCCACCACCGACCAGTTCTCGAAGAGCGACAACGTGTGGGTCTACAACCCGTCAGTGATCATCACCCTCCCCTACTCGCGCAACACTGATCCCTCCTACAGCTACTATATGGAGTGTCTCAACTGGGTGTGGGAGAATGTCACCCTCAAGCTCTATCCCGACTCGAAACCGGCCGATGGCACCGCACCCGGCCCGCCATTCATCGACTACCGCAACAATGCCGAGTACTACTCCGGAGCCTCGGCCTACTACGGCAACGTGGATGTCCGCGCCACAACCGCGCTCAACAATGCCCCCGACGGCTATACCGGCTATGACGGTCTGACCAACGAGGAGATAACCCTGCTCATCAAGAAACGCTTCTCCACCGAGACCCTCCCCTACGCCGTGGCCGTCATGAACCCCGATGCCAAGCCCGGCAACGGCATGGATGTCACCTATACCGTCAACTTCACGGCCTACGATGGCGCAGCCAACACGGAGACCATCGTCTACGTAGTCACCGCACCCGGCGTGATGACCTACAAGAGCTCCACCTGGGTGGAGGAAGGCCAGGATGCTGACTGGTAACGGCATGAAACGCATCTCCTGATATCCCTCCGCACGGATATCGACATAAATATCACCCGATCCGCCCCCGATGGGCAGGCCGGGTGATATATTTTTTTGCCGGAAAGAATATAAATTATTAAATTTGCACACGATTTAAGGCGAGGCTGCCGCCGAGACTGAGGGAAAGCAGCCGTCAACCACCGGGAAAGCTCCTGTATAAGGCTCCTCCCAGCGATCCGAAGCCCCTACACCCGCCCCCGTCGCAAGGGGAAAGGTGGCAGCGCGCAGGCGGACGGTTGAGAGAGAGAGACAGAGAGCGAGTGACGGAGACTCCGGAACGGCTTCATGCGGAGCCGTGCCGTTTTTTTACACACATACGCACAACGACTCACACGATGGTTGACACAACACACCGGGCTATCACCTGACGATGGCTGCTGACAATAATCTGAACTGGTATGCCGTAAGGACCCGGCAGGACTTCCGTGCCGAGGGACTGCTGGCGCGCGAATGTGACGCGGTGTTCTTCCCGAAAGAGCAGGTGAAGACCACCGCCGGAACTATGCGCACCCGCGCCGCCATACCCCACGTGCTCTTCGTGCGCACCACCCGCGACCATGCCCTCGACCTCGAACGCCGCGGACGCGAGCCGGGAGGAGACATGGTGAGACTCTGGATCTACCGCAACGTTCGCGGCGACGAGATCCAGCGCATCAGCCCCTCCGAGATCCGGCTGCTCCAGCTGCTCACCGCCCGCGACACCACCCGCTGCGAGATCTACGGCAAGACCGACTTCAAGCCCGGCGTGCGCGTGAGAGTGACCGGCGGATGCTTCGAGGGCTACACCGGCACAGTGAAGCGCGTCCGCAAAAACAAGCACGTCATCGTATCCATCGAAGGCATCTGCATGATCATGCTCCCCTACATCCACCCCGACCTGCTGGAAGAGATAGAGTGAGGAAGTAATGGCAATGACATCAATAAAGGGTAATATACTTCTTAACGGCATCAATACGATCACCGGCATCATCTTCCCGGTGATTACGTTCCCCTACGCGGCGCGCGTGCTGTTGCCCGAGGGAATAGGTGCTGTTAATTTCCTTAACTCCATCGTCAGCTACATTGTGCTTCTCACGAGTCTTGGTATACCGATGTATGCTGTCAAGGAGGTAGCAAAATACCGCGACGATATGGAGAAGCGCGACAAGGTTACGATAGAAATACTAATCCTTAGCTTTATTCTCTGTATCTTCGGATATGTAGTCGTTTGGATTCTTGCTCGCTATGTTCCTCAGATTCATACACAGTCTGCACTATTCTATATACTCAGCCTCACGATAATATTTACCGGAATTGGAGCCAATTGGTTCTATCAGGGGATTGAGGACTTCAAATTCATCACAATACGTGCAATATTCATACGCACACTTGCTGCAGCCGCTCTTTTCATTTTTGTCAAATCGAGTTCCGACCTGCTTATCTATGGTATTATTATTGTCAGTTCAACTGTTGGTAATAATGTCATTAATTTCGTTCATCTCAGAAGACATATAGATATCAGGAATATATGTATATCCAGGCTTCAGATTCTACGACATCTCAAACCTGCCACCCATGTCTTTATCCTGAACCTCATCATTAGCCTTTATATTCAACTCAACTCAATCATGTTGGGCTTCCTATCCGGCGACGAGGAAGTCGGACTCTTTACTGCGGGCACCAAAATAAGTCACATAGGGCTTACTATCATCGCCTCTTTGGGGACGGTTTTGCTTCCAAGATGTTCCCACCTTCTGAAGGTAGGCGATCTCGACGCATTTAATTCCATTATCCGGAAATCGCTGAATATTACGCTCGCCCTATCTTTACCTATGACCATCGGTCTTATGGTTCTTGCACGACCTATAACAGTTCTTTTCTGTGGAAGTGATTATCTCGCATCAATACCGGTGCTCTATCTGAATGCTCCGGTGATAGTCTTCATAAGCCTTACCAACGTGATGGGAATTCAAATTCTCTACCCCAAAGACAAAATCAATATTGTAATTGCGAGCGTTAGCGGAGGAGCTGTGGCGAATCTCGTATTGAACTTCTTGCTTGTTCCTCCATACGGTGCCACAGGAGCTGCGATATCCACTTTGATAGCTGAACTTATCGTACTTGTCATACAGCTTATAGCAGGCCGCAGATATTATCCATTTTCTGTAAAGGATATCTTTAATCTCAAATACATACTCGGCGCATTGATAATGGGAACAGCGGTTTTTCTCTCAGTATTCTCAATCAAATCAAATGCGATTCAATTATTGGTGGGTGTAACAGAAGGCGTTATTGTCTACTGCCTATTTCTGACTTTCGCTAAAGACCAATCAATGCTTGAGGTAAAATCCTTAGTGATAAATAAATTCCGTCATGCGAAATAAATACGATTACTTGATAGTCGGAGCCGGCTTGTTCGGCGCTACATTTGCCCATCTTGCCAACAAGCAAGGGAAGCGTTGCCTTGTGATTGACAAGCGTCCTCATGCAGGAGGAAACATCTATTGCGAACAGATTGAAGGAATCAATGTACATAAGTATGGCGCCCACATTTTCCACACTTCCGATAAGGATGTATGGGATTTCGTCAACTCGATAGTCCCGTTCAACCGCTACACCAATTGCCCTGTTGCTCAGGCACCTGATGGGAAACTCTATAATCTCCCGTTCAACATGAACACATTCTATCAGATGTGGGGAGTAAAGACTCCCGATCAGGCTCAGGCAAAGCTTGAGGAGCAACGTAAGGAGGCTGTTGAAAAGATGAAATCCGAAGGGGTCTCCGAACCTCGCAACCTTGAGGAACAGGCTTTGACTCTGATCGGCAAGGACATCTATGAGCAGCTGATCAAAGGTTATACAGAAAAGCAGTGGGGACGCAAGTGTACTGAACTCCCGGCCTTCATAATCCGCCGCCTCCCTGTCCGCATGACTTTCGACAACAACTATTTCAACGATTCGTATCAAGGAATACCGATCGGTGGCTACAACAGACTGATCGATGGTCTACTCGAAGGCATAGAAGTAAAACTAAACACAGATTTCTTCTCAGACCGCAAGCATTGGGAAACGATTGCCGACAAGATAGTCTTCACCGGTAAAATTGACGAATTCTATGATTACCGTTTCGGCAAACTCGAATACCGCACAGTCCGTTTCGAGACAGAGACACTTGACAATCCCAATTACCAGGGCAACGCCGTTGTCAACTATACATCGGCAGAAGTGCCGTTCACAAGAGTGATAGAGCACAAGCATTTCGAGACATTCGGCAACGCCGTCTACGACAATCCCAAGACCGTCATCTCCCGCGAATACTCTACGGAATGGCGTGACGGCATGGAACCGTTCTATCCCGTCAACGACGAAAAGAACCAAGCCGTCTACGCACAATACAAATCCCTCGCCGACCGCGAGCAAAATATAATTTTCGGAGGCCGTCTCGCTGAATACAAATACTACGACATGGCTCCTATCATCGCACAAGTTTTAAAACTACTTTAAATATGCTTAAGATAACCCCAGAAACAAAAGTATACGTTCATTGTCCTGCCAACTTAGTTACAGGAGGAGCAGAACTACTTCATCAACTTGTACATACGCTTAATTGTAATAATATTGATACATATATTATATATGATGGAGACCTCAATGTTGAGATACCATTAGATTATATTAAATCATACAATATTAAAAAAACCTCATCTATTGATGACAATGAAAACAATGTTGAAGTAATTTATGAGACTCGATTGAGCCTTGTTAATGTTAATAAAAAGATACAAAAATTATTATGGTGGTTAAGCGTGGATAATTTCTACTTAGCATCTTTTGGATTCATATCTCCAATAGATATTTGGAAATTCAATAAAAACCTTTCTATAAAGGCATTCATTCATCAATTATTCAATTTTTTAACTTGTAAGAACAAATTTCTCTTAAATCCGCTTAAGATAAAACATTTAACAAAAGTTAATGCAAGTAATGCATATCAATCAGAATATGCACAATATTTCCTTCAAAGCAATGGGTTTAAGGAAGTAATTGCATTAAAAGATTATATCAATCCTGATCATCGATTTTCAGAAGAATTGATTCCAAATAAAAAAAATATCGTCTTATACAATCCTAAAAAGGGCTTTAAGTTTACTAAAAAATTGATTGAAGCCGCACCAGATATAGAATGGATTGCACTTGAAGGAATGAACAGAGAACAATTAATCCAAAAGATAAGTGAAGCCAAAATATATATCGATTTTGGGAATCACCCCGGTAAGGATAGACTGCCAAGAGAATGTGCAATGAATGGATGTTGTGTAATCACTGGTTATAGAGGATCTGCAGCTTTCTATGAAGATGTCCAGATTCCAGATAAGTATAAGTTTAAAGATGATGTCTCACAGATTCCATTGATTTTAAATACGTTCAAATATATATTTGAAAACTATGAGACTGCGCTAAAAGATTTTGACAATTACAGGAAGACAATAAGGGATGAAAAGAAAGAGTTTGAGACCCAAATAGCAAAAATATTTGGATATTATGTCTAAAAGCTCTTTAGTTCTATCAAATAATTTCAAAATGTTAATTAGGCTCCAGTTGCAATATGCATACAATTATAAATAACAATTTCATAAAGGAACGTATTTAGTTATAATAGATATATTAAAGAAAAATGCAATGTTGCAAGGAATCCAGTAAGTGAATAAAAGTGTTATGAAACTTTGTGCTATTGTTGTCACATACTATCCTGAAGTAGAGGAAACTAAGAAAAATATAATGAGATATCTTCCTTGGGTAGACCATCTAATTATATGGGAAAATACTCCCGAAAATGACATATCTTCTCATAAAATACTATTGCCTCAGGATTCAGATAAAATATCTTACGAAGGTACTGGCGATAATGAGGGTATTTCATATGCATTAAACTATGCAGTCGAGTGGGCTTTGATTAATGGGTATACTCACTTGCTTACCATGGATCAAGACTCATATTGGGATAATTTTCATCAATATCTTAACGAAATAAAGTCACAAGCCAATAACGCTTTAATTTTTGCTCCTCTTGTTAATAATAAAGCTGCATTAACCCCTGGCTTATTTATAACATCAGGAATGATTGTATCGACTGATGTGTATAAACGGATTGGAAAGTATTGTAAAAGTTTTAAAGTAGACGTTATTGACCATGAGTTTTGTTTGCGTGCATTAAATAATGGTATAACTTTTGCTGAAATTTCAAATTCCAATCTTCACCAAAATTTTGGCAATCACAAACATAAGTATATTTTTGGCAAAGAGATCAATTATGCAGAGTACCCTCCTAATCGACTTGAGGACATTATTAAAAATTATATTTCAATTTTAAAAAAATATCCAACGCCAAAAGGGTATGCGAATGATATTATCAGAATATGGATAATCTATCCTATTATCAGAACTTTACTCTTTGATAACAATAAGATACAGAAATTCAAGGCTATTTTTAAAGGTATCCTCACAGGATTATTTCATAAAGATTTAATTTCAATTTGAAATTTATTAGTATTTCGAGTATTACAAATGTCCTTGCAAATTTCTTGCTTATTCTCAGTTGCCTGCATATTATATTTTAAGGAATCAACCAAAGGTAATAGAAAATATCTTAATGCTCTTCTATTTATCCTATGGATAGTACTAATCTACATTTGTGGATTTAGATCAGAAGAAATGTCTGATTATAAGGATTATTTAGTCGGTTATAACACATTGATACCAGGAGATTTTGGAAGATGGGAACCGGGATATTGGAGTTTAATGTATGCTTTAAAATCAATTAATGCTGATTTCACTCTTCTATTATGTGTAATGGCGTGTATTAGTGTAGGGATAAGATTATATGCAATAGAAAAGGTTACTCCTATTGTGTGGGGATCCATTATGGTATACCTAAGTAATTTATTCATATTACATGACATGATCCAAATGCGATGTGCTGTCGCTTCCGGATTATTGATTTTAGCTTTATATTATCGAGTAAATGATAAATTTAAAGGATTCTTAGTATGTTCTATAATTGCAATATTGTTTCACTATTCATCAATTATCATTTTACCTCTCTGGTTTGTTAGTTTCAAGAAATCACAGAGAAACATATACATTTGGTTAATTCCGATTTGTTATGCACTGACAGCTGTTTTGGGTTTTCATATAAGTTCTTTGTTTTATAAGTTACCTTTAATTGGATCATATTATTTTGAGGGATATGCAATAAATTCCCAACAAGGAGAGGTAAATATTTTTAATGCTCTTCAAATTATAAGATGTTTCATATGTATTTTGATTTGGATGTTTATTAGTAGAATGCCGCATAACAGATATTTATTCATATTTTTAAAAGTATATACACTTGCTCTTTGTTGCTTACCTTTATTTTCTGACATCTATGTGATATCGTATAGATTATCTGAGTTTTACCTTGTAAGTGAGATAATCGTGATTCCTTATTTTGCATATATCTTTAGACCATATGTTAAACTTGGAAAATTGGCCGTAATTTCAATATCTTCGGTATTCTTGCTTATGAATATATTTTACAACAAATATTTGATTTAAATTACAATTTAATCTTTGGAAATGAATAACACAAGTATATTTACGATTGTTGCTAAGAACTATATAGGTCTTGGTGAAATACTTGGAAAGTCATTACTTCAACATAATGCTAATATTGATTTTTACATTATAGTTGCAGATGAGTTTGAAAAAATAGTAGATATTCCAAACAATGTTAAGATAGCTCGAAAAATTCTTCAATATTCAAATGAGGAGTGGATTGATATGTCTTTCAAATACAATCTCACAGAATTCTGTACTGCAATAAAACCAGCAGTATTTCAGTATTTTTTCAAAGAAGGATATGAAAAGGTCATCTATTTCGATCCAGATATATACATATATTCATCTATTAAGGAAATTTTAGATATACTTAATGATAAGGAAATAGTAGTGACACCACATATTTGTGGAGTACATACTAAATACAATGGAGACCAACCTGAATGGAATCTAAATGTGAACGGGATATTCAATTTAGGGTTTTGCGGAGCAAAGAACACAAGATCATCCCAAATAATCATGGAATGGTGGACTGAGCGTCTAAAGGATCAGTGTTTTATGGAGAGATCTATTGGTCAATTCACAGATCAAAAATGGATGGATTGGATACCAGCATTAGGAGAAGAAAATAAAATAAGTATCATTAGAAATCTTGGCATGAATCTTGCGCCATGGAATTTCTTTGAAAGAAAAATTGTTGAAAATTCTGATGGTGAATTTCATGTCGTTTTCCGCGAGGAAGATCGAAATGAAGAGAGAAAGGATAAATTAGTATTTGTACATTATTCCGGTTTTAATTACAATAAATTAAAAGAGGGAATAATAGAGCATAAAGGTCTTAATTTAAACCATTATCCCGACTTGGATATAATTCTATCTAAATATGGTGACGCTATACACAATGACTCAAAAACGTTTGATAAATTCATAAGTCAAAAATATAGTTATGCTCGTTTCGATAACAATATTCCAATAAATAGTTTCCACAGACGACTATACCATGGAATACCCGATGAAATTCGCCACAACATCAATCCGTTTTCAAGCGACCCTTTCAGTTTCTTTTATTACATAAGTAAAGCAGGTCTTATACCTGAGGATTCGAATATCGCTTCATATGGTAAATCATCTGTTTCTAATATGGAGGGCAAGAAGAATCTATTCAAGATATTCTTTAAAATACTATATAAAGTTTTAGGTTTTAAACGTTATGCTCAATTCCTAAAAGGCATACGTTTTTATTCCTTACCTGAAATGCACACTTTTTTAATAGACTACAACAAAATTAAGTCGTAAATGTTAAAAATCATCATATTCGCTCCTCACGACAAACCCACAACCGGTGGTGGTACACTTGTATATTGCAGGGCATTGGAGGATCTCTTCAAAGATTCCAAGGATATTCAGATACATGAATCTGAAATATTGCCTCACAATTCCCCATTGGGCCTTAGATACAATAAGACGGAGATTTTTGAATACTTGAAACGGGAGAAACCTGATATAATACATATAAATGGTTACACTTCGCAGCTTGTATCTCAGTTAGTGCCATTGGCAAAAAAACTGAAAATCAAAACTGTCTATACTGCTCATTGGCATCCTTTCTACACCATGAGAAAGCCATGGATGAAAAAGATATATTTCAATATATTCAACCGTCCATACTTAAAGGATATCAATGCAATTATCGCTATCAACAATGAAGATTATCATTTCTTCAGAAAATATTCAGAGAAAATCAGACAGATTCCACATTGGATAAATTCACATCACAATATCCGTCCAAATGTGAACAAGATCAAAGATCAAATACTCTTTATTGGATCTCTCGCTCATCCAAACAAGGGGTTTGAATATCTCAAAAATCTTCCTGAAGGCAAATACCGAATCGTATGTGTGGGACGCAAGGGGAATGCTTCTTTAAGATCAGATATGATTAACTATTCAAACATATCCAATGAAGAGTTGTCTGATCTATACCGGCAATCATCCCTTTTGGTAATACCATCATTATATGAAGCTTCTTCATATGTAGCATTAGAGGCACTTAGTGTAGGAACTCCCGTGGTAATGTCAGAAAGAGTGAGGATTGCCGACCACCTTGTAAATTTTGAAGGGATAAAGATTTTTAATTTAGATTCTCCTGATGAATTTTTGAGATCCGTGGAATCAATGATTGGGAAATCGTTTCCGCGTGATTATGTATTGAATAAATTCTCAGCTGAGAATGCATTCAAAAATTATTATGCCTTATATCAAGGCTTAATCGTAAGAGAATGAAAATTTCTTATCTTTTTCTTGCACACAATAATAAATCCGGGATTGAAAAGGCAATCAAACTCTTACAATCCCATAACTCCGAATTTTTTATTCATCTTGATTTAAAAGCAAAGGAAGACTTTTCGGACTTAGCAAAGATAGGATCTGTGTTTCTGATTGAATCTCAACACGACGTTAGATGGGGAGGGATTTCCATAATAGAAGCTTTGATAGACAGTTGCAAAGAAATAGTTGAAATGAGCGACTGCGATTTCATAGTTTTGCTAAGTGGCACAGATTTCCCTTTGAAAAATAAAGAATATATAGACCGATTCTTAACGTCTAATCACGATAGAGATTTCATCGAAGGATTCCCGATTCCCTCTAATGATTGCCACTGGCTTGAAGGTGGCAGACGGCGTCTTGAATGTTATGCACTACGAATAGGAGACAAGGATATTGCGACAATTGAGCCACAGGTTTTAAATTTAGGTAATGTCCGGCAATTTGGCAAAATATTACTAAAATCTCCTTCCAGACTTAGGTCGGCTCTAAAGATATGGCTTACTTATCCTAAGAGAAGACATCCTGAATCAATCGTTCCATACCGAGGAGAGATGTGGTGGTGTCTACGTCGGTCAACATTGGTAAAACTTCTGCAATATTTATCCTCTCATCAGGAATTCCTGGATTATCACAGAAACACTTGTATCCCCGATGAAATTTTTTTCTCTACTTTAGTCTATAATCTAATTCCCGCTAATGAGGTCGAAAATAACTGTTTGCGATTAATAAATTGGGGTAATGGGATTCCCGGAAACTCTCCTAAAAACATCACGATGAGCGACAGAGAGATTCTTGACAATGCGATAGAAAATCCTAATTATCTATTCGGACGTAAAATCACGGATGAGAATACAATCAAATACATAATTGATCGAATAAAATGACTAAAATGAGTTCACCAAAATTAAAAGGATTTATTGAGGTTTTAATCCCTATCACAATCTGTAACTTAAAATGTCACTATTGTTATGTCATACAACGTGACAATCGAACTAATGACCCAACTAATACATCCCATTCTCCAAAGGAAATTTCTTATGCTCTACGGAAAGAACGATTGGGGGGGGTATTTTATATAAGTCTATGTGGGGCAGGTGAGACAATGCTTGCAAAGGATTTACCTGAGATTGTAAAATATCTTTTGGAAGAAGGCCATTTTATAAATATTACAACAAATGGAACTGTTTCAAGGGCATTTGATGAATTTTTCAAGCAAATCCCTGAAAAATTACTCTCCAGATTGAACTTCTCATTCTCATATCATTTCCTCGAACTTAAAAGATTAAATCTAACGGATAGGTTTTGGGGAAACATTCAGAATGTTAGAAAACATGGATGTTCCTTTGTTCTACAGATCAACCAATGTGATGAATATATCCCATATTATGACGAAATAATATCTGAAAGCATAAATCATGTTGGTGCACCGCCACAAGTGGCAGCAACCCGAAAAGAAAATGACTTGAAGAATGATATTGAATTATTCACAACTCTAAACAAGGAGGAATATCTGGAAAAAGGTTCGAAATTTGAATCTCCTCTTTTCAATTTTACAATGAGGAATTTCATGGTAAAGAGAACAGAATTCTGCTATGCCGGGAAATGGACATTTGTCTTAAATCTACAAACAGGAATAATACGTCCATGTTACTGCAGTCTTACACATAAAAACATATACAAAAATTTAGACCAACAGATCTCGTTCCATCCGGTAGGTAGGCATTGCCAGAGTCCTTACTGTATGAATTCAAGTCATTTTATAGCGTTGGGATGTATTCCTGAATATAAGGATGCACCCACTTATGCAGACCTCAGGGATAGAGATCACTCTAAATGGTATACTCTTGACTTTAAAAATTTAGTTTCTCAGAAACTGTATAATAACAACTCTTTGTCATACTCGAAGGCAGGTGTGGCATTTCAAGCCTATAAAGATAATATGATTAGGTGTGTAATGAAATTAATCCCGGCCAAAATAATATATAGAATTAAGCTTTTTTATAAAAAGAATGGAATATAATTCAATCAGCAATCTTAAAAGCATTATTGTTTCTGAATTAGGTTCGCTTGTAGGATATCGATGTGCACTATTCGATGCTCCTTACTATAAAAATATCGGAGATGTCCTCATTTGGCATGGTGAATTATCCTTATTAAAGGAACTGTCGAGGGAGATATTGTATATATGTTCCGATAAATCATGCGAATTTCCACAACTTCCCGATGATGTTTCAATACTGATTCAAGGAGGTGGAAACATCGGGGACTATTATCTTAACCATACGCATTTTCTATCTAAAATCGTTGACAGATATCCGAATAACAGGATTATTGTTCTCCCACAAACAGTTTATTTCAAAAATTCTATGTTAGAAAAGGACTATCTTCATAAGATTGCGAGTCATAGAAATATATATTTCTGCTGTAGAGATTACAAATCCTTTGAAGTGGTACACAAATATCTGAAAAATCAGACTTTACTATTACCAGATATGGCTTTCTGTATAAA
>CAZKIE010000029.1:0-35184 GCA_964552825.1 uncultured Staphylococcus sp. | reverse complement strand
TAGTTACTACTATTTGCACTGTGTTTTCATGGTATTAGATTTAAGGTTAAAAAACAATCGGCTGTCGTGAGACAGCCGATTGTTTTTTATACATATTTCTTTTCTCATTCCTCAACCGACGGATGTTCCTCGACCCTGATCAGATCGAGGCGGGTGGCAGAGCGTTCGAGAATCGTGAACGCAAGATTGTCGATGACTATTGTCTCTCCCTTGGCCGGGAGAGTACCGGTCTCGTGCATCAGATAGCCGGCGAGGGTCTGATACTCGTCATCTTCCGGAATATCGAGACGGAACTCGTCGCGAAGCGTGCGCACCTCTATACGTCCCGACATCTCATAGACACCCGGTGAGATCATGTTTGCAGTCAGACCATTGTTGTCATGCTCATCCTGGATGTCTCCGAATATCTCCTCAACAAGATCCTCAAGGGTGACAAGTCCGGCCGTTCCGCCGAATTCATCCACCACCACAGCCATCGACTTCTTCTGACTCAGGAGCCTTTTCATCATAGTGTTGGCCAGAAGTGTCTCCGGGGCATAGAGGACATCCTTTATATGCTGTTTCCAGTCACTTTCCGGGTCGAATAGCTCTGAGATATGCACGTAACCCACCACATTGTCTATATCCTCCCGATAGACGAGAATCTTGCTTCTGCCTGAGGATGTGAACAGTTCGGACAGTTCCTCGCGGGTGGTCGAGTCGAGATCCACCGCTACAAGCTCGTTGCGTGGAGCCATACAGTCGCGCAACTGTGTGGATGAGAAGTCAAGTGCATTATGGAATATCTTCACTTCATCCTCCACCTCCGTCTCCTGCGGATTGTCGAGATCATCGATCTTTGTCTCGAGATAATCGTTGAGCTCGCTCATGGAGAGCACACCGAGCCGGGCTTCCTCAGCCTTTATTCCCGCCATTCTCATGAGCACCCGTGACAGCCATGACGTGAAAGCAGCTATCGGATAGAGAATGATGTAGAAAAAATATATGGGAACCGCAAACACCTTCAATGAAGTGTTGGGATTGATGCGAAATATCGATTTCGGGATAAACTCACCGGTGAAGAGGATCACCAATGTAGATATGAGTGTCTGAAGCAGCAGGATCACACCCTGATTGGACGACACATGGGTTGCGATCCATGGTTCGAGCAGCGCGGCAGCCCCCATACCATAGACGACAAGCATGATGTTGTTGCCCACAAGAATCGTGGAAATGAAAAACTCCTGATGGGTGTAATAGCGGCCGATTATATTATTGAGCATTCCGCCACGGCTCGTATCAAGTCCGATACGGACACGGTCGGCCGTTATGAACGCGATTTCTACCCCCGAAAAGAATCCGGAGAGGATAAGGGAAACGAGAGTTATGAGAATCCAGAATGTCATGTTTCAGATATTATCGGATGGAGTCTTTACGTCTGAGGGAGTTTGCCGGGAAAATTCCGGCCACCTTCCGGATCGAGTAGCGTGTGAGCTGTTCGTTGGAGTCAAACCCGTAACCTTCGAGCACCTTGTCGGCAGTCTCGATGTGGATGAATGAGTCGGAATACAGCTTGCGCTGTCTCTGATCCCAGAACAACTGCTGGGTGAGAAACTTCTCATTCATCACATTGGATATGTTGACATTGCCGTCAAGTCTCCAGAGCTGCTTGTTTTTTAGATATGTGGCAGAGTCGGCCGTCACCTCAGCCTCACGGCGGAAGAAATTGTCGAACTTATCAAGATTCAGACCCTGCGGGAACCGCCAGTAAGGCTCCTCGACCTCATCATAGACATACCACACGGGGGTCTTTATGCGGTATCTCACCACGCCGGAATCGGAGATAAGGGTCTCCACATCTCTGGTCAGCATGGTAGGAGCCTGTTCGGGATCGACATTGGCCATAGCGATAGGATTGTCCTCCTTACACGATCCCACAACCAGTCCCATCACCGAGAGCGATACCGCTGCCAGAGCCGGCAACAGGCGCATACGTGAGCCTGAACCACGCTTCATCATCTGAGCTTGTTGCGGTAGAACCACACCTGATTGAAGTTGATGCCGAGTGTGATGTTGAAGTATTCCTCTTTCAGAAGCTTCTGCGGGGTGGCGCAGCGGTTGTGATATTCAAAACCTAAGTTGACCACCGTCTTTGACGAGGGGGTAGGTATTCCGAAACCGCAGGACAGTCCGTAGTCGCGCACATGGTTGTTGTCAACCATTATATAGTCACGGTTGTAGAACGCACCCGCACGATAGGTGGTACGTTTCAGGAATCCTCCACGCGGATCAGGCTGATAGCTCGCACCGAAAGCCACTTTCCAGCGGTCGGTCAGCTTGGTGCGGGTGAAGTTTTCAAGCTGTGCATATTTCACCTTTCCCCACGGCTGATATGTGAAGTCGACCTCTACGTGAGCCTGACGGTTCCAATCCCATGCGAGACCTGCACCATAGGACGACGCAAGCGCGAAGCGGTCCTTCAGGTTGATCACTCCAGGTGCGATAGTGTCGACGGTTGTGCCGCTCGCCTGATACTTGAGCACGTAGGTATTGCCGAGCAGTGTTTTGCCGGGTTCGTATGACACACCAAGTGTCACGGAATTGCGGCGCGATAACCGGGCGGTGTACTGCGCTCCGAAACGGAAGTGATAGTCCTTGATCTCCATCATCTGCTCAAACACAGCCGAGGTGCCATCCGAAGCAGTGGCATAGACATCGTTAGCAAGTGTACCGAATAGATACGACACGTTGAAACCTACAGACAGATCCCTGATGGGCGCATAGCCCGCTCCGACATAAAGCTGGTTGATGCCTCCGAGTCCCTGGTGGGTGGTGGTTCCGTTGTCAATGTCAGATCCGAACGCATAGCCCACTGACGAATACGGGACAAGGCCCACGCTCACGCCTATATTTCTGGCCACGGGGAACTGCATGGTGATATAGTCGAGACCGCCTCCCCAGTCGCTGTCCTTGCCGGTGGAATCCTCGCGCCTCAGACGCGACAGATCGGCACCGATATCGAAGAGGAATGTCATGGAGTCGGCAGCGGCGTAAGATGCCGGGTTCATGGCGTTGATCTGCCGGCCCGAGCGCATGGCATATCCTGTCCCGCCCATCTGGCGCTGCTCCGATGTGGCGTTGTCACGCAAGAGGCCGTAGCCATACATGGAGTAGGGACTTGTGGTCTGGGCTGAGGTCGGAAGGATGGCCGCAGCTGCAAAAGCTATCACGAACAGTAGGTGTCGTAGTTGATTCATTTATTGTCAAGTTTGATCTGCCGTCCCGTAGGGAGTGCAGAGTTGTAAAGAAGTATTCTGTTTAGTCCCTTGCTGACGAGATGCTCGTCGACATGGGCCTCAAAGTCGCACACCGAGGCGAGATGATGGCCGCATCCGCCTCCGAGCACAGTCACCGTGCCTTCAGGAAGCCGCTTGCGGTAGTAGTCGATCTGGGCGAGTACCGAGTGGACCACACCGAGAGCTATGGCCTCACGGGTGTCCCGCCCCATCATCACCCGACACAACCGCGGCATATCCTCGGGAAACGGGACGAGTGGCAGGCGGGAGGTGAACTCATGCAGAGCGCGCAGCCCCATGGAGATGCCCGGCGCGATGTTCCCACCGTAATAGACACCCTCGGGTCCCACATAGTCGCAGGTCACTGCCGTACCGGCATCGACCACGAGTATAGGCTTCCCCTTGAAGTCGCTCCACGCCCCCACTGCGGCGGCCACACGGTCTGCTCCGAGCGTCGACGGGGTGCGATAGGCCAGACGGATCGGGGTCGGGGTATCGGGGGTCAGACGCATGGCTCGGCGGGAATTGTGGCGCAGATGACGCATGATCTCCACATCCTCCCGGGTAACGGAACAGTAGATGGCACCCTCTATCGCCCGATCACCCGCAAAATCAGCCACTTTCGCGGGGGTCAGCGAGGGCTCCATCCTGAAGTCCACAAGCTCTTTTCCCTCCCAGAGAGCGATCTTCGCCTCCGAGTTGCCTTGGTCTATTGTCAGATAAAAGGACACTTTGAGTCAATTAACGTGCAAAAGTAGCAATTAACTCCCGAACTTTCTGAAAAGTTAGCAATTTTTCACTATTAATACTCTTTTTTCTTCGCCATAGCCTTCTTTCGCTCGCGCGGGATCATGATAGAGGTGTAGAGCGTAAGGACTCCGCCGGCTAAGGTGAAGGCGAGCCAGTCGTTGCCTTTGCCCTGCGGCAGGAATATGAAAACTGCTCCGGCCACGAAGACCAGCGCGGCCCATATCTCCATACGTCCGAGCCTGCGGATACGCAGAGCCTCGGTCTTGGCCGGGAGTGTCAGGAATCGCCCGACAAGAAGCATCGCGGCTCCGGCAGCGTAGATATAACCGAACTGTCCGGTGCACAGCCGCAGCAGCGGGAGAGCGGCGGCAGCCATAATCAGAAGCAGACCTATGTTGGTGAGCCAGAATCCTATCTCAGTCTTTTTCATTTCTATTCAAATATATACACGTCTTCATCGGGGTGCTGCATATGATGCTGCTCCCTGACTATACGCTCCATTGTCTCGCGGTCGGTGTTGAGCGAGCGGTTGAGGTCGCGGTAGTAGACGAGGGTGTCGGTGGCGTCGCTGATCTTTGCTTCAAGTTCGCCTATGCGCTGCTCCTGCTCGATGGAACGCAACAGGGAATTCTCATTGAAAAACAGCACCAACGCACCTACCACTATCGCTGCAAGCAATGTGAATGACAGGTATCGCCTGCACCAGTTCATAAATTCTTTCATACAACCACAAAATTACAAAATTTCCCTATAACGGCAAAGTTATCCTGTTCACTATCCGAATAAATCAGAGTGTGAGCCGAGGCGGATGAGGTATATCTGATCCGTATCGGGATCAAACCATATAAGCAGGAAATCGCTCTCAATATGGCATTCCATATATCCGGAATAGTTGCCCGTCAGTATATGGGGTTTATTCTTTGCCGGAATGGGTATTTCGTTTTTGAGTTTATCTAAAATCTCCTGAAGCGCTTTCAGTTTACGAGGATTGTTAAGAATACGCTTAACGTCTTTCTTATATTGAGTGGACGGTTTAAGTTTCTTCATAATCCCATTGACTTAACCATCGCCTCGACTGAAGACGTGTCTATTTCCGGCACATCCCGCAATGCACCGCTCTGTGCTTCCTTCATCGCAGCAATCGTCTCAGCGTTTGGCTCATGATAGGCAGCATCCAACAATAATGTTTCCACAAAATTATTCAGACTTCTGTTCTGCCTTTTCGCCATAAGTTTCAATCTATCAATCAAATCAATTGACAGGCGGAAACTCTGATTTCTCTTTGTTAATGCTATATCCATAATTATGATTATTTATACTGCAAATATACTGCAAATATATTACAATAACAATATATATACCCGCAAAGTTGCGGCTTATCAAAAAATGCAACTTCGGAGAAGTGGGGTGGTGGGACCACTCCGCTTCTCCGAAGCCGGGATTGCGCGAACCTGCGCGGTTGGCGCGAAAATCCTTTGATTATATAATATTACTCAGAGATCTTAACGACTTTCCAAGTGTAGAGGGTACTGTCCGCATCCACATTCTTCACGTACTGATAACCCTCAACAGGTGAATAGACATTATTTGATACATGGCTGAATGCCTTTCCGTTGTATTTTCCACCTTTAAGATAGATAGTTCCATCAGGGAAATTCACATCATTGTCACCGGAACGTACACATAGCGAACCCTCTGCTGCAGGTATGCCAGCAACAGGTGACCAGAATTTTCCATCAAGGATTGTAACTTTAGCCTCATTAGTGACATATAGCGCACTATACGGATTGCCGGTCTTCTTTTCTACATCCAGATAGTGAGTAGAATAATCACCGCCGTCTATGGTCATTTCCACACCATGCTCCGGAGAAAGGCCTCCCTGTACACCAATAATAGTGCAGTTCTTGACTAAACTCTTCTTACCACAGATTCTCACTGCATAAGACCAACTTGATCCGTTCCACGAATAGCTGGAATTACTCTCCATATAGCAATCAGTCAGATTTACAGTAGCCTGAGATGTAGGTCTGTCATATCCGCACATTACAAATTCGCCGGAAGTCGCCTTAACTCTATTAAGAGTTATATTTGCTTCGCTACGATATATGAGACATGATGAATTCAATGTAGGACCATTATAATGATAATTCCAATCATTAACCAATGTCACATCCTCGGCGAGGAAGTCGCCCTTGTAAACATAGAACAACACTTTACCATCAGCAAGGAACGAAGTCAACTCTTCTCCCTCATTTGAAATTGTACCTTTTCCTGAGACAGTGAGATCATCATTAACAGTGAAGTAAACCTGGTGTCCGAGCTGAATTGTCACATTCTCGGGAATATTTATAGTCTTAACACCTACAATAGCCAGATCTTCAAGTGTGGCTTCAGTCAGGTCAAGATTCTCTGCGACATTTACCACGCTAACACCTTCGGAAGTGATGGCACTGATGAAATCAGCAGAAGAAGATACTGAGATTTCAACCTCTCCGGTAAACTCAACTTCACCTTCGAAATTCTCGTCCTTAGTCACATTATCAACCACAACTTCACCGGTTACAGTTGCCGAAGCGGCGTTGGTGAATGTGATATTCTCGATATTGGCCTTGTTGCCGTCCTCGTCCTGACGGCCGTTGATGGTGACGTCGGCACCCGCGAGATCAAGCTCGACAGAAGGCAGAGACTTTGTCACAACAAGTGTGAACTTGGGACTCTCGACAGGAGTAGCGTCGGTTGTTTCAAGATAAGAAATCTTGATACCGGCCGTGGCTTCACCTGTGATTTTCAGCTTCTGGTGTGCCACGGTCTTGTTGAGAAGGAACTCAACAACGCTCTCACCTGAGCGGGAGCGGATGGCTGCAGGAGTGGAAGTAGCGGTGAGAACCTTGCCATCAAGCACGACTGCTGGCTCGCCGGCTGAAAGAAGCTCGTTGGCATTGTCTTTATCCGTGGCAATGCGGTAACCCTCATCGTCATACTCGGCCGTGTTGGCGGGATCGGCCATGCCGGGCTTGATCTCTACGTTGAACACGGCGGGATTCGTGAGAAGCGCGCCGTAGATGTTGGTCTGATAGTTGCGCTGCACGGGTACGGCATAGAATGTAACCTCAGATGCATTGGTGTTGTCGCTTGTCCAGGTGACATCCACTGTCTCCTTGTCGTCGCCCACGAGGATATAGTTCATGGTGAGGTAGGTGAAGGTCTTACCTGTGACAGACACCGGGAAGTTCTCGCCCTCGCCGGGGAACTCGGCATTTTCGAACGTAAAATCCACCGTATTCTCGCCAACCTCTCCGGTGAGGAGGTTCAGTGTGTTGTGACTCTTGACCTTGAGACCGGACTTCGAGATGCTGCCGCCGGCAGCCTTGAATTCGGCCATGTCGCTCGTGCCAACATTGATCTGGGCGAACGGACGGGTCAGCGCAACGTTCTGGTTGATCGCACCGTTGACGGTGAACTCCTCCGTGCAGGCGAAGAACGCGTCGCGGTTCTCATCCTGTGCGTTTGTAGGTGTACCAACAGTGATAGTCGCATCTGTGGCGTTGAACGTATAAGGAGATGTCTCGGCATCTGCCCAGAAGACAACCTTGTAGGTCTTGCCGGTCACGAGATTAAGGGTGACGGTAGCCCTCAGATCGGTACCGAATGAAACCTCATTCTCGGAGGTGAGGGACGACACGTTAGAGACCGTCTCGCCATCTACAGAGTAGACAGCATACGTGAGGGTCGTGGCGGTGGATCCGTCGCCGTAGGAACGGCTCTGGATCTCGCCGGGTAGCTGAACGGAGAAAGTGACGTTGCCGTCATTGCCGTTGCCACCGATGGGCTCGTCGGACGAACAGCTCGTGAATAGCATCGCTGTCAACGCCGCACTTGCAAAGAAGAACTTCTTCATGTGATTGAAAGGTTTTTGATTCATGTTATTGAAAATTTGATTTATTATATATGTTTATATTATCTCGATATTGAATGATCCGTTGAAGTCGGGATTGATGCCTAAGGATCCTCCGGTTTTGGTGGTGAGGAATTCCCCTTTGACGATGGTGTGGTGGGAGCGGAGGAGCGGCACATCAAACGCCGGAATCCGCGCCAGCATATTGTCATCACTGTCAAGGACCTCTATTCCAACGGTGGCTCCGGTGGTGTCACCATTGACAAACACGTAGTCAAATCCGATCTGTGCCTCCTCGCTGCTAAGCTGCTTGATCACAGAATAGTATTCCACTCCGGTCCAGGAGTCGGCAGGTTTGCCGGTGAAAAGATTGAAGGAGCAGGGCATATAGCGGGTGTAGACAAACCGCACACGATAGTCTTCGAGCGCAGGAGCCTTGAGCACCGGCGATTCGGCAGGTGCAGAGGATCTCTGGCGCGACTCGTTCTCAAGGAAACGCTGCAGATCAGTGGAGACAAACGTGAACTTGGCCATGGGGCGGACGAGATCCACCGTAGCCTCGCCTATATCTATTGTGCTGATGGTGCCGTCGGCATCCGTGCGGCTCACGGTTGTCTCCACACGGCCATAGAAGGCATCGCGGTAATCGTTGGAGCCGTAGTGGTTGCTGCGATCCATAAGGATAAGCTCGGCAAAATCAGAAGTCTTGTAGTACTTATCGGCTGTGGATCCATCGTCCACGTAGTCAGTCCACACGATAAGGTTATAGTCGCCCTTGGGGATGTCAAATTCAAGGGTAGTGTCGAGACCGTCGGCCACAGGACGGGTGAACACATAGGTGGAGTCGGACTCCCTGCGCGATTCACTACGCGACTGCGCGTAGGCATTGATAGTATATCTTATCCAGTGCGGTTTGGCTTCCTCCTCCGGGCCGATGGTACGGGTGGGGATCACGCTACCTGACTCATAGTCATACTCACCAAGTGTGGGGAGCGAGGTCTCGTGGCGGAGAGTGAGCCTGAACACACGGGTCGGCTCCTCGACAGCTGGAGGCTCCGGCTCCTGCACGGCGGGGAACTCATGCACATCGCATGACGACACTGCCGCCATCATGGCCAATGCAGCCATCAACAATAGAAAGAGGTGGCTTTTCATCGGCTGAAAGTTTTGAAATTATATACTAAGGAGAGGGATACGTTGTCGATACCGGCCCATACACGGGTGCGGGTGTCGACGAGCGGTCCGTCGAGACGGTTTTCAAACCGGTCGTATTTAAGGTGATATACACCTACACCCACCTGAGCCTGAAAACTCCATCGGCTGCCACCCAGCGGGCAACGGTAGCCTATGCCAAGGCCACCACCGAGAGCGGGATGATGACCTGCGGCATCCTGCACACGATACTTCCACGAGGAGAGCGCGAAATTATAGGATGCGACCGAGAGATGAAGGTCGGCAAACAGTCCCTCATGGCCGTCGGAAAACCAGTAACGCACCTCAGGACGCACCATCAATGTGCGGAATTTACGCTTCACAGAGCCATAGTTTATGGCCGAATAGTGGAGCGACAGAGCTGCTGACCACCGGCAGGAGAAATCATACTCGCCGGTCAGGTTGGATATGAGCAGTGCCCATTCGAGAGCATTGGTGGAAAGGTGCCATGACCGGGCACATAGAGCGGACGGCGTGTCATCAACCACCGGGATGGCAGACTCCGTCTCCACCTCGGAGGGAACGACGGGGACAACAGGCTCCACCGGTACAGAGGGCGCGACGCCCACCTCGGAATGACCGGTGGAGTCGATCATATATGTGTATATGCCGCCCGAACGGAGCGGGACCTCGACCACAGCCCTGCGAAGCAACGGGAAAACCCGCGATGACAGGACAGACCAGACTCGTCCGCCATCAAGAGCGCGGAGAGCAGCCTCACGGGCATCGACATCAGACGTGGTGGCTATGATTCCCGCGATCCTGTTGCAATCCGAGCGGTCAAGCACATCCGGCATTCTCTCGGCAAGACCGTTCCAGTCCTCCCCGATGGATGCGATGGAGAAACGATCGAACGGCACTCCGGATCCCGCACTCAGAAACCGGGCCATAGCCTCGGCGCGACGAAACGCAAGGGCATAGTTGTAGGCAGCCCTGCCTTCCGGCGAGGCCGAACCGATCACCTTTATGGAACTGATGGAGTCGTTCCTGTAGATGGAGTCGAGTGTGGAGGAAAATTCAAGAAGCCCGGAAGTGGGATTGACCGCCGCACGGTCAAGGTCAAAACCGACGGTGTGGGTGTGGACGGTATCCGTGCCTACACACGTAAGAGACCTACCCTCTCCGGCATCCAAACAGATATTGGGGGGGTAATTCCCTGTATATCAGAGATATATGAGGAAATAATCAGAAGTAAAATCAAGACTGCGCCGTATTTTCCGGTGGTCATTATTTAAGGCTGACGAAATTTTTATTTGTTTGTTTAGACTTCATGCGTATGCACAATACTTAAAAGAAAATACGACATACTGACATTAAGTAACTGCAAAGCTACGGATAAAAATGGACGTGTGCAAGCGTTTTATGGATTTTTAATTAAAATTCACCCTCGTGCGCTTTTTTGACGCACGAGGGTGAATTCTTATACTATATTATAATAGGTGGCGGGATCAATCGATCTCCTCGTCAGCCTCATAGCCGCCCATCTCGCGGATGGCGTTCTTGAGCATGGTGTACTGCTTGAAGAGGTGGTTGACAGGAACCTCACCCTTGGTGTAGTCATGCATCGGGCTCTTGAGGAAGAAGCTCAGGAAGCGCTGGATGCCATGACGGCCGGCGCGAGCAGCAAGGTCGCTCAGCAGCACCAGGTCGAGGCACAGGGGGGCGGCCAGGATAGAATCGCGGCAGAGGAAGTTGATCTTGATCTGCATGGGATAGCCCATCCAGCCGAAGATGTCGATGTTGTCCCATCCCTCCTTGCTGTCGTTGCGGGGAGGATAGTAGTTGATGCGTACCTTGTGGTAGTAGCCTTCATGGCCGCCTTCCTCAGCACCGCCGCAGTTTGCGCCGTAGAGATCGGGCTGCTCTTCAGCAACGAGGATAGACTCGAGAGTGGAAAGCTTGGAAACCTCCTTGGTACGGAAGTTGGCGGGTTCGTCGAGCACGAGACCGTCACGGTTGCCGAGGATATTGGTCGAGAACCAACCATTGAGGCCGAGGCAACGGGTACCGATGATGGGAGCGAAACCGCTCTTCACAAGGGTCTGGCCGGTCTTGAAGTCCTTGCCGGAGATAGGCATACCTGTCTTCTCGCTGAGTTCCCACATGGCGGGGATGTCAACGGTAGTGTTGGGGGCACCCATGATGAAGGGAGCGCCCTCAGTAAGAGCTGCGTAAGCGTAGCACATCGAAGGTGCGATGTGTTCCTTGTCGTCAGCCTTCATGGCAGCCTCAAGGTCAGCGAGGGTGCCGTGATATTTCAGATCTACCGGTACATAAACCTCTGTGGATGCTGCCCAAAGTACAACGACGCGATCGACACCCTTCTCTTTCTTGAAGTTGCGGATATCCTCGCGGAGCTGCTCTACCATCTCCCAGCGGGTCTTGCCAACCATTACGTTGTCACCGTTGAGACGCTTTGCGTAGTTGTGGTCAAAAGCAGCCTTCATGGGGACGATCTGCTCGAGCTCGTCCTTCACCGGCTCAATGTCCTTGTCCTGAAGAACCTCGGCGTATTTTGCGCTCTGGTAGGCATTGGCGGGATATACATCCCAAGCGCCGAACACGATGTCGTCAAGCTCGGCCATGGGAACGATTTCGTTGTATTTAAGATATTTCTTGTCAGCACCCTTGCCAACACGGATTTTGTCGTACTGCGTCATGGAACCAACGGGCTTTGAAAGACCCTTGCGAGCCATGAGGACGCCCGTCATGAAAGTCGAAGTGACTGCACCGAGACCTACTACGAGTACGCCAAGCTTACCATTGGCGGGTTTTACGGTAGTGTTACTCATGATTTTAGTTAATAAGAAAACGATGTGTTATAAATGATTGATATCTTAAATTAGAGGCTCTTGGGATAAAAAGAACATACTTCTTCCATTAGAGCGACCCAAAAGTAGTGCATTTTCACGAAATGTAAAAAGTTTTTTATTTAAAAAATCGCTTAATATTGTGAATAAAGATTTAAAATTACGCCAATATGTGATTTTTAGTTAAATATACCAATATTTACACTCGCTACTGCAAATATTAGTTAAATAGGGATGACTACTATCCGCAATGCTCCCGTATATTATTTCTTCGTGAATTTTTTTCCGTTCCATCCGTAGATGAGCACGGGATTGAGCGATGAGGATATCATCTCATAGATCTCCGGATCGAGAAATTTTGACAGATTGTTGGTCAGAGTCAGATTCTTTGTAGCGGGATCAAATTCGTATGATGCAAGCATGAAAGGCGTGTGCATCATGATTTCCTCCACATTGGAACCCGATGTAGCCCAGTCCTTCCATCCCGGTTTCACGAAATATACAGCGGTATCAAGCTGCTTCCATGCAGAATCGTAGAACGATATGGATGAGTCCAAACCGGGGGTGGCTACCGTGGATATAAGCGCAATTATCGAATCTGCCCCTGCCGGAAGCACCACGACCTGAGCCGTCGACGAATCAGTCATTTTCACCTTGACAGATGTCGGCTCCAACGAGGTGATGGACGAAGATCCTTTCATAAGATTGGTCGACGGCGTGGACAGACCGTTGACAAAATAGTCAACCATATCAAGACGTGTATTCCTGTCAAGCAACGGGAATACGGATGCGGGGGCAGATGTGAAAGCATCGGCGGCGGTAAGAGCCGAAGCGGAGATAGCACAAAGTGCGAATAATGATAAAATAAGATGTCGCATATCGTATTATTTTTTTCTCTTCTTTTTGTCAGCAAGCCGGGAATAATCGCGGTCGGTATCGGCGATCTCACTGTGAATCCGTTTGCCATAGAAATCAGCACCGGTAAGCGCTCCGACTACCTTGCGGGCATCAGACTTCTTCACGTCAAACAGCGAATAGGACGGAAGCAGATCGATACGGCCTACATCCACGCGCTTGCCCTGGACGAGACTGTTCAGCATATCTATGAGATTCCCCGCGAAGAATCCATCCCGCTTGCCCACATTGACATATATCCGCTCCATGCCTTTGGAGGCTGTGCGACGGTCTTTTTCAGCGTCATTTTTAGGACGTTCGTGTCCGGGCTTGTCACCGCCTTTACCCTTGCGTTTCCTCTCAGGCTTGGCATCTATATAGTCTATGTTTGGAGCATCCTTATAATAGTCGAGCAGACGATTGAACTCAAGCGAGATCACCCGTTTCAGCAAGTCTTCCTCCGACAACCATTCGAGCTTTCTCGAGATTCCGGGAAGATATCGCGCGATCTCCTCCTCACTCACCTTGACCCGCTCTATCCTGTCGGCAAGATTGTAGAGTTGCTTTTCTATTATATGTTCCGGCGTCGGAACCTCCTTGCGCTCGAAACTCTTCCCGATCATACGTTCGATCTCCCGGATCTTGCCCTTTTCACGCGAATGGATAATAGACACGGAGACACCCGACTTTCCTGCACGTCCCGTGCGACCGGAACGATGGGTGTAGACAGCCGTATCATCCGGAAGACCATAATTTATCACGTGGGTCAGATCACTCACATCAAGCCCGCGAGCTGCCACATCCGTAGCGACAAGCAACGGGACAACACGGTCGCGGAACTTTTTCATCACTATGTCGCGCTGCTGCTGTGAAAGATCTCCATGAAGAGCCTCGGCATTATATCCGTCGCGGATCAGACTGTCGGCCACTTCCTGTGTATCCCGGCGTGTGCGGCAGAAAATTATGGCGTATATATTAGGGGAATTGTCGACGACACGTTTTAATGCAAGATATTTGTCGCGGGCGTTCACCATATAATATATGTGGCGCACATTCTCGGCTCCTTCGTTGCGCGAACCGACCACGATCTCCTCATAGTCCTTCATATACCGCTTGGCTATCTTCAATATGCCTTCGGGCATCGTGGCCGAGAAGAGAAGCATCTTCCTATCGGACGGAATATGCGACAGGATCTCCTCAATCGAGTCGAGAAATCCCATATTCAGCATCTCATCCGCCTCGTCGAGCACGACGGTTGTCACCTCGTCGAGATTCACAACCTTGCGCTTGATCAGATCAATGAGTCTGCCGGGCGTAGCCACGATGATCTGTGCCCCGGCTTTAAGCGCACGTATCTGGCTCTCGATACTTGATCCCCCGTAGACAGGAATCACCTTCACCCCCGGCTCATATATCGAAAAATCCACGAGATCTCCGCTAATCTGCAGGCACAGCTCCCTGGTCGGGGCGAGCACAAGTGCCTGCGGACGCTTCATGGCCGGATCGATCCGCTGGAGGACAGGCAGTCCGAACGCGGCAGTCTTTCCGGTACCCGTCTGAGCAAGTGCGATGATGTCGTGGGCATCGCCAAGCAATCTTGGGATGACACGTTCCTGGATGGGCATGGGAGTCTCAAAGCCCAGTTCTTCTATCGCCTTACGCAGTGGGGCGTTCACCCCGAGTTCTTCAAATGTCTTCATACATATATTAATATATAAAACAAACTCGTCCGGTGGACTATTTGTTTACTTGACCCAGAGAAGAGGATTAAGTTTGCGACGTTCATCGCGGATTTCAAAATGCAATGTACCTTTTCCATCGTTGGAGGAATCGGCGAAAAGCGTACCGAGATTCTGACCTGCTTTTACCGTATCACCTTTGCGGACACTGACCGCACCCAATCCGGCATAGACAGTGAGGTATGATCCATGACGCAACATCACAATGGAATTAAACCCGTCCTGTTTGAAAATTGCCGAGACAGTTCCACCATAGACCGACCTTACCGCAGTGCCTCCGGAAGTCTCTATGTCAATACCGGCATTGTCAGTCATCACGTGTTTAAGCGTAGGATGCGGCTGACGGCCGAATCGCCGGATTATCTTATAACTTCCCGCCACGGGGAAAAGGAGTTTACCTTTGTTGGCAGCAAACGAGCCTGACAGTTTCGATGCATCATTGTTGACCGCCACCCGCTCCTCAGCCCGGGGCGATGCCGTGCTGCCGGTCGAAGGCTTTTCAGTCTTTCCGGATGTAGTGGATCCTGACATTCCCTTACGTTTGGCGTCCTGCTCCTTTTTCTTGCGTGCAGCCTCCTCTTTGGCCATACGTTCCTGCTCGGCAGCTATGAGGCGGTCGAGTTCCCGGTCAAGAGCAGCAGCCTTCTGTTTCTGCGCGGCAAGTTCAGCCCTCAGCTCCTTATCCTTTGATCTGAGGGATGTCACTATCTGACGGGACTCCTGCTGCTGGCGCGCGAGCTTCTGTCTCACATTCTCGGCTTCCCTGAAAGCCTTGTCCTGAGCATGGCGCAGACCTGTGAGATGCTGCCTGCGCTCAGCTATGCGATCAATCGCGTCATCTATATCCCGGGCCTTGTCCTCTCTCCATCTTGAAAAGCGGCGCAGATAGCGCACCCTCGCCCACGCCTCGGAAAAGCTTCTTGCCGAAAATATGAACGAGATCGTATTGAGATGACCTGCCGTTGGCTGAAGCCGGCGCAACGCATCCACGTAGGCAGCCCGGAGTGACACAAGCTGACGCTCAAGCACGGCTATGGAATCGGATGTGGCGTTAATACGCGAACCTATCGAGTCAATATGTGTACGTATACGGGTTATATCGGCATTGGAAGTCTCGATGTCCGCATTGAGCGTATTCAATCTGTTGAGTTGCTTCTTCAGCTCCGCACCGGTAGTCCCGATACGGCTCGATGTCTCCGAGATCTTCCGCTGGGCGACATTCTGTTCCTTCTTGACCGTTTCGACCGAACGTGTCACTTTTGGCTGTTGCTTCTGCGTCTGTTTCCGCTTCTTCTGAGCCTCGACAGACGGGCATACGAGCAACATCGCCACCACAAAAAGCACGAGGCAACGGATCTTACGGGCTATGTCGGAAGTTATGGGTGCCACTATTTCAACGAGTCAAGCAACTTCAGCAATGCGGATGATGATACTTTACTATATCCACGCGGAATCTCGAATGTTTTCGGGGCAGAAGCCGAACGGTCTATGCCGGACACTGAATAATCTATCTCAGCCTCAAGCGACTTTCCACTCAAACTACCGGAGATTGCAACCTTATCAGGGATTCCGTCCTCCTGATTGCGTGGATAGTCATACGTAACTCCCGCCTTATGTTTTCTTGATGAAAATATCTCAAGGGATGACAGATGATTGTCAGCCACCTCGGCAGTGAATCTATAACCGGCTCCTGAAGTTACGAGTGGAGGCGTGACAACATAATTCCTGTCACCATCCTCCAAGGAAATCGAACATCCACGGAGATCAGGAGATATCTTGCCAAGCTCGAATATACGAGCCAAAAGAAGACTCTGCAGATTATCTATTGTAGCGGGAAATCCCCCCAATACCTTATCAAGGCTTTCTGCAAAATAAACCTTCTGAACCTTCAGATAAGCTCTCAGAGAATCGCCGGTTATACTTGCCGCCGCAACTTCCATTCCGAGAAACCTCAGAGACAGACGCACTTCAGAGCCGCGCACAAGCGTCATGGTTCCACCTATCTTGGCCGACATCGGCTTTTTCAATATCATATTTACCGGAATCTTCATGACCTGCCAATCGCCGGCATCCGCAAGAGCCGTGGCAAGATCATACAGATCTCCGGTTTGTACGTTCTGATACGATGTCTTTCCCGCACTTCTGGATGACGAACATGAATATACCGCCAGACAGGATGCCACGACAAGAAGCATATATACAAGTCTTTTCATCTTCAGTCTTTCACAATGCATTTCTCACGTATCTTTCTCATGATTTTTTCATTTTCCGGGTCAAGCGCCAGAGCCTTCTTCCAGAATTCCACGGCTTTACGTGGTTCTCCGTCCATGAAGTATATGTCGCCGGCATGATCCAGTACATCGGATGATTGCTCCTCATCCAAGGCGAGCACCTTGTCTATCACCTCACGGGCTTTTTCGTAGTCCTTGCGCTTGAAAAGCACCCATGCGTATGTATCAAGGGACGTGGTCTGCTCCGGCTCCACTGCGATCACTTTCTCAATGAGACGCAGAGCCTCATCAAGATCTCCACCCTCACAAGCCATAAAATATGCCGAATTATTCATGGCCAGATAATTCGTTGGGTCGTAAAGTATAGCCTTTTTGTAATATACAAACGCACTGTCAGGCTGCTCCATGGAGTACAGAGCATCCCCCCATGAGCCATATATACGCGACAGGGTCTCAACATCATTCTCCGGGGTAAGCGAGAGTGACTCCTTATATTGCTCTATCGCCTTGGCATGATCACCATCCTGATTATATATGGATCCGAGCATCAGATGCTGCCGGGCATTGTCCGGATAATAATGCAGCGATCGTTCGATAGCGTCACGGGCCTTGTCGTACTCTTCCGTCTGGAGATACAGTGATGTGAGCATCTCCCACCCCTCCGGATCCGCCGGATCAAGTCCGAGGGTCTGTTCTGTCTGTTCCGCCGCTCCTTTATAGTCCCGCACCGTGATTAGGAAACGTGAATATAGGTCATGTATGTCATGTTCGAGCGGATGCACCACGAGAAGCGTATCGAAAAGCTCGCGGATACGTGGCTGCTGGACGGAATCTGAGATCATCTCCGTTATATAACTCCTCAGCAGCATAAGTTTTGTGTCGACATCAAGGCTATTCTGTTTCAGGGCAACAAAAACCTCCCTGTCAAATCCGGCCGAGTCACCGGTCTCTTTGAAATACTGGGCCTTGGCGTATCTGGCATATCCGCTTGACGGATCAAGCTCGATCGCACGGTTGAAAAATGAGAGAGCCTCATCCTTGCGACCCATCATGGAATACACATCGCCCGAAAACACCTGGAAGTCCACACTCGACGGGGATGCCTGACGCAGACGGTCAGCCTCCGAAATCACTGAAAGAGTATCATTCTCTATCAGATATATCTGAATTTTTTTTCCGGACAGAGGTATGTTCGGACCTTCCAGAAGTTCTATTGAATCATATAAAGCTATGGCACGATCCCTTTCCACCGCGTTGCCACCCTGAGCCAGCACATCGGCCAGACGATACGACAGCTCTATCTTATCGGAATGGATGCCATGGATTGTATTCCATACACGCAGGCCCTCTTTTCTCCGTCCGAGATTGTCATTGAGAAGGCCATAGCGCACTCCTGCATAATAGTCTTCAGGATTTGCCTCCCAATAGGCCTTCATAAGGCTGAGCGCCTTCATGACATTGGCCGTATCACTCTGGGCTATGGACAGAAGGTAGGACGACAGTTCCATGCCGGTCTCGAGATCGGATGGATTAAGCTCATGTGCGCGGCGCAACAGCTCGAATGCCGCATCGGGATTGTCCTGCGATTTCTCGCGAAGGGCCTCAAGAAAAAAATAGTCAGCTTTTGCCGAATCCTCGTCTGCCGACGTCGTACTGCGGGTCTTGGCTGTGACAAACAATGTCACAACCAGCGCGGCAACTGTCATGAATATGGGGAGTCTCTTCATTCCGGTTCAGAATTCGTTTTGTTAATAAATAGTGCTGGCATGAAGGAGGAAGCTGACGATCAGTCCACTCCGGTATGGCCGAAAGCACCGTCACCTCTGACAGTCTCGTCAAGACGCTTGACCGCCTCCCACTCGACATGGACATACTCCTTGATGACCATCTGTGCGATACGTTCACCGGGATTTACCGTAAACGGTTCATCGGACAGATTGATGATTATCACACCTATCTCTCCTCGGTAGTCGGCATCGACAGTTCCCGGAGTATTGACCAGCGATATGCCATGCTTCAAAGCCAGTCCTGAGCGCGGACGGATCTGACACTCGTAGCCTCTCGGCAACTGCAGGCGAAGCCCGGTAGGTATCAGTGCACGTTGAAGGGGTTTCAGCACCACCGGCGCATCAAGCCTCGCACGTATATCCATACCGGCAGCCGAGGGTGTCTCATAAGCGGGCAGATCATAGCCCGAATCATTGATTATTTTTACTTTTATACTGTTCATAAATATCGTTGCATACGTGAGAAAAGCAATCGTATCATTTACAAAACACCTGAAAGGGGGCTAAAGGTTTACGGCATACTGAGGTTATTCATCTCCGCCTTGCCATTTCGGCAGAGAGAAAATGAATTCAAGCCCTCCCGTAGAGCGGTTGTGAACCGAGATCGTACCTCCGAGCGTCATGACTGTACCTCTGACTATCGGCAGTCCGAGTCCGGTTCCGCCCTGTTTGCGCGACCGTCCTGTATCGACACGATAGAAACGCTCGAACAGATGTGGAATATGCTCTTCAGCCACACCGCATCCGTTGTCATAGAAAGCGAAAACATAAAATCTCTCGCTTTCCGATATTAGTCTCAGACCGATCTTTGTTCCACCGGAATACATGGCTGAATTCTTTATCAAACCACATATCATGCCATGAAGCAGTCCGTAGTTACCGGTCACATAACATTCCATCGGTATATCGAACGTGAACTCCATCGATCCTGCGATATTGTTTGCCGGCAGATCATATTCAATCTGGTACACAAGGTCATACATATCCACCCTGTTTACTGCGATCTTATCGGAGCCGTTCTCCAGACGTGTCATCGTCGACACATCATTGAGTAGATTGGAGAGACGCTCCACGTTGCTCAGCATCCGCTCGAGGAAACGGGTACGGGTCTCGGCATCCATGTCCGGATCACCGAGAATAGACTCAAGGTATCCTCTGATGATACCTACCGGCGTCTTTATCTCATGATTTATGTTGTTAGTCATCTGCCGCGTCACGCGCGCTTTCTCCTCGATAGCGTGGATGGTGACCTTACGCTCCTTCTTGATCAGTTCGATAGCCCTCTCGCGCTCGCGGTACAGATTGACTATCTCTCTCGATATGTCACCAAGCTCATTGCGCGGGAACCGATCCAGGCCGGTGAAACGTCCTCCGGTCGCTGCCCGGTATGCGAAATCCTTGAGGAGGGTGACACTTCTTGTTAGCATACGCGTGAAATAGTATGTGACGAGCAGTGTCGTGATCATACAAATCAATATGACGAGCCATACGGTAGCATCGACCTCTATGGCATCATCGACATCATTGCTGAACGGCATGGCGGTGATCACCTTTATCTTTCCGTCGTCACTGACCATCGAGCTGAGAAGGAACATCGCACCCTCGGGATCGCGCACGATTTTCCGAGGATTGCTGGCCACATCGACAGATTTCACGAGTTGAAGCGCATCCTCTTCAAACGGTATGGGCATACCGAGAGAATAGCGTATCATACCGTCCTTCACACCATAGACCGAGATTCTCACACCGTCAAATCTCGACCCCTGATAGTAACTTGCTATAAATGCGTTGAACGAGCGGAGAGCCTGATCCTCGTGATATGCGCGGAGCACTCGGCGGTTGATAAGGTCAAGTTGCTGCGTGAGCAATTCGGCACGATATTCAGCCTCGCGCTTATACTGGTACCATATAATGAAACCGAAAACCATGCATAGACACAGGGCTATCGGCAGAAACAGGCGCCAATGGAAATTAAGCCTTCTCCTTGAACCCATAGCCAAAGCCCAGACGGGTCTCTATATTATTGCCATAGACTCCTATCTTCTTGCGCAGACGGGTGATGTTGGTGTCAATCGTCCGGGTTGTGACTATCACGTCTCCGGCCCACACCCGACGGATGATTTCTTCGCGTGAATATATACGGTTACGGTGGGTAAGGAAGAATTCAAGCAGTTCAAATTCGGTCTTGGTGAGTGACACAAACTGTCCATCGACATAGCATTCCTTACTATTGGGATCAAGAGAGAGCCCTTGATAGACAATGGTCTCCTCGAGATGATCAGACTGTACCGGCTGCTGGACAGCTGACGCGGCAGCAGCCTTGCGGGCAAGTTCGGTGCGACGCAACACAGCGTTGACCCTCGCTATAAGCTCACTCATCTTGAATGGCTTTGTCACATAGTCATCAGCCCCTATATTAAGACCCATCACGGTGTCATCCTCGCCATTGAGTGCCGAACAGAATATAATGGGAACATCCTGTGTCCCTTCACCGCTACGCAGGCATTTGGCAAAATCAAAACCACTCATTGCCTCCATCATTATATCCACAATGAAGAGATCATATTTCTTGAGATCCATCTTGAGCGCCTCCTCGGCACTATACGCCGTATCGACCTCATGACCCTCTCTCTTCAGGTTGTAGCGGACAATCTCGCAGATTGATTCCTCATCATCTATGACTAATATTTTTGCATTCATTTTTTACTCTTATCCTTTTTAATGACGCTAAATTACTATATTTTTTCGTTTTAACCTGTTAACTATTGTTAAATCGAATATTTCCTTGAACAATTAACGGTTCGCAGGCATTATTAAGACAAGTTACTATTATTTGCACTGTGTTTTCATGGTATTAGATTTAAGGTTAAAAAACAACGGCCCGTCGTGATGACGGGCCGTTGTTTTTTATGAAGCGGTTATGACACAATCTCGAAAGGCGTGGCCTTGTCGCCGATAGAACACTTATCCTCGTCAAGAAGAGTGAGCGCATGACGAATACCCTGAACCGCCATCTGAGAACCAAATGCATCGACCGTGGCAAACAGCCATCCACCGTCAATGAGAGGACGCATCACGGCATCATTGTCAAACCCGACAATCTTTATCTCTCCCGGTTTTTTCCCTTCTGCCTTCATGACGCTTATGGCTCCAAGAGCCATGGCATCATTGCAGGAGAAGACCGCCTTTATCTCAGGATGTGAGACAAGCATCTGCCTGAACACGGTCTCAGCTGTCGAGATCTCCCAGTTGGCCGGGATGCTCGCCACACAATTGAGCGAATGCTCGGCGATCGCCTTGTCAAATCCGGCCTTGCGCTGCTGTGCGTTGTCTGCCACAGGCAACCCCTCGATCACGGCCACGGGTGTCCCTTCAGGCAGTGTTTTCGCCAGTTGCAAGCCGACAGCGTATGAAGCGGCAAAATTGTCGGGTCCGACAAAATCGACCTTCACGCCCTCTTTTTCCAGAAGTTCATCGTCAAGTTTAATATCGATATTGACAACCTTGACACCTGCCCTGACGGCACGTGCCACAGGTGCGACAAGAGCCTTGGAATCAATCGGGACAACGACTATCGCATCCACATTCCGGGCAGTCAGTTCATCCACAAGTTCGATCTGGCGGTCTATCTCGGTCTGGGTATCAGTCCCCAAAGAGATCAGTTCGCAGCATTTTTCCGCCTTGACATATTCCTCGGCTCCACGCTGCATTTCCTTGAAGAAATCGGCTCGGAGTGATTTCATCACGAGACCGATCGTATAGTTTTCTTTTTTCATGGTAACAGGATTTACCGCAAAGGTAACATTAAAAGTTACATAATTGCAACTTTTGGACATACAAAATCGAGGCGAAAAAGTGAAGTTATTTATTTTTTGCAGAGCAAGATTAAATGTGTAAATTTGCAGTTCGAACATCTAATGAGATAACGATGGTTAATCAATCCTCCACTGACCGTGGCGCCGAGTGTCTTGTTATTATTCCTACATATAACGAGAAAGAAAATGTCAAAGCCATAATAGAGGCGGTTTATGCACTGCCCCGGCGCTTTGACATACTCATAATTGACGACAATTCTCCGGACGGCACCGCGGATATCGTGAAAGACATGATACCCGGATCAGAAGGACATCTGCACCTGCTCGAAAGAAAAGGCAAACTCGGACTCGGCACAGCATATATAGCCGGTTTCAAGTGGGCGCTTAATCACGGATACGAATACATCTGCGAGATGGATGCTGACTTCTCTCACAATCCATCGGATCTGCCTCGTCTTGTCGAAGCTTGTGAAAATGGTGCGTCAGTGGCCATAGGCTCGCGTTATCTCACAGGGGTCAACGTGGTCAACTGGCCCATGGGACGTGTGATGATGTCCTATTTTGCATCGAGATATGTCCGCATCGTGACCGGAATGCCTGTCAACGACTCTACCGCCGGATTCGTATGCTACCGCCGTAAAGTACTGGCAGCACTGCCGCTCGATAAGATCCGATTCAAAGGATATGCATTCCAGATAGAGATGAAATATCTCTCCTACAAATACGGCTTCCGGATTGTGGAGGTTCCCATTATCTTTGTCAATCGTGTGCTCGGTGTCTCCAAGATGAGTTCCGGGATATTCAGCGAAGGCTTCTTCGGCGTGTTGAGACTCAAATGGGACAGTATGTTCACCAAATATCCTGACTTCAGCGAAAAATGAGTACAAAGCTATTCAAAAACGCAAAGATAGTCAGCGACGGAACGACCCGGTTTGGATGGGTACTCACCGACGGGTCTTTGATTGCCTCCGTGGGTGAAGGAGACAGCAATCAGTCTGCCGATGAAGTGATAGACTGCGAAGGATGCCTTCTGATTCCGGGAGTGATAGACACTCATGTGCATTTCCGGGATCCGGGACTCACAGAGAAGGCAGATATGGCATCAGAATCGGCAGCAGCAGTGGCCGGCGGTGTTACATCAGTCATTGATATGCCGAACACGAAGCCCGCCACCGTCACAATGGCCGATATCGAATGGAAAATCAATCATGCAGCAGAAACGTCAAAGGCCAACTACGGATTTTTCATCGGGGCAACAAACTCCAACCTGCAGGAGATACTTGAGGCCGACTATCACCGTGTCGCAGGCATAAAACTCTTTCTGGGTTCATCGACCGGCAATATGCTTGTCGACGACGAAGACACACTGAACACACTTTTTTTCAATGCACCGTCCATTATAGCCATCCACGCCGAAGACGAGGGAATCATACGCGCATCACGCGAAAGGCTGCAGAGCGAATATCCCGGTGGAATACCGGTGGAATTACATCCCGATGTCCGTCCGCGCGAAGCCTGCATAGCAGCTACACGCCATGCTCTTTCCCTTGCCGAACGCTATGGCACAAGAATACATATATGCCACATCTCCACGGCTGAAGAGCTGAGACTGATCGCAGATGCAAAATCACGAGGAGTCAAGGTGACAGCCGAGACCTGTCCGCAGTATCTGCTCTTTGACCGCACTGATTTCCTACGTCTCGGGAGCCGGATCAAATGCAATCCCGCAATAAAGGAAGCATCAGACAGGATCGCACTCATAAGGGAACTGCGGCCCGGCGGAGTGATAGACACTATCGCCACTGATCACGCCCCACATCTTCTCCGGCAGAAGGAGGGAGATGCCCTTACCGCCGCCTCGGGTATGCCGATGGTACAGTTCTCCCTTACGGCAATGCTTGACATGGCGGATAGCGACCCGGATGCAGAGGGAGTGGGGATAGAACGTATCGTCGAACTCATGTGTCATGCTCCCGCCGACATATTCGGGATCAAAGGACGCGGCTACATACGTCCGGGCTATGCCGCTGATCTGACTATCATAGAGAAGCTTCCTCTGCCGGGTCACAAGGTGACGGATGCCGACGTGGTTAGCAAGTGCGGATGGACACCTCTCAGCGGCCATACCGTCGGATATGCTGTCAGGCAGACAGTAGTCAACGGCGACACCGGTCCGCAGCCACTCACATTCGAATATTCACAGAATCAGAAATTATAATATATAGGTATTATGACAGACAACACTAATGTCAAGACCCTCGACAAAGTTGTGGTACGTTTCTCCGGAGATTCCGGCGACGGAATGCAGCTCGCCGGCAACATCTTCACCAATGTATCGGCCGGGTTGGGCAACAAGGTGTCAACCTTCCCTGACTACCCGGCTGAGGTCCGTGCCCCACAGGGTTCGCTCAGCGGAGTATCCGGTTTTCAGGTAAGCGTAGGTGTGGATGTCCACACTCCCGGCGACAAGTGCGACGTGCTTATCGCGATGAATCCCGCTGCTCTGAAGCAGAATGTGAAATTCCTGAAGCCCGGTGGTGTTGCCATCGTTGATATTGACTCGTTCAAGGAGTCTGACCTGAAGAAAGCGCTTTTCACCACCGACGATCCGTTCAAGGAGTTGGACATAAAGGCTCAGGTTGTGGAAGTCCCCGTGACCACAATGACCAAAGCTGCCCTGGCGGACTCCGGTCTTGACAACAAGAGCATCCTGAAGTGTCGCAACATATTCGCGCTCGGTCTTGTCTGCTGGCTGTTTGACCGTCCGCTCGAAGGCGCGCTGAATATGCTCAAAGGTAAATTTGCCAAGAAACCCGCCATATTCGAAGCCAACGCCAAAGTGATCGAGGCCGGATATGACTACGGACACAACATCCATGCCTCTGTTTCGACCTACCGCATAGAGAGCGGGAAAGCCGAACCCGGCGTATATACCGATATCAACGGGAACAAAGCCACCGCATGGGGATTCATAGCCGCATCCGAAAAGAGCGGCCGCCCACTGTTCCTCGGATCATATCCTATCACCCCCGCCACCGATATACTCCACGAACTCGCAAAGCGCAGGGATCTCGGAGTCAAGGCTCTGCAGATGGAAGATGAGATAGCAGGCGTATGCTCAGCTATCGGAGCATCGTTTGGCGGCTCCCTCGCCGTCACATCAACCTCCGGCCCCGGTCTCGCTCTAAAGAGCGAGGGTATAGGACTGGCTGTCATAGCCGAACTTCCGCTTGTAGTTGTCGACGTACAGCGCGGCGGACCCTCGACAGGCCTACCCACCAAAACCGAGCAGACCGACCTCATGCAGGCACTCTACGGACGCAACGGTGAATCCCCCGTAGTCGTTCTTGCCGCAGCCACTCCTACCGACTGCTTCACCATGGCATACGAGGCTGCCCGCATAGCTATGGAGCACATGACACCCGTCATACTGCTTACAGACGCTTTCATCGGCAACGGATCAAGTGCTTGGCGTATTCCCGATATTTCCGATCTACCCGCAATCAATCCCCCGCTCCTCACCGAGGAACGTCTTGCCGAGCCTTGGCAACCATACTCACGCATAGAGGAAACCGGTGCCCGCTACTGGGCCATTCCGGGGATGGAAGGTGCCGCACACAGAGTGGGAGGTCTGGAAAAAGACTTCAATACCGGAGCCATCTCCACCGATCCGATCAACCATGAGAAGATGGTCATGGCCCGTCGGGAGAAAATAGCCCGTATAGCCGGTGATATCCCCGCTCTTGAAGTCATCGAGGCTGACGGAGCTGACACGCTGCTCGTCGGTTGGGGCGGAACATACGGACATCTCCGCACGGCTGCTTCCGAACTGACTGCTGCCGGTCAACCCATCGCCTTTGCACACTTCAACTATATCAATCCCCTCCCGGCCAATACCGCTGATGTACTGCACCGCTTCAAGAGAGTGATAGTGGCAGAGCTGAACACCGGTATGTTCGCCGACTACCTGCAAAGCAAGTTCCCGGACATCGACATCAAGCGTATCAACAAAATACAAGGACAGCCCTTCCTTGTGAGCGAAGTGGTAGACCACGTCAACAAAATCATGGAGGAGAAATAATTATGGAAAACAAGACTCAATATACCCCTGCAGACTACAAAAACTCCAATCCTGTACGCTGGTGTCCGGGATGCGGCGACCATGCGATCCTCAACTCCCTTCACAAGGCGATGGCAGCCTTAGGCGTACCACCCCACAAGACCGCAGTGATCTCCGGTATCGGATGCAGTTCACGTCTGCCATACTATATGGGCACCTACGGATTCCACACTATCCACGGACGTGCCGCAGCGATAGCTACCGGCTTCAAGGTGGCCCGTCCCGACATGACCGTATGGCAGATCTCCGGCGACGGTGACGGTCTGGCGATCGGTGGAAATCACTTCATCCACGCCGTGCGCCGCAATGTGGACATCAACATCATACTCTTCAACAATAAGATCTACGGTCTTACCAAGGGACAGTATTCTCCGACGAGCGATCGTGGATTTGTATCAAAATCGTCACCCTACGGCACAACCGAGGATCCATTTATACCTGCCGAACTCGTGTTTGGCGCAAGAGGCAACTTCTTTGCCCGGTCAATAGACGTGGAGCTGAAGACTTCCGAGGAAGTGCTCACTGCAGCGGCCCGCCACAAGGGCACATCAGTATGTGAGATTCTCCAGAACTGCGTGATATTCAACAACGGCATCCACAATGCCATCACCGACAAGGAGCACCGCGCCGAGCGCACGATCCATCTCGTCCACGGCGAGAAGATGCTCTTCGGCAAGGAGAAGGAACTTGGTCTTGTCCGCGACGGCTTCCTGCTCAAAGCCGTGAAGGTGGGCGAGGACGGATATACAATGGATGATGTACTCGTCCACGACGCACATACCAGCTCCAACTTCCTCCATCAGCAGCTTGCCATGATGGACGGCAAGGCTCTTCCCCTCGCACTCGGCATAATCCGCGATGTGGACTCGCCGGTATATAATGAGGAGATAGATGCCCAGATAGCCGACGTGCGCTCACACAAGAATTACGGATCACTCCGCGACATGATTCTCGCCGGTGAGACCTGGACCGTGGAATAACACATCATCATGAAACACCTGTTTATCATACCATTTATCGCCACATTCCTGTTAACGTTAGTCAGTGCTGCTGCCGACGACGACCGTCCCGTGATCAACACCGATGAGAGCAAGGTGCCCTCATATACCCTGCCCGATCCTCTGACAGCCCTCGACGGCACCGTAATCCGTGACAAGGAGCAATGGGAGAAGATCCGCAGACAGGAAATCTACGATATGTTCTGCGAGGAGATGTACGGAAGATTCCCGGAAGGTGAATTTGACGAGAATTTCGAGGTTGTCTCCTCAGACGCCTGGTTTGCCTCAGGGAAAGCGACCCACAAGACCATAAAGGCTACTTTCAGCCGCAACGGAAGGAGCAAGGAGGTCACATTCCATCTCTATACTCCCAACTATGCGGAAGAGGTGCCGGTTTTCATGTACTTCCACGGCGAAGCCAAGGAGGACGATCCCGATCTGCACAGGCTCCTTGATGAAGGCTACGGACTATGCACCGGAGACAACAGTCAGTTCTTCCCGGATCGTCAGAATGATCCGTCAGTATATCAGGAAAGCATTCTGTCTCTCTGGGGTTATGACAAGGAAGAAGATCTGCCCAACGACTGTGTCCGCGCCCTCGGCGTATGGGCATGGGGGCAGAGCCGCGCACTGGACTATCTTGAGACCGACAGTGATGTCGATGCCGGAAAGGTCGTGGTCATGGGATTCTCGCGTGGCGGCAAGCAGGCTGCATGGGCTGCCGCCTCAGACCCGCGCTTCGCGATAGCCATACTTAACAACTCCGGCTGCGGCGGGGCGGCAATCTTCCGCAGGAAATTCGGTGAGAATGTCCACCGCATCAACCGGTCATTCCCCTATTGGTTCTGTGAGAATTTCCACAAATATGACCGCAACGACGAGAAGCTACCGGTGGATCAGCATGAGCTTATCGCACTCATAGCTCCACGTCCGGTCTATGTGGGCAGTGGCGAGGAGGACAGCTGGTCGGATCCCAAGGGTGAGTTCCTGAGCGCGGCAAATGCCGAATCGGTCTATAATCTGTATGGCTATACAGGCATCGGCTCACTCGATCTCCCCACCGTGAATATTCCTGTCGGCCACCGTGTGGCCTACCACGTCAGAAGCGGAGGCCATGCCGTGATGCCATTCGACTGGGAAAACTATATAAAATTCGCAGACAAGTGGTTTAGATAAATCCGGGAGGCTGTCATATAACTGAATGGCAGCCTCTCAGAATCTCATACCGGCCGTAGCCGTGAAGGATACTATCGAGTTGAGATGCGAGAAGTCACTGCTGTAGTTGAGAAAACCGCAGCCCCTGACAGTGAATGAGGCGAAAAACGCCCGGTGATTGTATATCAGCGCCGCATTTAGCCGGAGCATATTGGCCACCGACTCGCTGGTCTTTTCTATTTTCTCACCCCTGTCGATGAATTCCTTGTAGCCCACAGCCGCCATCGCTGTGAGATTGATGGTCCAGCGGCGCGGTTTCAACACCCAGTTGTGGGCATATCCGCCCATGACCGAGTACGACCTGTAATGCGAGCTGTAGCCATCCGTCTCAAGCGGATTGTATTCAAGCATATCCTGCGGGAGTCCGGAAAAATCCATGTTGATGTTCTGTTCCGCGAAATTGAACCCGACTATCGCGGTTCCCGAACTTTTCAGCTGATATTTGGAATAGCTGTATGATGCACCCTGGGAATAACGCCTGTGGTTGAAAAAATAGTATGCATCGAGCATTTTCGACACAAGCGAGCAATTGTTGAACTTTCTGTGGATGCGGTGGCCATCATTGTAATCCCCGAAGCGGGTTATCACCATACCCCCATCGCTCGACACCGACTGATAGTTGATCGAGAAACGCGAGCAAGTGAAATCCAGATTGAACGTGCGGCGCTTGGTCGGTTCGGAAAACAAGGAATTGATATTCCACATATATCCAATGCTGACCGCCATGAAGCTCAGAGAAAAACCGGCATCGCTGTATAGATCGGAGTGCATCGAGATCGGAGCACTCTTGTCGAACATCATTGTCGATGTCTCGAACCAATTGTAGCTTTTTCCCTCCAATTTCCAGTTCTTGCCTGTACCGACCACATAGTCCTTGTCGTAGGAGTTGAACGTCCGGTCGCCCCAATTGTAGACCATCAGACAGAACCTCGGGAATTTCGGATAACACACCGTGGTGTCATTGATCCGAAACCCATTGGCGGTAAGCTGTTTTATCCAATATGTGGATCTCTGATCCTTACACACGATACACGAATCACCACTTTCTGCGGCGTTGACGCAGAAAGTGGTGATTATCGTAATCAGTATGACAGCCAAAATTTTCCTCATATTCCGGCTGCAAAGTTAGTGAAATTTCCTATGATAAGGAAACTCTTATCAGCTCAGAGGACAACTTTCTTCACATCAGTGCCCTGACGGCGGATATAGATGCCGGTAGAAGGATTCTCCACCTTCACACCCTGGAGATTGAAGTATTCCACAGGAGCATCGGTATTGTCAGCCTTGACATCGGTGATAGCACTGATACCCATATCCGCGCTCTTCACCTTGCAGGCATTCAGGATCTTTCCCTCCGACGTGTCCATGAGATACACGATGACATTAATATTATCCACATTAGCCACCGAAGAGGGAATGGCGATCGTGCGGGTTCCGTCATACTCCACAGCGGAGGCCATCGATGCGGGAAGCGACTTGGCCACTCCGGGATAGCCGTCCATATAACGGCCTACATTATTGTACATCATAGACACTTCCGCCGGCTGTGTGTTCCAGCCGCCACATTCATAGCTCTTTCCGCTATAACCATTCTGCTGAGTGTAAGGACCTACATTATCCTCGGTGATCACGTATGAAAGCTTATAGCGATCGGAAGAGTTGTCGGTATCAAACGCAAACTTGGTCTTGGTATTGACGATCAGCGAAGTCTTGTCAGAAGTGAAATCACACTCGGCAGTCACACCGTAGGGTACCAATCCGAGAGTCAGATACTGGTAGTAGTATTCGTAGGTATCAAGCTCCCTCGGGTCACATGATATATAGCGGTTGATCTGCGAGCTGGGATAGCCTACCGTATTATAGGCGAGCATCAGATTATAGAATGAGTAGTCAAACATGGGATCCGTGTAGTAACTTAACGGTCCGTGAACCTCGACATAGATGAAGTTGTCAGGATAGGTCTCGACCATATACTCCATATTGCTGAGTCCCAAGGGACACCATTGACACCAGATGCTTGTAAACTCCTCGGAGACCATGTGAGGAGCCGATCCGGCACCGACGGGGAGAACATTGATCACGGCATCAACACCACCGTTACCGGATATGATATTATCCACCCCGTTGACTTTGGTGATCTCACATCTCAGAGGTATATTCATGCCGGTCGTGGGGTATGTGACATCGCTGACGGTGATGACCTCTTCCTTTCCGTAGGCAAGCGGCTCGGAAAATTCGTATGTCTTGGACACCGGCGCATTCTCGCCAAACGTATAGGTGATCTCCACATTGTTGATGTCATTTGACGCATCATTGCGGACAAGGATCTCAAAATCGAACGCCTCTCCGGCATTGGCATTCTCCTGAATCATGGAGTCAGAGATATAAGCACCGTCAACCGGGAGCGAGTCACCCGCGATTGAGACGGAGATACAGTTGAAGCCATAATAGTCGGCGATGTTATCCCAGACATAGCTTGATGTCGATGAATCGTATATGTAAACCCATCCGCCATCATAACTACCTCCATGATACAGCCCGTCTACAACCAGCACATAATCATTAGAGCTAAGGGTAGTACACTGGTAGCCTATATAATATTCCTTGCCGGCCTCTATGACCACCGGTTCCGAGAGCGGAGCGTTCTGCAGCGTCATCGCGCGACGGGATGCCGTGAAATCCTCTTCCACCAAGCGCTCTCCCTGAAGATCATTGGTAACGAACACCTTGTATTTGGTGACATAGTTAAGGTTAGCCAATGCCGATCCGAGTCTTGTACCGGTATAGAAGTTGACAGCGGTGATTTTGTTTCCTGCAAAACGGGTCGCCTGCTCGGCCGTGATGCATATTGCACCTGCGTAGACGCTGTTGCTCGGAGCACTCGTGAGGCCTATTGACGTATAAGGCTCTCCGGAAATGCTATAATTCATTGTGTCGGACGTGGCCTCTTCAGCCTTGGCCGGGGCTTTACGCTGTCCTTCGTTATTTAACGCAGCAGCGACAGGCACCGAGGAGAAGGCCGTGTTGGTCTGCACCGGCAGATGTTTCTGTCCGAGCGCCGATGCGCTGATGCATACTGACAACGCCACTGCAAGAGAAAGTAATGATTTCTTCATGAATATGATTTTAATTTAATTTGTTGTGACAATTTAAGCGTGTTAGCCTGCAAATTTAAACAAATTGTCACGATCATGCAAATCGGCACGGCAAAAAGTCACGATCCTTGGCAAAATAAAGCACCAACGGCTAAAAAAACGGACAATTTTCTTATCAAACTCATCCAAAATCACTATTTTTGCAATTCAAATAACTCCAAAACAAGAGATAATGGCAAAAGTCACCAAGGAGATGGCGCTGGAGTATCATAAATACCCGCGCCCCGGAAAGATTGAAGTAATCCCTACAAAACCATACGCATCACAGGCAAATCTTGCGCTGGCCTATTCACCGGGCGTCGCATATCCTTGTCTTGAGATAAAGGAGAATCCCGATTGCGCGTATGACTACACAGACAAGGGCAACCTTGTGGCCGTGATTTCCAACGGCACCGCAGTACTCGGTCTCGGAAACATCGGAGCACTCGCAGGGAAGCCGGTAATGGAAGGCAAGGGTCTTCTCATGAAGATCTTCGCAGGCCTCGACTGCTTCGATATCGAAGTGGACGAGAAGGATCCCGACAAATTCATAGAGATAGTGAAGGCCATCGCGCCAACATTCGGCGGCATCAATCTTGAGGACATCAAGGCTCCCGAGTGTTTCAAGATCGAGACACGTCTGAAAGAGGAGCTGAAGATCCCGGTGATGCACGACGACCAGCACGGCACCGCCATCATCTCATCAGCCGGTCTGCTCAACGCCCTTGAGATCCAGGGCAAGAAGATCGAGGATGTACGCCTCGTGGTCAACGGCGCCGGCGCAGCCGCCGTATCCTGCACGAAGCTCTATATAGCTCTCGGTGTCAAGAAGGAAAATGTGGTGATGTGCGACTCCAAGGGAGTGATCACTGACAAGCGTAGCGACCTCAACGAGCAGAAGAAATTCTTTGCTACCTCCCGCCCCATCACAACCCTCGCCGAAGCCATGGTGGATGCCGACGTTTTCCTCGGGCTGTCCGTGCGCGACGTCGTGACACCGGAGATGATCAAGAGTATGGCTCCGCGACCCATAGTGTTCGCATTAGCCAACCCGGATCCGGAGATAGCCTACGAGGTGGCCACCTCTGCCCGCCCCGACATAATCATGGCCACCGGACGTTCCGACTATCCTAACCAGATCAACAACGTGCTCGGATTCCCCTACATTTTCCGTGGCGCACTTGACTGCGGCGCAAGCGAGATAAACGAAACGATGAAGATATATGCGGTCCGCGCCATTGCTGACATCGCAAAGAAACCGGTGCCACCGGTGGTCAACGCCGCCTACGGAAAGGCCAACCTGAAATTCGGCCGAGACTATATCATCCCTACCCCGTTTGACCCCAGACTTCTCACGGCCGTATCCCCGGCTGTGGCAAAAGGCGCCATGGATAGCGGAGTGGCCCGCCGTCCCATCACCGACTGGGCCGCATATGATGAGAAACTGCTCCGCCTGAAAGGCAACGACCGCAAGTTCACACGCCGTCTCCATGAGGCAGCGCGCGTCAATCCCAAACGTGTGGTATTTGCCGAAGCCAACACGGACAATATGCTCCGCGCTGCCGTACTCGCAGCCAACGATGGCCTGTGCATCCCCATCCTGCTCGGCAATGAGGAGATGATCGAAAAGCGGGCCGCACGTCTGGGCGTGGACGTTTCCGGAATCGAGATCGTCAACCTGCGCCATGACCGCGAGGCTCCGCGTCGTGAGAAATACGCCAAGATGCTTGCAGACAAGCATCAGCGCAGAGGCGAGAATTTTGAAAGTGCGCTCGACAAGATGTTTGACCGCGACTACTTCGGCATGATGATGGTGGCCAACGGTGATGCAGACGCGCTCATAGCAGGAACCCGTTCGGCAAGCACCCATACCGCCGACATAGCCCGCGAGGTGATAGGCATCCGCGACGGCTACAAGCATTTCGCAGCCGTGCACGTCATGGAGACCACGAAAGGGACATACTTCCTCGCCGACACCATGGTGAACGGCGAGATGGATGAGGAGGCACTCCTGGATGTGACCCGTCTTGCAGCCAACTCAGTGAAGTTCTTCGCCCATGATCCCGTGATGGCAATGGTGAGCTACTCCAACTTCGGTTCAAACAACGACCGGGAGTGCAAGGTCGTCCACAATGTTGTGGATCGTATGCACGAGCTTTATCCGGATCTTCCCATCGATGGAGAGATGCAGGTCAACTATGCACTCAACGCATCCGTGCGCGACAAAGTGTTCCCCTTCAACCGCCTCAACGGCAAGGAGGTCAACACACTCGTGTTCCCCAACCTCAGCGCGGCCAACGCGGCATACCGCATCATGCTTGAGATGGGACTCGGTGAGAGCATAGGCCCGATCCAGATGGGTCTCAACAAGCCTATCCACTTCATCAACGTGGATGCAGAGGTGAGAGACATCATAAACCTCATAGCAATCGCCGGCCTCGACGCTGCAGTAGAGGACAACAAGGCATAACGACTTTCCGACACATTACTATAAAGAGAACCGGACCTGATATCAAGTCCGGTTCTCTTTATTATATATGTATATCCGTGCCTATGGCACGAACGGCACATCTATCTATCGCTCGGCGATATACTCTTTTTCAGCGGCGTCAGCAAGAGGGGAGAAAGAAAGCGACGACTGGTTGACCATTACAGAACCGGCACCTATACGCTTGATGTAGTCAGCACTCTCCTCAGAGAAGACCACGGTGGTGACACCGTGCTCCTTATTCTTGTTGATGATGAGCATATTGCGCTCACCCGGGGCTGTGGTGTCATCAAAGTAGACCACACCGGTGTTGGTGGGCTGGAAGCCACCGATCAGACGCTGATCCTCAGGGATCGCAGCCGCGATTTCAAGAGCTTCAGCCACAGAGTCGACCTCGCCGTCACTGTTGATCTGGATCATCTTGGGATTGTGGAGACGCAGTCCGGCGAACACCACGCTGCCGCCAATGCGCTCTGATGTCTTGGTGTCAGGGAGGGTAGATATTTCCTCAAAGACATCTTCCAAGTTTGTTGCCATCCCGGCAAGAAACGATGCTGCAATAGCAGCAGTAAATACGAACCTTTTCATAAAATAAGTGAATAAATGAATAAATAAATAGTTACACAAAGATCTAACAATTACTTGTCAGACAATGTTCATGTAAAAATTACGTAAAGTGTTAAGTTAAAAATGTTAAGAACTAAAAAAATACCATGGGAGGCTACTCTCCAGCCGTCTCCCATGGTATTATGTAGCGAGACCGAGAATTGAACTCGGGACCTCCGGGTTATGAATCCGACGCTCTAACCGACTGAGCTATC
>CAZKIE010000028.1:0-37682 GCA_964552825.1 uncultured Staphylococcus sp. | reverse complement strand
GCCCGGCGGTATGCTCACCAACTTCCCCACCATCCGCAAGGCTGTGAAGAAGATGGCTTCCATCGACAAGATGCAGAAGGACGGCACATTCGACAATCTCTCGAAGCGTGAGAAGCTCCAGATCAAGCGTCAGCGCGACAAACTCGAGAAGAACCTCGGCTCGATCGCCGATCTCAACCGTCTGCCGTCGGCTCTGTTCGTAGTCGACGTTGCCAAGGAGCACATCGCTGTCGCTGAGGCCAACCGTCTCGGTATCCCCGTGTTTGGAATCGTCGACACCAACTCCGATCCCAACACCGTGGACTACGTGATCCCCGCCAACGACGACGCATCCAAGAGCATCGAGCTTATCCTCGGCACCGTGTGCGACTCCATCACCGAAGGTCTTGAGGAGCGCAAGGTAGAGAAGGCCGACGAGAAGGCATCAGCCGAGAACGGTGCCGACCAGCCCCGTCGCGAGCGTCGCCGCGTGGCCCGTCGTCCCGAGGCAGCCGAGGCTCCCGCAGCCGCTGAGGAAGCACCCGCAGCAGCAGCCGAGGCTCCCGCCGCCGAGTGAGAAATAATAACCCCCAACTTTTAACCCGAAAAAACTCCTATATATATTATGGCAGTTACAATGGCAGAAATCACCAAGCTGCGCAATCTCACAAGCGCCGGCCTGATGGACTGCAAAAAAGCTCTCGCCGAGACTGACGGCGATATCGAGGCAGCTGTCGAGATCCTCCGCAAGAAGGGTCAGGCTGTAGCCGCAAAGCGTGAGGACCGCAAGGCCTCCGAAGGTGTGGTGATCGCCAGAAACGACGGCAGCTTCGCCGCTGTGCTCGCTCTCAACTGCGAGACTGACTTCGTGGCCAAGAACGCCGGATTCGTCGAGCTTGCCAACAAGCTCATGGATCTCGCCATGACCAACAAGTTCAAGACCGTTGAGGAACTCAAGGCCTACACTGTAGGCGGTCAGACCGTAGCCGACCTCATCACCGAGGAGAGCGGTAAGACCGGCGAGAAGACCGAGATCGGCGCATACGCCGTGGTCGAGGCTCCCACCACCGCCGCCTATACCCACTTCAACAACAAGCTCGGCGCTATCGTAGGTTTCAACCTCGAGGGCGTGGATCCGCAGATCGGCCGTGAGGTATGTATGCAGATCGCATCCATGAACCCCATCGCCGTGTCGCGCAACGATGTGCCCCAGGCTACCATCGATGCCGAGATCAGCGTGGCTGTCGAGAAGACCAAGGCCGAGCAGGTGCGTAAGGCTGTCGAGGCTGCCCTCAAGAAGGCAGGCCTCAACCCCAACCACTTCGACTCTGAGGATCATATCGAGTCTAACATCTCGAAGGGTTGGATCACCGAGGAGGAAGCTGCCAAGGGTCGCGAGATCATGAAGGCTACTGCCGAGGCTAAGGCTGCAAACCTTCCCGAGGCCATGATCCAGAACATCGCCAACGGGCGTCTCAACAAGTTCTTCAAGGAATCTTGCCTCATGGAGCAGGAATATGTCCAGGACGGCAAGCTGTCCGTGGGTCAGTTCCTCGACGCTTCCATGAAGGGACTCGTTGTAGTGGATTTCAAGCGTGTCAACCTCAACGAGGACTAATCATCTGACGATAAATCCGATAGATTAAGAATATCAGTCGCAACACGCGTCCCTCCGGGGCGGATGTTGCGACTGTTTTTTCAACTGATACATAAAAATAGATCCTTTCCCGCAGCCACGGCGGGGCGATATAGCCGGACAGGGGTGGCGGGATCGGGAAATTTGATCGGAATTCTTGCAATGAGTGATAATAATTACAAAAAACTTGGTGTAGCCCCGCGGTTTCACGAGATAATATCCACGGGTCTGTACACAGGACTGCTTCCGGGTGCCCCCGGCACCTACGCAGCCTTCACCGCGCTGCTGATATGGTATGTGCTCTATCTCGTGCTGACGCCCGTATGGCTGACGATAGTCACGCTCATACTGATTGTCGCGGTGACGGTCGTGGGAGCGTGGACCTCGACAGTGATGGAGAAGTACTGGGGGCCTGATCCGCGGGCGGTGGTGATAGATGAATATGTGGGATGCTGGATCCCGCTTCTTGTCGCACCCGCCGGGGAGTACACATGGATCTTCGCGCTGCTCGGCTTCGGCCTGTTCCGCCTGATCGATATTTTCAAGCCTCTCGGCTGCCGCCGCATCGAACAGGTCTGCCCGGGCGGATGGGGCGTGATGATGGACGATGTGCTTGCCGGCACCTATGCGCTCATCATTGTCTACGTCCTGAAGTGGATACTCCTGTAAACGCATAAGCATCCCCGGCCAAGGGATGGAGCCGGGGATGCAGGGTCGAACTATTGTTCCTGAAGAGAGGAATGAAATGAGTTCTTGGAATTGATGATTACGATATTGAAAATCTCGAGGGGACGGTTTCTCTAAACTCTCCCCTCGGGATTTATACGTTGTTCATTATTCGGGGGTTGCGAAGACTACGATGCGGTTCCAGTCGTTTGTGGGATAGATCTGGGTGTCGCTGCCGTAGGCCTGGAGTGTGAGGCGGTCAGCTGAGATGCCGTAGTCGCCGGTGAGGATGTCGGCCACAGCCTGAGCACGACGCTGTGAGAGCTTCATGTTGTAAGCGGATGTACCGGTGTCCTTGTCAGCATAGCCGCAGACTACGATCTGAGCGTCGGGATTAGCCTTGAGGTACTCGGCGATGGTGTAGACGTTGACCATTTCCTCGCTCGATACGTATGCAGAGTTGATCTTGAAGCGGACGGTGGGGAGAATGGTTGTGCCGGTCTCAACAACAGCAGCTTCTGTAACCTCGGGGCAGGGGAGCTGAGCCTCTGCTGCTGCGAGAGCTGCGGATGTGGCTGCGAGAGCACCGCGGAGGTCGTTGATCTGAGCGTTGGCTGCGTTGAGGGCGTTGATGTAATCGCAAGGATTGTAGCGCTGGAACTTCGAGCCGGTGAAGTGGATGATAAGACCTGCGGTAGCGGAGATGTCGATATCGACGGGCTTGCCATAGACGGTGTTGTTGAAGTTGTCGCCGTAGAAGCTGCCACGACCCTCAGCAAAGAAGTCGACGTATGGGCTTACGCGGAAGCGGAGCTGCAGACCTGCTGATACGGGGAGGAGCCACTGGTTGGATTTCACATGGCCGTCACGGTCGATGTCGTTGCCACGGTTGGGATGATAGTTGTAGACGAATGTTCCGCCGAGACCGATGAAAGGAACGATCGAGAAGACGCGGTCAGCTTTGTAGCCACCGATTGAGTTGAACATATCCCACAGGAAATCAACGTTGAGGTTGGCTGTGCGTGCGGATACGGTGGTCTTGTTGTTCCAGTGCATAGATCCGTAGTAAGCGGAGAAGCGGAACCCTAAGTAGGGTGAGATCCAGCGGCCGACGGCCACATTGTATATCGCGGTCAGATGGCGTGAGTCATCGCCCTTGATACGTAAGTTTTCTACAAACGGAGAGCGGATACCGGCGCCGAGCTGGATATACCAGTTGTCACGCCATGATCCCGGTGAGTAGATGTCCTTGCACTCTACATCCTTAACGGAATAGACTGATTCCTCTACCACGACTGTCTCTTGAGCTGAGGCTTCGCCGGCGGCCATAAGGAAACCACCAAAGGCGGCCATAAGTAGGATTTGCTTTTTCATTACTCTCATAAGTTAAAAATGAAACTTGAAGATATTTATTTGTGAACTATTAATTTTTTGATTCACCCGGCCGCCGGGGCGGCGGCTTTGAAATAGTAACGTTAAGCAATATTTAATTGTTCAAACATTCTTCAACGGCTGCTTCGCTTTTAACAATTGAGTGTTAATTTAACAAAAAATCCGGCCGCAAATCCGGGGCCGGAATACAAAAAAAGGGTAAGCTTACTACATCGCACCGCTACGACCCGATACCGTTGCTTCGATCAAGACCTGGCGGAGTTCTCGGGGAGCTGGTCGTGTAGGACTTACCCGGCTGCAAAGGTACTATTTTTACCTGACGCAGCCAAACAAATCGCGGAAATTTATTCGATTTTTATTCCTTGTTGCCGTAGCGGCGGCTTTCCTCGGCTTTCAGCGAGTCAAGCACGGACTCCTTGACCTTTATGATGGTGCCGTGTTTATGGCCGGCGGGGAGGGAGATGCGGTCGTCGATAGGTGTGAATGTCTTGAAGTCGCGTGTCGATACTGCTCCGAAGCGCATCTGGCGGTAGACATCGAAATAGATGAGCCATTCGTCGCCTACCTTTATGGCACAGGCACCTTCGGAGTAGGTGGGTGCGAATTTCTCGCTCGGATCGGAGTAGGGGCCTTCGGCACTGTCGGCAGTGACGCAGAAGAGGTCGCTGAATCCGGGCTTGCGGTTGTCCTTGGCTATCAGGACATACTTGCCATTGTCGGTATCTTTAAGCACGAAGCCGTCGATGGTGTTGAATCCCGGATCATAGAACGGCTTTTTAGGAGCGAATGTCTTGAAGTCCTTGGTTGTCGTATAATACATACGGTGGCAGCCGTTGCTGCCGAGACGGTCGGCGTCAGTGTATTGATCGACGGGAATGGATGATGACCATACGATCATGAATTGATCTTTCACATCGTCGTAGAAGATCTCCGGTGCCCATACATTGTTGGTCTCCTCTCCTTCCATCACCGGTATGCTCTGCTGCTCGCTCCAGTGGATCAGATCCTTTGACGATGCGTAGCCGAAGGCTTTTTCACCGGACCATGCGAGCGTCCATACGAGGTGGTATGTCCCGTCGGGACCCTGGACGATTGACGGGTCGCGCATCATGGATTGCGGTGCGTATTTAGCCGTGTCCATGGACTGTGAATGGGTGTTGAAGTATGTGATCTGCTTGTTGCCGATCTCGGGAGTGAGCCATGAGCCTTGGATGCTGTCCCATTTGAAACCGTCGTAGCTGTAGAGATAGTGCAATCCGTCGAGAGCCGGTTCGCGATGTCCGGTGAAGATGTAGACGTCACGTTCGTTTTCGGTTGATTTGCTGTTGGAGCATCCTGTGAGTCCGGACAGTGCGATACAGACCGAAAGGACACTCAGTAGAGTTCTTTTTGACATGATATTAGCGGTTAGTGTTGTAATCTTGTTGCAAAGATAAGAAAAAACATAAAAGGACAGAAGTTTTTCTGCCCTTTTATGTTTTTACTAATTGGTGATGTGGTGTCGCCGGGTCAGATGAGTCCGGTGGGACAAACACGCTTGAAGAGACGGCGGAAGGTGTCGTCGGCTGAGCACAGTTGCCCGGCCCGGGAGGCGTAGTCTGATCCGTAGAGGCTTTCGATAAGGTCGGGAAGGTATCGGCGCTCGCGGTCCTTCTCTATCGCTGAGTCGGCGAGCCGTCTTATAGCTCCGGCATATCGCGAGCTGTCGATCGCGTTGAGATATCGGGCTGCGGAGACTATGAACTGTCCAGTGCTGTCGACAAGTATCATGTTGCTTATGAGATCATCCATGATTTCGTCGCATTGACCGATATGGTTTGCGATGTATTCGTATGTCAGGAGCCCGTCGGGATCCTGTGAGAGTTCTTTCTGAAGTTCTTGATCCATAAATCGTTCAGGAGCGTTAGCCGTCGTGTGCGGTGGCGTTTTGCGCTGCAAATTTAATGAATTTTTACAATATGGCCAAATTGAATCGCCAAGTGTCTGTATATGAGGTGATTATTCAAATACTCCCTCGACGGATGTCTCTTCGGCCTCGTTGTCGTCGGTAGGTTCGTCCACAAAAGTGCCGAAGTATTCTTTCTCGCACAGATTCACGTCTGCCGGGAAGTCAAAGCGTGTGCTCTGTGAATAGTTAAGCGTTGGATCGGCATATACCTTCTTCATGAAGCGACCATAGATGGGAAGTGCCATGGAAGCTCCCTGGCCGTAGGCCATCGTGTTGAAGTGGATGAACCTCTCGTCGCCGCCTACCCATGTTCCGGCCACAAGCTCAGGGGTGAATCCCATGAACCAGCCGTCGGCGTTATAGTTGGTCGTACCGGTTTTGCCACCCATCTCGGCCGTAAGCCCGAAGCGTGAGCGCACACGGTGAGCCGTACCCTCGTTGACCACGTTGAGAAGCATTGACAGTATGCGGTAGTATGCCTTCTCGGATATTACTTCCGTATGGCGTGGAGAAAATTCCGAAATAATGTTGCCGTCGTTGTCGGCGATGGCTGTCACGAACATCGGATCGACCCTCATGCCGTTGTTGGCGAAGGCGGAGTAGGCAGTCACCATCTCTTTCACAGATACGTCCGCCGGCCCAAGACACAGGGACATCACCGGCGGCAGTGAGGCCGTGATACCAAAGTTGTGCATGGTGCGCACAAGCGAGGGAGGTGAGAGCTGGGATATCAGTCGGGCTGAAATCCAGTTGTTGGAGTTGGTCAGCGCCCAGCGTAGATCCACCATCTCGCCTACACGGGCTTTTCCGGCGTTGCGCGGAGCCCAGGGGCGTCCGTTCTCGTCGGTTATCACCGGCTGTGTGTTGGAGAACACATCGCATGGTGTGTATCCTTCCTCCATGGCATAGGTGTAGAGGAACGGTTTCACCGTCGAACCTATCTGGCGGCGTCCGGTGGACACCATGTCATATTGGAAGTATGAGAAGTCCGGGCCTCCCACGTAGGCCTTTATGTGGCCGTTGAGAGGGTTCATGGCCATGAAGCCTGTGCGCAAGAAGTGCTTGTGGTACAGCACCGAGTCGAGCGGTGTCATCACGGTGTCGATGGTGCCGGAGTAGGAGAATACCTTCATCTCCCTCGGGGTGTTGAAGGCCGTGTTGATCTCGTCGCGTGATGCTCCGGCTTTCACCATGTTGCGATACCTGTCGGTATTCTTCATGGCATTCCGGATCAGGTGGTTCAGGCGTATCTCCGACAGTTCGGCGCGGTCGGTGGTGTAAGGTGCGCCTTTGGTGCCGCGTTTCTCACGGAAAAATGCTTTCTGGAGGTCGTTGCCAAGATGTTCGGCCACGGCTTCCTCGGCATATTGCTGCATACGGGAGTCGATGGTTGTGTATATTTTAAGGCCATCGGTGTAGATATCGTATTTTGTTCCGTCGGGTTTCGGATTCTTCTCTATCCACCCGAAGAGTGGATTGGTCTCCCATGCTATCGAGTCGTCGATGAATTTCTGAATCTCCCAACTGCGGTAGTTGCCCCGTTCGGGACGTTTGGCGCGCAGCATACGGCGGAGTTCTTCGCGGAAGTAGGGTGCGATTCCGTCCTTAGTATCTACTTTGTGGAAGTTGAGGGTCAGCGGAAGAGCTGACAGGGAGTCAAGCTGTGCTTTTGTGATTTTCCCGGCTTTCTCCATCTGTGCGAGCACTGTGTTGCGGCGTTCGCGTGTGCGCTCGCTCTTGCGGACGGGGTTGTAGTACGACGGATTCTTCACCATGCCCACGAGAGTGGCAGCTTCCTCGATGGTCAGATCCTTTGGCTCTTTTCCGAAGTAGACATGAGCCGCGCTCTTGATTCCTACTGCATTATAGAGGAAGTCAAACTGGTTGAGATACATCTTGATGATCTCTTCCTTAGAGTAGTATCGCTCAAGTTTGACGGCAATCATCCATTCGATGGGTTTCTGCAAGGCTCTTGAGACGAGATTTGAACTCTCGGGCGAGTAGAGCTGCTTGGCAAGCTGCTGGGTGAGGGTAGATCCTCCTCCGGCATTCTTGTTGCCCATGAGTATGGTCTTGAACAGTACACGCCCGAGACCGCGCATATCTATGCCGGAATGTTCTTCGAAACGTACATCCTCAGTTGAGATGAGGGCATCGATCACGTGGGGCGACACTTCATCGAAGTCGGCATAGACACGGTTGCCCGTGCCGGAAAAGTATCTGCCTATTTCCTTGCCATCGGCTGAGTAGAGCACGGATGCAAAGCGGTCGGTCGGGTTTTTCAGTTCTTCTACCGGAGGCATATAGCCTATTATGCCGTTGTAGACAAGAAACATGAACACAAACACGCCTGCTATTAGCAATCCGAACGCGATCCACATTGATGCGATCAGTCCGCGATAGCTGTTTTTTTTCTTTATTTCTTTTTTTTCTTCCATAGGGGAGTCGATAGAGAGAGATGATCAGTGGAGATTCATTTTCCGATGGCCCTGTAAGTGAATCCTTCCGCTTCCAGCTCTTCCTTGTCATACAGATTGCGGCCGTCGACAAGAACGGGGGAATTCATGACTTTCCGGATCACCTGCCATGAGGGCATACGGAATTGTTTCCATTCAGTGAGCAGTACGGCTGCATCCGCACCAACAGCGGCGTCATACATATCGCGGGCGTATTCAACCGTATCGCCTATCCTGCGGCGACATTCGGCCATGGCCACCGGATCATAAACCTTGACCTTGGCTCCGCTTTCGATCAGTCGCGAAATGACCACGAGCGATGGAGCCTCACGCATATCATCGGTCTCCGGTTTGAACGAAAGTCCCCAGATGGCGATGGTTTTGCCTGAGAGATCGCCGAGCAAGGATTCAAGTTTGTGGAACACGATTCCCTTCTGGGCTTCGTTGACTTCCTCGACCGCTTCGATCACACGCATCCGGTATCCGTTCTCGCGGGCAGTCTTTGCGAGTGCTTTCACGTCCTTGGGGAAGCATGAACCGCCATAGCCACATCCTGAGTAGAGGAATTTCGAGCCTATGCGCGCATCCGTGCCGATTCCCTTACGGACCATATCTACGTTTGCTCCCACGATGTCACATAGGTTCGCGATATCGTTCATGAACGAAATGCGGGTGGCAAGCATGGCGTTGGCCGCGTATTTAGTCATCTCCGCCGAGGGGATGTCCATGAAATATACACGGAAATTATTGACAAGGAACGGGCGATAGAGCTTGCTCATGACTTTCCGCGCGCGATCGCTCTCCACTCCCACAACCACACGGTCAGGGGACATGAAGTCCTTTATCGCTGCTCCCTCCTTGAGGAATTCCGGATTTGATGCCACTTCAAAATCGATGATCTCGCCGCGTTTGGCGAGTTCGATGTTCACGGCGTTCTTCACTTTTTCCGCAGTTCCTACGGGAACGGTGGATTTGGTGACGAGCAGTGTGTATTTCTTGATGTTCCGGCCAAATTCCTTAGCCACGTCGAGCACGTAGCGGAGATCGGCTGATCCGTCCTCATCTGGAGGGGTGCCGACGGCGGAGAATACTACCTCAACATCGTCCAGACAGGAACTCAGGGATGTAGTGAAGTGAAGCCGTCCTGCCTCGGTGTTGCGTCTCACCAAGTCATCAAGCCCCGGCTCGTAGATAGGGATGTCGCCATTCAGCAGGCGGTTGATCTTATTCTCGTCAATGTCCACACAGGTCACATTGATGCCCATCTCGGCAAAGCAAGCTCCCGAGACAAGGCCTACATATCCGGTTCCAACGATCGCTATATTCATGGTGTGAGTGGCGTTCCTTTAAATTTTCAAACTGCAAAAATAGCAATAAAGGTCAAAACCATCACTATATAGACCGCCAAGAATTGTTAAAACGGGTCAATGCCGCTGATCTCCGTATTCCTCAAGGTATGCCTCGCAGGCCATGACAAGCTCATCGTACCATTCTTTGCCGAAATGATCGGTGAGCGGACCTTTAAGAAACTGATACAGACGTATGCCCAGTTTCTTGCCGAGTTTTTCGGCCGGGCGGCAGATGTCCCAGCGGTGGTAGTTGACGGCTGTGAATGAGGGATATTCCGTGAGTCTCACGGGATATAGCGCGCATGACGCGGGCTTGCGGAACGAGCCGGTCTCTCCCGCGGTATGTGCACATTCGATGGCACACTGGCATATTCCTCCGGGGGCATAGGAGGTGAATACGCAGTTGCGTCCCTCCACGATCTGGGTCACGAGATCCCCCTCCTCGTCCACGTAGCTTGTCCCCTCTTCCTCTATGCGGCGCAGCGCGGATGGAAGAAGACGTGGCTTTATGATGGGGAAAAGCCGGTCTATCTCGTCGCGCTCTTCAGGGGTGATAGGTGCGCCGGCATCGCCCTCGATGCAACATTCGCCGAGACAAGTGTCGATGTCGCAGCAAAAGAACCGTTCGGCAAGGTCGAGCGATACAAGGGTGTCCTGAATCTGTAGCATGATCTGTTCGGATTGTGAGGAGTGGCTATGCGTTGTTGTCGTCATTGGCATTGTCCATTGATGCGGCCAGTTGTTTCTGGGCTTTGATGCCGAGGGCATGGAGGTCGCGGGCGCGTTTGACGAGATTGCCTGTGCCAGACGAAAGCTTGCGGACGGCATCTTCATGGGCTTTGCGGGCGGCGGAGATAGCTTTGTCGATTTTTTCCATATCGGCTGTGAAATCAGCAAACTTATCGTACATTTTTCCGGCTTCTTCGGCTATCTTGATAGCATTGCGCGTCACTTTGTCACGGCTCCAGAGCTGTGCTATCAACCGTAACCCTGACACGAGATGGGTGGGGGAGACGATGAGCACCTTGCGGTCGTAGGCTTCCTGCCACAGCGATGCGTCCAGGCGCATGGCGGCTATGTAGGCGGGCTCGTTAGGGATGAACATCATCACGAAGTCGAGTTTGCCGTCCTCGCCGCCCACGTGGGTGTGGTAGCTCTTGCGCGACAATTTCTCAACATGGCTCTTCACGGAGCGGACATGGCGTGTCGCTGCTTCTCTGCGTGTGGTCTCGTCGTCGGCGTTCACGTAGTCGATGAATGCCGTCAGCGATACTTTTGAATCGATCACCACATAGCGTCCGTCGGGGTATTTCACTAATACATCGGGACGTATCTTGATCCCGTCGTTGCCTTGTAGCGGATTTCCGACATCATCGGTCGTGGCCTGGACGAAATACTCCTCATCTTTCACGAGTCCGCTTTTCTCAAGGATCGATTCGAGCACCATCTCGCCCCAGTCTCCCTGAACCTTGGTGTTGCCTTTGAGTGCCGACGAAAGTTCGCGGGCCTCGCGCGAGATCGTGTTGTTTAGCTCCACAAGCTCGCGGATACGCTCTGTGAGCGAGAATCTTTCACGGGCTTCCGAGGAATATGTGTCAGTGACGGTCTTGCGGAACTCGTCAAGATTGGTCTTGAGCGGATCAAGGATTTCAGCGAGCCGCTGCTCGTTCTGGGCCTTGAAATCAATGGAATTCTGGCGCAGAATGTCGTTTGCGAGGTTCTTGAACTGTGTCCGCATCATCTCCTCTCTCTCGTCGCGTTCCTCACCGATATGTTTCAGCGATGTGGAGAGTCTTGCGTTCTCCTCACGTGTGGCGGCAAGAGTCCGGCGTGTGTCGTTGAGTTCACTCTCGGTGTCGGCGAGCCGCTTCAGGCTTTCCTCGAGCCGTTTGCGGAGTTCGTCAGCTTCCCGGACATGGAGCGCGGCCTCGATGGCCGAACTGTTCTGCAATCCGTCACACTTGCTGCGGAGTTCGGCCACGGTGGTGCGTTCGCTCCGGAGATCAGCACGTATGGAGCGGCAACGTTGCCATATAGCCAACGCTGCCACAACTGAAAGTGCGGTGATGACAATAAGTATGGTGATCATCAGTTCAGTACCATCCCCCCGAAACTGCCTGCGGCCGGAATATAGGAGTATGCGCGTGCAAACTGGCGCAGACGGTTGAGTGTGGTGTGGCGTGGATGCGGGATCAATTCCGGCGCGACAGCCGGATTCATTCTGATAATGGTGGGTGAAGCTGGAGTAGAGTTTTTATTCATAGGCAAATGTGATGAGAATAGATAGATATGTCTCTATAACGCGCATCATGCCATGAATATTGCGTTCTCCATGGTTCGGGCTATATGTTTTACAACATTTCTTTCAGCCATCCGCGCAGTTCGGTAAGCATCCGGTCGTGATACTTGAATGTACTCCTGTATCCGAATCCATGACCTCCCTTGGGATATATCATCATTGTGGCCGGAACTCCGGCGTCGGTCAGTGCCTTGTAATAGCGCAGACTGTTCTCCGGCACAACCGAACGGTCATCGCTGCACAGGACTATGAAGGCCGGCGGAGTCTCAGGGGTCACAGCCTTGTCCGATGACCATTCGTCAATGAGCGTCTGATCGGGATTCTCACCGAGGAATCCCCTGCGGGTGCCCTTGTGTGAGATGTTTTCGTCGAGCGAGATGACGGGATAGAACAGTATCTGGAAGGCGGGATGGCAGTTCTCAGTGGGATGCGTTGACATGGACGATGCAAGATGACCACCGGCCGATGAACCCATTATACCCACCGAGTCAGGATGAAACTTCCATACTTCCGCGCTGTCGCGCATGATCTTGAAGCAGGCATCCACGTCATTTCTCGGCCGGTTTCTGTCTCCTTCGGGCATCGTATAGGCCAGGACTGCGTATGCGTAGCCTGCCTCGTTGAAGAACGGTGCCCACCAGTAGCCCTCATGGTTCATGGCGAGGTGTGAGTAGCCTCCTCCCGGACAGGCCACGACCGCTTTGCCGTTCTCCATTCCTTCCGGAGGGAGGAACACTTTCATCTTGGGATTGTCGAACTCCACTACGCGGCTCTGAGCCGCACATTCCGCACCGGTCAATATGGATATGACGGCTGCAAGTGTGATGATTGCCTTTTTCATGGTTGATTGTCGGATGATTTATGCAAAGATACGGTTTTTTCAATAAAAATAAAAGCCGGGAGTTCACACCGGCTTTTCTTACAACTGCCTCACGGCAAATGATTTTTTTTAATCTAATAATATGTAAAAGCTATTTCCTGTTTTTGACTTTCGAACCGCCACTTGAGGCAGAGCTGAGCTTTGTCACGTTGCACTTTATGTCAGATGAGCCGGTGGCGCTGGCATCCCCTTTGGAGGCCGTAAGGTTGCCGGCATCTATCGACGAGGCTCCGTTTGCGCTGAGTTTGACGTTAGTCGCCGTCCCGGATATATCAATGTCGGATGCTCCGGATGCAGTGATTCTCACCTCGGTAGCCGATACATCTTTCAGATCCATATCCGATCCTCCGGAAATGGCGATGTTGAGAGTGACACATTTGAGCTTACCGTCAAAATCCACATCCGTTCCGCCGGAGGATGCGATGTTGACCAACGCGGCAGAGACATCTTTCTTGAAGGATACGTCCGATCCGCCGGATATGGCGAGATTCAATGATCCTTCCACATCATAGTTGCCGAGAATGTCAAGATCGGTTCCGCCTGATGTCGTGATGTTCGATACCGCCGGACATTTGAGCACAATCTTCACGTCCTTGCCTTTTCCGGCATACTTGCTGTTGTCAAGACCGATGGAGAGGACTCCGTTTGTCAACGTCACTGTCACTCTGTCCAGATCCGGCTTGTCCGCGTAGGCTGTAAGCGAGGGCTTCTGCTGCGACGGGGTATATTCCATGTTTATACCGTTGGAGGCTACGATGGATGTGATATTCCCTTTGACAGTGAAATTCTTGCTCCCGGTGGCTGCCGTGGCGGTCATCGACAGAAGCAGGACGGTGATTGTGGTTAGAATTGATCTCATTTATTTACTTTCTTTATATTTCAGACGTAAACAATGGAGAAAAGTGACAGTCCGGTGTAGGAAATTAACATTTTTTTATTCTTTCACTCCGTATGCGAGGTCGCCGGCATCTCCAAGTCCGGGGACAATGTAGGAATGAGAGTTGATCTCCGCGTCGATTGCTCCGACCCATAGTGTGGTCTTCTCGGCGGGGAACATTTTCTTCACATAGTCCACGGCCGCCTGCGAGGAGATCACCGAGCATATATGGACATGGCTCGGTTCACCCTTGGTGAGGAGCGCGCGGTAAGCGAGATCCATGGATGACCCGGTGGCAAGCATCGGATCGACAAGTATCAGTGTCTTTCCGTCAAGACGTGGCGATGCGATGTATTCGATGAACACATCGAAATTGTCTTTCTCGCGATATTTGCGGTAGGCGGACACGAAAGCGTTCTGTGCCTTGTCGAAATATGACAGGAAACCCTGGTGGAACGGGATCCCGGCGCGGAAGATGGTGGCGAGTACCACCTGCTCGTCAATGACATCGTCAAGGGACACGGCAAGCGGTGTGGTGACTGATTCCTTGCGGTAGCGGAGCCGGCGCGAGATCTCGTAGGCCATGATCTGGCCTATGCGTTCGAGATTGCGGCGGAAGCGCAGCATATCGTTCTGGATGTTGACGTCGCGCAGTTCGCTAAGATACTGGCTCACCAATGATGGTGTCTCGGCAAAGTTGATGATTTCCATTTTGTATTGTTTTTTCGATCAGATGTATGAACTGGTAGTTTTTCAGTCCCCAGCGGGGATGGATGAGAAGATCCGGTGGAGACTGTGAGACAAATCTTTCGATTGCTATGTCGTCGCGCAGTGTGCGCACTATGTCGGCACACAGATCTGCGTAGCTTTCCGGTGTAAAGCGTGGAATGTCATAGAGTCCGGCCTCCACATCGGCGGCCATACGTGTCCCTTTAAGTAGCTGGAGCTGGTGGATCTTGATGGTGTCGACGGGAAGATCATTGACTCTGCGGATGGTCGTGAGCATATCCTCGCGGGTCTCGCCGGGAAGTCCCATGATGAAGTGGAGTCCGACGGGTATTCCGGTCTCGGCGGTCATGCGGACGGCGTTCACAGTGTCGGTCCATGTGTGGCAGCGGTTCACTCTTTCGAGAGTCCTGTCGTGGGAGCTTTCTGCTCCGTATTCCATCATCACCCATGGCAGTTCCGTGAGCTTTCCGAGCAGATAGCGCGATATGCAGTCGGGCCGTGTGCCTATGATCACACCTTTTATGTCATCTGTTTCGCAGGCCTCGCGATAAAGGGTCATGAGCCGGTCGGTATCGCTGTCATGCGTGTTGGTATATGCCTGGAAGTAGGCAAGATATTTCATGTCGGGATATTTCCGGCCGAAAAATGCCTTTCCTTTCTCAAGCTGATCGGCGATTCCGGGTGTCTCGCGGCAATAGTCGGGGGAGAATGATCGGTTGTTACAGTAGGTGCAGCCGCCATATCCTTTGGTTCCGTCGCGGTTAGGGCACGAGAATCCTGCATCAACCCCGAGCTTCTGCATCTTCCAGGGGAAATGGTCAGCGAGAAAATCTGAGAAATCGCGGTGGAGCTTCATAGTCTTGACGCGCGGTTGAGAAGCAGGGAGTCGAGCATGACTATCGATGCCATGGCTTCGACAATAGGCACCGCGCGGGGCACCACACACGGGTCATGCCGGCCTTTGCCTTTGATCACCGTTGCATTTCCGGATTCATCAATGGTATCCACATCCTGCATGAGGGTTGCCACCGGCTTGAATGCGACGCGGAAGTATATGTCCTCGCCGTTGGAGATTCCGCCCTGTATTCCTCCGGAATAATTGGTGGCGGTTTTGGCAGGCATATTTCCGGCCACAAAGCGATCGATAACCTCACTTCCACGCGAGGCTACGCCTTGGAATCCCATGCCGTAATCGAAGCCTTTGGCGGCGTTTATGCTCATCATCGCTGCTGCCAGACGTGCCCCGAGCCGTCCCATCACGGGATCACCGAGACCGGCCGGTGAGCCGGTGATGATGCAGCTTACGATTCCTCCTACTGTGTCGCCATCGTTTTTCACATCGAGGACGAGCTGCTCCATTTCTGTCGCCTTGGCCGGATCCGGACACCGTGTGGGATTCGATTCCGTGAGGCTCAGGTCAAGTTCATGGTAATCTTTGTCCACCGAGATATGTCCGATCTGGGAGGTATAGGCAGCAACCTTTATGCCGAAATGTTCGAGAGCCTGCTTGGCGAACGCGCCGGCCACAACGCGTGTGGCTGTCTCCCGTGCACTCGAACGTCCGCCGCCACGGTGGTCACGGATGCCGTATTTGGTCGTGTAGGTGTAGTCGGCATGGGATGGGCGGAATGTATGGCGCAGATGGTCATAGTCGGCACTGTGCTGATTCTCGTTGCGGATTATGAAGCCTATGGGACAGCCGGTTGTCACTCCTTCAAATAGCCCCGACAGGATCTCTACGGTATCGCTCTCGCGCCTTTGCGTGGTGATCCGGCTCTGACCGGGCTTGCGGCGGTCGAGTTCGGCCTGCACACGTCCGGGATCAATTCTCACTCCTGCGGGCATACCGTCTATTACCCCGCCTATGGCCGGACCGTGGGACTCGCCGAAGCCCGTGAATCGGAATATTGTTCCTATGGTGTTCATCGTCAGTCTCTTTTAGGTATTGCTATGTCAGCGATCCCGGCATGACAGAAGTCTATGAGATCCTGTGGATTCATCTTTAGCTGAAGTCCTCTCAGGCCGGCGGATACATATATTTCCTCCCCGTCGGTGGCCGAGGAGTGGAAATAAGTGGGAAAAGATTTTTTCATGCCGATGGGCGAGCACCCTCCACGTATATATCCAGTGAGCGGGAGCAGCTCCTTCATGGGTATAAGATCCGCCTTTTTCGTGCCTGCGGCCTTTGCGGCTTTTTTCAGATCTACCTCCATGTCGCCGGGTATGACGCACACGAAATAGCCGGCTTTGTCGCCGTGGAGCACGAGGGCCTTGAACACACGGCTTATGTCCTCACCAAGTTCCTCGGCCACGTGCTCGGCAGCAAGATTGTCAGGGTCAACTGTGTAAGCCACAAGTTCGTAGTTCACCTTGGCGCGGTCGAGCAGCCTCGCAGCGTTTGTCTTGTTTATCTTCTCCATAATCGCAAAGATAAGCAATTATTCGCAAAACAAGGCATCCGCGTATGCTTAAAATTGAATATGCGCGACATTATCGCACCTTTTGGGCGCTTTCATGCAGTATCTTTGCATAAATTTAATATAAGAAATATGACCGACAAAAGATTTTCAAATTCATCACGCCGCCCCGTAGCTGTGGAGGCCGCCGAGGATATAGTTGACACCGAAGTATGTCATCAGTACAGAGAGAAATGCAAGCAGGAGATAAATGTCAGTAAATCTGTCCTTGCGGAATGTGGGGAAGGTGCTGTCGTGGAGAGGGAACGCATATATTATAAAGGTGATGAGTGCCCATGTTTCCTTGGGATCCCACCCCCAGTAGCGTCCCCATGACCGGTCGGCCCAGATGGCTCCGACGAATATGCCGGCTCCGAGCAGAAAGAGTGCGGGATACAGCAGAAGACGGGATGTGTCGGTTTTCGCACGTCCTGCGAGCGCGAGTGCCGAATTGAGTGCTATGATGGCAAACAGTGCGTAGGAACACATCACGAGCATCACGTGGAGCGAGAGCAAGCGGGATTCGAGTACGGGGACGAGCGGACTCACGGCCGGATTGCGTGCGCTCATCATGGCCACCATCATCGATGCCCCTCCCACTATGAGGCCGAGGGGAAGGACTGCCGGTATGCGTCGGGACAGCAATACGGCTGCGAGAAGTGCGAACCATGCGAGTGAAAGCATCGTCTCATATCCTGTGGCAAGCGGGATATGGCCGCCTGTTATCCACCGCAGGATCAGTATGTAGCTGACGTAGAGAGTCGTGATTATGCCTATTGTTAAGGCTGTTTTTCTAAGCCGAATTGCGCCCGCGATGCCTCCGAGAAATGCTGCGATCGCCGCGAGAAGCGGATAGTAGGTGTCGTTGTAGATCAGCTCGGCTTTGATCACATTTTCGGATGGGAGACGTCCGGGTGAGATCGTCCGCTGCACCTCGCGCAATTCTTTCAGGTGTGTATTGGCATTGTTGTAGCGTCCGGTGGCTATATCAGCCGCGATGTCCTCGAGCAGACGGTTGACTTGGAAATTGTCGGCTCCCACCTGTCGTGGCAACCGCCCGGCGGCTACGGCTGAGATCAGAGTCACTTTCTCGTCGTCGGCAAGAAGATCGCGGCTCACTGTGGGGGCGTGGAGAAGTGGTTCGAGCTTATATCCGTCACGGGTGAAAAGCTCGGCTAAAGATACCTGTTTTTTTCCTAACAGTCTTATCGCTTCGCTGCTTTTCAGTGTGATCATCGGCTCGTGCTTCCACTCGCTGTAATAGTAGATCCAGCCGGTAAGTACCTGCTCGGCGGTAAGGCCGCGATATGTGTCCTTGCCGTAGATCTTGGAGCAGAATTCCTTAGCCACCGTCTGTGCCGGACAGATCCTTCCGCCTGAGACTACGTAAAGTTTTCCGTATGTCCGGGCGAGCGGCTTCTGCAGTGTCTTGGGTTGTGCTGAGGAGGTAAGTGGGATAAGAATGATCAGAATCACTGTAGCCCGGCGTAGAAGTTTATGGAAGCGACGGCTGCGTATCAGCACGAGGATCATTGAGATGAACAGCAGACCGTAGGCGGCGAATGATATCCCGCGTCCCCAGGGATCGTAGGACACGGACAGGGTGGAGGATTCGGCTGATAGGGCGGATTGGGTCAGCCGGTAGCCTTTAAGATCCAGGACGTTGTTCATGGAGATCCTGTATTGGTCTCCGTCAGCCTCGATGGTGCTGTAATAGTCTCTGGCAGCCACTTCCGATGCGTGATATTCCGTACCGCAGTCGGTCAGTGATATTTTGAAGGGAAATGTGGCCTTTTCGCCGGTCCGGAGTGTCCAGATGTCAGTGGCGGGTTCGCCGGTTGTCAGGGAGATATGGCCGTGGAGGCCGATGAAATGTGTTGTTGCTGCTCCGGCCAGTATCATCACGAGTGATATGTGGAGCAAAAGGGAGCCGAAGCCCATGGCCTTCCTCCGGGCCAGGACTTCGGCAAGTGCTGTGGCTGCCGTTGCCGTCCATAGTGCTGTCATCCATGGGGAAAGATATATATCATCCATTGCTGTATCCGCGCCGTATAGTTTCTCAACCACGGTGGCGGCGATCAGAACAGCAGTGATGATCCCAAGCAGCAGAAACGGCAACCGGCGGAGCTTCATCAGATGGCGTTGACAAATTTGATGATTGCGTCGCGGTCATCCTTGGACAGTTCGCGGAATTTCTCGATGGAATAGCGGGCATCGCTGTCGGGAGAGTAACCATGCCACATGATAGCCTCCATGGCATCGCGGGCACGGCAGTCGTGCAGTCGGTCGGCAGTGGATGAGCCGGTGACACGCTGGTGGAGTCCGCGCGCCCACAGGGGTGCTGTACGGCACCATCCGGTGCGGATATCATTGACCATGTGGAGCTTGTGCTGCACCATGTCGGTATATGGCCATATCTTCTGGTAGGGATAGCGGGGAAGTTCGTTGCCCTTGAAGAATTTGGCGGGATCGCGTATTTCATCTGCACCGGTGGTCCATGACGGACGATGGCAGTAGGCGCAACCGATCTCTTCAAATTTCTCCTTGCCCTTGGTGACATCGGGGTCATCTATGTCGCGGACGGCAGGAACGGCCAGACCGCGGTGCCATACCATCAGGTCGGTGTATTCGTCATCGGTCATCTCGGCCGGGAGATCCTTGGCGTTGAGATATGTCAGGATGCGTGTCTCCATGTCTCCCTCCCACCATGTGGTGTGTTCCTTGTTAGGATCTATTTTGGCGAGATAGCTGTCAAATCCGGCCTGTACCTCAGGATCTTTGGCCGAGTATGCGGCCCAGCTTCCTGCTGCGTCCATGTAGTGATAGCGGCGGTCCGAGCGTGTCACGTTGGTTATGTTCCAGATTGCGTTTGCTCCTGCCGCATCCTGCAGCGGGCCGCGTGAGAGTGCGTAGGTATAACGGCGTGGATACTGGGTGCCGTCACCCTGGAGTGAGTTGGAATACTGGCTCACCCAGTTGCCTCCGGCGAAGAACGCGGGGTTGAGACCGTTGGGAAGCAGACCGTCGTTCTCTTCCTGACGGTATTGTGCGAGCAGGTCGGCATCGTCGATCGCATCGAGAAGTCCGGATCCGCAGATTCCGATGGTGCTTTCGAGTTTCACCTCGTATGGGTCATTTATCTCATAGCCCTGGCGGTACACGTAGACAGCTTCCTTGGGCATGGTGACTTCCGGATATATGAGTTCGTAGGTCTCTCCGTCGGGGAATTTGTTACCCCATTCGTCGGTGGCGTTTAGCCATTTCACTGTGATTTGACTTTCATCTACCGGCGCTTTGAATGGAGCTACCGCATGGCTCTGAGGCATACCGGCGAGCCAGGTCACGTAGGCATCCGTGTTGGGATTATATACCACGAGCAGACAGCCGTTGCCGATTTCGTCGGTGGAGAATTTTCCTTCCGGAATCTTCTGGCCGTGGCTGTAGCCGGGATGGCAGTGGATACATGAGGTGCGCACGTATGCCGGGCCGAGACCGGAGCGGACCCCGGTCGCATTGGTCATGAACGGTTTCTCGAAAAGAGCCTCGCCGTTCTTGAACTGCTGGTACATACCGGCGTTCTCAACAGCCGGCGTGGGCTGTTCGAGAGCGTTTGAGGTCGACAGGTATGATGTTCCGAGTTCACCACCCGAATAATACCATTCGGGAAGTTCGGAATCCGTGATTTCTTCGTCCTTGATGTCATCATTGTCGGAGCAGGCTGCAAGAACGGGAATCAGGGCAGCGATGCTAAGGATACTGATGAAATTTTTTCTCATTTTATATTTTTTTCTTTTATTTCCACATTCTTACGGGTCAGAGGCTGACGGGAATCAGACACCCCGTCAACCTCTTCACCGGTCTAAATTATCAGTACTGATAGTCCTATGGTCAATCTTATTTACCTAACTGGCTGTAAACTTCTTCAAGCACGTCCACAAGATCGCTTCCGACAACTTTGACGGCGTTGTCAGCGGCAGCCTCTGTGGCATGGAGAGCGAAAGGCTCCGGAATGGCCTGGATAGCTTCGATGGCATCCTCGATTGCATTTCCGAGCTTGGTGTCGAGGGCGGGATTGACGCTCTTGATATAGTCGGAGATGGATGCATCGCCGCTTACTGAACCGAAATATGAGTTCTTTATGGAGCGGATGTTATCGGCGAAGTCCTCGATGGAGTTGAGACTGTAAGGCGACTCGATATAGTTGCGGTCCTCTGAGCTTGAACCGTTGTTGGGACGGCCGATCTTTGTATTGCCAACCTCATCGGCTATGTCGATGCAGCCCTGGAGTATCTCCTCGGCCACTTCCTGATATGTCTTGAAGATGGAGCCGGCCTTGCCTGCGTTGATCATCATCTCTCCGTAGTTCTTGTTCTTGTCAAGATCGGCATCCTCAAGGATTTCCTGCTTTTCGGCGCTGACATTTTCTGTCCCGGCCCAGCAGGCTTCGAGGCATACACACTGATTGCGGAGATCTTCGGCCACCATCACGAGATATTTCAGCTCCTCAGTCGTGTAGTTGGTGGAGTGATACTGCGACTGTGTACCGTCGGCGCTAAGCTCGAAAAGCATATATTCGATCGAGTGGAAACCGAGCAGACCGTAGCCGAAGTTGTTGTCGAGGGAGTATTCTTTTCCGCTGCGTATGTCGGCGAGCAGACGATCCATAGCGTCCTTGTCGAGAGGCCATGAGTCGATGTGCGGGTCGATGTAGTAGTCGGCGGCAGGTCCGAACAGGAATGCTTCGGACAGCTCCCATTGTTTGCGTGATTCTTTCCATGCGTCGGCAGCATCCTTCACATCTGCCTGTGTGAGAGTACCGGCTGTATGATGTGACTGGATTGTCAGACAGTTGTTGTAAAGTTCGATAGCTGCGTCGGCCATACCTTTGTAGGTGGGAAGGACGGTATGGTTCACGTAGTCTTCCGTAGCTTGTGAGAGAGCTTGCTCTTTTTTGCTCATCTCGTCATCTCCGTTGTTGTCATCATCGGAGCATGATGTGAATACTCCTGTCATAAGGAGGCCCGAAAGGGCGAGGAATGCAAATTTTTTCATGTCCAGTATATTTTATTTTGTTTATTTTTTGATCAGAGGAACCATCCGGAGTAGGCTATACCTAAGGAGACAGACGGCTCGTTGTTGTATCTTTTGTCAAGGAGGCCTATGGCATATTCACCCTTGATCACGATCTCGCGGATGGGATAGTAGTTAAGACCTACTGCCACGCGCTGGCGCCCACACCATTTTTCGTCCATATCGGCCGCCATCTTGTACATGGAGTCGTAATAGTCATAGCGTCCGAAGAGATAGAGCCTCTTGCCTTCCGAATGAAGGTTGCGTGAGAAGCTGAACATATCATATCCGGCCTCGATGCCTGTGGCTATCGCTGCCTCGGCCACTTTCTGGCGCTTGGATGTGGAGTTTTTTGACATTGATATGTTGAAGTCAGATATGCGCTTCGAATCCGACAGGTGTCCGTAGTCGAAATGTCCTCTTGCGATGAAGTTGTGGTTGTCATAGCAGAAATCGAACGACCCGATTGTCACGGTTCCGGTCACGCCTTTGTTTTTGGCACTCTCAGTGGGATAAAGTGTGTTGCGGAAGGAGTTGCCTATGTAGCCGGAAAGTGACATACGCAGACCGGCCACTGAATAGTTGTCCACCCTGAAGGCTCCGGCATAGCTGTTGGCTATCTTGAACTCGAAAGGTGATGCTGAGCCGTCGTGGATCCAGCTCTGATTGCCGAAGCGTTCGCTGTCAAGACCCGGCAGGAACAGGGCTTCGTAACGCCAGTCGCCGGCACGTCCCCATATGCTCAGACCAACCTCATGCCATGTGCAGGGCATGATGGTGTTCTCTCCCTCCGGGCGATAGACTCCGAAAAATTCTGTCGGCATATGGTGGGCATTGGTTCCGCCGATAGGTACGACGAGCATACCGGCACGGACGTTGAGCTGCGGCATGAATGACTTCTGGATATAGAATTGTTCCAGAGCCACTTCGCCTCCGCGTTCGATCTCGCTCTCGTATTCACCGCTCTCTTCGTTCTCGATCTCGATAGCGCTCTCGGTGCCTCCGTGTTCAAATTCTATCTCCGAGCTCATGCTCCATCCGTTGCCGAAGTCATAGCCGAGGAAGATCACTACGTGCGGGAGATCGAATCGTCCGTGACTCTCGTTCTTGTAGAGATCCGGAGAGCTGTAACGGTTAGGCTTGTCGGTGTAGAAGTTGCGTGTCATGACTGCCTCGCCGTAACCTCCTACGCTCAGGCGTGAGCGGGGGCTGACGGTTGTGGTGGAGTCGGTATAACTGTGGGCTGACATCTGTATCGGCAGCATGGATGCCGCTGCTGCGATGACAGTCCCGATAAATAGGTGTTTCATTTGCACTGTGATGTCTGATTTTTCAAGTGCAAAATTACTATCATATCTCAAACCGTACAATCACTAAAATTTGGTAAATTTATGTGAATACATTCATCCCTGATACCTAAAAATCATTAGATGTAAGGATAAGATGGTGATAAGTATGATCCGGAATATTTAAGGAGGATGTTAAATAATGTTATAAATATCGATTTTGTTTCGGATTTATTTGGTTAAACCGTATTTAATGTCTATCTTTGCCATAAGTTTTTCATGGTATTAGATTTAAGGTAAGAAAGTTATTCGTCGCGATGACGGGTAATTTTTTTTTGACCATAGAATATATGTATAATGGTGATATATGTATAATGATGCCTTAGCATCCTGAGAGATTGCCGAGGTTTTTTTATGCTTGTATGTATGGATATGAAAATCCCGGTCCGGCAAGGTTATAATCGCCTTGCGGGACCGGGATTTATCGATTATTGAAGTCAGCGGATTATTTGACCGCTATCTTCAGGGTTGAGCTGTTGCCGTCGGCGTCAGTGGCTGTGACGATATATATGCCGGCAGGGAGATTTGCGACAGATACGGCATCGTGTCCATTGACCATATTGATACCTGCTATATTATAGATGTATATATTGCATCCTTCCGCTATTACGGAGTATCCGTCGTAGACGGGAGTAACGGTCTGATCGGATGTGATATCGTTTATGCCGCTGAGACCGGTGATGTGAAGAGTGGTCTCAAGTGTGTTGTAAATGGCCTTGAGCGTGTATGATCCTTCCTCGAGCATCTCGATCTCGATCACGGCGTTGCCGTCGTTGTCGATCTCAACGGGGTTGAAGTTGAAGCCTGACTCGGATGACTGCGCGAATGAGATCGCGTCGATCTCGATCTTGTCAAGTGCGAGTGTCACTTTGCCTTTCTGGCCCTTCTCAAGCGAGATTGATTCGGGGACGAACATCATGAATGAGCCTGCGCTCTGCTCGAAGTAAAGTTCGGGAAGGGTATTGTATCCGTAGATCCATGGCTCAGCCGTGGTTTGTCCGTCAAACTTGTAGCCGAGATTTTCGAAGAATTCACGGTTGAGTTTGTCGGCTGCCACGGAAGCACCTTCGGTGAGGTTGTGGCCTTCTCCGACCGATGAGTCGGTCACGGCCAGCGTCTCGATCACAAAGTTGTTGGCAAGACAGGCCTCAGCCGGGGCGGCGTCGCCCCATGAGATGATCCAGGCTTCGCTGTCAGGATCGTTGGGGTCGTAGTCGGGGTTTTCTTCCTCTCCAAGGTAAGCCGGATTCTCGTTGACGCGGGAATGACCTATCACACGGTGTGTCGTGGCGATGAGATTCTCATTCCCTTCGGGGATGGTGATGGATGAGATGGCCACAACGTTGTTGGAGACAATGGGTGTGGTGTCGGACTCGGGTAGTGCTATACCGTCGGAGTCATAGTTTGTCGGAGCGCGTTTCAGAGTTCCGATGACACCGCCTACTTTCATTGCCTCTACACGTTTGTATTTGTACAGGCTTGTGCCCGGAGTGGAGGCATTGATGGAGCCTTCCACGATGTTTCGCTCCACTGTGCCACGCTCTGCATCTGCGACAATACCACCGATGGTGTTGGCAGCGTCGATGTCAAGATTGACATGGCAGTCAGTGATGACTGTGCCGGCACTGTTGGTATTGTAGACGATACCACCTACGTTCATTCCGGCTTTTACTGATCCGGAAACGTGGCAGGCGATGACTTTGCCACCGGAGCCGAGCTCACCGACGATACCACCGAAGTATTCGGCATCCGGACGATTGAAATCGACATCGAACGAACATCCGGTAATCTCACTGTTGACACCCGTCAGGCCGATCATAGAAGAGAAACCGGCGGAGGAATTGTCGTTGACAGTGGCTTTGTAGATATGGACACCAGATATACTCAGATTAGCCGATGAACCACCCTCGACGAGGATTGCGGATGCATTGTCGACCGTCACGTGTGACAGCGTGAGGTTCTTTATCACGGCAGGAGACGAGACGTTGGAAGAATGCAGGTTCTTGAAGATCGGGCTGTCCTTGACGATGAAGTTGCGTACCGTGTGGCCGCCACCGTCGAGTGTTCCTGAGAACAATCCGTCGACCACGGGAATGGTGTTGCCGTCGAGGTCGATGTCGTTGACAAGAAGATAGTGGGCGGCGAGGTTATTCTTGATTAGGGCAAAGTCGCCGGGTGAAGCGATCTGATATGGGTCTTCGGCGGTGCCGGAACCGTTCAGCTTGTTGAGCGGGAGGGTGACAAATTCAGTCTTCTGCATCTGATCCGCGAAATCCTCATACTGAATCCAGAGCGCGGGGTTTGTGGAGGTATTGATGAGTGCTCCGAGCACTTCGGATGCATTGTTGTCAAACACATACTGGAAGAGTAAATCGCCATTCTGGTTGGACACGCAAAGTTCGGTGTGTGCCTGTGTGGAATCGTCGGAATCGCGACGCTGCACAAGGTACAGGTATTCCCGGTTGCTATCGGTATTGAACAGGTAGGGATTCAATGCACCACTTCTGATATACGGGTTGATGAGATTGCAGCGGGCACCGCCATTGATCACGTCGGTGCGTACAAACTGACCATCGGCATCCATCCATATCACTTCGTGACAGGAATCGTCGCCTTTCATGAATCCCTGTGCGGCAGTGAATACGTAGTTGTAACTTGAACCGACAGGTGTGCGGTCCATGCTCATTGAAAGGAGTGCGGCCCCGGTGGAAACAGACTCGTCAAGAAGAGTGCAGGGGATTATGGTTCTTGTCTCAAAGGAAGGATAGTCAACAAACCGGTAGATAAGTCCACCTATCGCATCAAGATCCTCCTCAACGAAGATGTACTGCTCGGGGAATCCGTCGATATCGGAGAGTAATCCGAAACTTTCGGCCTCTTCACCGAATGTTTTCAGTGTGTTGCCGTCCTTATCAACGATCATGAAGCTGGTTACGGTCTCCCATTGGTTGTCTATGTCGGATACACCTATTATATATGCCACTGATCCATCCTCGGTGAAGTCGAAAGTCATGTCCTTCTCAAGATTGAACAGTCCGAGGCCGTATGAGCGGTAGACATATCCTTCGGGAGCATCATCGCAGGGGATCGTAGTGGTGGATTCGAGAGAGAAAGCTGAGTCGTAATTCCCTTTCTTGTACAGGTTGATGATGAAATTGTTGTCGGGAGTCATGGTCGAACTCATCGGATCGTTTGGATCGGCATAGAATGACTTCTCGTACTGGCAAACGGATACATAAACATCCTTTCCGTTGGCGGTAAGCAAGACGGGTTGCGGTTCGTAGCCTGTGATCTCCGGAGCGAGAGTCATGTCGACCTTGAAACTTCCGGCAACCGTGGGAGACTTGGTGCTATAAGTAGCCTTGGTGAGGATATCGAATGTCACAGCGTAGTCTCCGTCGGCTGTCTCTTCCTGATCACCGAAGAAAGTCATGTAGTAGTCCTCGCTCCATTTGTCAGTTGCGGTGTTGATGGCTGAGATATAGTAGCCAGGTATAGTCTGTACATGGGTTGCCGGGGTAGTGCTGTTCTGGAGGGACAGTACATAAGTATAGGGTACGGCACCGTATGCACCGGTGGGACGGAAGTATGCGACGAACATTATCTCGTACTTGTCGTCGATATTGAAGAACTTCTTGGTGACGAGGCTGCAAAGAGATATCGACGTACATTTTTCCATTCCTTCCGGAATCTCGATGGGAGTGTCGATCTGTCCCACCTTCTCGAACTTGTCATTGTAGACAGTTCCTTTCAGGCCGGTATACTTATATTCAACATAACCCCAGTCATACGTCTGATCCACTTCACAATCGTAGTTCAGCTCCACGAGCCATGTCGTGCCGTCGGGCATATCAAGATAAGAGAAGCCGTTCTGGCTTTCCATTTTGATGTCTCCTTCGGTGACGACCTTTCTTGTTGAGTTCTGAGAAATAGTTCTCAGGGAGCGCATCTCATGCTGTTGCGCTCTTGATTTCGGCATCCACTGACCCGGATTCAGTCCGGAGGATTTTGCATCGAGGCCAAGCGGATTTGCCGCCAAGGCTGTCAATACAGAGAAAAGTAAAAAATTTTTCATTAGCAAAAAATATGATGATATGAAATTGTGTTTATTGTGGTGATACTGCTATACGTTTAGTCTGCGATGAGGTGGCTCCGCTGTCTGATTCGGAGACTGTGGCACGATAGATGTATATACCGTGAGCCACACGGTTGTTGCTGTGATCTGTCAGATTCCAGTTGACGGGAGATGATGAGTACATATCCGAACGGCCCGATGATGTGGTCCCCCAGATATATGCCCCGTTTATGTCGAACACCTCGATCTTGACAGTGAGCATTGCCTCGGGGCGGTTGTGTATCACATAGAAATTAGCCTCTGTCCGTGCGGGATTTGCATCGGAGTATAGCTCGAATATCTTGGGTGCGGCGTTGGGATCCACGAAGAATTCCACTGTGGATGATGCTGAATTTCCGGCAATGTCCCACACCTTGAGCAGCGCCGAGTGATTTCCGGCCGTCAGCTCGGGCAGACTGTAGTTTATGGTGCCGGCGGGAGTGCCGTCGGCATCAGGAGTGAATGATCCGGAGACGTCGGTGAGATTCGTCGTCTCGTCAATGCGGATGGACATCATGTGGCCTATTCCGGATGATGAGAGGTTGAAGCCGTTGTCGTCGCTGATGCGGGCTATGAGCATCGGAGTTGAATTTACTGTCCCGCCGGACTCGAAAGTCTCATGGTTAAGATATATCTGCTCGATCACCGGCGGATTGTCGTCGGAAATGGCATCCTCAGCCAGACCGTAGGCATATAGCGAGCGGGAGACACCTCCGGCGGAGAGTGTCGATCCGTCATTCTGTGCGAACATGAGGAGTGTGGCCGGACGGTAATTGTCGGCAATCTCGGCCGGAAGTATCACGGTCGTTTCCCACAGTCCGTCTGTCACCTTGGCACGTCCGGCGTATATGCGGTCGCCCTGTTCGTCAAAATTCCTGACTGCGGCATCGTCATATCCGCCGTTTTTCGTGCGTCCGTAGGTGGTGAAGGAGCGTTCCGCATCGTAGAGTGTCAGGCTTATGTAGCCGTTGAAATCTGCGAGAAGATTCCCGTCGAAATCGGTTACACGGCCTTTTAGTGTGGTGGGAGATAGCGACGGGATCACAGGATAGTCCGCTTCATCGCTTTCGGTGGAAAGATCGCCCACGGAGTCGAGGGTCACCATATTCTCCGGAGTGGCGAGACGCATCGCCGGATCCCCGAGGAAGACATATCGGAGCTTGTTGGTATCGGAAACTTTGTTTTTAGCTCTGCGCATGACCTCGGCCACCGGACGAAATTTTCCGTCGGTATCCCTGTCGAACAATTCCTGACCCATGGCCTCTGAAAGCACTCCGTTTCGGGTGATGAACACAGGGCGGACAGCCGATATGCCACCGATCACACCCCCTGATTCGGACATTGCGAGCATTTCAAGTCCGGACAGCTCGGTTCCGTCCCAGTGGAGGAACGAGCAGGTGGCTCCGTAGAAGAATGTGGGATGTTTGAGATAGAGATTGGTGACATCGCTGAGGGTCATGACCCCTTCGCCGGAAAGTTCGCGCAGGCTCGCATGGCCTATGTAGTTCCACCAGACTACTCCGTCGTTGAGCAGACGATGTAGCTTGGATCGTGCGTTGACGGTGACACCGCCAAGTTTCTCATCGGAGTCGAGATATACCTTGTGGAAGGTAATGTTCGTGCCGGAATGGTTGGAGCGCATGGCCTGTTCAAGGGTCTCAGTCTGGTCGAGATGCTCTCCCTGATCCTCATCGTCGGCGAGAAGAGCCACACGCGAACGCCACTCACCTTCGATCGGAGTGTTGGCGTATGACAAAAGACGGTCTGTGAAAACTTTGGCCGAAGAAAGGTTGCGAGCCGGCACACGGCCTACGGCGATGCACAGCTTGTCGCGGTCAGTCTGTACACCGGAGTTATCCTCCAGGAAGGAGTATATGTCGTCGGATGAATAGGAGGAGTTTTCCGAAAGAGAGCCGTCGGTCTGCCATGTGGGGAGATATGTATTGCTTGACTGTCTTATGGCATCAGTGAGTGCACGGTGATCGAACGTCACGCCACCCATGAGAAGGAAATATTTAAGCGACCGGTTCTCTCCGCTGTCGTCTGATGAGCCGCTTCTGTCATAATACATCTTGAGCATCCTGCGGATGGCGTTGATGTCCGGTGTGCCGCTGCCAAACTCATTGTAGACGGTTTCGGGAGTCACGATCAGCACGTCGAGGTTCTCAGTGCCGTTTCTGTGAAGATCCGCTATCCTCTCAGCCTGCGACATAAGATCAGGGTGGGAGAGGATCACCATATCGGGAGTGGAGCGTCCGTGGAAATTCTGGGGGCTTACACTACCAACTTTTGAAGCGGACAGGAAGCTTGCTGACTGGTTCCATGCCGCATACGTGCGTAGGCCGGTGTATTCCGATGTCCATGCCACCCCTCCGCTTACGGCGGAGGTCTTTATGGCGATGATGTTCTGCGGATCCGTGACATCCCACACCCGGGTGTCGGACGTGGCATTGGCAAGCAGAGGGGTGCGGCCATCGGTGGAGAACATAAGGGTTCCTGCGGACGGCATGGTCAGGGAGCGCTCGTAGCAAACGGAGATATTGTCGAGCGCGATCACACTGACACTACCCGAATAGCTGCAGGTAATGTTGAGATTGAGTGTCTCTGAGTCAGCCCGGAATGTATGGTAGCTGATGCACTCGTTGCCGTATTCGGAGGTCGGATCGATACGGTCAGTGGCCAGATTGTCGAGAGCCTGTCCGTTGGCCGAAAATGTGAATGTGGCCGGTGCGGAATTGGTCTTAGCGAACAGCGATGTACGTGTCCACACCTCGGACTCCGGGACAACATCCGTGAGCCTGAATGTGAATGTGCGCGAACGGGTGAGGCGGAAGTCCTCGCCGAGCAGCAGATGGCCGCTTTCGGCCGGAGAGGTCTGATCAACCTCATGGCGCAGGCCTTCGATAAATGATGTGGTGTAGTCGTTGCCCGGATCGAGACCTTCTTCGGGAAACGATGGTGACGGTTCGTCGGATTCAGTGATGAAATAGTAACCCTTGGTGGAATATGGATTGAGGGTGTGGTAGAAATAGTAGCCGTCGGAGTATGTCTTTGTGTCAACGCCCACTGCGTAGAACACAATTCCGCGCTGGGTTGTGGCCGAACGGACGATTGGAAGGTCGTCGATATAGTTGTCTATCGAGAACCGGTCGGGTATTCTCCGGCCACCATAGCCGTAGATCCTCACTTTCGACAGATCCTGGAAGCCCATGGCCCGCAGCTCGGAGGTGGTGAGCAGGTGAAGACCGGTCTGCTCGACCGATATTTTCACCCATTTCCCTTCGGAAAGTACTGATGAAGAGGCGTAAGTGTCAGTGTTGAAGCCATTCACAGCCGGAATCGAGGCCGTGATAATGGTGAGGAGGAGTAATATTTTTCTTGCAAGAAAGTCCATAGGTTATTATCGGAGGGAAATGCGCGTATCCCTATAATTAGTAAGAACGTCGTGCATAAGGAGTTTATTGTGTGGCGGGGTCTGAAAAGCATCCGCTTGCAAACAGCTCCCATTCGTTGCGGGTGCCGTTGAAAGCATTGATGTCGACGGCTCCGTCCACGCCGTCCACCCGGCCGTTGTGGGTGGCCTGCCATAAAGTCCACTGTCCGCGATCAGGTTCGACCGCGAGTGAGCATAGCCATAGCGGATACCCTTCGAGGCGACCGCTGATGAAGCGGGCGAATCCGTTTTTGTTGGTATACAGCATCACCTTGTAGCCGTGGCTTTCGAGGTGGTCGATCATCTCGCCGAGCCGGTCGAGCACGAGGGCAGTGGCCTGACTGTTGGGATTGGTCCACTCCTCCACGTCGATCACGAGCGGTAGATCAAGCCCGCGATCCCTCACGGAGTTGAGGAAATTCAATCCCTGCATATATCCGGGAGTGTCGAAGCGGAAGAAGTGGTAGGCACCGACTTTCATACCTGCCTCGCGCGCCCTCCGGAGGTTCTCGATGAAGCGGCGATCCTTGAACGTGGCACCCTCGGTGGCTTTTATCAGTACGAAGTCATAACCGTTGTCGCGCACGATCGGAAAGTCAATCTCGCCGTTATGTGCGCTGATGTCTATTCCCCTGACGGTGTATTTCGCCGGATCGGGATATGGAGCCACAGGTCTGTTGCCTCTGCCGGAGCATGATCCGAGCAGAAGCAGCATGATGACGGACAGATATGTGGCAGCGGAATGTGACATCAGCAGGTATGTATGGTGGAAAGCCGGAATCCGGAACCTTCGTGGTATATGAAGTCGAGCAGCCCCATCGAGTAGAGCGATACTACAAGATCCTCGGCCGCAGATCTGGATACGTGGCTGTCGATCATGAACTCCTCGAGCGCGACTCCTGCCGGAGCCGATGCCATGTCGAGCAACCGGTGGCCGGCGGGATTGATATTTACCAACACGCCATCAGCCTCCGAAGCCTCACGCCATGCCCTTATCATGAGCGGGGTGATGCAGATGTTTTCGTCCTTGACGCGGAAATATGCCTTCAGCGAGCCGTCGGCCTCCTTGACCATCACCGGACGGCGTGGCGAGCGGCCGATCTCCACACGCATGACGGTCAGACCGCCCTCGACCTTGAAGGCAGTCACCCGGATCTCCTGCGGCGGTATGCAGTGCATCTCGGCAGCCTGTTCGACCACGTAGATGTCCTCTTCGTTGCGCACACCTGCCACAACACCGTTGTCTTTCACGCCGATGAGCAGCCTTCCGCCGTCGTTGTTGGCAAACGCTGACAGACTGTGGGCAATCTTATGGCTATCGGACACGGAGAACTTGAAGTCCTGATGCTCGTGCTCACCCTCCTCGATCAGGGAAGCGATATAATATTTACCTTTTATGCCTTTCAGATCCTTCATTCCGGATAGCAAAGGTTTTCGGCTCCGGCGCATGAGAGCACTTCTCTGACATAGCGCGCTGCTGCATCGCGAGCTGCGGCGGGATCCATGAACGAGTAGTTGCCGCAGTCGCGGGGTGTGGCTCCGGGAATGTCGCCCCGGAATGAAGCGGTATATTCCATGGCCTCGCGCACGAGCGGAAGTATTTCCTGTGGGGTGACGTCACCCTGGACAAGCAGATAGTTGCCTGTGCAGCAGCCCATGGGACCCCAGTAGACTATACGGTCGGCCCAGACGGGATGATTGCGCAGGTAGGTGGCGACGATATGCTCCATGGCGTGCAGAGCCTGGGGTGAGAGAGCCGGCTGACGGTTTGGCTCGGTCATGCGGATGTCGAATGTGGTGATGACATCGCCTGACGGAGTGGTGTCACGGCGGGATACGTAGATCCCGCGCAGCAGCCGGTTGTGGTCGATTGTGAAACTGGCTATCTTTTTCATGTCAGGATAGATGGTCGATAAGGTTGCTGACGAGGGCGAAGGAGTGGCGTGGGGCATCCTCCCAGAAGTCCTCATATTGCCGGGAATTGTCGTGGTCACTCCACGGAGAGTCACTGATGACTCTCATGCAGAAGAATGGTATGCCACGCAGGAAGCAGGCCTGGGCTATGGCTGCCGACTCCATGTCGATGGCTTTCACTCCCGGGAAGCGTGAGCGGATGGCGTCGACCTCCTCCTTTTTAGTGATGAAGAGCTCGCCGGTGGCGATGATGCCACGTCTCACGTGATCTCCTGCCACTATGTCGGGATAGTCGACGGCTGGAAGAATCAGGGGGGATCCGGGCACTTGTCCCCATTCCTCGCCGATACACCAGAAGTCGTGGTGGACAAGTCCGGTGGCTACGACTACATCCATGACGGCCACATCGTCTGACGCGCCTGCGGCCACACCGGTGTTTATGACGAGGTCAGGGGAGAAGGCATCTATCAGGGTGGTGGTGCCGATGGCGGCATTTACCTTTCCGATTCCACACTCCATAGCCACAATCCTGTTGCCACGCAGTGTACCGGTATGAAACGTCGTGTTGCCGTGCTTCTCTGTGGCGACTTCGCCAAGCATAGGCAGTATGAGCTTCAGCTCCTTGCCCATTGCAACTATAATACCTATTGTCATGTCTCAATTGCTTGTTTCTGGGAGGATGGAACGGTGAAAGCCGACACTTCCCAAAGTAAATATATCGGTAGGAACACTACTGTCAGGGTGAAGGGATCGCCGGTGGGTGTCACCACTGCCGCGAGGATTAGGAGAACCACTATGGCATGGCGGCGGTAGAGGTTGAAGAGGGATCTGTCGATCAGCCCGGCCCGTCCCAGAAGCCACGCCACGACCGGAAGCTCGAATATGATGCCCATGATGAGTATGAGCATCATGAAGTTGTCCATGTATGAGTCGAGTGATATCTGGTTGGGGATCATCGCGCTCAGTTGGTATCCGGCGAGGAAGCGGAGGGTGAGGGGGAAGACAAGGAAGTAGCCGCAGGCCACCCCGAGAAAAAACATCACGTTGCCCGCGGCGAAAGCCGTAGCGGCACCACGCTTCTCATTGTCGTAGAGCCCCGGAGCCACAAAGCTCCATATAAGGTAGATTAGAATGGGGAAAGATGTGACCAATGCCAGCCAGAATGAGGCTGATATATGGATGAAGAATTGCGAGGCAAGCTGTATGTTGATCAGTCTCACTTCCTCGCGCATCGGATCGATCACACCTCCGACATTGTCGAGAAATGTATATAGGCAGAAGTCCGGACGGCATGGCGCGAGGATCACTTCATCGAACAGCCGGGGCATGACTGCAAAATAGATCAACATCAGGACAATGACAATCGCTACCCCACGCAGCAGGACTGTGCGCAGGGCATCGACATGATCCCAGAATCCCATTTGCTTCAAAGCCACGGCTGTCGGGGGGAGTGTGGCGGGTTATCCTTCGGTCTTGTCGACGGGGCGGTTGAGCTCGTCGGTCACTTCATTCATGCCGGATTTGAACGAACGGATGCCCTTGCCGAGGCTGCGGGCCAGTTCGGGGATGCGCTTCGCACCGAAAAGCAGAAGAACCACGACAAGAATTATGATGATCTCGCCTGTGCCGAGATTGAATATGCAAGGTGTCATAAATTGGTATATGGAAATGAATATGATTTGCAAAGTTACTGACTTTTCACTTCATTAACGTTGTCCGGCCGCTTAAAATTGCCAAAAAATAGTTAACTTTGCGCCTTGTAAACATAAACCATCATTGATTATATATGAAAGCATTTGTATTTCCCGGTCAGGGAGCCCAGTTTGTAGGGATGGGCAAGGATCTCTATGAAAATAATCCCGTGGCCAAGGAGATGTTTGAGAAGGCCAATGAAATTCTCGGCTTCCGCATCACCGATCTCATGTTTGAGGGCACGGACGAGGATCTGCGCCAGACAAAGGTGACACAGCCTGCGATATTCCTCCACTCGGTGATACTTGCCAAGACCATGGGCGATGAATTTGATCCCGCCATGGTGGCCGGTCATTCTCTCGGCGAATTTTCTGCACTTGTGGCAGCCGGCGCGCTCAGCTTCGAGGACGGACTCCGGTTGGTGTCCGCACGTGCCCAGGCCATGCAGAAAGCGTGTGAGATCAATCCCTCCACGATGGCAGCCGTCCTCGCTCTTCCCGACGAGAAGGTCGAGGAGATCTGCGCGTCTGTGCCCGGCACCGTGGTGTGCGCCAATTATAACTGCCCGGGTCAGCTCGTGATCTCAGGCGAGGTGGAGGCTATCGACGCAGCCTGCGCAAAGGCTCTCGAAGCAGGTGCGAAGCGTGCTCTCAAGCTCAAGGTTGGCGGCGGTTTCCATTCTCCCTGCATGGAGCCTGCACGTGCCGAGCTTGCTGAGGCGATAGAGAAGACGGAGTTCCATACACCTATCGTCCCCGTCTATCAGAATGTCGATGCCAAGCCCCACACCGATCCGGCTGAGATCAAGGCTAACCTCGTGGCACAGCTCACGGCTCCTGTGCGCTGGACACAGAGCGTGCAGAACATGGTGGCCGACGGCGCAGATTTCTTCATGGAACTCGGCCCGGGCAAGGTGCTCCAGGGTCTTGTGGCCAAGATAGCGAGAGGCACAGCCACTGACGGCCGTCAGTAAGCCGATGGCGTGAACCTATAAGGAAGGGACGTTGTTGTTAAAAGTGAATATTAACGACAATGTCCTTTTCTCATGTTTCCTTACAGACACACATACAACACATATAATGTTGCCACGGCGACGCGTCGGATCGCATCGTCCCCTCTGCGGTTCGCACCTCTGACCATTGATGATATTCCGGCGATAGTCCCGTATCTCAGATACGCTCCGTCACGAACGTGTGACTACACCGTGGGAGGCCTCCTAATGTGGGCTGACTATTTCAGCTACACGTATAGCATCTATAATGACACTCTTTTTATCAAGGGAGTCACGGAGGACGATGTCACGAAATGCGCGTTCTCTCTCCCGGTTGGCAAGATGGGTCTGGATGAGTCGGTGGATATGCTCAAGGAATACTGCCGCTTCAACCGTATGGAATCATTGCTTTTCTCGGCTGTTCCGGAAGCAGCTCTCGGATCACTCAGGGCTTTGGGGGTGAGGAGCGAGACTCCGCTTGACGACTGGGGTGACTATCTGTATGAAGCGGAGGCTCTGGTGTCGTTGACCGGTAAGAAACTCTCAAAGAAACGTAATCACGTCAACCGGTTCATGGCCGACAATCCCGACTTCGAACTGCTCCCTCTGCGCACGGAGATGATCGGCGATGTCAAGCGGTTTCTGCGTGATACCCCTCTACCGCCGGAGAAGCCCGCGCTTGCCGACATAGAGCGCGAGCAGGTGGTGAGGGTGCTTGACCATTATGATTCGTATCCCTTCACCGGCGTCGTGCTCACCATCCCCGGCCGCGGGATAGTGGCCTTCTCTATCGGGGAGGTGATAGGCGACACTCTCTATGTCCATATAGAGAAGATGGATCATACTGTGGAAGGAGCGGGAGAGACTGTCAACAAACTGTATGCCGAATATATGTACGAGATGACCACCGGTCTGCGCTACATCAACCGTGAGGAGGATGCCGGAGATCCCGGTCTGCGTAAGGCCAAGGAATCATATCATCCCGCAGCGATATTGACGAAATTCAATGTAGAGATGGAATGAAAATAGTATTGTTCATAGGGATTGCGCTTATTGTCATCGGATGGCTATCCCTGTCGTGGTTTGCGACAAAGCAATTGAGCGCGCAGAAGAAATATGAACGGCTGCCTCAGAAATGGGAGGAAGTCAAGCGTGACTTGACCCATAAGCGATTGGTCTGCCGTGGCATAATCATCTTCGGCCTGATCGTCATAATCATATCCCTCATGCTATAAGCCCGGGAAAGGTATATCAGATCCGATGGCGGCTACTTCAGGCCTTTTCAATCGTAGATATACATTGAGTTCGGTTTTCAAGTTTGTGATTGTTTTCATGTGCAAGATGCAACAAAATCGCATAAAATTCGTTATTTTTGCAGATATAAACTGATCGAGCTTAATATGCAACGCATCATAGCCCGCCGAGAGAAAACAACTACACTGATGTTGTTTGCCCCTGAAATCATCAAGAGAACCAAGTTCAAATTTGACATCATCTTTGAAAAGAACTGGGACTATGGTTATAACAACAAGATAATGGACTCTTGACATTCTGCGGTATTGACCGTGAGATAACAAAATTCGATGAGGCTACAAAGTCGGTTAAGCGAATACCTCTGGACACAATCGGAAGCAGCAAACTGTGCCGTAAGACGCACGTGGATATTGCTACGAAGGTGCAAGTCAATATGTACGCCACCGGGCTTCATGAAGCAGGAAGTTCTGCCGTGGAACATTACTCAAAACTTGAAATCAAGGACTTGTTCGTGCTGATGTGCGTGGCTTTCAATCAGCCGCAGTATAAGGTTGACAAGGTGTGGTAGCCGGAAAGCCAGTAAACACTGAAATAGAGACGAAAATTTAAACTTTTCGGTTGAAAATGGCGTTTTTATATTGTGGAGTTAGGAAAAATTCGTAACTTTGCATCAAAGGAAGGGTAGTTTCCCCTTGAAAGAAATACTTCGCTTGCGAAAGCAACGATTTTACGGATCGGCAGTAGCCGGTTGGAAAGAGCAGTCGAAAGATTGCTCTTTTTTCATTAATGGGGTATTACTTTTTGACCGAGAAGCACTCCGTTATCAGAGAATATGTTGTGCTTCACCGCGTCATAGGAGCGGTTAGGTCTTTCCGGATGCAGGAAATGTATGGTTATGGGATATGCTATCAGGTCGGCAATTTGCAATCCGATTATGTTGTCGCTCTTATGATAGAAGCTGAAAGAACCTACTCTTGAACGAAGCCTCTCTGCATCAACCCATTTTGTTCCTCGGTTGCGCAATCCGTTATAGTAGTTCAAGAGTTTGTTGTCTTCCTTTTTACCTCGCTTCTCAACGATTATTGAGATGTCTGCATTATCCTCTTTGTTGTCAACGCAGAAGATGCTTCTCTCAATGAGGTAAGATAACGTGAGTTCGATATAAGAATTATTAGTTATAAAAATAAAATAATCAGCCATT
>CAZKIE010000027.1:0-38166 GCA_964552825.1 uncultured Staphylococcus sp. | reverse complement strand
TGATTACTGAATCCCAAATAGAAAAACTAAAGGAACTATTATCCAATGTGTCGGAGCAAGATTATAAACACGATATTGTGCTTGCACCGGCATGGGTAAGAAAAAGACTTGGAACGTTATGATTTTCACAGACCTTTCGGCACAAGACCGTATTGACATCATAGATTATGTCAGTTCAAAAACCGGATATAGAAGCCAGATTGTTGAAAAAGACTGGTGGGTTACAGCAGTGCTACGCGCAATATTTAATTTGCCGTATGCCAATGAATTATCATTCAAAGGCGGCACGAATTTAAGCAAATGCTGGGGGCTGATCCGACGCATGTCAGAGGATGTTGACATCGCAATCAACCGTGAATTTCTCGGATTTGGCGGTTCGCTCAGTAAGAACCAGATAAGCGACAAGCTAAGGCGTGCCGCTTGCTCATTCGTAAGAGAGTGTATGCAGTTTGATGTAAGGTCAAATCTTTTGAAACAGGGTGTACCGGATGCCATATTTAACGTCCATGTTGATATTACCCCCGTCAGTACCACAGACCCGGAGATCATCTATGTGGAATACAAACCTTTGTACTCCGAGGTGGAATATATAAAGCCGCATGTCAAGATTGAGATAAGCGGCAGGTCCATGTCTGAGCCGGTGGCAAAAATCAAGGTCAAGTCGTTTATTGGAGATAATGTGGAGACATCGATCTTTGAGGAATTGCCGGTTGAAGTAAATGCCGTAGTTCCCGAACGGACATTTCTTGAAAAATTATTCCTGTTGCACGAAGAATTTGTAAAACCCACACCACAAATTCGGGTTGAGAGAATGTCCCGACATCTGTATGACATTGACCAGATGCTTGACACCGCCATTGCCGAAAACGCCATTATGAATGAGAATCTTTACCGGCAAGTGATTGACCACCGACGGAAGTTCATAGGACTAAAAGGATTTGATTACATCACTCTTGAAAAACCGACAATCCGTTTCATCCCGGAAGGCGAAACAAGGAATAAATGGGAGAATGATTACAAGAATACAATCATGAGCATGGTGTTGGGCGAATCACGCACGTTTGATCAGGTGATGAGCCGTCTTGCGGATTTCAATCGCAAGGTCAATTCAATGGATTGAGGTTATGGCAGAATGGTATTACCATCCTCAGCTCGCCATTTCATTTGATCAATGATGCCTGTATTTTCTTGACAATCAATTGGTGCATGGCAATATCTTTGAACCCATGGATGCTGCCATGACTTTCTCCTTTAAACATCTTTCAAGTAGCCACCGAAAATGACACAGTAAGAGTGGATGAGGAGTCAAGCAAGAGTCAAGTAAGAGAGTGAGTATCCCCCTCGTCTTCAAGGTTGCTACCGATGACAATTTTTAATACCGTAAATGGCCGTAAATCAGACTATTATTGCAATCTATACGTTATAGATATACGAAATCCGTAGGATTCGACGTAGCCAACAACATTGAAATGTCCGGGTGTGCAAGAAGGGAACACCCATGATTTTCAAGAAATCTAAAGCATTGATAGACAAGATACTTAACCCCATGGGAGACAAAAATACACGCCTCTTATATTTTTGCTATTATTGAGTTTATCGGATAGCGAAAAAAGAGATCTTAGTTCCAAAACAATTATCTCCAGCCCATGAACATCTTGACCGTCTCCGGATCATGATGGTCGAAGAACAGGCTCTTGCCTGTGTCGAGTTTGGCGATAGCATCCATATCCTCCTTTGTCAGCTCGAAGTCGAGGATGTCGATGTTTTGCTGCATACGCTCCACATGGGTTGACTTAGGGATGATGATTACGTCGCGCTGGAGCAGCCAGCGGAGGGCAACCTGTGCAACAGACTTGTCGTATTTCTTGCCAATCTCCTCAAGCACCGGATTTGTGAAGAAGCTGTTGCGACCTTCTGCAAGCGGAGCCCACGCCATAACGTGTGTGCCGAACTCCTTCATGTATTTTTGCGCCTCAATCTGTTGGTCGAACACGTGGGTCTCAACCTGATTGACAGCCGGAACGATCTCCACGTTGCTTGCAAGGTCGATGAAATGATCGGGATAGAAGTTGCTGACTCCGATTGCGCGGAGTTTCCCCTCCTTATAGGCCGCTTCCAAAGCACGGTATGCGCCATAGCGGTCGCAGAAAGGTTGATGCAGAAGCATCAGGTCGATGTAGTCTGTACCGAGCTTACGGAGACTCTCGTCGATGGATGCTTTTGCTTTCTCATAGCCATAGTTGGAAATCCACACTTTCGATACGAGGAAGAGCTGATCACGGGCAATGCCACTTTTCTTTACGGCCGCACCGACACCCTCCTCATTGTGGTAGGCTTGGGCTGTGTCTATCATGCGATATCCGACACTGAGGGCATCGGTCACGCAGCGTTCACATTCAGCGGGGTCAACTTGATAGACCCCATATCCGATTTGAGGCATCACAACCCCATTGTTCAATGTTACAGTTTTCATATATAGATTCTTAATTCTTGGTCATTTGGTAATTTTTGAGCCGCCGAATACCTCGCTCATCTTGATGGAGTCAAGCGCGGCGTCGATGCGTTTCACTTCCTGTTCGCTGAGCGATATGTCCATAGCCCCGATATTCTCTTTCAGTCTGTCGGGTTTGCGGGTTCCGGGAATGGGTACAATCCAGGGCTTTTTGTTTATCATCCATGCGAGAGAAATCTGCGCCAATGTGACGTGTTTGTCCGCAGCGATGCCGTTAAGCAAATCGAGAAGTGCTTTGTTTTCATCAAAGCTCTCCTTACGGAACTGTGGCATCGAAGCCCGGTAGTCGTTCTTGCTGTCAAACTTGGTGTCAGCAGTATAACCGCCGGTCAGGAAACCGTTGGCCAATGGCGAGAACGCCACGAAACCGATCCCAAGCTCCTCAAGAACCGGGAACAAGGCCTCATACCATCGGGCCATCATGGAATAGCGGTTCTGTATTGCCGTGACGGGGCATACGGTATGGGCACGCCTCAGATATTCCTCATCTGTTTCAGATATTCCCCAGTGGAGCACCTTACCTTCTGCAATCAGGCGTCCGACCGTGTCAGCAACCTCCTCTGGCGATACAGCCGGGTCGATGCGATGCTGATAGTACAGGTCAATATGGTCGGTTTTAAGCCGTTTCAACGATCCTTCAACCGACTTCCTGATTGTTTCAGGGCTTGAGTCCGGTATCAAGGGATATGGACCATCACCGTTGGGATTGCCGAAAGTGAGTCCGAATTTTGTTGCGATTACAACCTTGTCGCGATAAGGGGCAAGGGCTTCACCGACGAGTATTTCATTATGGTGTGGATCCTCCGCGGTCCCATATACCTCGGCTGTGTCGAACAACGTAACGCCCAAGTCAACAGCCTCGGCTATCAGTTTCTTCATTTCCTCGCGGTCAGCAGGGTCACCGTAGGCGTGGCTCATGCCCATACAACCTAAACCGATGGAAGAGACACGCAGCCCGGATTTGCCTAACATTCGATAGGTGCTCATATATTTTATCTTATTAGGTTGACTATCTGATTAACTTCACGGTCAGCAGTGGCGACATCAGCACCGTGTATGGGAGTACCGCGCAGAATTGTTGAGTTTGGACATAGTTTCCGTAAGTCAGACTCGCTGTGACCCATACCGCTCCCCTCATGAGTGCAGAACGGTATGATGGTCTTTCCGCTAAGATCGTATGACTCAAGGAATGTATCCACAGCCATAGGCATCGTACCCCACCAGTCGGGATAACCAAGTACTATCGTATCATATTCTGCAATATTCTCAATCTTTCCCTTGATTTCCGGACGAGCGTGATGACGAAGTTCATCTTTTGCCACATCAGTCACTTGGTAATAGTCTGTGGGATATTTCTCGACAGTCTCGATTTTGAAAAGGTCGCCACCCGTTTTTTCCTGAATCTTTCGTGCTATTACTTCTGTATTGCCGACCGGACGGTCCTCAATATGACCGTTGACGTAAGTCTCTCCGCTTAGTGAGAAATATGCTATCAGAATTTTTTCCATGATATTGTATTTTGTATTTGGTTGAGGCAAATTTTCATCATACCGATTTGTTTTGATTACTGCAAAGATAACGATTGAATGCGCTTGATGGATTTATACAAATTGGGGGCAATATTTCACAATTTGCTGAAAAGCGTTAATTTTGCGTTATGAAAACAGACGTCAAAGAAAAAATAGTATATTCCAGCGACCTTTCACTTGTAAATACCGGTGATTATGCCAACTGCGTCTTCCATGCGATATGCACTGGTGGAGAAGCAAGGTTTAAATATAATGACAAACAGTTTGTCATGGGCATGAACGATATTGCCGTGATAGCGCAACCCGGCAACGTGAGCGGTCTTTCAATGAGTGAGGATTTCGTGGGAGAACTTATCATTGCTCCTGACGGGTTTCTGCACAATCTGCTTCCTGCAAACAATTACAGCATTGGAGGCTGTGTGAGCCTTTTCTCCAATCCCATTATTCCGGTTGCCCCGTCGGAGGCTGTTACCTTCATACGCGATCTACGTAATGTTCGCGACAGGATAGAGGACAGGAGACATCCTTTCTATAACGAGATGATCGGAGGTCTGCTTCAGACGATGATTTATGACCTCTTCGCATTTCATTCGGCAACCAATGAGAATGTACTTTCTACCGACCGCGTTGGATACATCACCCGCCAGTTTTTCACTCTGATAGAGAGCGGCCGGCCAAAGACGGAGAGGGAGGTCTCATACTATGCCGCACAGCTCAACGTGACCCCGAAGTATTTGCTTGACACCATTAAGCGTATAACAGGTTTCAGTGTCTCGACACACATCAACCGTGCGGCCACTGCCATTATCATCAGTTATCTGAAGGACAGCAATCTGTCGGTGACACAGATTGCAGAGGAGATGAATTTCACTTCCTTGAGTTATTTCAGCCGTTATTGCCAGAAGAATCTCGGTAAATCACCAAGCGAATACAGACTTTCATTGTCGGTAAAGGCCCGCGACATCAAATACTGACACTTTTTGATTTTTACTTTACCAATTTTACGGATAAAGCATCCGATAATGGACTGAAAACCATCATCGGATGCTTGTCGTAAGTATTTTATTATTACTTGAATTGCTGTCAGAGTCTGCCTTGCGTTATAATTTCTGGAGCCAGGAGTTGACTGTTTTGCGGGCCTGGTCGCGTTTGTTCTGAGCTGTCTCGCCACGGACAGCGAGACCTTTGGCCACAGTTGCCCCCTTGCAGGCGTTGGCAATAGAACTTTCGGTTTGGGATAATCCGCTACCCTCGTGTGTGCAGAACGGAACTACGGTCTTACCGTTCCAGTCGTGCTTCTCAATGAACGTATATACACACATCGGCATATCGCCCCACCAATTGGGATAGCCGAGGAAAATTACATCGTAGTCCTCGACATTCACATCTCCTTTGATTGCCGGACGGGCTTTCTGCTCTTTCTCCTGCTTTGCGATTTCTACTGTTGCATCGTATGAGTCGTGGGGATAATCCTTTGTGGGTATGATCTCGAAAGTTTTGCCTCCGGTTGCATCGGCAATCATATCGGCTATGATATGGGTGTTGCCTTCGGTGATATTGCCTACTGAGTAGTTTTCACCCGTGTGGGAGAAAAATACCACAAGTATTTTCTTGTCTTTGAGTGATGTTGCCATTTGAGGTCCGTTTTTAGACTCTGAATTGGTTTCGGTTGATGCCTTAGAGCTATTTCCTGCGCATGATACAAAAGTGAATGTAGACACGGCAAGCATCAACATCATGCTTAGTATATGTTTCATTTGTTGCTGGTTTTATATCTTATCCATAACACGTCATTCTCAAGTCGTTCGACGCTTTCCAATGATAGTTTCACCGGCAGACGGTTCAAATCGGCTATGCCGTCGAAGAGAGCGGTCTGTCCTTTGCGTCCGTCAATGCCGGGGGCAAGCAGTAGGCTGATCTCATCGATAAGTCCGGCAGCAAGAAAACCACCGTTGATATTTCCTCCGCCAAGAATAGCCATCCGCTCCACGCCAAACTCTTTGTGAAGAATCTTCATCGCTTCCGGCAGATCTATTGCATCTTTTCCGATGCAGATATATGAAATGTGCTCCTCTTTGAGAGTGTCAAGATACTCCTGCGACACCTTCTCGCCGACGATGCAGATAAGAGGCGCTCCGTCTATCTCTGCGGCCGGCCAACGGAGCTTACCTGTTGTATCGACAGCCACCATATATCCTTCTGCACTCTTTGCTTTATATACGGATGATTTCCCGACAGGGGTGTTGTTCTTGGCCACAAAAGGCTCTTTGAGGGCTGTATAGTGTTCAAGAGTCACTCTGCCCTCCAGCTGGGTTGGGCAATTCAGTGAGTCGAGCGTTGTGTAATATTCGTCACCGCTGATTTTGTCTACCATAGCGCAGTCGATACGACCGTCGATTGATGCCACCATGTGACAGATTATATATGGCCTATTCATTATGCGTTAGGGTTTAGTGGTCCGTAGAAGAATGATGCGGTTGCGCCACCGTCAACGAGGAAGTCGGCACCCGTGATGAATGCCCCCATCGGACGCATGAGCAGTTCGGCTACGTTTGCCACCTCGTCGGCTGTACCGGGCCGGCCTGCCGGGCATTTGGCGAACATATTCTTATAGAAGTCACCACGCGGACCGTTGAACTCATCGATTGCAAGCGGTGTCACGATAATACCCGGGGAGATTGAGTTTATACGCGCTCCGCGCTCGCCCCATTTCACAGCTTCAGCCATCACACGCTTCACATTGCAGCGCTTCGCTATCTGGTAGGCGTGGAGTGTGTCATTGATGTTCTCCGGTTGGAGCATCGGGAGTTTCAGAAGTTCTTCAGTGGGTGTCGTTGCAAGCTGACGGTCCTGTTCCGGTGTAAGAGCCTGCATACGGTGTCCGCTCTGGCTGGATATGGTCACACCTGTGCCACCTGTCTTGATAACCTTGCCAACCTCTTCGAGTAGCACGGCAGTGCCGTAGAGGTCAACATGGAGGATGGTCTCTATCGAGGCCTGGCTCGGAGATACACCGGCAGAGTTGACGAGCATAGCGATTTCGCCGTATTTCTGAGCTTCAGATATGATTGCGAGTATTGACTCGCGATTGGATAGATCCATCTCAAACGGCACGGTATCATACCCGGCGGTGTTCATTGTGTCGCAAATCTTTTTCGCGTTGTCAAGGCTGCGGTCGCCAACCACAATCTTCATGCCGTAGCCCAACCTGCGGGCTATCGCCATACCAATCTGACCCGCTCCGGTCAATATCATTACTTCGGTATTCATGTCATAAATGTTTTGGCTGCAAATATAACGTATTACCTCATAATATTATTTTTTATCGGACTCACGTTATTTTTTTGATGATTGTATTGTGGCTTTCAAAGGACTCAAATCGTGTTTTTGTTTGTTGATTAAAGGATTTAACTAAATTATCCATCTTCTATTCCGGGACATAGATTATGTCCCCGTTTTCCAATTGGTAGGCGGTACCTACGCGCTTACCCTTGTTGCCTGTGGAATTGTTGTCTTCCGATGGTGTGTAGCGGTTGATCTTCTCACCTTCTTTGGTGATGATCTCCATATTCTCTTTCCCCGGGTTCTTAACCATGGTGAAATCCTCTTGCGAAAACATTTCGGTCATATTGTAGCGGCTTACCAATGCGACCATAAGGGCTACTGCAAACACCATGGCCACATCAAACAGATTGCTGACAACGCTCATGGGATCCGTGTCCTCTCCGTTCCCTAATATACGTCTACGTCTCATTGCTTCCTGGATGCTTGTTTGGTTATTTCCGCAACATATTCAAGCATGGCTATGTTTTTGATTGCCCAGCGCTCTTTTACCTGTTGGGTTAGAAATCCGATTGCGCTGACCACCAGTCCGACGACGGTAGTCGCGAACGCTACCTGCATATTATAGGCCATTGACGCGATGTCGCCGGTGGCAAGTCCGACGAGTGCAGGCCCCATCGGGATAAGTGTTCCCATAAGTCCGAGTATCGGCCCCATTTTTGTCAGCATCCTTGAGGTCGACAATTCTTTCGATGCTTCTATCTCATATTGCGACAACAGAAGTTCGATACGGGCATCATTGCTACCTGCGTCGGCTATCTGTTTGGCGTATGATACCATCGTGTTTTTAGAGGTTGCTGATATGTTTTGCTTGAAATCGGCAAGTGTCTCCGGCGACAGCTTTTCTATACGCGTATAGAACGGTACTGATATTTTCTTGTGCTGAAGATATTGACCGAAAAATGCTCCCGCGAGAAATATCGCACGGATGAAAAAGAAAATCAGAAGAACAATCACCGGAACAAGCAAGCCGGTGGAGATCCAGTAGAGGATATTTGATATTATATTCATTTTGGGTTTATAATTTTATTTTGTTTTCGTTTGAACAGGAGATATCCGGCGGAAGCACCGATAATCAGCAGAGATAGTACCCCGGCAAGAGTCTTCAGGTCAACTGAATTGACTCCGGCCACAGCCGTGCGGCCATTCACGGTGGCAATCACACCAAGCAGTGCTATCAAGGCATTTATCATGAAGATGAGTTCGAGACGCAGATCCTTCTCCGGAAGGATAAATTTTATCAGACAGGAGGCTCCCACGCCTGTTATGAATACACAGCCGGCCAGTGTCCACGCTATTGTCGCGAAATCCATTCCGGGGAAGGAGAAAATCACTGCGACAAGAAGTGCGATCAGAGCCGGAAATATCAGAATTCCGGGAATCCAGAGAGCGACGGCCTGGATGAATTTGCCGGATTTTGACATCGATTCTCCCATAATGCTACCGGCGCTTGTCACGCAGAAAGTGATTTGTAGAAACACATCGACGGTGAGCAATACTGCCATATCAAGCATAAGTTCCGGTGTCTGTATCCATGTCGCTATCTGGGTCTTCGACTGACTGACGGCGAATGTCCACGATTCTCCGGTAAACAGGGCGAGCAGTAGACATATCAGTATGCGACCCCATATAGGCAGATAGGTCAGTTTCAGCATTAAGCTGAAACCAACCAGAATCATTACTATGATTACGACAATCTCCATTACTCTTCTGCCTGTTTTTTACGCTTGCGGATGAAAACAATCATCAGCACAACGGCAATCACAACGACAATGCCGACAACCAGTCCATTGATGTTGCTTGTGATCCTGTCCATTGCGTTGAGTTCCTCCTTCTGCATGACCATACCGTCATTATCTGTCCCGATATTCTCGGAGCGGATGGCGCCGATGTTTTGATTGTATTGCGATGCCGCTTCTTTCGATACATTCGAGGATATGAAATCCCGGAGTTTGGAATTGTCACACACGAAGCCGGAACATGAGGGCTGATATTCATTCACGACCTCCGTATGAAGTTCGGCAAGTGCCTTTATCTGTTCAGGAGAGGCATCCCACATTCCTTTGCGCACGGTCTCGAGCATCACGGCAGTGATTTCCTCAATGGCAGCCGGATTCTTCGATGTGAAGTATTTTTTTGTGCCGAGATTGTATTTGTCATCTATGTATGTGTCATAGATATCATTCCATAACTCATTGTCTATGACATCCGGCTTCATGACATTCCATCCGTATGTATTGCGGATAATGTCGGCGAATCCGGAGGCATCGCCCGCACCGCCTTTCATCTTGTTTTTAATATACGTAGGATTGAGGATGGTAGTGCGGCTCTCGACACCTATCGCCTCTTTCACTTCCTGCATACGCGCATTATTGCGGTTGCGGTAGTCACTGAGATATGCATCGGGATCCTTGCCTGTCACCTCTTTTACCGCAAGATTCATACCGCCCATGAATTCATATACATGATCAAGGCTCAGTGCGCCCCAGGTGTTGCTTTGGCGGGGCTGAACCACTACGTCGGTACGCGTGAGAGCTGCCTCAAATGCGTAATCGCGCATCTTTTCCCAATCCTCCTCGCTGCCGTAGATTGCTCCCATGTTATTAATATAGGTCTCTGCGATTTCTGAGGAGTTTTCCCAACGGTCGCCGGACTCGACCATGCCCTGTATGCCGGATCCGTAGTTGCCGTTGATACCTCCGAACACACGGGCGGTGGATAGCTCGCGGGCTTCTTTGGGAGAAACACCTCTGTCGACAAGATGACGTTCGGATTCCACCACGCCCTCTGCAACGTAGTTTGGATAGTCATTGTCATCGGCCTCCGATGCCATTTTGACAGCGCGGCTTATGAGAAACAAGCGTGATGCGGCGAGGTCGCGGAGTTGTCCGGAGGTCTGCACGACAACATCGATCCTCGGTCTGCCCAATTCTTTTGACGGTATGAGTTTAAGATCTGTCACACGTCCGAACGGATCCCTCACCGGTTCGACACCGAGCATATAAAGGACTTGCGCGATGGTCGCACCTTCAGTCTCTATAAATTCGCTGCTCCATAGAGTATAGCTGACTTTCCGGGGGATGGAGTCATTGTGGGTCTTGCGATACATCGCTATGGTGTTGTCGGCAAGTGCTTTTCCTTTCTCCCATGCCACGGCCGATGGCGTTTCTTCTGCATTTACCGCAAACATATTGCGTCCGGTGGGCAGGATGTTCGGGTTCAATACCGGGTCTCCGCCCGAAGTGGGGGAGATGTATCCGCCGTTGAGGGCGTTTATGACAGAAGCCAACTCTGCCCCGGGGCTGTTCCGCAGAGCCTCTTTGTATATATTGACATTCTTAAAGGCACGTTCAACCTCGGTTATGGCCGTGGCGAAGTCAATCTGCTGTGGCGTATATTCCTGTCGGGACATCATCATTCCGCCTCCATGACCTCCGGCAGCGGGTTTGCCGCCTTTGCCTTTTTTCATAGCGGCTTCCATTTTTTTGAGAGCGGCTTCATCCGCACCCATTTTACGCGCCATTTCAAGTGCCTTTTCCGGTGACATTCCGGACTTACCCATCATTGCCTTCATCGCGGACGTATTGGGCCGGTCTGCGATTCGGGCAGTCACCACCTGATTGGTTGGCATTGCCGTCGATCCCATCACCATCATGCGCGACAGAAGGTCTTTAGAGTCGTTGATTGATGCCATGATTGTGCGTGCGCTGTCAAGTTCTGCTTGAGAGATGGACGCTATCCGGCATATATACGAATCATCTATCATGCTGTTGCCATTACCGACTATTGTGCTGACGAGTGTCTTGGCGCGATTGCCGTATGTCTGGGTGAATCTCATGCGCTGTCGGTCGTAGTCAATGGTAGTGCGCCCTTTCAGCTTGTCAAGATTGTACAGGCTGTAAGCAACCGGATCAACGGTCATGGCAAAGACGGTGGAATTGATATTTGACGGTTCGTATGGTGTTCCCATGACATAGAGCGCGCCGGTTATCTTCTCATTGGCCAGTTCCTCAGCGAAGTTCTCTATGCGGGCGATGTCATCGGCGCTGTATGGCTGCGACATTATGCTGTCGAGCCGTAGTTCGCGATGTATGCCGAGCCCGACGGCATATTTCTTTACGAGAAGTGACGCACGGTCTATTGCATTTTTGTCAACTTTATCCGCACCTGCATATTTATTGTATGATATTATCGCATCGCTGAGGTTCTTATATATGTCCCTTACCTCGCTTTCCATGAATGGCGGGGTGAGATAGTTGATTATGCCGGCGTATGAGCGTCGTTTGGCCGTCATTGCTTCACCGACATTGCTGGTGGAGTAGACATAGAAGTGAGGCATGGTGCCGACAAGCCGGTCCGGCCAGTCCTCACTGCCAAGCGCAACCTGTTTGCGTGGCGTGAACTCAAGACTGCCATGAGCGCCGAAATGAATCAGCGCATCAGCTCCGAAGCCGTATCTTGCCCAAAGATAGGAAGCCACGTAGTTGTGAGGAGGTGCTGCATCCGTGCCGTGGACAATCTTGAAGTCATCATCTCCAAGGCCGGCGGCAGTCTGCGGTATCAATACCACATTGCCGAAGCGGATACGGGCAAGTGCGAGATTTCCGTCATCAGTCTTTAATCCATGACCGGGGAATTGTCCGTTCACACTGTCGATCTGCTCACGCATATTTTCAGAAAATGAGTTGGCACACCAACTGTCATAATCCTTTCGGTTGACTACTTCTGTCCGGTTGTTTGCAACGAAGTCTGCTTTTGCCCCGACAGCATAATCATTGAATATTTTGCCTTCCTCGTTGATTATCCGCTCGAGCTCTGTGGCATTAGTCGGAAGATTGCCTACGTCATATCCCTCGGATTTCATTCGCGTAAGAAGATTGAAAAGTGAGGGCGCAACCTCCATACCTTCGGCTACGAGCGCACTCTGGCCGGGTCCTTTGAAGTAGAATATCGCAACTTTCTTATCTTTGTTAGGCATGGATTGGAGTGAAAGATAATTGCTGACCGTTTCAACGAAGTCATCAAGTCGGCCGGGTATTGCCTCTACGTATGGCAATCCGTCTTTCCCTTCATAGTGAGCGAACAACGAAAACGGACGGATAGCGCCATCAATTTCGGGAGTCACTACACTTTGTGACAGAAAGCCTCCGTTCATACCCATTTTGTCGGCCATCCATTCTTCATAACTGCGGTTGACGTTCAATGGCGAGAATAGAGGAATATTGTTGTCAGCCATATATTTTACCACCATGTCCCCCATACGTCCGTGAGCCATGTTTATCACTGCTGCCACAGGAATGGAATCGGCGTGGCCGCCAATGATAAACTGCTGTATGGAGTTTACCGGATATACTATGTGTCCGGCCCGTTCGAGCGATGCCACAAGACTGTCGGCCACACCCATCTGTCCGGTAAGTATTATACATTTAGATGACTCGTTGAATTTACCTGATCTTTTCAGGTATGTTTCATATTCCGCCACAGAATTGAAGCCTGGTTCATCTTCCGAGGGATAGTATAGAAGAGAGGATACATAGCCCACCGGATCTCCGGGCATATCCGCAAAAAACTTTTTTCCGTCAATGAATTTTCTGACGTAGCGCAACAGATTTCTGTAATTACTTCTGCCTCCGATGAGGTATTGTTTCAGAAATGTCTGGTCGACAGAGTCGACCGAGACTATGAGATTCTGTGGATTTGTTGCCGCCGTGGTCATAACCGGAGTGCCTTTCTCTGCAGCCTCTGTCAGAGCTTGACGTTGCTCCTCGGTGATTCGTAGTCCCATGCCGTTGACAAAAACCATGTCATATTTGTCGGCCTTATCAAGTCGTTCTACCGGCAGTTCCTCAATCTTGACAGACCGGTTGTCGTTTGCTTTGGATATCTGTCCTAATGTTATGGCTTGATAATTCACAAACGCTATCCGCGTGGAAGATGCGGTCAGATTCCACACAGTGATAGCCCCGACAACCAATATCAGGGCTATCACAGATAGCAAAATTACTTTTTTCTTATATTTGATCCTCATAATCTTATTTTACCATTTTATCAATATCAAGTGATAATCCTATCGCAAATGAAATACCTGTGGTCGATGGTGTGCTGCTGTAATTGTATTTCGGCACATAATTGAACAGGTTGTCTATTGTGGCGATCACATCTATTCCTTTCCAGATACTTTGCGTGAGGTTCAGTTTCCACATCGTATATGCCGGATATTCCACCCGTTCGGTTTCTTCATACGATGTCACGGACACAAACTCGTCAACTGCTACTTTTGAAAGTATCCGCCCGTTCAGTGCCACCATGAGGCCATAGTTTTTCCAGTTTTTTGTATAGTCCATCCTGATTGTGGCCGTATGCGGGCGGGTCGATGACGTGTAAGGTTCACCTTTTCTTACGTGCTCGTTGGTATATACGTATGATGCACGCGCACCAAGTCCCCACGGGGATCGCCATGACACATTGGCATCAATGCCGCTGATTGTCATCTTGCCTATGTTGGTATAGACCATTCCGTTCATGGCTTGGTTCCATACAGTGGTTATCCTGTTGTCCACAAGGTTACAGAAACCGCCCAATGTCGCGTTGAACAACCCTTTGGTATATTCTGCCGATAGCTGGAAGTTATTGCTGCTTTCCGGTTTCAGATCCTTGTTGCCGTAGATCATGAAGATTCCCGCCATATCAAAATCCATGTACATCTCTTTCAATGTCGGTGCGCGGAATCCTCCGGCGTAGGAACCACGGAATGAAAACCGGTTGAATTTATACATGGCATTGACACGAGGCGAGAAATGCTGCATATCCGACTCGGAGAAGTAGTCGTAGCGTCCGCCGAGAATAACATTCATATTTTTATGGAAGTTCAGGTCTATCTGCGCGAATCCGTCGGCTGTATACTGTGTCTTGTTGCCATTGTCGGTAAACTGATAGGTCATCAGATAGTCCCGCATCACGTCACCACCGACGGTCAGTATATGCTTTCCGGCAAAGGTGTGGTTAAGGATGGCTTTCCCGATGTTCTGGGCGTTGGAATAGTCGCGGATATCGCGTCTGGTGGTAAGCATATAGTCACTCTTGTCGTATTGGTCGAAGGAGTAGCTCAGTTCAAGGTTGGTGGCTTTTGAAAAATCGTATAGTCCCTTGAGTCCGGACGACAGGTCGCGGTAGCGGTCATGAGTGGTTTCGGCTGAGTTCCTCTCCCGGAAGAAATATCCTATACGGCCTATGAATTTCAGCCTGTCATTGACCTTGAACGTGAGGCGATCCTTGACGTTATAGGTACGTCCGCCGTAGAACCGGTCATAGTCACCTTCGTTTTTCATGTTATACGAATCAATACCGGTATATTGGGTGGAAATGGAATTTGAAATTTTCCAGGTATTGAAAGCAAGATTCAGTCCATAGCGTTGCTCGTTGTGTTCTCCGTAACGTCCGTTGACGTTCAATGTCCAAGGTTCACTGCTTTCACGGCTGATTATGTTAACCACGCCTCCTACGGCATTTGATCCATATAGCGAAGATGCCGCTCCTTTCACAATCTCGACCTTTCCGGCATCGTTAAGGTTCAGACGGCTGAAATCCACGTTGTCAAGGGTCTCTCCGGCCACTCTTTCACCATCGACGAGAAATAACACTGCGTTGCCGCCGAATCCCTGCATATTGAGAGATACCTGCTGGTTCATGGAGTAGGAAAACTCAATGCCGGGTAGCTCTGTCTGCAGAAGGTCACTGATATTCGTGGCATCACTCTTTTTTATGTCTGATGTTGAGATCACACGCGTCAGTACCGGTGAATCCTTGAGTAGCTTAGGAGTTCTTGTACCGGTCACGACAACCTCGTTCAATGTCAGATCCCAGGCTTTTTCAAGCGAATCAAGCTTAGCATCTGTCATGTCCTGAGCTTGACCGATATTTGCTACTGCTCCCAATAGCAGCAGGGTATAAACAATGGCTTTCATCTTACAGAGGATATATGTATTGAATTGACAGATAGCCTTTGATGCCGGCTGAGTTCATGAAATCTATGAGCTTGACCGCCGCGCGTTTCCCGTCTTCAAGAAGAATGATGTAAACCTTGTCAGACAGCGTATAGATCGGCGGCATAGTACTTGTGTCGACATCGAGCCATTCCGATAGTTCGGGATTGTAGTAAGAATCCGTGTACGATAGATAGCCGTCCATCATCGTCGACATATCGGTCACTATTTTATCCGTTGTCCAGATGTCTGCCACACCCTGCTCATTGCCGGCGTTTTTCCAGTCCCTCGCCTGGTTTATATCGGTCAGGTCTGTCCCGATCACTCTCGCATTGTTTGTCTTGGTGTCATACCGGTGGACGGCGAAATCCCAATGCGACGGAGCCGGATCCGTGACGGATAGGGAATCCGTGAGATGATTATGAAAGTCTATATATGTCCAAGTCTCATAATCTGTGGCATTTATGTATATTAGACCGGGTTGTGTATCATTACATATTTCCACAAATCCATATTCGGATGTGGAGACGGGATCGTCATACAGATCTCCCAACACATCATCGCAGGACGGGAGCAGCATCGCTGCTACTCCCGAAACAACTATGAGTTTCAGTTTATTCATCTGATTATTCTGTTGCCGGCATATTTCCGGTGTGGAATACGATCGTGAGACCTCCCATTACGGTGGGAACGGAGAATGTAAAAGTAGGATCCTCTTTTGAAACATCAATCGTGCCCTCTACGGAACAATCATAGTCCTTGACATTTCCGCTCATGCCCATCTTCGTTGTGCCGTTGCCTGAGACGGTAAACTTGCCGTTGGCGAATTTTGCCTCTATATTCTCAATGGTAAACTCGCCCCATGTATCGGACGTATATGTCATCTTATACGTGTCGTCAGAGTTCTGAGTTATGACGATTTTCTGGTCATCCTCCGTCATGCCTGAAAAGTAGGCGCTCTTTGCTTCTATGTAGCCGCTGTATGTTCCCGGGACGACTATTTCTGCCGGAATGTCACCTTGGTTGAATTCAATCTTCAGGCCTCCCATTATCGTCGGACAGCTGAATGTAAGCGACAGCTCTTTCCCTATAAGAGTACCTTCGACAGAACAGTCATATTCACTGGCGGCATTTCCGGCATGAGCCATGAGTGATTTGCCGTCACCTTTTATGGATATATTGCCTTTGCTTCCCGAGAGATCTGCATTGTCAATGGTGATAGTCCCCCATGTGTCGGACTCATATCTGATGTTGATCTTGTTTGCGCTTGTAGATGTGAGCTTGACCACTTGATCGGCAGCCACCATGTTGGAGAAATAGTTACATGAAGCAACGGTGTATCCGGAATAATTCCCGGTGGCATCAGCCGCGAGATTTGTCGGCTCATCATCGCTGCTGCATGATATGAGTGCCATAAATATTACCGGCAGTGAAAGAAGATTGAATTTTTTCATCTGTGTGGATTGGTTTATTCTGTTTGTAGTTTTCGTGATGCAAAGTTATTCTGATAATAAAGTATCATCAATTCCTATTTTTAGCGTTTTTTATTCCGTGATGTAATCAAAAAACATTAGTTGGAGATGCCGATGGCTCATAAATTACCCTATTTTATGGGATTGTGAGGGTTTTCAGAAGGCAGTAACTTTGTTTCGGGAAAAACTACCCGGATGTATGATAAAGGATAAATTGACATATACACGTTTCGACTCGCTTAGGGACATTATAGAGGATAACAACAAACTGCTCGTCGTGTTGAGCCGGTTTGATATTTCTCTCGGGTTCGGCGACGGCAGTGTGGAAAAAGTATGCGGTAACAACGGGGTTCATACCGATACATTTCTCGCTGTCATAAACTTCATCAGTGGCAAAAGCTGGCAGACATACAGTATATCCCTGTTATCTCTGATAGGATATCTGCGCAATTCTCATTCTCGGTTTGTTGACTACACGCTACCGTATATCAGAAAAACGCTTCTGGACGGAATACATGAAGCGGAGAACCCTGAGATAGCGATAGTCATATTGCAGTTCTATGACGACTATATAGAGGAAGTCAAGAAACACATGGATTATGAGGACACCGTGATTTTCTCTTATGTTGAGGACTTGCTGGGCGGCACGATCTCCGATCGGTTCAAAATATCGGATTTTTCATTGGATCATGACCACATGGCGGCCAAACTTGATGATCTGAAGGAGCTGTTCATCTACAAATACAAGCAGAAGAATAACGAGATGATCAATACCGCCCTGATTCATCTGATGCTGTGCGGAAAGGAGCTTGTCCAACACTGTGATATAGAAAATCATCTGTTGTTCCCTCAGGTGGAAAAGCTGGAAAGGGAATTGAAGAATAAACAGATACAGGCGGTGGTCGAAAAGAGTGAGGAGCAGGAAGCGACGATGGATGTTCTTACAGACAGGGAAAAGGAAGTCTTGCGTTGGATTGCCCACGGTCTCTCGACCAAGGAAATTGCCGACAAGATGTGTCTGTCATTCCACACCGTAAACTCATATCGCAAGAATATCGGTGAGAAACTGAATATTCATTCTGTAGCCGGTATGGCGGTATATGCGATACTTCACCACATCATAGACATAAATGAGATAGAAATTCCGTGAACGGGATTATCGCGTAAGCATATCGCGGAGGACGACGGCGTTGTTGTGCGTGGTGTCGTGTGAGGAGTAAAGCAGAGTGACGACGGGCTTGTCCTTGATCTCAGCTTTCAGAGTCTCAAATGCAGGATTTGCAAGGAGCTCCCGGCGGTATCTCGCTTCAAAATCACTCCATTCGCTGTCAGGATTCTTGTGAAACCATTCCCTAAGTTCGGTTGATGGGGCTATCTCTTTGTCCCAGGCATCGTAATGGAATGTCTCGTGCGACAGACCGCGTGGCCATAGTCGGTCGATATATACGCGGTAGCCGTCATCGGCCGATGACAGTTCGTATGCCCTTTTTATGTTTATAGTCTGTTTCATCGCTTGGAAGGAGTCTCGTCGGGAAGTCTTAACTGGCCGGTGGCTTTCATGTAGTCGGTGCCTTTGACACGGTAGTCGGAATAAGCCGAGATGTATTGGTCGCAAGCCCGCTTGTAGAGCGTCTGTGCCTCCAGAAGGTCGGTGATAGTCGAGACTCCCACCTCATAGTATTGCTTATTGAGACGCAGATTCTCGGTAGCCTGAACGATCGACTCCGATGCTGTCTGCATCTTACGGTAGGCGGAAGTGAGATTATCCCACGCGTCACGCATGGCTATCTGAAGCATTTCTTGCCCGTCTTCAAACTGTATCTTTGCATTCTGTATGGCGAGGTTTTTCTTCTTGATCGCGTGTGAGCCGCCCCACCAGCCGCTCAACGGCACATTAACGGAGACAAACAGTGCGCCAAAGTTCTGATTCTCGTCAAGAAGATTATGGAAGAACCATCCTGCACCGAGCCCGACAGTGGGCAGATTGCTGCCGACAGTCATTTTCTTCTCCAATTCGGCTGCTCTGATGGCAGAGTTGAGCATCCCGTATGCCGGAGTGTCCATCACCGCGTCCTGCGGATTGCGCCATAGGCCGTAAGCAAACTCCGGCAGGTCATCGGTCGCGATGCGTTCGGTGACGTTGACAGGTGTCACTCCGGCTCCTATATACTGGCCTAACAGGTTTGAACATAGTGCGATGCCATTGTCCAGATCGATCATCGTCGCTTTGAAGTCGTTTCGCAGCAGTTCGACTTTCAGAAGATCGTTTTTCAGGATCACACCGGCATCGACAGCCGCCTGTGTCTGATAGGCGAGAGTGTCGAGCATTATTATCAGCGAGGCGAGGGTCTCTTTCTGTGAGTGGAGTGACACGAGTTTCCAGTAATACTTGTCAACCGAGGCATAGATCTCCTCATCGGTCTGACGCTTGCGCAGCTCTGCCACCTGCTCGCCTACGTGGGCGAGGGCATTGCCGTTGACTATCTGACCTCCGGCAAAGATCGGCTGGACGGCGGTGATTCCGGCCGTATAGCCCTTGTCAATCATACCGAGTTCAAACATATTCAGCACATTGTACTGAATGACATCATGGTTTGCCCAAAAATAGCCTCCCGTGGCGGAAATGTCCGGAAAATATTTCGTGAAAGCCTCGTCGGAAGTCTCTTTAGCCATCTTGATATTGTTGGTCGCGGTACGTGTTGCCGCATTTTTACGCAGCGCCATCTCCCGACACTGTTCAAGTGTCAGTGTGAGCGTATCTGCCGGAGCCATATCCTGGGCGGAGATAGACAACAACGACAGAGCCGCGAGCAGTATCGAACTTAATATATACTTAGTTTTCATCGTTCTTTTTCGGTTGAGATGTTTGATCTGCATTTTCTTCAACAGGGTAGACCGGCAATTCAATTGTCGGAGCCGCTTTCTTGCAGAATTTCCAGTAAAGCAGAGGTATGACGGTGAGAATGAATACCATCGTGATGGGTGTCCCGAAGAATATTATGATACCCATCGGCTTCCATAGCGCACTGCCGGAGATCACCATAGGCAGTACGCCCATGGTAGCGGCGGCAGAGGTGAGGAAAATCGGTCGCATACGTCGTTCGCTCGCTTGATAGATCGAATCCTTGACCGACATTCCGCCCTCCTGGAGTTCCTCGGCATAGTCAAACATGATGATGACATTTCTTACAAGAATACCCATAAGGCTTATCAGTCCGAGCACACCGGTCAGGGATATGTTTGCATTCATGATGGCAAGACCGAGTCCTGCTCCGGGTATGATGAATATCAGTGATAGAAGCATGAGAGCGGGAACTACGACTCCTTTGTAGTGGAAAAGCAGGATAAAGAAGATGATCACCACGGCAATCAGGAGTGCCTCACCCATCTGTGGGATTATTTCATTGGCCTGTTCACGATCACCTCCGTATGATAGTGTCACATCCTCCGGCAGATCGATCTTGTCGATCTCTTTCTTCAGAATCGAAGTCTGGGCAATAGCGTTCTGACCTCTGACATTGTCGGCTGAAATAGTTGCCGTCGGAAGTCCTCCGCGATAGTTGATCTGACCGGGGTGCCATGTCGGGTTCACCTCCGCAAAAGCTCTCAGAGGAGTGTTGCCGATACCCATTACAGGAATAGGCTCATGCATAAGTGCTGAGTATGTAGAGCTGTCGGCATTTTGTGTCTTGGCCACGATGCTGATACCGTAGTCGCCCTCCCACAGAGTACCCATAGGCACTCCTGAGCCGTAGCGCATCGCGAGAGTCATTTCAAGCAATGTATTGTTTAGCCCGAGTCGCGACATCTGTGTGCTGTTCGGCTCTACGGTCGCGGCCACAAGTTGACTGCCGGCACCCGGCCTGACAAGGGTCAGACCCGGTATCCGCCGCATGATCGACATGATGGTGTCGGCGACCTGCAGATTCTTTTTGTAATCAAGACCCTGAATGCGCACTTCGACCGGAAATTTGGCGTTCGAGTAGCTCAGTTGTTTGAACTTGACGTAAGCGCCCGGGAAATAGTTCTGATATATGGGCGAATATTCATTCAGCAGTTCGATCGTGGCCTCATTGCTCTTTGTGTTGACAATGAACTGGGCATAGTTGGGCCCGCCCACCTGTGGTGCGTAGGTGGTCTGGAAGCGTGGTGAGGACATCCCGTGGAATGACGCAACGGAAACCACTCTGTCATCCTTCCGCAGAATCAGGGCGAGACTGTCGGCAATGGCGTCAGTCGCCTGCAACGAAGATCCTTCCGGCAGATATATCTCGACTGCAAACTGATCGCGCTCGGCGATTGGCATCAGTTGTATCGGTCGCGTTATGAACGCCACAGCTCCCAATACCACTGAGATTATGCCGATCGCAATCCAGGTCTTTGGCCACGCGAAGACAATGGCCACCAATTTATCATACCAGTTCTGAAGGCTGACGAAGAATGAGAATTTCTTTTTGCCGCTTTCGATCGCCTGTTTCTCGATGGCGTAGATAGGTTTCTTGATGATCATATATTGCAGATACGGCACGAGCAGCTCCGCCACAATGAGCGAGATCGAGAGGATCAGAAGAATAGCCCACGGGAAGAACGTCAGAAAGTCGCGGAACATTCCCGTCATCGTGATGAGGAATGGGAAGAACGTGATGGAGATGGCGAGCGTGGCCGAGACAATCGCGCGGAAGAACATTGTTCCGGCATTTATAGTGGCCTGTATATGCGGCATCCCGTCAGAAATCAGATCGACATATTCATCAATGATCACCACGGAGTTGTCCACGATCATGCCAAGCGACACGATCAGACACGCAAGTGTCACAGTGTTCAGCTCTATGCCGAACGCATAGAACAGTCCCAACGAAATGAATATGCTGATCGGGATGGTCAGAGCCGCGATAAATGCCACTTTCAATGGCAATAGCAGCATTATCACCACAAGCACGGCGACAATGGCGATCAGAAGTTCGCGCAGGAAGTCAATCACACTGAGATTGACCACCGTCGGCTGGTCGGTGATCTTGAACAGCTCCATGTCCACCGGCATCTGCTCGGCAAACTTATCAATCACCTTTCCGGCGGCTTCACCCATCGCCACTATGTTCTCACCGTCTTTCATCTCTACGCTGAGAAGCAGGCATTTCTCGCCATTGTTGGTGATATAGCTTGTCGGCTCCGGATATTCACGTACTACCTCCGCGATATCTCCCAGACGCACCACGTCGCCCGCGGGAGTCGAGAACACGACAGTTTCCTTAATATCATTTACGGAATTGAATGAATCCGCTACGTAGAGAGGCATCGTGTATGACTCTGATTTGAGTCTGCCGCCTGTGGTTTTGAATCCTTGTGCAAATAGTTGCAGTGCGAGTGCCTTCTCATCAATGCCGTAGTGGGAAAGCCTTTCGGTGTTTATATGTACTCCGATCTGTTCGGTTTGTTCGCCATACACGGTCATCGTGCCTATGCTCGGCACGGCTCTCAGCCGGTCGCGGAGCTGCTCCATATAGTCATGCAGCTCGCGGTAGGTCTTGTCCTTGCCCTGCATGGTGAGGAGTAGGGCAGATGTGTTTCCGAAATTTGAGATCGTCTTCACTGCAAGCACTCCGGCTGGGAGTGTGGCCTTGACATCATCCACTCCGAGCTTGAACTCATCCCAGAACTGGTCGGACTCATCGGTATTCACATTGTCGTCAAGGGTTACAAATATCATGACCATACCGTCAGTCACCTGCGCTGTGGTCTTCTCCTTGTTGACCTCCTTGTAGCTGAACACATAGTCCTGAAGTGGCTTGAGCACTTCCTGTTCCACTTTTGTGGCATCGGCTCCTGGATAGACTGCGGCGACGACACCCTCGCGGATGGTGAATGATGGAAATTCATTCTTGTCCATTTCCACGAGAGAGTAAACACCCCACGCGATCAGCACGACGGAGATTAGCATCACGATCCGCCTGTACTGCAATCCGAGCGATACGATATTGGGATTCTTGAATTTCTCCATGACAACATCAGTTTACGGATACGACTTCCAGTCCGCTGCTCAGCTTCTGCTGCCCTTCCACTATTATGCTGTCGGCCGGCGATATTCCACCGGTGACGATTATGCCACGCGAATCAAGGCCGCCGACATCAACCTTCCGACGTTGGGCCACACCTTTCTTCATCACCCATACATAACTGCTGTTGTCCCATCCGAGGAGCACGGCCTGGGGCGGCAGTACTATCTCGGTCGATTGTGCCGTATCAGCAGATGGCACGGCACCATCTACTGCCACGCTGCATATCATTCCGGGATGCAGATTGCTGTCGGGATCGGTTATCCGGAACTTGACATCATAGTTGCGTGACAGCGAATTGGCTGCCACACCTTTTTCTATAAGTTTACCGGTATACGTATGCCCTCCGGCTGTGATTGAGGCATTGGCTCCTATGCTCAGATCGGCAAGGTCTGATTCCGGAACGGAAATCTTAGCTTTCAGCGACCCTACATCCATTATCTCCACTATCGGAAGACCGGGAGCGGCAGTCTGTCCGACATCAGCCATTTTTTTTGCCACGACACCGGAAATAGGAGCATAAAGATTCGCGTCATTCATGCCGGTCCGGGCTATGGATGCGGCGGCCTCGGCTTGTTTCAACCTTTCCTGCACCGCAACCCACTGCATATCCGGCAGAGCATTGGCATCATGCAGTCTCTTCATTCTGTCGTATGCATCCTGTGCCTCGCGAAGAGTGGCCTGGGCGATTTCATAACTGTTTTTCAGCGATGAACCGTCCACGGTAGCTATCAGTTGCCCCTTGTTTATGCGCTGTCCCTCGGATACTGCTATCCGTGTTATCGTCCCGGCAACTGAAAAGCTCGGCATACTGGAACTTCCGGCCTCCACTGTCCCTGAGTAGCTGTCAGATCCGACACCATTTGACGATGATGACCGGGCGACTGACATGACCTTGACTCTGACGGGATTGGAATTACCTCCCTTGATGTTAGGATTGCTGTGGCCGCACGACGAAACAAGCAAAAGTATAGCCGCTGCGGGCATTAATCTGATGTGATGCAATAGTTGAAACATGGCGGTATGTTATAGTGGATCTTTTCTTGTAGATATAACAACCGGAATGGAATAAATATTGTTTTGGAAATTTTAAAAAATAGGTGTGTATGAGTGTAAAATTGGTCAATTAGTCGTGTTTGTGGTCTCTTGATATCTTTTCATTAAAAATCACTATCTTTGCGGCATGAAAAATGAATTGGAAATATCTAATTGTGATATCAATGCTCTGTCGTTGGCCAAACTGCTGTCTATTAGTAAAATATTGAAAGGTGGCATCAGATATGGTGAAAACTGCTATCTTTTGAGTATTGACACTGATACTGACCGCGACATATTCAAACATCCTGTCAGAATCGATGTCTACATATTCGTGGTTTGTTCCAATGGATTGATAGAGTTGACATACAATCTCTATAATGTAACCCTATCGGCAAACACAATGTTTCTATACAATCCCGGTGCGATACTGCGATTGAATGTCCTTGAAAAGAGTCAGTTGAATATGATGATTTTCACTCGTGAGTTCATTGATGAGCTGGGTATCAAATTTGACAGAAATCCCTTGCGATATAAAATCGTGAGGGAGCGGCAGGTATATTCGGTGTCTGGACAGGATTGTCAGCAAATCCGGACATTAATGTCTTTGACGGAATCGTTTGTTGGCTTGGATAAAACGAATGTCCATTATTGCGAGATGGTCAGGTCTGCGTTCAAGACGTTTATGCTCCGGGCATTGTATTCAATGAACGAGCAGTTTGAAAATACGGCTGATTCCGACTTTTTGGCCACACATGACAAAAACCATTTCGACAAATTCATGCTGTTGCTTGATGAGAACTACAAAAGAGAACGCTCTATAAAGTTCTATTCCGACAGGATGCACCTCAGCCCGAAGTATCTAAGCCGGATGATAAAAAAAGTCAGCGGAAAACTCGCTACGGAATGGATTGATGAATACGTCATACTTGAGGCCAAGAATCTGATAAAATATTCCGCGATGAGCATTCAGGAAATTTCATATTCAATGAATTTTCCCAATCAATCCTTTTTCGGCAAATATTTCAAACGACACACGGGATTTACTCCTAAGGAATACCGGGCTAAACCATAAAATTATTGCTCATAAATCCGTCAGGCCAATATACCACTCCAAAAGGATATTTTTCCGAAAGACCATAGTTGTTATAAAGTCATCAGTATTCTAAAAATATTTCAACTATGGATAATTATTTTTCTCTACCCCAAATTCCGGAAATCCCGACGGGATATGCCTATGATATGGCGCACGTGTGGTGGATAAGTGCCGCACTTATCTTGGTCGGATTTATCTACCTTATATTTGCCTGCCGTCTGGTGAAGAAAACTGACAACTGGCTTCCAATAACCATTTGGATTGCCGGAGCTTTTTTCGTATTTCCGGAGGCTGTCAACTGTTTGCTCAACTGTATTTATTGGACTGTATCGCCAAACGAGAGGTTCACTCTGTTCACTCTGTTAGGCCATAAAATGGACCTTCATGTAGTGATTGTATGGTGGAGCTATGTTGCAGTTGTGGGCTACACTATGTATAAGGCATTGTTGGATAATTCGTCAACAAAGAAACTATGGATCATTTATGGCATTGCGGTGCTCACTGATGTGATTGCAGAAATCGTGTTCCTTGGTGTCGGTGGTCTTTATGTCTATTACGGAAATCAGCCTCTTGTTGTAATCGGCGGCAGCGTATATATGCCATTGTGGTGGATGTTTATGAACAATGCCGGTCTGTTCCTCGGGATTGCTATTCTCTACCGCTATCGTGATTATTTCAATGGATTACGCAGTCTTTGGGCTCTTGTCATACTTCCATTGGTTTATCTTGGAGTAAATGCAGCGGTAGCTATGACATCGGCGTTTGCAATCAACGACCCCAATATGCCGTGGTTCTGCACTCAGCTTATGGGTATCATCACCTGCATTCTCTGTCTGCTCGTTGTTCAGGGCACAATGAAGCTTGTACTTAGGCGATAAAAGTACGCTTTTCAACTATATTTATTCCACAATGAGGCTGCGCATTTTTGAACTGCCTCTTCGTTATTAAATATAATTATGTAAAACATCCGGTTTTATGTAAAAGATATGGCTCGCCTGACATTTTACATTGTGTCGCAAGAGTCACCTTATATCCCGTTCTCGTCAGTAGTAACACCATTGATATATTGAGAACCCGACATAAGCCGACAGATTGCACTTGCAACGACCGTGGAGTCACTGTCAGAGCGGACATCTCCTTGAATCGTCCTCGCGGACATGGTGACTATTGAAAAGGAAATAGCCATGATCAGAATAGTCAGCCGTGTCATCGCATCTTGATTATCATTCGTCGAGATTTACAATGACGTATTTCTTCGAGCCGAGGCCGATAGCCTCCGCATGATCGATGGTATGCAGCCCGTGACGGGAGCTGATGCGCTCTTTCAGGGGTGCGTTGTCGTTGCCGTCGGTGGCGGTCATGTTGAAGATTATGTCGCAGCACGCCTGATCCAGAGCCACCGGATCGGTGGAAGCGAGTATGCCATAATCGGCGAGCTTCACACCCTCGGGGTGCGCCACGCAGTCACAGTCGACTGACATATTGTTCATCACGTTGATATATACCACGTTGTCGCCGAAATAGTCGGCCACACCCTGCGCAGCCGCAGCCATCGATTCAAGAAAGACATCCTGCTCGGCTGTGTTCTGCCATAGACCTTCCACGGTATCCTGCTTCCCTCCGGAGTGGATATAGGCTTTGCCGTCAGCCGAGGCCACACCTATACTTGCGTTCTTCAGCGCGCCTCCGTAGCCACCCATCGGGTGTCCCTTGAAGTGGGCGAGATTCACCATATAAGTATAGCGTGGAAGATGATTCCCTACTATGTCGTATTTGATATGACGGCGGTCACGGACGGGTATTTTCATCTGTCCTTCCTCATCCATCAGATCCACCGGGGCTATCGAATCGAATCCATGTTCGTGGACGGTCTGCCAGTGGGCGTCGAATGTGTTGCGCTTGCCACCGTAGGCGGTATTGCACTCCACGATCGTGCCGTGTACACTGTCCACAAGGTCGCGGATCAGATCCGGCTTCAGATAGTTGGGATTCCCGGCCTCTCCGGTACTGATCTTGACTGCCACGCGGTGTCCGTCGGCAGGGCGGCCGAGTGCCTTGTATATTTTTACGAGTGCTTCAGGAGTGATCTCACGTGTCATGTAGACCGTCGACTGGGCCGAGACCCATATCCACGCCATACATACACAGACGGCTGATAGTATCTTCTTCATAGATATGTCAGTTTACAAGTATATTGGTTTTGTATTGTATAAATCCACGCTTCCGGCAGCGGCATGATCGGAAGCGTTCGTCTCATCATTTGGAGATTTTGCCGTATTGTTCGTCGTCTACGGGCTCGAGCCATTCGTTGGAGGTGTTTTCACCCTCAAGCTCGAAGGCGAGATGCGACATCCAGCTGTCGGCAGCCGCTCCATGCCAGTGCTTTACATTTGCCGGAATGTGGATCACTGTCCCGGGGAGAAGCTCTACGGCAGGTTTGCCCTCTTCCTGATACCAACCGCGTCCGGCTACGCACACAAGCATCTGACCTCCGCCTTTGGTAGCATGATGGATATGCCAGTTGTTGCGGCACCCCGGCTCAAAAGTCACGTTGTTGAACTTAACCTGCTCTGTGGAAATAGGGGCTATATAGCTGTTGCCGATGAAATATTTGGCGTATGCGGTGTTGGGATTTCCGATAGGGAAGATGATCTCCTGCTCAAACTTTTCTTTGGCAGAAGTGGCTTCGGTTTCATCCTTCCATACTTCGACCGCCTGACGGAATGCTCCCCAGGCCTTCGGCCATCCGGCGTAGAATGCCACCTGAGTGAGGATCTCAGCTATCTCTGTGCGCGTCACGCCGTTCTTCTTGGCTTCCTGGAGATGGAATGTCAGGGAGCTGTCGATGATGCCGCTGCTCACCAATGCGGTCACGGTGACGATGCTGCGATCCCGAAGAGAAAGTTTGTCCGTGCGGCTCCATACCTCACCGAAAAGGACATCATCATTGAGTTCGGCGAATTTTGGTGCGAAGTTGCCGAGTTGGTTATGTCCGGCGGTCTGATGGATCTCGGAAGGACCGGCGGTGAGACGGGTAGGATTTTCGGTGTGTGCCATATTTATTGAAATTAAAGTTATAGCCATAACGCTGATGATCTTTCTCATATTGGTGTTGTGGTTATCTTGTTACGTTGCAAAATTACGCAAGAAAAACCATATTTTATATCAAAAACCCTTGAAATCCTAACCATTTTCACAGATTAAATTTTAGGGGACTTTGATCCCCTTTTTTCGTGATGCGAGAAAATCATTATTAAGACACCTTTGTCGCGAGTGCGCTCAATATAAACTTGCCAAGCACCCTCGGAATACGACCTCCCTCTGAGGAGGAATCAGGAGATGTCCATTACACTTCTTATAGGAAACTTTGAATAGTATAATACTATATTTTTCGATTAAGTTTGAAATCAAAAACATTTCGTTGGAAAGACACATAAATTTGAGACCTGATCTTGTGATCTAAATCATAGCCTGCAGCTTTCAAGAATTTATCCTTAACCATATCGACATTATCTTCGTAGTCGGGACCATAGTTTCCTATCGGTTCAAAGTCTGGCAGAAAATAAAAAATAATCATACGGATTGATGATGACACATTTATTCTATCGGCAATTGCTTTCCACCATAATTTGTCAGAATCACCAATTGATATGCCATATAAACATATTACATGCGAATTATTGATAAGTTCTTTTGTAAATATATCATGCTCTTGTTTGTATGTATCGTTATGTATTGGTTTGACATATCGCCTTAGCAAACGACGGTTAGAGTGCCATTCTTTGTTTTGTAATTGAGACACATCATTCACTCCCAGAATCATACGTTGGCCGACATATCCATGAATAATGGACAATTTGAGTTACGGAACGTTTCCCTTCATTTTGAAATTTAATTTCGATCGGTAATCTATTGTCACCCAATAAATTTTCTAATGTTTTAGTATAATTAAAAGTAATAAACCGTACTCTCCATTCTTCATTTCGATTAAAATGACTAAAGACACTCTTTTGCTCTCGAGGGCGTAAATATTTTTCTGGATGAAATGCAGTATTTAATATATCATTTTTATGAGATGTATCGTACTTGTAATTATCCTCCTCCTGTGTCAGATAATTTTCTAATGCTGTAAGTACGTCATTATAAATAATTAAACCATCATCAGGAGAATCAATATTTGTGGAAAATTCCCCTAATCCCAATTCTAAATCTCCCCATGTTTTATAATCGGCGGAGATGTTAGCTTTTAGGGTTGATACGATATTATTAGAGGATGTCATTTTTGTATAGCTATCATAAAAATCGCTATATTTTGTATTCATTCCGAGTTGGAGATCAAAGCCATTTCCAAGGATAAAAGCGATATTCATAATTAATTGATTGGTGCCAAATGTTAATTTTTTAAATGCCGATCTGATACAAATCTAAATGTGTAAATTTTAGATAGTGGCGCTTCGAATTTGACGGAATGAGCCAAACACGTGCTCTCTGTGGTGTATTAGGAACTCCTCGCGTGGCCTAAAATAATCAACCTGCGGTACAAAGATTTGAGCATTGTTGAATTGATTGATATACGAATCTGTTCTTAGTACATCGTCATGAATCAGAACTCGAAGATCGGGGGTCAAGGTGAAAAAGCCCTTGTCAAAAGCGAAGTGCATATCACGGCTCATCGCAATCCCGTTACATGGTAGAAAAGCCCCATTGTGGGCTTGCGGTTTGATATGTGCAGCTTCGAGATTAATAAAGCCGTTGCATGAAATGACTTGGCGCGTAATGGCACACTTATAATTGTAAGCCAACATTACAAAGTCGCGGAAGGAACGAGAATTGAAAAGACTTGCGCCCATAAGTTCTTCTGTGGAAGTAATGTCGTGCTCGCCTGACTGAATAACCTGCTCTTGTTGGTGCCCGATGGCATCGATGACCTTTTTGTCGTTTACAACTACTGCATCAGAGTTGACGGAAGAATGTTGGAGGAAGTCTAATTCACCGTTATAGATGACAGTTGTTTTATCCCCAAGTATTTTATCAAGGATGTTGTAATGTACCCAATCGTGCGGAGAAAAGAGGTTCATGTTGAAATAAACCATATCGCCTTCACGCATTTTCTCAAAGACGAGAATATCGTTTGGAAGAAAAAATTTTTTATTGTCATCCAGATCGTTATTCAGATATAGCCGATGCTCATTTCTGTCCGAAATGCCAATCTTTTGTTCGTCGGGTATCAATAGGGAGTTGTGATAAACATATTGAGCATAAACCAAGTGGTCCGTAAATTGAGGCTTTATAGGAATAGCCGTAGAATCATTAAGAACGATGCTTGATAAATGAGGAAAAAAGTCTAAACCCTCTTTCGTGATGAGTATGTATCGGCCACGATGAAATTTATATGTACCGTCGGGATTAAGAGTTGGAGAACCCATCTCTTGACTTTTGAGCTTCTTTATGTAGTATTCATTCATGGTACAAAGTAGTTATAACTTTAGCAAGGGCGGATGATAAAATTTCAGCAAACTTAGGCGGTACGGCGTTGCCTATCATTTTATACTGTGCCCCCATACTGCCTGTAAAAACATAGTCGTCATCGAAGGTTTGTAGACGCGCCGCCTCTCGGACGGTAATGGAGCGAGCTTGTTTTGAGTCGGGGTGAATATGACGCATCCCGTCTTTATATAGATGCGCTGGAATAGTATTACTCGGTTCATTACGTCTCAATACATAGTATTTGTGAATATTGCTTTTCTTTCCGGTCAGTTTGGTATACAGCTCCTTTAGTTTCTCTGTATTAATATATTCGCAAGTGCCGGTTTCAATATCCTCAGCTAGCATTCTGAAAGTCTCAATGTCTCTAAGGTTATGGAAACGAGGTACATGGTTAGAGATATCAGCAGAAAAAGGAGTATGTGAAAAATTACGTCCATTCTCTCGTGACACAGACTTCATAGGAAAAATGGGAGGCAAATCTCCTATCGCTTCCTCAACAGTCATAGGAGAACTCTTGTGCGAACGGATATAATTATAGAACAGCTCAAAGATTGCAGTTTGCTCAAATTCATTGTAGATGTGAGTATCAATTCCAAAAATTATAACACGTTTGCGATGTTGTGGAAGCCCAAAATCAGAAACATCAAAAACGCATTTCTTTAAGTCAAGAGGTATTTCATATCCAATTTCGTTAAATGCTTTCCGGATTTTAGACGTTATGGGCTCTCCATCAGGAGCCGCAGACAACATTCCCTGTACGTTCTCAAAAACAAAAAATTGAGGTCTAAAATGATTGACTACTTTACTGTAACTCTCAAAGAGATAGTTACGGTAGTCGTTTTTCATTCCGTGCTCATCACGAATACGACCAGCTATTGAATAAGCTTGGCAAGGAGGTCCTCCGATTATAAAATCAATTTTATGTCCACCGACTAATTTATCTAGACCGGGATTATGTCCAAAATTAGCATCATCAAAACCAGCAAACAATTCATCAGTGCGTTGCATATCAAAACATACAACTATATCATCAGCATTGGCTTTATTATATTTATCACGCAGGCGTTTGCGAAGGGTGTTGCATGGGTCTGTTTCCCACTCAACACACGCCAATGTGGAGAACATCGGATTTCTTTCAAATCCGTCCATTAACCCTCCGCAACCTGCGAATAAGTCTATATTATGAAACAGACTTTTCATTGGTGAGGAATTTTATAATTTGAGATGCCATAGCTTGTGCCATAAGGACGGGAACAGCATTACCTACTTGACGGTTTTGTTGAGTCTTGTTACCAAGAAATACAAAATCGTCAGGAAAAGATTGTAAACGAGCACTCTCACGAACAGTCGGACAGCGGTTCCATTTGTAATGGAAATTATTGCGATGCCCAGTATCTATGGTGCGAGAGGGTTTGTTACTTGCATATCGAGTCCAAGCCATATTGAATTTGCGGCTGTCACCTACACCAGGTGGCAAATCTTTATAATTGCCTCCATCGGGAACCTGTGCAATCACATCCTTAACGAATTGTTTATGATTGATTGCAACGTGATTGTGGAGAGTGCGACAATTACCACGCATTTGACGCTGAAAGTCAGTAGTAGGTTCCTCCTCATACTCAGATTCTTCATCTCCAAGGCGGTCAACTAACGGAGGTAAATCAGAAATAGCCTGTTCACAAGTAATATATTGCGATTCGGATAGAATAGGATCAGGAAACTCAAATGGAGTATCCGAATCTTTAAGGCCAATGAAAACGAGGCGTTGCCTGATTTGGGGAACACCGTAGTCTGCGGCACATATAACCTTGCAAGTCACTTTATAGCCTAATGTGGTTAGGCGGTTAATGACTTCTTCCTTGATAGCTCCTTTATACAGGTTCCCCATGCCAGGCACATTTTCAATCATAAAGGCTTTAGGACTAAAGCGATGTACGGCCTCAATCATTGCCAAATATAGCTGGTTGCGAGGATCCTCAAAATTACGGGAGCCAGTCAGACTGAATCCCTGACACGGAGGTCCACCAATAATAATATCTACGGCCTGACCATTTAATGTTTTTTCGATAGTATCAAATGATGATACATCGCCAAGATTTAATTGGAGCCCTTTTGCACCCTTGTGGTTATATTCAAAAGTACGCAAGGGAGCGGCATCAAAGTCAACGCCAACAAGTATGTTACAGCCCGCTTGTTCAAAACCTTTAGACAAGCCACCGCAACCACAAAACAAGTCCAAAACGTTGTATTTCTGTTCCTTTAATGCCATATGTAAAGAAAGGAACCTCCGAGTATGCAGACAGGCGACCAAGACCTTTACACGACTACAAGGAGGTACCTTAATATGTTGAATATAAGTTATTACTTACATTAGTTGGCCTATTTGTCTGCACTTGCACGTGATAGAATGCAAAGTTAAAAAAAATATCTGAGATTTCTGCTATTCTTGGCAGTGATAGTGACGGGGTAGGTGATATTTTGAAAAAATCATTAACCGCAGGATGCTTCACAGATTTCCGGCGGGTGCGGGGCGGGTGCTGAGCGGATTGAGCCATCTGCCGTAGGTGAGCATACGCCATATCCATTCGAGTGGTCCGAAGCGGAAAACCGACAGCCACAGGGTGCTGAACAGGATCTGGAACACAAATACACCGAGTGCGACGAGCTCGGTTTTCCATAGCCCCATGGATGCTCCAAGGCCGAGGCCTATACCGTAGAAGAGAAACATCCCTATGACTGACTGGCTGATGTAGTTGGTCAGAGCCATGCGCCCCGGAGCTGCAAACAGCTTCCAGACCGGCAGATCCCGATGCCTGAGACAGAACAATCCGAGCAGTGCGGCGTAGGCGAAACCAAGCGGATAGACACTCACTGCATACAGTAGCGAGTGGATGGTTGCACCGTGCGGATTCATCGCATCCATGGCATACAGAACCGACATGGGAAGTCCGGTCACGCACCCCCAGAGAGCCACTTTCCTGAGCAGCTTGTCATGCCTGCCGAGGTCAGCATATATCTTGTTGCGTCCGATCGTGAATCCGATCAGGAACAACCCCATTACCTTGAAATATCTGTTGCCGTCCATAAACTCATAGAGCCGTTCCCACGCTCCCTGCATGAGAAAATACGATACTTCCCGGTAGCTTCCGGCATCGCGCAGCCAGGTGCCGAAATTTTCCTCGGTTATACCGTAGCTCCCGGCCGTCTGCCACCATCGGTCGTAAGGATACTTCGCGAGAAATACACCCATAGCCTCACATACGGAATCAACCACTACCGGAATGACAAGCATGACTACGGCGACTGATAGGATCCTCCTGTCTGTCATATTGCGAAACAACGGTAGAATCATTCCAAGCACAGCGTAGAGCAGCAGAATGTCGCCGCTCCATATCAGCATCAGATGAGTGCACCCTATCAGCGCGAGTATCGTCATGCGGCGGTAGAAGATGCGGAATCCGTTGGCTCCACGCTCGGCGGCATGGGATATTATTATCGAGAATCCGATGCCGAACAGCAGGGAGAACAGGGTATAGAATTTACCATCGATCAGCAGATATTGCAGGAAACGGACGATGCGGTCTATCCCCGCGCCCGGCATGGATTCAACCACCTCGTCGGGCTGAAAGGTGTAGAGAGAAAACTCAGGATAGTTGGCAAGACATACGCCAAGCAGGGCAAATCCCCGCAGCGCATCCAAAAAAATATGCCGCCGGGCGACAGGAACCGGAGAAATATCACGAGATGACATGACTGGAAATATCTGACTTGGGCAATTGTTCAATCATAATGCAAAATTGCAAAGAAAGCGAAAGAAAACCAAAATCCTTTCGCTTTTGCCTTCTTAACCATTTAGTTTATAATAGTTTAATAATATCGTCAAATTCTTCAGCACGGACGTATGCATGAGTGCGACCATTTGGCTTGAGACGTTTTAATAATCCTCGCCCGACCAATCCGTCCAGATAGGCTTTTGCAGTAACACGAGAGACATTAAATCTATTAGCAATGTCTTTAGCCTCAAGCGTTATATCTCCCTCATCATAATATATTCGGATGATTTCAGATTGCTGGGAAGAAATACCGTCAAGAAGCATGAATCTGTCAGCTCTTTTTCGTTCTGCCTGCTTTTTTTGGAGGTATTTTTTCAACGAGTCAAAAGCCTTGGAAAGAACATCAAGATTATAAGTTATGAAATAACCTAAATCATTACCGTCATTTTCGGTGTATAGAAAGGACTTTTCATATTTGGACTTTGATTTGTAGATGATGCGCGATATGGACAGGTACTCCAATAGCCAATAGTTTTCCTTGAGCATATACCAATAAAACAAAGCTCGTGCTGTACGACCGTTGCCATCAACAAAAGGATGGTAGTATGCAACCAGGAAATGTATAATAAGTCCTTTGATAATCGGATGTAAAAAGGTCGTGGTTGAATCGGAATTAAAAAACGAGCAGAGGTCTTGACAAAATGTCCCAAGACATTCGGCTTTGGGTGGTCGATGTACGATCTCACCGGTAATATCATTACCCACAACAATTCTGTCATGACTTCTAAGTCTGCCACAATCAGCTTCATCATCAAGGGTGCCATGAGTCATCAATTCATGAACTTGCATGAGTAATTCCGGGGTTAGCGGCTCATTTTTCTTTGACGATATGAATTGTATGGTATTATAATTATTTAATATCATTCTTTGCGAGCGGTCACGAGGCTCCATTTTTTTACGCAACATCTCTTTTGCGACCTCCCGTGTGGTTGATGCACCCTCCATCTGACTTGATGAAATGGCCTCTTCCATTATTGAGCTGACAAGGTATAATTCTTGATTAAGCTTGTCCTGAGGAAATAACTTCATCGCCCCCCATGACCCACCGAAATTCAAATCAAATTCATGGCATAGACGTTGCATCTTATTTGTCAGGGAAAAATGCAATCCAAAGTCTTGCCATACTTCAATATCTCTTTTAGACCGAGAATATTTAATTTGACGCCAAAGGTCATGAGCGGATAAGCCTGTACCATCTGTGCGATATTTTACATCAGACCAATATAAGTACTCATCGTTTATTCTTGTAATGGCGTCCGTCACTTGTTGCGGAAGGCGAACATCCATTCTAAAATTCAAATCTATTTTGGGCGGTTGTTCAATCATAATGCAAAATTACAAAGAAAGCGAAAGAAAACCAAAATTCTTTCGCTTTTTATTTCATAGATACGTGATAATCAGCCTTCGGAGCCAAACTGACGAAACACATTCCACCGCGCGGTGAACTTCGGTCCCATCTGCAAAAAAACGAACGGAGTTCGGCTTGCGGTGCGGTCATCGTCTCGCCATAGTCTTCAGCATCGTCGCGAGTGGTTGACAGCAATACATAAGTAATAAAGCCACGTTGTGACTCTCTTGTGATCCGTTTTGGCGTTGAACCTAAAGCCAAAACGTTAGCGTACCGAAAGTGGTGCCGGCTTTGACTCCCATTCGGTCGTCGAGCTAAAGGGTCGACCCTCCGGTCTGCTCACGTTTGCTAAACGTGTTGGAACATATTGCAAAGTTAGGCAATATATTGGAATGCACCAAATTGGATATAAATCCAATTAACAGAAATAATCAAATAACATCATTATTGGATTCCGATAGATAAGATTTAATCTGGCTTTTCAGTATCGGAATGTCTGTTTCAATGACTTCTTTTATGAATTCATATCCCACGGTATAATATCCATGAACTAAAACATGACGCATTCTTTCTATTTGGCGCCAAGGTGTTTCGTTATGAGATTGCTTAAAATCGGGTGTTAGCTTATAAACGGCCTCACCTATTATTTCAATCAGTTTTACTATACCGAAATACTCCAAAGAGCCTTCTGAAATCTTATCAATTTTAGAAGATGTACCATCAATAATCCGATTTATAGCATCATAAATATGAAGCAACCGTTCTCTGTCTCTAATTGCTTCTCTCATATATTAAAATTTTATCGTGATTTGCTGAAGCCACTGCAAAATCTTTTAGTTTACCATTTTCAACAAGGTCTACCTTCTTTCCCAATATATCTTCCAAATCAATCATCATACTGCAAATTTTAAGCAAAGAGAGCTTGGAAGATTTATCATAGTCTACAAGAATATCAATATCGCTATCCGTGGTTTCCTCGCCTCTGGAATATGACCCAAATACCCATGCTCGGATAATGGGCTGGGTTTTAAAATAAGATATTATCTTATCGATGTATTTTGAAGTAGCTGGGTTCATAATTACAATATTATAACGGACAAAGGCGGGAGATAGTTTCTCTCGCCCTCGCAGGTGCCTGTGATCCGTTTTGGCGTTGAACCTAAAGCCAAAACAGTATTGATTTTTAGAGAGTTATAAATTCGTTATTTCAAAAGTGTACCGAAAGTGGTACCGGTTTTAGACCCTCTGGTCTGCTCACGTTTGCTAATGCGTTGGAACGTATTGCAAAGTTAGGCAATATATTGGAATGTACCAAGTTTTGACGCAACTATCTGACATACAAAGCTGAAAAATCTTCAGACGTGACCTCGGCTATCGAGGATTGGGTACAGAACAGCTTTGAGTAATTGCGATATGCCGTTTCCGGTAAGGTCGCAGTTGTTTTTTTCGCAGAGGTAGCGTTTGCATTTGACGTGGAAGATGGCGCGGTGGTTGGTGATTGTGTCGGAGAGACCCGAAGCGGCTTCGCCGCAAGCCGTTGTGTGGGCTTGATCCACCAAAATTTGAAGGTAGTTTTCTTTGGGTATATCTGCTTGATTGCTGTGGTGGTGTTCTTGGAGCGGTTGCTGATGCGCATATTGAAGTGAACATTCATGAAGTTGGACCAGTCGGGATAGATTTCGATGTCCTCGATCCGAAGCAGTCGCTATTCATAAGTGCAGCAACGCGAAGCCTATGAACAGCGATGTTCGGACTTCAAAGGTCTGGGATGCAAATGCCTGACGAAAGATGTTAGTATGAAATGATGCGCACCAAGCCGGGTGGGTCAACAAAGACTGGCGCGAAAACAAAACGGCCAACTGCGAGGGCTGGCCATTATACATTAAATAGTTAATTTAAAACTAAGAGCAGGAGCAACATTCAAATTGTTCATTGCAAAGGTCGGTGAAGTGATTTGCGACATACCGACTTCCAAGGACATTCGCTTTGCCTTATTGCGATTATTATAGGCAGTAATAAGAATTGGAATACTTGCAACACAAAAAGCACCACCGGAAATCATCATAATCGGTCCTGCAAGGGAGTGCTTTCCCGATAGTGCTTGTTCTAAGGCCAACTCAAACAAGCCACCGACCAAAGATACGCTGCCGACACCAAGGAAAGTCCAACCAACGGCACGGAGAGCCTTATACTTTCCCCACTCTGCGGTTTTCTTGTAATCAAATGGAACTCTTTCTGTTTGGACAATGGGGCTTGAGTCCTGTTGTGTATCATCGCCACTTATACTCGCTTCTGCGTATAATGGCGATTCAAGGGCTGATTCATATTGATTTATAGATTCCGTTTGAGCATTTGCGCAAACTATTGAAAGAAATATGAACAGCAGTGTAAGAATAGACTGTTTCATCGCAATTCGTTTTATTTACAAAAGTACATAAAAAATCGCGGATTTTCTACACCGGCAGAATAAAAAGGTC
>CAZKIE010000026.1:0-43385 GCA_964552825.1 uncultured Staphylococcus sp. | reverse complement strand
TTTGTGTCAAATCTTTAAATTAATTTTTCAATGGCTCAAGTGTCAAAGGCGCGAGTGAAATGTGATATGCGGTCTTAGCCATAGCGTTTGCGATAATTACACCGCAAAGCTACCGCTATATATATTATGTAGAAAAGACTCTATTTCAGGGAAAATGCGTAACTTTGCGTCAGATAAATCTGCAATATGGCCACTTATATTACCAAAGAAGGAAATTTGTCTAAAGAGGAATTTATACAGAGAATTTCTCAAATTACCACTGCGACAAGTGTCACAGGCATTGTTTACAGCCAAATTAAATGTGATGGTACATATATCAATGGCCTTAGAGAAACAACTGGCGCAGGGTTCGCTATTAGTTTAGACAAACTGTATACCGCATATAATGAGCTAACAGACTTCACAACAACTTCATTAAAGCCCTATGTCGATAGGGTTCAATCACCCTCACTTGCCATTTTATTAGCAATTGAAGCGGTGAAAAAAAATAACTTGATAGATGAAGTGGCCGAAAAGCCTAAAGTTTCGGTAAAGAAGAAAAAGAAAAACAACAATGAAAATAACAATTCCAACCTTATAAAGTGGGTAATTGTTTTTATAATTGTTGCCGTGTTAATCATTTGTGGTAAATGTGGAGGCATGAGCGAAAGAGCACCAATAGAGAATGGACAACTAACTGAAGCCGCACATGATTATGCAGTTTATTGTATTAAGCAACACATTGATAACCCATCAAGTTTTGAGGATGGCTCATGGCGTTCCGCTGTATGGGATTCCAACTCCACAGACCGTAGGTATGTGATGATGAATCAGTTTACATACAAGAATAATTTTGGAGAAAGAGTAAGAGCTACCGTTTACGTCTATTTTGACGTTAAAGGCAATGCTACATATTACGAATTTCAATGATACAATAGAAAAAGAGCCTTGCCGAAGCAAGGCTTGAAGGAGAGTGGGAGGATTCTTTGCTATGGCAAAGCGCCAAAGGCGATGAAGGGGTCAGAGGACTCTGAACACGTTGTTGTTCGCACCCATATGGTAACCATACATAAACAGCTCACGGCCATAGCGTTCATAATCGAAGTAGTCAGCGAGATGAAGAACAGAGTCACCACTTTGCAGTATGATTATCCGAAGGGCGCATCTGAACAACAGTGTTCCAAGTGTTCTGTCCCCCGAACCTCCCCGACAAGTAATAGGATTTGCCGAAAGGTAAGGCTCTCCAACCTCTTTTCCAAAAATTCTGAATAGGTGTCCTTGCGTGTCCTTGCAACCCGATTTTGAATTTCCCCTCAACTTTTGTACCTTTGCGGAATAAGAAAAGCACACATATCAGAAAAATTTTTTCTTCCCATATTAAAAAATTGAATATGCGGGGTTCTATTTGGGGATAAATATTGTACAACTTCTTCATAATATTGTTATTCAATAAGTAACGATGTTATTACCCATAGACACGTGCATATAAGAAAACGAAAATCATAAAGATAGGCATGAGAGCGAAACCTAATATGCTTGTCATAATAGGATATTCCTCCTTAATATCGTATGGCTGTTTGAAATAAAATTCCGATGCAGCCATACGCAAGAGAACCCACTGCCGAACATTATTTTTGTGAAAAGTTCTCAATAAGCTCATTTGAATGAAAATTCTTTGAGTAACGCATTATTAAAGCAAAATTACAGCAATCAAAATAAAATCTCTCAACATATGTTGAGAGTCGAGGATTTTAACACCGTAACATCGTTGGCATAGCGTTAAGTCTCAGTAATGTTGAATCATACGCACATATACACATCTATATCATACAATATAATCACGCCAATTTTTTTAAAATTTACAGTTGAAATCACGCCAAGTTGTCGTGATTATTCGAAGAATTATTGTAATTTTGTCGCGATAAACAAGCCGATTATGACAACAGAAATAGAAATTCTACAATACTTACATTACCATCCTCTCTCTAAGCGTGCTGACATCCTACCGTATTTGTCCAAACAAGTCAGCGACAGGACGCTAATGAGAATGTTGTCGGAGGCTGTCTCAAATGGTAATGTAGAGGTAGTTGGGCGCGGTCCTGCAACACGCTATCGGCTTACGCCGCAGGCACACATAACAATGGAGCTTAATCTTGACACATACTTCGACAAGGAAATTGATGAGCGTCAGGTACAGGAATCGTTCAACTTTGAATTAATAAACGATCTTTTACCGAAAGTAGAATTATTTACCGATGATGAACTTCGGAAGTTGAACGAAGCTCAAGGGATATTCAGAAAGCATCTTTCTGAGATGACAGAATTGGAATATCGCAAAGAGATGGAACGGCTCGGCATAGACCTGTCGTGGAAGTCCTCACAAATTGAAGGAAACACTTACTCGCTGCTTGAAACAGAGCGTCTTTTGAAAGAAAAACAGACAGCGAGTGGCAAAACAAAGGAGGAAGCGATAATGCTTCTAAATCATAAAGATGCCCTTGATTTCATCCTTGATGTTCCCGATTATCTCAAAGACCTAACCGTAGCAAGAATTGAAGAAATCCATGCCCTACTCACTAAAGAATTAGGCGTGGAACGCAACATTCGTCATAGACGCGTAGGTATTACCGGAACTAATTATACTCCGCTTGATAATGAATTCCAGATTCGCGAGGCTCTCGAAAATACGGTAAAGCTGATAAACACCAAGCCAAATATCTTTGACAAAGCATTGCTCGCACTGGTATTGCTAAGCTATATTCAGGCTTTTACCGATGGGAACAAACGCACTGCAAGGATTGTCAGCAACGGTATTCTTATTGCAAATGGATATTGTCCAATCTCATTCCGCACCGTTGACTCAGTTGACTACAAGAAAGCCATGTTGATGTTTTACGAGCAGAATAATATCACCGCTTTCAAACGCATTTTCATTGACCAATTCCTATTCGCCGTCAAGACATATTTCTGATGTTATAGAATTTGAGTGGATTGCTCAGTTCGATCATGATTCATGCGGAGAATAAACAGACAGTTTAAAGGCACATAAATAGATTCTATCATGGAATGGTATGACAAATTGACATGGAGGATAAAACCGATAACAAGCAAGGCTGACTTGGAGGCCCGTGTTATCCAGCTCGGTTTCCTGCCGATGTTCCGTTGTGGCATTCGTAGCTATTCAGTATATGAGGCCACGCCACGTTTTTGGACTGATGACGAAGATGGCCCTTGGGAATGGAAAGGTCCGATAATAAGGGATGGAGAATGTGTCTACGGCAAATTCTTTAACAGGAAGGCCGTGTGGATCAGCCGTGAGTGGCTTCCTGACTTTTTCAACTATCGACGCACAAAACATCTCGCGCAAAACGAAGACATTGCTGCATTCGATGATATTGTGTTGCAGACCATAGAGTCGGAGGGATCCGTCACTGCCAAAATAATTGCCGAATTACTTGGATTAAGCGGGAGGAAGAAGAAACGTCTGCCCGGAGACCTTGTCAATATCATGCCTGCAGTAGAAAAGATATCACTCGATCCGATTTTGTCAAGGCTTATGATGGAGGGTAGAGTTGTGATATCCGATTTCATCTATAATATCGACAAACGTGGCAATCGCTATGGTTGGGGTATCGCCAAATATTCCACTCCAAATAATCTGTATGGACACATAATGACTGACCGCACACCACAAGAAAGCTACGAGAGGATGTTTTCCCATCTCAAAAAGGCTGTTCCTGTGGCTACCGACACTCAAGTCAAAAAATTATTAGGGTAACTCACCGCTTGCAGTGGGAGGTGTTGAGGTCGTCGTCGATGAAGCCGGTAGCTTCATAATCGAAGTCGTGGGATGTCATCGCCACACTACGGCCAACGGATCACATTCTCGCTCATCATTTCAATGCCTGACCATCGTGAAAGGCATTACCGACACGAGCACCAAGCGCAACATAGCCATTGTGGATGGGGTCGAAGGTGATGAGTTTCATCTTCTCCACATCAGGCTTACCGTCTTCTGCCAGATAAGCCTCATCGCATACGATGCTCATGATCTCGGCGATGATATAGTAGCCGGTCGCAGATTCGTAAAGTTTCTCCTTGATGCGACATTCCATTGTCATCGGGAAGCAACTGAACACCGGGGCATTGACATTCTCTCCCTTTGTTGATTCCCATCCGGCTTTCTCAACTTTGTTGTGTTCCTTCTTGCCGCTTACTATGCCGACATAATCGGCTGCGATCATAGTATCAACAGTTGCAAAAGCGACTGTGAAGTCAGGACAACGGTCGAGATTCTCGGTGGTGGCATGACTGCCCATCGAAATCATGATCTCATTCATGTCCCATTGCCCGCCCCATGCGGCATTCATTGCGTTGGGTGTGCCGTCGACATCGTAAGTGCCTACGATCAATACCGGCTGTGGAAGCATCCACGCCTTTGGCTTAAAGTTTTTCATAAAGTCTTCGAAATTATTGAATACACATATACAACTCAATAACGGTTGTCAAAGTTCGTAAATTGTATCAGCGTTTACAACTATATTCTATTGCTATGTCAGAATAAATCTCTAAATTTGCACAAAATCGCAGTGATTTAACCGGAATATCACTTAATTCAATATCTGATGAAACAATACAACCCAACACGATGAAAATTTTACACCGTTTTTATATATCACTATTCGCTCTCCTCACCGCATTCTCCGGACTGGCAGCTGTCGACGTAGACAGTGTTTTCTCATACGGGAGCGAGGAATTTTCAGGCCTGACGTTGAACTACCGCAAGGCGGTATTGGGATCAGATGCTGACTCCTGCCGCATGATAGTGATCTATCTGCATGGTGGCAGCGGACAAGGCAATGACAACAAGGCACAGATGAAGACACCCGCCGTCACCAATATATACAGCTATCTTAAAGGACGCGGGATGAACTGTGTCTTGCTCGTCCCGCAGGTTCCATTCGGTCAGCAATGGATGGGGATTGCTATTCCCGCGCTCCGCGCTCTTGCCGACAAATACTCGGCGGGGAAATGTTCTCCTGTTTACATCCTTGGCGCCTCAATGGGTGGGAATGGAGTCTGGAATATGCTCACGGAATATCCCGGCTACTTTGCAGGAGCCATGCCTGTGGCCTGCGACACGCCGAAATATAAGCCAGAAATATATGATTCGACCAGAATCATTTCCGTCATCGGAGGCGACGATAAGAAACGGGATTTCAACAGCATCCTCAGCTTCTTTAATAGATTGAAAATGAACGGACCTCAGGCAGAGGTTGAGATTGTAGACAGATGGGGACACCGTCAGACCTGTGAATGGAGCTTCTCTCCCGCCCGTCTTGACCGTCTTTTCAGATAAGAAACAGACAGGGATACGGAAATGACCGTATCCCTGTCGCGTATCCTTATCTATCGGACATCATTTCAGATATTCGGTATAGAAAGCTGCAATCTCGTCGAAGGGTATGATGTCGAGTTGATCATACAGATCGCAGTGGCTCGCACCCTTCACGGTAAGCAGTTGCTTGTTGTCGCCCTTGAGCATAGCAAACGTATCTTTGCCAAAATAGTAAGAGTGGGCGGCATCGCCATGCACGATCATGACCGCGCTCTCCAACTCATCGGCATACTCAAAGAATTTGAAGTTGATAAACGGGAGCGTCGAGGTCATGTTCCATCCATCGGTGGAGTTGCCTGAGCGGGGATGGAATCCACGCGGTGTCTTATAGTAGGCATGATAGTCCTTTACAAACTGTGGAGCATCGTCAGGCAGCGGATCCACCACACCTCCGGCTCTAAGATACAATCCTTCAGTATAATCCTTAGTGCGCTGATCGGCCAGAGCTTTGCGCATGGCATTGCGCTTCGCGGCCGAGTTGTCGGCATCAAAATAGCCGTTGGCTCTCACTCGTGTCATGTCATACATTGTCGATGCCACCGTGGCCTTGATGCGAGGGTCGTTGATCGCCGCCTGAATGGCAATTCCACCCCAGCCGCACACTCCGAGGATTCCGACACGCGATGTATCCACGTCCGGATGAGTCATCAGGAAATCTACTGCCGCCGAGAAGTCCTCCGTATTTATATCCGGTGAGGCCACGCGGCGAGGCTCTCCCCCACTCTCGCCTGTAAATGACGGATCGAAAGCAATAGTGAGAAAACCACGCTCTGCAAGCTGCTGGGCATAAAGCCCGCTCGACTGTTCCTTCACAGCGCCAAAAGGTCCGCTTACGGCAATAGCCGGAAGACGACCTTCCGCATTCTTGGGTGTATACATATCGGCGGCAAGCGTTATGCCGTAGCGGTTGACGAACGTCACCTTGCAGTGATTGACCTTATCACTTTCCGGGAACACCTTGTCCCATTCCTGCGCAAGCTCTAACTTCTCTACCGGAGCGAGCGATGTGTTAGTGTTCAGATTATTCATATTACTTGATGTTGCTGCCAGTGTGCTGATTGACAACACAGCTGAAATTATCACTGTTTTCATACGACAAAGTAACAATTATTCCGCCATAACGTGATGTCATTTTTTTCGGTAATCCTTACCAAAATCGCATATATCCGTTTTTTTATCAGGAAATATCTTAACTTTGCCGTATGGAAAATCCGATGATAAATCTCGACTCTATTGATACGTACAACAAACTGTACGGGATGAAGACCCAGCATCCGCTTGTGACGGTGATTGATATGAAGACCGCTACAAAGTCAGTCAATCATGTCCGGTTTAACTACGGCGTGTATGCCCTGTTCCTAAAAAACGGCGCGAAATGCTCGATCCGTTACGGCAGACGGACGTATGACTATCAGGAAGGCACCGTGGTGAGCTTCTCTCCGGGACAAATGGTCGACGTGGAGATGGAGAGGGACGAGTTGGCTCCCGATGTGGTCGGCCTCATGTTTCACCCGGATCTGATTTACGGTACACCTCTTGCCGAAAGGATCTCGGATTTCAGCTTTTTTGACTATACCGAGATGGAGGCTCTGCACCTGTCGGAGGACGAGCGGTCTAAATTTCTGGATTGCCTTGAGTTGATACGTCAGGAGTTGGTTCATCCCGTTGACCGACATTCGGCATCACTTTTGTCAGCCAACATCCAGGTGCTTCTTGAGTATATGCATCGGTTCTACGATCGTCAGTTCATCACCCGCCATAGAGTCAATTCCGATGTCGTGGCGCAGTTCCATCGCGACTTGAAAATGTACTACCGCCAAGGCGACGTATTCCCCGCACAGGGATTGCCCACAGTGGCATACTTTGCCGGTAAATCCCATCTCTCGGCCGGATATTTCAGCGATCTTGTGCGCAAGGAAACCGGACTGACACCGAAAGAGATCATATCCAGACATATCGTGTCACACGCCAAGCAACTGCTCGTCAGCACCACCGATGATGTGGCTCAGATAGCCTACGGACTTGGCTACGAATACCCTGCCCACTTTTCGCGTATCTTCAAACGCATCACCGGACAAAGCCCGACACAATTCCGCATGGAAATATCCAATAATTGACACACGAAATGACATTTAATCGTCAAACTCACGTAACTTTCCATACTTTTTTAAACCATTTCCGATTCTGAATGTCATAAGTATATACTATCCATTAATAATCATATACCGAGACAATCCAATGAAGAAATTATTTGCAATGATGTTCGCCTTTATGGTGGCATCCCTCACGACGGCGATATATGCCGGCACACCGATCAATCAGTCTGATCTGCCCCAGGCAGCACAGGAGTTCGTCAAGAAATATTTCTCCAACGAGCAGGTTAAGAAAGTCGAGAAAGACAATGGCCGTCGTGGCACTGAATATGAAGTCGAGTTTGTCAGCGGTGCCGAGGTTGAATTCATCTCCGACGGCAACTGGAAAGAAGTGAAAGCCACTCCCATACCTGCAGGCATCGTCCCTGACGCGATTGCAAAGTATGTGACTGACAATTTCAAAGATCAGACCATCAAGGAAATATCGCGCAAACGCGGAGGCTATGAGGTGGAACTCACCAACGGCACCGAACTGCGGCTCACAGAAGATGCACAGCAGATGCCCGCCCGACAGGGTAAAGGTCGCCCGAGAAGATAATCACATCTGCTGACATACAGATATAAAGCAAAATGATATTGCGAAATTGACCGCAATATCATTTTGCTTTTATTCAGGCTTCACTACAACGCCTGTGCCTTTCAGTCCGTTCACCCCAATGGTGAGAGGACTGTCGAATGTGACAATCCTGATGTTTTCGCTTTCATAGACGGCCGGCTGCCGGTCAAGAAATTCCACATCATAGAGATCCGTAGCCACCTCGCCGTCTTTCTGTTTTTTTGATGTATCGATCGTGAAGTAAGCCACACCGAATGACGTGAGATTCTGGAAGAAATGCGTGCCCTGGCTTGGCTCTATCCTGTAGTTGGGAAGTGCAGACTCCACGATCAGACGCGCAGCGGAAATAGCCGGCCATTTAACCGGTATGCCGAGAGCCGTGTCCGACGACCCCCACCGTCCCGGACCGATGAGTATATATTTCTCGTCACGCTCAAGAAATCCACGGTTGATCTTCTCCATCTCGCGGGCTATAAGGGAATTGTTGAAGGATGAGAACTTGTCCGGTCGCACATAGACCACAGTCCTGACACCCTCGATATTCCCGTGGCCGAGGGCAGTCGATGATTTAAGCATAAGCCTGTAGTCAGGTGTGGACATGACAGATTCATCGACACTTTCCTTCCTGTCCACAATAGGCCGGATCTGAAGCCAATAAAGATGACCCTTGCTGTCTCCCTTGCGGTCTATCATGCCGGCAAATTCGATCTCTACCGGACGCTGCATCTCCTTCTGACCCGAATGGAGCATGAAATCAAGTGCCTGCGCGAGTGGAAACACGTTATGCTTCAACACATTGTTGAATGTTACCACTTTTCTTCCGTCGCCAAGATCATTGTCACGCAACACGTTGTCACGGTAATCATAAGTTGACACCATATATTTCAGTTCTCCGCGGTCAGCCATATCCTGCACACGGATCTTGGCCACGTTGTAGCCGTCGTCAACCTTGATATGACGCAGCGACGGCTGTGGGGTAGAGATCTTCGTGCCGGAGAGCGACACTTCCCGTTCATCACCCTTCATGTCGAGGGCATACATACGGGTCTGCGTGTCACGGAGAGCCAGCGCCAACTCCGATGTCTGGAGTATGCTTTCCGGATGCCGGGGGGAGAATCGTAGCCCCACTCCACCGTCCACTATATATTTGCCGAGACCCACGGCAATCTCAGCCACACCGTCCTCAGGACGTTCATCACCTAACGGGTAATAGTTGAGTGAGCGTCCCACTCCGGAGAACGACGGGAAATAATAACCGTCAACGTCCTTCCCGACCACTTCCTGCAATATCACAGCCATTTTTTCCTGATCTATGATATTGGAGGTTGCTGTCATATATGCCTTTGAATCAGCATAGAATACCGATGCATACACACCCTTTATAGCATCGACCAGCACCTGGAGCATCTTTACCGAATCCTTGAATTTGGGCACCATGTAAGTCGAATAGATCCCCGCAAACGGCTGATAATGGGAGTCTTCGAGCAAACTGGATGAGCGTACCGCTATTGGAGTGTCCACAACCTCGATCAGAGCCTTTAGATCCTCCTTGATACTGTGGGGGAGCTTGGCCTTGAGAAAGGCGTCGAGTATCTCCTCATCTGACGCGTTGCTGAGTGCTACCGGATAGAGCTGGTTGCTCTCCATGAACTCGTCAAATATATCCGTACACAGCACTACCGTGCGCGGAATAGTGATCGTGATCCCGTCAAAATTGTCACACACGGGATTTTTCTTTATTATGGAGTCGATGAAGGCAAGACCTCTGCCCTTTCCTCCGAGCGACCCCTGTCCGATCCTGGCGAAATTGGAATAATGGTCAAACCGATCCTGACGGAACACGGCCACCACTCCCCTGTTTTTCATCTTACGGTATTTCACGATCAGATCAAAGAACAATTGTCTCACCTGGGGAGCGTCGTTGACATCGCGGAAGCGGTGATGCTTGATCACCTCTGCGATCGGGAACATCGCACGGGAGTAGAGCCAACGCGATATGTCGTTGAACGAAGCGTGCCAGTATAGAGCGTCGGCCGGAATGTCGAATATATGCTTCTGAAGATCCTTCAGGGAGTGGATTCGGCGGATCTCTTCACCTGTCTCCGGATTGCGGATCACGAAATCACCGAACCCGAAGTTGTCTATGATAGCCTTACCGAGATCAACAGGGAACTTCTTTGAGTTTTTGTCGATGAACGTCCCGCCCAGTTCCATCACATCCTTGGAGTTCTCGTTATCGGAACTTTCTATAATCAGAGGCAGATACGGATCACGTTTCCTAAGCTCACGGGCGAGCTTTATTCCGGCCTTGGGATCCTTCTCTCCCCCGCGCTTGAACGACACGTCACTGATCACTCCGAGTATATGGTCGGAATACCTGTCATACAACTCCAAAGCCTCCTCATAGTCGCGGGCAAGCATAACCTTGGGGCGTCCTCTCATGCGGAGCATCTGCTCGTGCTCGTTGAGAGCCTCGGTGGAAAACTCCCTCGATTGTTTCAGAATGAACTTATAGACGATGGGCAGCACGGATGAATAGAATCTTACGGAATCCTCGACAAGCAGTATCATCTGCACCCCGACATTGTTGATATCGTTGTCAGCATTGAGTTTGTCCTCGAGTAGTTTGATTATGGCGAGTAGCAGATCCACATTGCCGAGCCATGAGAACACATAGTCGATACCTGAGAAGTCCTCCTTTGACAACCGCTGCGACACCTCCTTGGAAAAAGGAGTGAGTACAACGATAGGATTGTCAGGATACATCTCCTTGATGTTTCTTGCGCCGGTGAACGTCTCGCTGACATCGTTGCCCGGCATCATGATCACAAGGTCAAACGATTTTGTCTTCATGATCTCCATGGCCTCGGCTGAGTTAAGCGCCCTGGTCACACGAGGAGGCGACGAAAGATTCAGCGACGTGTATTCGAAATACAGTTGTTCCTCCACACGTCCGTCCTCCTCCATCATGAAGGCATCGTAGGCTGAGGCTATCAGAAGCACATTGAAAATGCGTTTCTGCATCAGGTTCTGGAATGATGTATCCTTGAAATACAGTTGGGTCAGCGCGTCGTCATGCATGGATCGTCAGTTGTTGTTTTCAGTTATAAATGAGTCCTTGAATCCAAGGAAATATAGCACACCGTCAAGACCGATCGTGGAGATTGACTGATCGGCATTGGCCTTTACTTTCGGTTTGGCATGGAAGGCTATGCCGAGTCCTGCAGTCGACAACATGGGCAGGTCGTTGGCGCCGTCGCCCACGGCTATTGTCTGGGCGATGTTGACATTCTCCACCTGGGCGAGAAGCCGCAGAAGCTCGGCTTTGCGTCTGCCGTCCACGATGTCGCCTACATAGCGTCCGGTCAACTTGCCGTCGGCTATCTCAAGCTCGTTGGCATATACATAGTCAAACCCGAATTTCTGTTTCAGATAATTGCCGAAATATGTGAATCCGCCTGATAGTATGGCCGTCTTGTAGCCTGCACGCTTTAGTACCTGCATCATGCGGTCCACACCTTCCGTGATGGGCAGATTGCGGGCTATATCCTCCATCACACTCACATCAAGACCCTTCAGGAGAGCAACTCTCTCTGCGAAACTCTCGCAAAAATCTATCTCGCCCCTCATGGCTCTCTCGGTAATGGCCTTGACCTTATCGCCTACACCCGCACGGAGAGCAAGCTCGTCGATCACCTCCGTCTCTATAAGAGTGGAATCCATATCGAAGCATATCAGTCTGCGACAACGGCGATAGAGGGTATCTTCCTGCATAGAGATATCAAAATCATCCTCTTGGGCGAGTTGCATGAACCGTGCCTGCATGGCATCGGCATTATCGGGAGTCCCTCTCACGGACAACTCCACACATGACTTCGACAGCGGTTGCTCCTCATTGAGGGGCATACGACCCGTCAGACGTTGTATCGCGTCAATATTCATTCCCTGACGGGAGATCTCGGCTGTCACGGTTGCGATCTGGCGTGCCGTGAGCTTCCGTCCAAGCAGGGTGATTATCCAGCGGTTCTTGCCTTGACGTCCCACCCAGTCCTCATATTCCTTGATGCTTACCGGGGTGAAGCGTATGTTGACATTCAGTTCAGATGCTTTGAAAAGCAGTTCTTTCATTATGTTCCCCGACACGGAAGCGTCGGTGCGGATGAGTATACCGAGCGACAGTGTGTGATGGATGTCGGCTTGTCCGATATCAAGTATGCCTGCGTCATATCTGGCAAGAATTTCCGACAGAGCCGATGTGACACCCGGGTGATCCTGTCCGGATATGTTGATCAATATCAGTTCGAGCTGTGAATTTTTCATGCTTTCATTGATTTGTGATTGCAAAGTTACTACTAAAATTCGTCATTATGTAGTTTTTTGAAAATTATGTACCGTAAATCATCCGAAAATTTCGTACTTTTGTGGCTCGGATGCACACACGATCCAGAGTGTGCCGGAATACGAGACAACCTTATATGAATCTTTCACGAAAAGTCACTGTTTCAGCCCTGATATGGGCATCTGCAACGATCATGGCATCAGCAGCCATAAAGGATCTGCCTGTCCGGACCGTCAATGGTAAGATATACCACTACTACGAGGTGCCAGCCAAGGAGACGGTCTACTCCCTCTGCTATAAGCTCGGTATAACCAAGGAGCAGCTCACCAAGGACAATCCTGCCGTAGCCGATGGGCTGAAAGCCGGTATGATACTGTTCTTTCCTATGGAAGATCAGGAGACTGCATCCAATGCCGCATCCAATGCCGGGACTGTGAAAATCATCAACCACAAGGTTGAGAAAGGCGAGACTATCTTCGGTATCGCTAAGCAATACGGAGTGACGACGGATGAAGTCATCAGCCAGAACCCTATTCTGACCGAAGGCCTGAAAGCAGGCCAGACCATCACGATCAAGACCGGCACACCTGCCGCTACCCCACAGGCAACAGTGGAGTCCGCTCCAGCCGGCAATGTGCAGATGAACGCATACATCGTCAAAAAGAAAGAGACACTATACTCGATAGCCCACGAGCATGGCATATCCGTAGCCGAACTTGAAAATGCGAATCCGGGGATAACATCACTTAAAGCGGGACAGGTTCTGAACATACCGGGTGCGACACGATCTGTCCCCGAAGTTGTGGCATCCGATCCTCAGCCGGTTGCCGCTGACAGTCTTGCGGTGGTTCCCGCAGCCATACCTGCCACAACAGATTCCATTTCTCCGGCCACTATCGAGCCAAAGCGCGATCTCCGTATCGCCGTCATGCTCCCGTTCATGCTCAACGAGCAGAATCCGTCGAAAGCAGCACAGAGATCCACGGAGTTCTACAAAGGCATACTTCTTGCCGCCGACTCGCTGCGCAATTCATCCACTGCTGTCCACATATCCGCCTTTGACACGGAAGGCTCCACGCTCACAGTCCGCGAGACCTTGGCCAAGCCGGAGTTCAAGGACTATGATGTCATAATCGCGCCCGATAATACCGACCAACTTGCCGTGATAGGCGAATGGGCCAAGGCCAACAACTCGAAAGTACTGAATACATTCGTGGTCAAAAATGACTCATATATCACCAATCCCGGCATGATGCAAGGCAATCTTCCGAGTTCTCTGATGCTTGAGAAGGCGGTCGAGGGAATGTCGGAGAGACTTCGCTATTCCACCCCTGTCTTCATTACCATCAACAATACCGCTTCTGACAAGGCTGAGTTTGCATCATTGTTGAAAAAAACTCTCGAAGCCAAAGGTATCGCGTACATGGATGTGACAGTTGACGGCAAACTCATGCCTGCCAATCTTAAAGCACTTCCGGCCGACGGGAATTATACATTTATCCCCTTATCCGGCAAGCAGGCCGATCTAAACAAGATCATGCCGGGCATAATCGAATGGCGCGACGAGACCATAACTCCGGTAGTGAAAATGTTCGGATATCCGGAATGGATAACTTTCCGTGGGGAGACACTCGACAATATGCACAGACTCAACACTACGGTCTATACCCGTTTCTACGCGGACGAGGAGTCATCAAGAACACGCGGCATAGAAGACAAGTTCCGCAAATGGTATGGCAAAGGTATGGATGCTGCCGTGCCCCGTCAGGGACTGCTCGGCTTCGATACTGGTATGTATCTGATAAAGAATCTTGATGGCAGTGATGAGGTATACGACGGTGTACAGAACGGCTTCCATTTTGTCACCCCGACTCCCCAAGGTGGCAGCTACAATGATGTGCTATATCTGGTCAATTTCCGCACGGGAGGAATAATCGAAAAAATCTCCCTCTGATGCGTAGAATCATATTGTCACTGCTCCTGCTCCTCCCGCTCGCAGCCCTCGCCCAGCGTGAATACTCCCCTAAGTTCTATCTCGGAGGCAAGGGTGGAACAACCATGTCGCGAATGACGTTCTCACCCGGTGTCCATCAGCAGATGATACAGGGGATGACACTCGGTGTCACAGCCAGATATACTGAGGAGAATATCTTCGGCTTGATTGCTGAGGTTAATGTGACCCAGCGCGGATGGAAAGAGGATTTCGCGAGGGATCTTGCCCCGGAGTTTGAATATTCACGTCAGCTCACATATATCCAGATTCCCTTTATGACACATATATATTTCGGTTCCGAAAAATTCAAGGGATTCATCAATCTCGGACCTGAATTCGGATATATGATAGGTGACCGGATCTCTGCCAATTTCAATTATAAAGACATAGACGGGATCTCCGGATTTCCCACGTCACTTCGAACGAACGAGCAGATGTCAATGGCGATCGAACGGAAATTCGACTATGGCATCGCTGCCGGCGCAGGCATTGAATTTATCGTGGGTCGGCGTCATTCCTTCATGCTTGAAGGCCGCTACTACTATGGTCTCGGCAATATCTTCAACGACTCCAAACGTGACTATTTCAGTGCGTCGCGTGGAATGTCGATCGAGATCACTCTCGGCTATATGATCCGTGTGAGGTAGCATCCTCTTCGTCCGCGGTGTGCGGCAGGAAAGCCCGTAGCAGCAGATATCCTCCAAGTCCGGAGATCAACGACCCGACAACGATGCCGAGTTTTGCATCGGAGAGCAACGCGGCAGCTTCAGCACCACCCTCGTCAAATGTGAGGCTCGCTATGAAGAGCGATACGGTGAACCCGATACCTCCGAGCATGGAGATGGCGGCCATCATTTTCCAGTCTGTCTTTTCAGGCATCGGAGCAAGTCCGAGTCTGACCGTCGCCCAGGAGAAAAGGAATATTCCAAGAAATTTACCTACAACGAGACCAATGATTATTGCCAGACTTATACCGCTGACAATAGTCACCGGGTTAATGTCGAGCAGATATATGCCGGCGTTGGCGAAAGCAAACAGAGGTATAATCAGATAGTCAGCCAACGGATGAAGCTGATCCTCCATCTCCTGCAAGGGTGATATCACCCGGTCTGATGCGCTCTCTATCCTTTTCAGCCAGTCCATCTGCTCATGACTGAGGATGGTTCTTTTGCTCAGATCTTCCTCCTCGTCCTCGCTGAATTTACGTATGTTCTGCCATATCTCCTTTATATATTTCTTCGGAGCATAGACCGGGACTGCCGGTACACACAGAGCCACAAGCACTCCGGCTATGGTGGGATGTATGCCGGAATTAAGCACGAGGAACCATACGACACCGCCGATGATGAAATAGAACATTTTTGTCTGTATCTTCATCACTGCCCCACCGGTGAAAAGCACAAGCAAACCGATAGCGGCATATCCGAGAAACGCGAGATCAATATGCCCGGAATAGAACACGGCGATCACGATGATGCCCCCAATATCGTCTACCACAGCGAGGGTAGTCAGAAAAATCTTTAGAGAGAGAGGTACACGTGTACCAAGCATCGCGATTACTCCGAGCGAGAACGCTATATCGGTTGCCATCGGGATCGCCGCTCCGTCTATGTAGTCGGTTCCGGATGCGAGGACATAATATAGTCCGACAGGTATGACCATACCTCCTATCGCGCCCATGATCGGAAGAAGAGCCTGTCTGAACGAAGAAAGCTCGCCCACAAGGATCTCGCGCTTTATCTCAAGACCGATATTGAAGAAGAAAATGGCCATCAGGGCATCATTTATGAACTGAATCACAGTCATCGGATGCCCGGCATGGGAAAATATATTGAAATCTCCTATCTGGAGGCGCATCTCCTGATTCCAGAAATCATTGTAGAGAGCGTTGAGTCCCGGAATATTGGCGACGATTAGAGCCAACACTGTGGCAAGTATAAGGACATTGCCACCGGTTGCATGGTGGGCAAGTGCTTTACGGGCCGAATAGAACGGCTCGTGGTGTTCGATAGGAGCGTTCAGGTGTGACATAGAATGAATTGATGAATCTTCTATATTAACACACCTTGGCTCACTATGGTTTTTCAGCTGTCTGTTTCTTTGCTTTCTTGCGTCTTGCGAGATGCCAGGTCAGGAGTTTGCCGCTTCTGTCGAGCACAAGTATCAGTAGCAGCACGGCCACAAACGGGACTGTGAATATCTTCAGCATATAGCCGGGAGCGGGATCAAGTGCGCCAAGAAGTTCTTTGGAGGGAGTCTCGGTGACAAACGTATAATTAATGGAACTGAGTGTCCTTTTCCATTTCACGACACCTCTGTCAACATACGTCACCGCGGCATTTCCTCTCGCAAGTTCCTTGAGCAGCTTGGGATCGGCACTGTATATAGGATAGCGGGCCATGGAAATATCCCTCCACCAATCCATCCCGATTGAATCCGCACTGATCAGAGTGATCAGTGATCCACCACGCTCCGTGATGAAATCATTAAGTTCGTTGATCAGATACGTACATGACAGGTCTACTTTCCGGATATCCGGTATGGTAATGAGGAATTGCTCCGTCTCGTCGTCGATGATCTCCGATGATATATCGTCTCCATCATCATCAAGCACGACAAAACCATCGTCGTTATTCTCGGATCCACTCACAAGCACCCGGTCAACGAAACTCCATGTCGAGTCAGGCAGGTTGTCAAGCCCGAATGATTCACGCCTGCCGTCCTTCTCATATATATAGTCAAACACGGTGGTCTCCGCACTATCCGAATCCCCGCCGGTAAGTACGGTTCCGGGTGCAAACCGTCTGAAATCAATAAGAGGCTGGACATTGTAGCCATAAAGTTCGATGGCGAGGATATAGATTGTGACGAGTCCGCCCACGATCCACTGCACGTATGGCAGAAACAGTCCGTCAGTCCTGCGGTTGTATATCAAAAGATACACAAGCCCCGCACTTATGAAGATATTCTTTATAAAAGTAGCCGTATTGGAGATCACGAGAAAATCACCGAAGCACCCGCAATCATCCACCGGCGACGCTATGGCTATATATAATGTGAGAGGGAGCATGAAAGCCATCATGAGCGACAGCGACCATACCGACACCCTCTTGTAGCACCCTAAAAACAACATCGATCCCCACACGAACTCATAGCCAGCGAGAATGAAAGTACCGCAAGTTACAATGGCTGTCGGAATATCCCATCCCCAGACCGCGAGGTACTCCCCTATCTTTATGCAGCTTCCCCAAGGATCTATCCCCTTGACGAAACCCGACAATATGAAAGTCGCACCAATGGCGACTCTAAGGATCCATACGATAACCGGATTATATAGATCCGGACTCTTCTTTGCAGTGGATTCAGACATTTTCAGTAAGTTTGACTATTCCGAACACCGCATAGTTGATTATATCCATATAGTTGGAGTCGATACCCTCCGATACAATGGTTTTCCCGCTGTTTTCTTCGATTTCCTTTATTCTCTGCAATTTAGTGAGAATAAAGTCAGTATATGAATTAACCCTCATGCCGCGCCAGGCATCACCATAGTCGTGAGTCTTGGCAGCCATGAGTGCCCGGGCGAGAGCAGCTTTTCCGTCATATAATTCCATAGCCTCGTCAGCCGTCATGTCAGCCTCGTCAGCGTATCCTTTCTCAAGCTGTATCAGGCCAACCAGACCGTAATTCACAATCGCCATGAATTCACCGAGTATTCCCTCATCCACCATAGCCTCTCCCTCCTCGAGAGTACGGATCCGCTTTGCCTTGATATATAGCTGGTCTGTCACGGAGCGTGGCCGCATGATGCGCCACGACGGACCGTAATCCTTCAGCTTTTTTGAAAAAATATCACGGCATACCGACAGTGCCTTGTCAAATTGTTCGAGAGTATTCATGACCTGATGATTTGAGATAGCCCCGGGAGCGGGATCCCGGGGCTATATGAGAAAATTTGAGTATTCTGGGGATTAGAGTAGGAGCTTCTCAACACGATTGAGGTTATCTCCGTCGTTCAGATTATAGTAGATAATCTTGAGGTTGTTGAGAGCGTTTGTCATGGTGTCGTCGAGCTGATAAGCCTTCTCAAGATAGGGGATTGCCTGCTTGAGGAGAGGATTCATGGTCTCCACGCGATACTTGTTGTATTCAGCCTGACTCATTTCTCCTGTGGCCTCGTCGAGACGATTGAATTCCTGCAGGAGTGCTGTTCCGTAGCTGAAATTGATAAGTGCATTGTCGGGAGTCAGCTCGACAGCTTTCTTGAAGTTGGTCATTGCATTCTCCTTGTCACCCTCATCGTCACACAGAACTCCGTAGAGGTAGTAGTATGTGCCATTGTTGGGATCAGAGGCTATCGCATCCATGAGAGTCTTCTTGGCGGTATCATAATCCTTCTGATTGATATAGTAGGATATGATGCGCTGGAGGAACTCCGGCTTCTGTGTGCCGAACTTGTCAAAAGCGATCTTGGAGTACTCAAGCATTTTGGGCTGGTCATTCATCTCGTATGCCACGGAGTAAGCATAGTCGTAGGCAGCTATGTCATCGTAGCCGATAGACATCATCTTCTCGAAACAAGCCTCTGCCTCAGGAAGCATTTTGGCCTGCCATGCGGAGAGTCCTGCATAATATGCCATCTGTGCAGCTACACTGTCAGGAATAGCCTTGGGAGCAGACTTGCCGAGACGAGGATTCTCGGGTATATCCACGTATGCTTTGAAGCCTACGTATGCTTCAGGGAATTTCTGGGCATCCCAGAACGCAGATGCTGCATTGAGGAAGTCGTTGTGGTGGCCGGCGATAGTTCCTGCGATTTTTTCGGAGAATTTCGTCTTGACCTTACCTTTGGCATCAACAACGGTATCTACATCGAGTGCAAGCATACCATACTTGTAGCCATTGATGAGAGCCTCTCCCATCTCGATATTGTCAACCTTGCTGGGATCGATGAGCTTCTTGCTGTAAAGGTCATCGTAGAGCTTGAATCCAGCCCGTCCGGGGATCCAGAAAGTTTCGGAGTTACCTTTTGTCTCCTCATTTGTGAATGCCGGAGTGATCTGCTCGACGGCTTTCTGATAAGCAGAATAGCTGTCGACTGCCTTGAATGTCTTGTCAGCCTCCTTGACAACAGAGGTCTGGGCAGACATTGACACAGTGGCGAGCAAGCCGAGTGTCAGGATGCTGAAATTTTTCATTATAGCTGATATTAGGTAGTTGGTGATTATATTATTCTTCAGTCTCTTCAAGTTCATCGTCATCCAAGAGGTCCTCATCATCGGGATCGAGATCAGCCAGAGCCTCCTCAATCTCCTCCGGGATCATCTCGGGAGCGTTGTCGGTCTGTTCCTCCACTGCTTCCACTTCCTCTTCAGGATCGGAGGTCACGCAGCATACTGATGCAATCGTGTCGCCGCGCTTGTCGAGATTGATGATGCGTACACCCTGTGTGTAACGTCCCTGAACCTTAATGTCGCTGACATGGATGCGGATAGTGATACCGCTCTTGTTGATTATGACGAGATCATTGTCGTCATTGACACTCTTGATAGCCACAAGCGAGCCTGTACGCTCGGTGATATTCATTGTCCGTACACCCTTGCCTCCACGGTTGGTGACGCGATATACTGGCTGACGCTCAAGCTTGCCGTCGATTTCAGTCTCGACATCAAGAGGAGTGCGCTTTCCATAACCGCGTTCACTCAACACCATGACATCATTGGTGGTATTCTCAGGCATACATACGAGTCCTACCACTTCGTCGTCGTCGCCGTCAAGAGTCATACCCCTCACTCCGGTTGACATACGTCCCATCTCTCTCACCTTGCTCTCTGGGAAGCGGATGGCACGGCCGTTGCGGTTGGCGAGCAGAATCTGACAGTTACCGTCGGTCATCTCCACAGCAAGCAGCTCGTCGTCCTCGCGGATTATGATAGCATTCACGCCCTTGGTGCGTGGACGGGAATATGCCTTGAGTGAAGTCTTCTTTATCACACCACGCTTCGTAGCGAAGACAAGGTTGTGGGAAGTCACGAACTCTTCGTCGCCGAGATTCTTGGTGCAGATAAAGGCCTTGACTGCATCATCGCTTTCTATATTGAGTAGATTCTGGATGGCGCGACCCTTGGAGTTCTTGGCTCCCTCGGGGATCTCATAAACTTTAAGCCAATAGCAACGTCCCTTCTGGGTGAAGAAGAGCATATAGTTGTGCATGGAGGCAGGATAGATATGCTCGATGAAATCCTCGTCACGGGTATCGGAACCCTTGGCTCCCACTCCACCACGGTTCTGAGCACGGAACTCGCTGAGCGACGTGCGTTTGATATATCCACGGTGGGATATTGTGATGATCATGTCATCGTCGGCATAGAAATCCTCGGCATTGAAGTCACCGGCTGTATAGTCTATGTCGGTGCGACGGGCGTCGCCCCACTTGTCACGGACATCAAGCAGCTCCGTTTTGATAACCTCACGACAGACACTCTCGTCAGACAGAATAAGCTCCAGACGAGCTATCTCTTTCTCAAGAGCCTCATAATCGGATTTCAGCTTATCCTGCTCCAATCCGGTGAGCTGACGCAGACGCATCTCCACGATGGCGGCCGTCTGCGGATCAGTCAGACCAAACCGTGCTTTCAGATTCTCACGTGCTTCCGCCGTATCTGATGCAGCACGGATGATTCTGATCACCTCGTCTATGTTCTGTGAGGCTATGATCAGGCCCTCGAGTATATGAGCCTTTTCCTGAGCCTTCTTCAGCTCGAATTTTGTACGCCGGATCACCACCTCATGCCGATGGTTGACAAACTCACTGATGAGATCCTTGAGATTAAGCGTCTTGGGACGACCTCCGACGAGCGCGACATTGTTGACGCTGAACGACGACTGCATCTGGGTCATCTTGTACAGCTTGTTGAGCACCACGTTGGCGTTTGCATCGCTTTTCAGCTTTATGACAATGCGCATACCCTTGTAGTTGCTCTCATCATTTATGTCGGCTATACCGTCGAGCTTCTTTTCATTGACCAGATCTGCTATGTAGGAGATCAACTCCGCTTTGTTGACATTATAGGGGATCTCAGTCACGATGATATTCTCGTGATTGTCCTCAACCTCAATCTCAGCTTTAGAACGTATCACGATTCTTCCGCGGCCTGTCTCGTAGGCATCCTTGACACCACCATATCCATATATGGTGCCACCGGTCGGGAAGTCGGGGGCCGGTATATGCTTCATGAGTCCGGCCACATCAATCTCAGGATCCTCAAGATATGCCACGCAGGCATTGATGGATTCGGCAAGATTGTGGGTGGGCATATTGGTCGCCATACCCACTGCGATACCGGATGCACCGTTGACAAGCAGGTTGGGGAAACGTGTGGGAAGCACGACCGGCTCCACACGCGAATTGTCGTAGTTGGGCTGGAAGTCCACTGTGTCGCTGTCGATATCGGCAAGCATTTCCTCGCCGAGACGGGCGAGACGCACTTCCGTGTAACGCATGGCAGCGGCTCCGTCGCCGTCGACCGAGCCGAAGTTTCCGTGACCGTCGACCAGACAGTAGCGCATCGCCCACGGCTGGGCAAGACGAACCACCGTGCCGTAGATTGACGAGTCGCCATGCGGGTGATACTTACCCATGACCTCGCCGACACAGTTGGCTGATTTCTTATGCGGATGATCGGATGTATTGCCCATCTCGTTCATTCCGAAAAGGACACGGCGATGCACCGGTTTGAGACCGTCGCGCACATCAGGAAGGGCACGCGACACGATCACCGACATCGAATAGTCGATGTAGGCGCTCTTCATCTCGTTTTCGATGTCGATTTTTATTATTCGGTCTTCTTCAATCATATATTTTAATTGAAATGTGAAGGTGGTTTTATGTACTTACAAAATTCTCACAAAGGTAAGAATTTTTTTCGACATATCCCGTCTCCACAGCCTTAAAATTTCTATTTATACAACTATGAGTTCCCTCATTATGTAATCCGAACGCAGCCATAGTTTCTCTGGGATCAAAATCCGTCCGCCACCGCTTCTCTCAAGCATACCGTCGGCCAGAAGTCTGACCGCACAGTCATAAGCCTCGGGGTATACCCTCAACTCATCAAGCGAAATTCCGTCCGAGGTGCGTAGGGATGTGATGAGCCTGTCGTTGAAGCGCGACATATCATCCTCGGGATCCTCCCGGTAAACACCGCATCCATGCGTGGCGATATAATCCTTCAGCGACGGGAGGTTATATCCTCTTTTTCCATCAGTGAACGAGTGTGCGCCGGGGCCAAGCCCGATATACTCGGATCCATCCCAGTACGACGAATTATGCCTGGCCCGACGTCCGGGCAGTGCGAAATTCGAGATCTCATAGTGTTCATATCCTGCGGATCGGGTAGCCCGGCACAGGTAGTCATACATGAGCGAGACCAGATCCTCGGGCGCCTCCTCCACCTTCCCTTTTGAAAGCATGGCCCACAGACGTGTATGTGGCTCGTAGGACAACAGATATGCAGAGATATGCTCCGGACACAGTTCCAGCAATCCGTCCACAGATTTTTTCCATGAATCCAGATCCTGACCCGGAAGACCGTAGATAAGATCAAGTGATATATTGGAGATACCGCCGTCGCGGAGTCTCCGATAAGCTCGGACTGCATCATCAGCACTATGCCGACGCCCTATAATGGACAATTCACCGTCATTAAGCGACTGCACGCCCATACTGATTCTGACCACATCGGACACCGAGGCTGCAAATCCGGCAAAAGCTTCATCCACGTCCTCCGGATTAACCTCGATGGTAAGCTCGGTCATGTCGTCCGGCTTGAATCTTGATATAATATGGCCGAGCAGACCGACAGGCAGCGACGACGGCGTGCCACCACCGATATATAGAGTCTCGACAGGATGAACCACCACTCCGCACCGCCTGTCAATCTCCTCATCCAACGCATCGACAAACGCACCCATCATCTCATTCCGGCCCACAGGCATCGAATAGAAGTCGCAATAGGCACACTTCGAGTGACAGAACGGGATGTGGATGTAATATCTCATCTTGACCGACGGCAGATTGAAGTCAGAGTGCAGAATCTGCAGTTATGATCGTCAGGAGCCTGTACAAATGGGACATTTGGATCGAAAATCTCCTTAACTACACTGTTGAAGCGGTCGAGAAACTCCCGGTTTATCTCACGATAGTCTTCCAAATCCACGCTCTGACCACGTTTGCCACCGTCACCATCACTCTTGATCATTATGGACCGCAATCCGTGGGTCGAAATTGTCTTCATCTGGTATATCACCGGCTTTATAGGCCCGTCGTAGCCCGACTCGGCAGCGTATGCGTTGCAGTAGAACATAAGCTGGACGATAGCCTTACGCCGGTCGGTCTCCTCATTGGAAAAGAGCTGATCAAAGTCCTTGAACTCGACGTTGTCCGATCCTGTCTTATAGTCCACGATCCTCAGCGTCGACAAAGCCTCCTCTCCATAGTGACCCTGAGAATATACTCTGTCAATTCTGTCGATATACTGGCGGATGTTGACTGTAAGCTCCGGGGATATCTCCATAGGTCTCACGACCTCATATTCAGCGGCGATGAAGTCAAACGGAGTGATTTTCTTTTCCTCTTCAAGCAGCAGTGAGATGAAATGTCTCATCATCTTTCCGAGCACCTTGGATTCTCCGGCAAGCTTAGTGCCGCAATCCTTGCCAAGCTTATTGTAATGCTCGTTGACAGAATAGGTTATTACAGTATCGAGATACGCGGCCGACGATATGACCCTGTCGAGCATTTCGGATGTTATCTTCACCTCCCCGGCGCCATCAAGGAAGTCATTATAGATCCTCTCCACCGAAGCATGGAGAATGCTGCCGTATGTCCCCGAGTCCATGTAGTCTATCACCTCCTCGTCAAGATCCATACGGCACAACCTCTTGAGATAGAACGAAAGCGGACAGTTGATATAGTCGTTGACTGATGATGCCGATAGTGTGCGGGCACCTCCGGCAGGCGTGAATTCCCTCAGACGCTCCATTATCTCCGGTGTTTTCCTGACCGATATACCCTCGTCGATGGTGGGTGACAGCGAATAGGAAAGTAATTCATGTCTCACAGAACTCTCGGGAAAAAGATAGAGCAATTGGGCTATATATCTCGACATCTCACTGTTATGTCCGGAAACATTTCTCGCATCATAATACAGCTTCACGTGTGAAGCCCTGGATATGAGGCGGTAGAATGAATATGAGAAGATGGATTCCTGGAAGTCACTCGTCGGAAGTCCGTAACTGCGGCGGAGATTGTCTGGAATAAACGAGCGTGTGTGGAACTTCCGTGGAAAAACCCTCTCGTTCATCGAGAGCATGATTATGTTCTCGAAGTCAAGTGCTCTCGTCTCAAGCACACCCATCATCTGCAGACCTTTCAGAGGCTCGCCGGTAAAGTTGATGTTTGTCGAGGCTATGGCCCGCTGAAGGAGCTGTATGAATGTGATGTCCTTCATCCTCACATTCCGACGGTCAATAGCACATTTCAGCTCGTCGAGTGCGTCAAGATACGATCTCACAAAATAAGCCTCCATACACTCTTCCCCATGGCCGTCAGTATCAGCATCTACCTCATCGTCCGCGCCCTCAGGCGACAGGACATCAAGTATATCGGACAGCAACCTATGGAAATATCCATACACTTCCTCCGTGGAGTTGGAGTCGGTTATAGCCGTGAAAAACGGCGACAGCTGCGGCATCTCCTTCCCGATGTAAGCCTCAGGCACAAGAAACATCCGCCGGTCGCGGATCTCCCTGAGCAACCTGTTGCAACCCTGCGGATCTATCTTCATGAGAAGCGGATGGGATGCAAGGACATTTACATCCTCATAATAGAAGAAATTCTCATCCCGGGAGACCTGCGAGCGCAACTGCATGGAGACAACCGATGCAATGAATGACGCAAACGAGGTGGCTCGGAGCGGGAAACCCATTGTCACATTGAAATTCCCTATCTCATTCGGAATGGCCAGTGTCATCGGCACGAACAATGATTCGTCCGGAAGCACAATAGCCGTGTCTATGGCATTGTCGGGATCGGAGATCACACCGTCCCTCACCCACTCCCTCAGTTGCCGGCCGGCATCCTTTGTCTGACCGACCGCCGAGGAGACTCCTGTCACACTTATATCCGGAAAGCCACGGCCATCCTTATCATCATCAAGCGCATATCTCGACGGGAAGCGCGACAAGTTGCGCTTCATGAACCTTGAGGCCCTGTTGCCTTCCGCAACCATTGCATCCGAAGCCATATCCCAGTAGAAATCAGCCTTTCCGCAGTCCCTCAGGATGGCAAATATCTTTATTTCAGCTAATGACAGCACATTGAACCCTACGAACACATACCGTCCGAACGGAAGTTCATCCTTATCGGCTGCAGCGAGCCTCCTGACGGCATCGCGGGCTATCATGCCGCGCGATCCGAGTCCGATGCCCGTCAGGGTATTCCGGTAATTGTCATACAACGGTCCGAGTACTTCCCATAAATTGAGAAACTTCTGTTCGAGAGCGCTTCCGTCATCATTCTTGAGATGCGACCAAAATTCATCAGGATCATGATGCTCGAACGTTCCGCCCCAATACCGCGTGAGTATCTCTTCCTGTTCAGGAGTCAGATAGTAAGATGTGATCTCCCGGTATCGTTTCAGATTGACAAACAGACGATCCGCATCGGCCAAGTTCAGATCTATATCATCAAAATCCGACATGATCATCTCTCCCCAGAACAGAAACTTGTCAAAATCAGCTATATCATCGCTCAGTTTGCTGTATTCCTCATAAAGCAGGAACAGACGGTCAAGTCTTGATGCCTCGGCGAGCGGCGACAGTGACGACATCAGCTCCCCGACAGTCATTATCCTTGGCAGGATCAGCGGTTTTCCGGCAGAAAGCTCCACAAGATAGTTGCGGAAAAAGACACCGCTGCGTTTGTTGGGGAACACGAAGCAGCAATCCATCAGCATGGATGGTTCATTGGTGAGATACACCTCGGCTATCTGCTTCAGAAACGGCTTCATTCCACTCCTTCCTTTATAAGAATGATCATCTTCACGGCAAAATCGAAACATACGATTTTCGCATTTGCGTTGCCGGCTATGTCGGTCGCAGCTCTGTCCATCGACCGGATTATCCTCTCAGCATTTTTTTCGGTTATGAACCGTGCGAAATTCCTGCTGAACTTCTCTTCATCGGTATTCAGATAATTAAGATCAGCTATATGGAAATTATAGACGAAATTTTCGCGGATCAGGCGTGTGCAGTAAGCGAAGAATCTCACGCACCCCTCTCTTCCGAGATCGGCAACATTCTGGCTCCATTCCTTCAATCCCTTCACATCTCTCATATAGGAAAGCCTCATGAGACTCACGAACAGATCGAAATACATCCTGGACGCACTTGCCGCATCTATGCTGCGCAGCGCTGCGTTGACATTCCCTTCCGCTACGTGGGCCACGGCCTTGGCCTCAGACGGATCCATGGCCAATCGCGCTGTAAGCCAAGATGCGATATCATCGTCTGAGAGACGTGTCACCTCTATGGGGCGGCATCTTGACTTTATGGTCGGCAATATGGCGGCTGCATTATTGCTGACAAGGACAAAGATAGTTCCCTCGGCCGGCTCCTCAACAAGTTTCAGCAGTTTATTGGCAGCTTCCTCTCCGAGCAGTTCAGGCAGCCACATCAGGACTATTTTCCATTTGGAGGTGAGTGCCGTGACAGACAGGCGCTCCTCAAGTCGCTTGCTTTCATCGACATAAATGACAGGGCGCACTGTCTTCTTGTCAAAGGTTGCAGCCCATTTCTCGAAATCCATGAAAGGCGAGCGATCAAGGAAAATCTTGAAATCCTCCATGAAGTCCTCCGACAACGGACGTTTGTTGCCGTCATTCTTCACTACCGGAAAGACATACACCGTATCAGGATGATTGAACGTATGATGCTGGAGACAGGCCGGACAAGTGCCGCATGGCTCCCCATCCGGCGTGGGAAAGCTGCAGTGGAGATACTGTGCGAAAGCACGTGCGAGCATAAATTTACCCACACCGGACTGTCCATGCAGCAGCAGCGCATGGGGGATCTGTCCGTCAGTCACCATCTGCCGGAGCAGCCGCTTCTCTTTGCTGTGGGCAGGTATATCGGAGAATTTCATTTCACAAAGTTACCTAAAGTTTGGCAATGATGAAAATTTTTTTGACCTGCGCGACATTATCGCACCTTTTCGATGATTTCGCATGGTAATTTTGCTGAAAATTTAATCCTGATAACAATGAACAATCTGCCAGTATCAAAGAAAGTCTATTCGGACATCACCGGACGTATCAACACCGCACTCGCCAGCTCACCCTCCTCCGCAGCAGAGGCTCTACGGATCGTCGATATGTACCTCGCCGACGGCACTGCCGACAGCTCCGACCAAATGGCCATGCTCGCCTTCAATATGATCCGCGCCGAGCTTGACCGCGCCATGTCCCGCTCTTCACGTGCCCGAGAGAGAGCAAGAAAAAGAAAAGAATCCATCTCCTCACAGCAGACACCTGCGACATACAAAGAAACTAACTCCGACAGTCAGCCTGTTCCTGTGATGATCTCCCGCCGTGAGCGCAGAGCCATCGAACGCGCCTGCTCAAAAAAACCGAAACGGAAGTGGAAATCCTTGAACACAAAAAAATAATGATTTGAAAGCATTTTTCTCAAAAAGCTTTCCATCATAATGAAAATTCACTACTTTTGTAGACAAAACTGAGACTGTGATGCTTGATATGCTTCGATTTTCGCGAAAGCCCTATAAGATAGGCCTTGTCCTTAGCGGAGGAGGTGCGCGGGGTTTTGCCCATGCCGGAGCACTGATGGCTCTCGAGGAAATGGGTATCAAGCCTGATATTGTGGCCGGAGTAAGCGCAGGATCAGTTGTCACGGCAATGTATTGTTCGGGGATGAAGCCTGATGAGATCCTGAAGGTATTCTCGGATGCCAAATTCACGGATTTTGCCGAAATCGGTGTGCCGAGAGAGGGATTTTTCTCTATGGACGGTTTCAAGAAGTTCCTTCGCAAGCATATTCCGTATAAGGATCTCAGCGATCTGCCTCTACCGGCAATAGTGTGTGCGACCGATCTTGATCAATATTCCAAGGCTGCGTTCTTTGAAGGTGATATCGCCGAGTGTGTGTCAGCATCATGCAGCATACCCATAGTATTCAAGCCGGTTGTCATCGACGGTGTCACCTACGTTGACGGTGGTGTGACAGCCAATCTTCCCGCCTGGGTGCTCCGCGACCACTGCAAATATCTCATAGGCATCAACTGCTCTCCGGTCCCGCGCCGGGGGAAATCGAAATCCATCCTTGATATCGCGCACCGCACATACGACCTGCTCATAAAGACAAATGCCGTGGAGCAGATGCAGATGTGCGATCTGGCGGTTTCGATCAACGACATTGCCAAATACAAAGTGTTTAACCTCAAAGAAATCAACCGGGTGTTCCGGTCGGGCTACGACAGCACTATGGCAGCCCTGCTTGACGCAGGGTTCGTCAGGCCGGTTGATGTGGCTGCAAAGATATAAGAATCCCTACCATGAACCGTAAACCGATCATATACCAGCTTCTGCCCCGACTCCTCACAAATGCAAACCCGGCGTGTGTCCCCAATGGCACCATAGCCCAAAACGGATGCGGCAAGATGAATCAGATCACAGATGCAGTGCTGCAATCCATCAAGGAGCTTGGCGTCACTCATATATGGTATACCGGTATTATTGAACACGCCACAAAGACTGATTACAGCAATGACGGGATCCTTCCTCCCGACAATCCTCATGTCGTCAAGGGACAGGCCGGATCGCCGTATGCCATCAAGGACTATTACGATGTTGATCCAGATCTGGCTGAGAACGTGGCCGATCGTATGACGGAGTTCGAGCAGCTCGTGGCAAGAACCCATGATGCCGGATTGGAGGTCATAATCGATTTCGTCCCCAACCACACCGCCCGCAGATATCACAGTGACTGCGCACCGGCCGGTATCGACGATTTCGGGCATGGCGACAACACGGATAAATTCTTCGATCCTGACAATAACTATTACTATATTACACGTCAGTTGTTCTCACCATCGTTTGATCTCGGGTCTGGCAAACAGGCTTACGTAGAGTTTCCGGCCAAGGCTACGGGCAACGACTGTTTCACGGCGTTCCCCGGGGTGAACGACTGGTATGAGACCGTGAAGCTCAACTACGGCAAGGATCCGGGCGACGGCTCCGGACACTACGATCCGATCCCGGATACATGGTTCAAGATGCTGAATATCCTGCGGTTCTGGGCATCGAAAGGCATAGATGCGTTCAGATGCGACATGGTCTTCATGGTGCCTCTGGAGTTCTGGCAGTGGGCCATCCCTAACGTCAAGGACCGCTATCCTCACGTCAAGTTCATAGCTGAGATATATGACGTGGGTCTCTATCGTGACTTCATCTTCACCGGAGGATTTGACTATCTTTATGATAAGGTTAACCTCTACGATACTCTGCGGGGTATCCAGTGTTCCAATTATTCGGCCGCCACACTCACAAACTGCTGGCAGACCGTAGAAGGCATACAGCACCATATGCTCAACTTCCTCGAAAATCATGATGAGCAACGCTTCGGATCGAAATTCTACGCCGGCGATCCTGCCAAGGTGATCCCATCGCTTGTGGTAAGTTCGATGATGTCAACCGGACCGATGATGATATATGCCGGACAGGAACTCGGCGAGCAGGCCACTGATTCGGAAGGTTTCAGCGGTTATGACGGTCGCACCACTATCTTCGACTACTGGAGTGTCCCCACTCTCCGCCGATGGTACAACGAGGGAAATCCCGATGGCTCTCAGCTCACACCCCGCGAGAGATGGCTAAGAGCCAGATATGCCACCATTCTCTCCCTGTGCAACCGAGAGAGGGCGATCTCGGAAGGCCGGTTCTATGATCTGATGTATGTGAACTACCAGAATCCTTCGCTTAATCCTCACCGCCAGTATGTGTTCCTCCGGAGCTGCGATGGAGTGACTCTCGTGATAGCTGTGAATTTCTCGGAAAATTCATGCGATCTGGCTGTCAACATTCCAAGACACGCCTTGGAAATGCTCAATATCCCCGAAGGGCAGGTCATGGCCCGCGAGATGCTGTCGGGCGATACTGACTTGAAGACCATATCGGCATCCGCGCCGTTCACCACCATGGTGGCACCCTACGATGCGGTGATATGGAAGATCAGACACCGCAACATCAAAAGACAGGACTGAGTTATACTTCTCTGAATATAAAAAGAGAACCCCTGTGCATTGTGCGCCGAGGCTCTCTTTCTTATAATTATACGTTGGCTAATTTTGCAGCTCTCGAGGCCTGAAACTTGGATAGTTCTGTGGCTGGAATAGGCCATTTGCTCGTTCCCTGACGTTCGTATGCCACTCCATCGAGCATGACAACTTCTGCCGACGGCTCCATGTCGAGACGATAGATCACCTTGTCACCAACAGTCTCGAAGACGCCTGATATCTTTCCGTTGGCCACACGGCCAAGGCGCGAATGGACAGCATCACGGATGGTGCGGTCGAACTTGTCCTTCACGTCGGCTATATCATAGTTCTCATGTCTGTTGTTGAGATATGTGAAATCATTATGAAGCCCCACGGCATAGCCTGAGTTGTCCACTCCGATATACAGTCTGCCCCCCTTGGAGTTGAGGAAGGATGAAATCACTTTCAATATCTCGGTCAGCTGCTCACGCTCCGACGGCAGCATATGATTTCCGGCTGGATAGATTATCGAGGTCTTCAGCTCAGTCGACTGATCCTCCTCGGCCACCTTGAAGTTGTCGGGCAACTGCACCTTGAGACCCATAAGCCGGTAGATCTTCGTGCGGATGGAATTGAGCACCTCGAACAGATTGCTGTGAAGCAGCATATTATAGGATGTCACAAGTCGGGCAAGCTGGAGTGTGGTCTTGTCCTTGGCCTCGTATGTCAGTTCCCAAAGCCATCTCGGGATATCCGGCTTGTCAAGCTGGCTGATTACACGCAGACGGGTCAGGCGCATCTCTATATCGGGATATAGTGATATGAAGTCCTTGTTGTCATTAAGCAGCTTCTCAAGCCGTATCTCATCAATTTTTCCGTTGTCACCGAATAGCTGGATGGTCTCAACGAGTTCCATCCGGTTGGCGAAATAGTCGGCGAGATGGCTGTCATTGAGGAGCAACGCCATGATTCTTGCTACGGCAAGATAATTGTATGTCTCGATATGGTTGTTGCGGAGCATACCTTCGCGGTCGATGATATGCACGAGTTCACGCATCTGATCCGGCTCAATGAAATTGCTCGCAGATTTTGCATCCTCAATCTGAGCCTCGGAATTATCATCCTCCTCGTCCTCCTCCTTATAATAATTGTCTCCGCAATAATTGTCAAGAAGACACTTGAACGCGGCGGTCTGCATGAATGTCTCGTCTGTCTCTCCGGCGTAGGACGCGCGTATCACACAATTGGGGAATATCTCTTCGATCACAGCGTGAACAAACTGTCCCTGGCGGAGTTCGCCCTCGACTGTATTCTTGTAGATGAACAATGAAAATCCGCCCTCGCTGATACACAGATACCGGTCAGCGCTGATCATGCTCACCTGTACAGTCCACATCTCCCCTACCTCAAGGCTCTCGCGCAGGAACGCATGGATGTCCTCGCGCATATTGAAATATAATGTGCCGTTCTCATCCCGGTGTTCCACAGTAGCCTCATACAGACAGTAATCCCCCGTCTCCGGATTTCTGAATGTATTCGCCACAGGCTTTATGGGATACGACACTATCTGTTTCGGTGTTATGACACCTTCACCCACGTATGCCGGATCCTCTATTATGGCCCGGTAGTCATACCACCGGTCAGGAATCTTCTCAGTGATACGGATAAGCACCCTATCGTTAACATCCGGCCTTATTCCCTCCGGTCTGCTCCTGAAATTCTGATTTTTGGCAAATAGAGATCTCTCGATATCCTTCCATAGCCGACGGAATTGCATTATGTCATTGCGCGAGGCTTTGATCTTTTCCTCCAACTTCTCATTGAGTAGAATCCTGATTTTCCTGCTACCGAAAAGATCCGACGGAAGTCCGTTCTTCATATTCTCACCCATCTGCTGCGGCGAGAAATTGAGGTCACCGTCGTTCATGGTCATCAGCGCGTTGTCTCCTTCAAACACATATGACTCCTTTATCGCCTTTGGCAATGAGACCGTCAGTCTGGAGCAGAGCATGGTTATGTCGTTGAGATCTTTCCACGTGAACTCTATCGGGACGGTGATGTTGAACAGCGCATAAAGTGACTTCCTGACAAGATTCTCGCCTCCGGAAATGAGTACAAGCGTGGCATATCTGTAAAGCATCGAGCGATACATCGCCCGCTGGCTTTCAGACTCGTTGCCTTTCAGCAGCAGACGGATCGACAGTGCTTTTATCATCTGCATAATTGCTGTCTTTTCCGTCATGCCGGTCAACACGTCGATATATCGGCTTTCATTGGAGATGTACATATCGAGCATCTCCACAAATGCCTTGGCGAAAAGATGCATGAAACGTGTGTTGGAGTGCGACTCACAGATGATGTCGAGAATGTCGTCGATATAGCTCGACACGCTCTTCTTCCTCAGCGAGAACAAAGCCATGGCCACACGCATCCTTTCCTCCGGATTATAGAGATAGCCCGAGAGCTTCAGGCGCTCCAAGGTCTCGTCGATATACGACCGGTCCTTCTTCTCCACGATAAGATTTGTAGCCTTGAGGTAGTCGCCGGTATGGGTGATGATTCTGTTGAGACGATCCTGGTATTCCTCACGTTCTCTCGGTGAGCACTCCCTCAGATATGGGGAGTTCTCAAGCAGATTGATACACATCGAATTGAACGACGCGAGTATCAGACACTTCTGCGCCTGCGAGCGTCTCTCGCGCAACGCTCTCATGGAAGCCGGCTCATCATGGCGATGGTCATGATTGAGCCATTCGGTAAGGTTTCTTGACACTGTGTCGGCAACAGTCATGACCCAAAGCGGATTGCCGTTGTTGAGCTGGATCCTGGCTTCCGACAGTTCCGGGGTGTGCAGGAACACATATCTCAGATAGCCGGCTGATTCTCGGCTTCCGTCCGTTGAATCAAGTGCAAGAAAATCGTCGGGGGAAAACATCGGTATTCCTCTCTTGTGGTCGCTGACGAGTTCGAGATCCAGCCAGACAAGCTTTATGTCCTTCACACGGCATTTCACGATCTCATTTATGTGAAGTCTTTCATGATGATATACATTCAGCCTGAATATCAACCCGTTCCAATCACACACATCATAATACCTCCCGGATATGAGATCTGTTTTCACCCTGAACTCATAAACCTCTCCGATAGTATAGATCTGTGGCAGTATGGCTGCTATGTCCTGCATGAACACCGGCGCACCGTTCTCATCAAATTCCTTGACAATACAATTAAGCTGTGTCGGTCTGTTTTTTCTCTGGAATTCAAATGCCCTGATGTCCTGCTCCCTACCCTGGAAGCTGATCTCAAAATACATATTGCCTCCGGCAATCTTACATCCCTTGACCGGGAATGTCTTTTTTTCATGTCTTTCCATAAAAAATTAATTTACTGAAGTTTCTTTAATATTCTGTTTCCCTCGCGGTTGTGAAGAGTCAATGACGCGAAAAGCGGTGATGATACTGACGTGAGCGGCGACTCGTAGGAGATAAAGTAATGCTCACAGCCCATGAAGTCAAGTATGAACGATGCGGTATTGATCGGTTCGGTGTGCTCCCTGCCTGCGACGATTCTTTCCCTGATCTTTACATCAAAGCCTATGACCTCTATGGCGAGGCTCACAGCCCCTGACATATCGACGCCGGAAATGCCGTGACGGCGGAGCACCACTTTTCCGTCCTCACCGCATATCAGCTCGACAGATGGAGAATCGTCCAATTCCTCCATGGTGATCACCCCTGCGAGAAGATATTCCCTCGCTGGGCCTTTACTGGAATTTCCGCTGAGAAAAGCCACGATAGCAGCCGCGATCACAGAGGCAAGAACGTAAAATTCTACCGACTGGAAAACCGAACAAATTATCATTCACTCTTTTTCCACAAAATTAACAACCTTTCCGCAATGTCACAAACCTTTTAGGGTAAGAAACGTTAAAAATATATATCGTTTCAAACTTTGATTTATGATTATCGCAGAATTGATACCTTCCCATAAGGTTGCCCAGTGGCTTCTGACACACATACACAAACTTCTCGACTGCATCGGACTCGAGAAAGACAAGATAACCGAGGAGATCATATATGCCGTCATCATTGTCGGTGCGGCTCTTTTCGTGGGTTGGATTGTGGGGAATCTCGTCAGGGCCGGTGTCCGGAAGTTTCTCAGTGTCCGCAACAAGCAGCTCGCCGAAGAGCTCGTGGAGCGGAAAGTGCTTGTCCACTGCTGCCGGGTTATACCTCCGCTCGTGATCCTGGCGTTTCTTCCGTTTGCATTCACCGGCACATCTCTGCTCAACGCCATAGTGCTGCGTGGACTGCTCGTCTATACGTCAATAGTCCTCTGTATGGCACTATGCTCGGTCATATCGTTCATTTGGCTGAGATTTGATGAAAAACGCAATACAAAAAACCTTCCGATAAAAGGTATCCTCGACACTGTGGTGACGATCATTTGGATCATAGCCATAATCGTATCCGTATCAATCATAGTCGGAAAATCACCTGTGGCGTTGCTGACCGGCCTCGGCGCGTTTGCCGCCGTCCTCATGTTAGTGTTCAAGGACAGTATTCTCGGGCTTGTGGCCGGACTGCAACTGTCGCAGAACGACACCCTGCGTGTCGGCGACTGGATTCTGGTTCCATCCACGATAGCCAACGGCATAGTTATCGATGTATCGCTTACATCGGTCAAAATACAGAACTGGGACAATACGATCGTCACCGTCCCGCCTTATTCACTTATCTCCGGATCGTTCCAGAACTGGAGAGGAATGCAGGCATCAGGATGCCGCCAGATAGCACGTACCGTTAAATTTGATTTCTATTCGATCAAGACTGTGGATCAGCAATGGGTGGCCGGTATGGCGGAGCGACTGCCGTTGCTCAAGCCCTTTGTCGACAGAATAAACGCCAATGGCGGGAAACCGGACTATGATCCGGGAGTGGCGACCGTCAACGGCACAACAGACACGAATCTCGGACTATTCAGGGCATATATGTGCGAATGGCTGCTGAAAAATCCCTATATATCAAATGACAGCCAGATACTTGTCAGGCTCATGGCTCCCGACGAATACGGTATCCCGCTCCAGATATGGTGTTTCACAGCGACGACCAAATGGACACAATATGAGGCTATCCAGAGCGCGATGTTCGAGCATATAATCGTCACGGCTCCTCTGTTCGGCCTTACGATATACAACGAGACATCCGGAGTGGATACCCTTTCCGTCAATCTAAAGACACAGGCCGTACAGCCATCGGCTGCATCTTAGAACCTGTCCTCCATAAACGGCTTCATAAGTGCGTTGAGCTGATCATGCTCCACAAGGAAACCGTCGTGGCCAAACGGTGACTGGATTTCGGCATACACCGCACCCGGTATCTTATCTGCCAATGCTTTCATATCAGACGGTGGGAACACTATGTCGGTCGTCAGACCGATCACGATGGTACGTGCTTTAACTTTCGACAGGGCACAATCCAAGCCACCCCTACCCCGTCCGACATCATGAGAATCGAAAGCATCGAGGATAGCGTGGTAGGAATAAGCATCGAAGCGTCTGACAAGCTTCTCTCCCTGATACCTCTGGTATGTGACGGCACGGCGTGGTGCGGGATATTCCTCTACATCTCGCTGCGTGAGATTATATCCGGAAGGGCCACGATAACTCAGCAGGCCTATGGCACGGGCTGCGGCAAGGCCCGACGCTCCTGCATCCGGACGACGCTGGCCATACGTGGCATCAGCCTCTATACACATTCTCTGTGTCTCGTCGATAGCGATCGTCCATGGAGTAGCCACGGCATCAGTAGCCATCAGTGAAAGACGCTCCACACGCTCAGGTTCGCTGACAGCCCATTCGACAGCCTGGAAGCCACCAACCGAACATCCTACCAATGTATGAATTTTACTGATCCCAAGGTGATCGGCAAGAATCCTGTGGGCATTGACTATATCCCTGATGGTATATTTCGGGAAATCACCGAAATAAGGCTCACCTGTCGCCGGATTTTTGTGGAGAGGAGCGGTGGTGCCGTATGGCGATCCGATGAAGTTGGCGCAGATCACAAACCATCTTGACGGGTCAAGAAACTTACCGGCCTCCACAGTATGAGGCCACCAGTCAGCAACATCACTATTGGCTGTGAGGGCATGACATACCCACACGACATTGTCGCGATCAGCATTAAGTGTCCCATAGGTATTGTAGGCTATACGGAGCGAGGGCAGGCTCTCTCCCGATTCGAGTGCGAACGGGTGCGGATAGTCAAAAAAAAGCGTGGAGTCCATTTATGCAGATATGTCTTTAGGAATACATCTTCTCGCGCGCGGCGATCACCTTTGGATCCACGATATAGTCATCATAATCCATGAGTTTGTCAATGATACCCTTGGGAGTGAGTTCGATGATGCGGTTTGCCACAGTCTGTATGAACTCGTGGTCATGGCTCGACATTAGGATGTTGCCCTTGAAAACACGGAGCGTATTGTTGAACGCCTGGATAGATTCAAGATCAAGATGATTGGTGGGCGAGTCAAGAATCAGGGTATTGGCATCGGTCATCATCATACGGGCTATCATGCAACGCATCTTCTCACCACCGGAGAGAACGGATGCCTTCTTGAGCACCTCTTCACCGGAGAAAAGCATCTTGCCGAGGAATCCCTTGAGATAAATCTCGGAAGAGTCGTCGGAATACTGAGCCAACCAATCGACAAGATTGAGATCCGTATTGAAAAATCCGGTATTGTCGAGCGGCAGATAAGCGGTGGTAATGGTCTGCCCCCAGTCATACGTTCCGGCATCAGCTTTGCGGTTGCCGGTTATGATCTCAAACAGTGCGGTCATGGCACGTGGATCATGGGAAAGGAATGCTATCTTGTCGCCTTTCTCAACCTGGAAGTTGACATCCTCGAAAAGGACCTCGCCATCAATGCTCGCGGAAAGACCCTTCACCTCAAGGATCTTGTTGCCCGGCTCACGCTGTGGAGTGAAAATGATTCCGGGATAGCGTCGCGACGACGGCTGAATCTCCTCGACATTAAGCTTTTCAAGCATCTTCTTGCGTGACGTGGTCTGCTTGGACTTGGCCACATTCGCACTGAAACGCTGGATAAATTCGAGAAGTTCCTTGCGCTTCTCCTCTGCTTTCTTATTGGCCTGCTGCTGCTGACGGAGCGCAAGCTGTGACGATTCATACCAGAAGCTGTAATTGCCCGCGAAGAGTGTGAGCTTATTGTAATCTATATCAAGCGTATGGGTGCTGACGGCGTCAAGAAAATGGCGGTCATGACTTACGACGAGCACCGTGTTCTCGGCCTTTGACAGATAGTCCTCAAGCCAAGCCACCGTCTCGAGATCAAGGTCATTGGTAGGCTCGTCGAGCAGGAGGTTGTCAGGGTTGCCGAACAGAGCTTTGGCAAGAAGCACACGCACTTTCTCATTTCCGCTCATATCGCGCATCAGAGTATAGTGTCTGTCCTCTTTAATTCCGAGACCGCTCAGGAGAGCAGCAGCATCACTCTCGGCATTCCAACCCTCGAGTTCGGCAAAGCGTTCCTCAAGCTCGGAGGCTCGGATTCCGTCCTCGTCAGTGAAATCCTCCTTGGCATATAGGGCATCCTTTTCCTGCATTATATCCCACAGGACTGTATGGCCACGTAGCACTGTCTCTATCACGGTGCAATCGTCGTATTTGAAGTGATCCTGCTCAAGAACACTCATACGCTCACCGGGACCTTGCGTGACAGTACCGTGGGTCGGTGTGAGCTGATCGCTGAGTATACGCATGAGCGTCGATTTGCCCGCGCCGTTAGCACCTATTATTCCATAGCAATTACCCGGTGTGAATTTAAGGTTGACATCCTGAAACAGCACCCGTTTTCCAAACTGTATACCAAGATTATTAACAGCTATCATAGTTTCTCTTTCGTTTTCGGAGTGCAAAGTTAAGAATTTTTCCCTTATGTTTTCGCAATTTATACGAATCCGTGTCAAAAAGTCATGACAAATATTTGACAATTCGGTCATTACACGGTAGCTGTACTGCTTCAAGGCTGCAAATTGACCGATTTATGACATTTTTTGACCTGATTTTATTTGGATAACCCACCAAATAATTGCTACATTTGCAAAAAGAAAAATTATCCGTACCATGAAAATTACATCTCATCAATTCGACTCCCCGGAGGGAAAGATTACTCACTATACACTTACAAATGCATCAGGAGCAAGTGTGACGCTTTCGACTCTCGGAGCCGGTATCGTGGCAATCAAGGTGCCTGATAAAGACGGTAAGCTTGACAATGTTGTCCTGGGCTACAAGGATCCTGCATCATGGATGGCCGATGGTCCTTGTGCCGGGAAAGTGCCCGGACGTTTCGCCAACCGTATCGCCCGCGGGCATTTTACCCTCGATGGCAAGGAATATTCTCTGGCCATCAACAACGGGCCAAACGCTCTCCACGGAGGCCCGACAGGCTTCATGAACCGCATATGGGATGCGAGAACCGTCGGCGACAACACTATTGTATTCATATATGTGTCAGAGGACGGAGAGGAAGGCTATCCCGGCAATCTCACGGCATCAGCAAAATACACCTGGAATGATGACAATGAGCTGACGCTGACGCTCGGAGCTGAGACGGATGCCCCGACAGTGATCAATCTCACAAATCATGTGTACTTTAATCTTGACGGAGAGGCATCCGGTACCGTCCTGAACCATCAGCTGAAACTCAATGCCGACTTCTATCTGCCCACCGACGATACTCAGATCCCGACCGGAGAACTTGCATCAGTCGAAGGTACACCTATGGATTTCAGAGAGTTCAAAGCCATAGGCAAGGATATCCACGCGGATTTCAAGCCACTCAAGATCGGTAAAGGTTATGATCACTGCTGGGTAGTGAGAGGCCACAAGGAAGGGTCTCTTACGGAAGTGGCCGGCCTTAAAGCCGCCGGATCAGGGCGCGAGCTCGTGGTGATGACAACACAGCCGGGAATGCAGGTCTACACAGGCAACTGGCTGGAAGGCTGTCCGGAAAGCATCTCGGGACATCAATATCACGATTATGACGGAGTGGCCATAGAGTGTCAGAATTTCCCTGATGCTCCCAACCATCCCGATTTTCCCTCTCCGGTGCTCCGCCCCGGCGAGGAGTTCAAGGAAACAATAAAATTCATATTCAAATAAACCATATAGCATAATATATGAAACCAACACTATTCGTACTTGCCGCCGGCATGGGCAGCAGATACGGCGGACTAAAACAGCTTGATCCCCTCGGCCCTCAGGGCCAGACCATAATGGACTATTCCATATATGATGCCATACAGGCCGGATTCGGGAAAGTCGTCTTCGTGATTCGCAAAGATTTCGAACAGGATTTCCGCGAGAAGATTCTGTCGAAATACGAAGGACACATCCCGGTGGAAGTCGTATTCCAGTCGACCGACAAGCTGCCTGAAGGTTATACCTGTCCGGCAGACCGCAGCAAGCCTTGGGGAACAAATCATGCCGTATTGATGGGCAAGGAGGTAATCAACGAACCGTTTGCCGTGATCAATGCCGATGATTTCTACGGACGCGACGCATTCAGGGTGATCGCCGAGGATCTGATGCGGCCGCGCGACCGCAAGGGTGACTACTCGATGGTAGGGTTCCGCGTCGGCAACACCATGACGGAGAATGGATCCGTGGCCCGTGGGGTATGCTCACGCGGAGAGGACGGGAATCTCACCGGAGTTGTGGAACGCACCGCTATTTCCTACGCACCCAATGGCGACATAGTGTTTACCGACGAAAACGGCTTGGAGCAGACTCTCGATCCAGCCACCCCGGTCTCCATGAACCTGTGGGGATTTACTCCCGACTATTTCGACTATTCCGAGCGTGAGTTCAAGAAATTTCTCGACAAGGATCTCAACACCCCCAAGGCGGAATTTTTCATCCCGCTCTGCATTGACACCCTGATCCACAACGGTGAAGCCACTGTAAAGGTGCTCGACACAGATTCACGCTGGTTTGGCGTAACATACGCAGCCGACCGTCCGGGCGTGGTGGAGAAATTCGCCGCCCTCCATGCCGACGGCACATATCCCGAAAAAATGTTCTAAAAATCATATACCATGAATCTGAAGGAAAAAGTCACTAAGTATAATCCGCAAATCCAAAAATCGGAGGGAACTGAAACGAAAGGTTCAAAATCGAGTGAAAATCACAATTCCAAACGGTTATGGATACTTCAATCACACAACTTCAATAATCATCAAAAAGAGCATTGGAATCACTTTGGCGGAGAGGGAATCCTCTATGCTTCCGCCGGACGTATCAACCTCATCGGCGAACATACGGACTACAACGGGGGCTTCGTCTTCCCCGGCGCGATAGATAAGGTGATCATGGCCGACATCCGGCCCAATGATACAAACACCGTGAATCTCTACTCCATAGACATGGACGAATCAGCATCGTTCGGTCTCAACGAGGAGGATGCACCCGCTCAGCAGTGGGCACGATATGTGTTCGGTGTTTGCCGTGAGACAATCAAACGTGGCGGAACAGTGAAGGGATTTGACGCCACGTTTGCCGGTAATGTTCCCCTCGGTGCAGGTCTGTCATCATCGGCAGCTCTTGAATCATGCTTCGCATTCGCGCTCAATGATCTCTTCAACGGCAATTCGATCGAGAAATTTGAACTTGCGAAGATCGGTCAATCAACGGAGCACAACTACTGCGGAGTGAACTGCGGAATCATGGATCAGTTTGCTTCCGTGTTCGGCAAGAAAGACTGTCTTATCCGTCTCGACTGCCGCTCGCTTGAATATGAATACTTCCCGTTCAAGATCGACGGCTATCGCCTCGTGTTGGTCGACTCCGTAGTGAAACACGAGCTTGTTGATTCGCCCTACAACAAACGCCGCCAGTCATGCGAGCGCGTTGCGAAGCGTCTCGGTGTCGAGACTCTTAGGGATGCCGACAAGGAAATGCTCGAGGCTGCCAAATCAGACATCTCGGCCGAGGACTATATGAGAGCCAAATTCGTGATCGAAGAGAAAGAGCGTGTGCTCGACGTCTGCGACGCACTGAATCGCGGCGACATCGAGACCGTGGGCAAACTCATGTATGAGACACACAACGGACTGTCGAAAGACTATGAGGTATCATGTGAGGAACTTGACTATCTCAACGATATAGCCAAAGAATGTGGAGTGACAGGCTCGCGCATCATGGGCGGAGGTTTTGGCGGATGCACGATCAACCTCGTGGCCGACGACAAGTATGATCAGTTCATAGCCACAGCCAAGGAGAAATTCAACGCCAAGTACGGACATGAGCCTAAGATCTATGATGTGGTGATCTCTGACGGCGCACACCGCTGCGAGTAGTCCCCCTACACCACTATGACGATAAAAGTCCCGGACAGCAGAGATTGATATGCAATCAGTCATAGCTGTTCGGGACTGTTTTTTGAAAATATCCGTCAGCGATATTCGCCAAAATTCACCAAAAATTCACCAAAAATTCACGTATCATAAAAAATGAGCCGGAATAAATGATGGTAATTGGGAAAAAATTACTAACTTTGCAGCGCAAATCGCACAAGCCGCAATAGCTCAGTCGGTAGAGCATTTCATTCGTAACGAAAAGGTCGTGGGTTCGAGTCCCACTCGCGGCTCAAAGAGAAATCAAAGCTAAGAAACTGCTACACAAGCTCTTACAGAGTTTGTGTATCGGTCTTTTTATGCTTTTGTATGTTCATGTGAAGGCACAAAACAGGCCAAATTTCCCACTTTTGGGGCTGTGCAATATATAATTGATATATAAATTTTGACCGTTTGATTATGGTCTTAAAAAAGAAAACTCCGAAGTAGCATCTGAAGGCCGACCAAAGCCGTAACGACTACTAAGGAGTTTTCAAAGGGCTTTCGGCTCTCGCCGTATTTTTTTATTCCATGCGTTGGTCTATTCAGATATTGTCGTTGAATATGTGCAAAGTTAATCAATTTTTACGGCATAACGGCTATGCCGTTGAAGAAAAGTTGATTACTTAATGTTAACACCATCGCTGAGTGCTTCTCCAAGCCAAGGGGGAAAGCATATAATTGCAATAAGAATACCCATAGTTTGCGGTCAGATTTGAATTTTCAAAGGGGAGCAACTATCGCTCTCGACCGCAAAATTAACCGCAAGGGGTACAAGAACTTTACACCTTAAATCTAAATAATGTTAAAAATATTAATTTGGGCTGAAATAGACTGCTATAATTTCGGAGTAAGACTCGGCAAGACGGCGTATGCCGGCAGGGTCAGGTGCCCAGTCTTCCGTGCCACTGCCAACATTATCCTTACGGTCAAACATAAGGTTAATCAGCGCGACATCAACGTTGGGAGATGTGGCGTTGCTTTCTTCAAGGTACATGACCTTGACGGTAAACTTTCCATCTTGGGCAATGATACGGAGATAGATGTCGGCTACATCCAGGTCATTGTCGATGCGGTCTTCTATAGCAGTGATGATAGCATTTTCAAGCTCATCAATCACTTTGGGCGGTATCTGAATCAGTTCCATAAGAATACTTAGTTAACGTGAGTTCGATATAAGGAATCAGAATAAAGTCAGCTGATTATCGAAAA
>CAZKIE010000025.1:0-43925 GCA_964552825.1 uncultured Staphylococcus sp. | reverse complement strand
GCGGTAGCTGTCCCATGCGAAGCGGGGATTTCCGCTCTTTTCAGCGAGGGATGCCACCGTGGCATCGTTCATGCCAAGGTTGAGCACCGTATCCATCATGCCGGGCATGGATGCACGGGCTCCGGAACGGACAGATACGAGAAGCGGGTTGGCGGGATCGTTGAATTTGGTCTTTGTAAGGGTCTCAACGTGTGCTATCGCATTCTTGACATCTTTTTCAAGACGCTTCACAACCTCGTCGCGGCCATATTGGGTATATTCCGTACAAACTTCGGTGGTGATTGTGAAACCGGGAGGCACGGGCATACCCAGAAGGTTCATCTCTGCGAGATTGGCACCCTTGCCACCAAGGAGATTGCGCATGGAGGCGTTGCCTTCAGCCTTGCCATCTCCAAATGTATAAACTCGTTTCATTTGTTTGGATTAGAATTTGATATTATAATTAATGTGTTTTCTCTTTTTGTTTTCAGTGTCTTTCACGGAAAGTGCAAAGATAGTCATTTTTCGATGCGTTGTCAAGTGTTTCGCGGCTCTTTTGGTTTTATTTTGTGTTTATTACTCATAATTAATAACTCTTGCGGGTCTTATTGTGGCGATAATCGCCGAGGGCAGCAGGAGCACGAGGAAGGCTATCGCCGCAGTTGCGACATTGAGTATGAGTACAGATGTCCAAGAGACTTCGACGGGCACATGGTCAAGATAGTAGGCTTCAGGATCGAGCGGTATCAGGCCTGTGTATCTCTGGATATATATGAGTCCGAGTCCAACGATGTTGCCGAGAGCCATACCGATCAGAAGCAGACGCAGAGTGAGCAGTATGAACGTCTGTCTCACAAGCCTGTCGGACGCTCCGAGGGCTTTAAGGACACCGATCATACTGACCCGGCGAAGCACGAGTATGAAGAGTGACGACACGAGGGTGAGGGCGGCGAGCACGGCCATAAGAGCCAGTATCACTGCGACATTCGTGTCAAGCAGGGCAAGCCAGTTGAAATATAGAGCTGCACTTTCATGGATGTTGAGCACTATATAGGATCTCTGTGTGGCTCCGGAGTATAACCTGGTGATAAGTAGATCGGCTATACGGGCGGTCTCGGTATCAATCATATTGTCATGCCCGAGGCCTCCGATTTCAAGGAGTGCGCCGGCATCAGGATTAATATCACCTACGCTGCGTAGCATAGGCAGAGTCGAGAATATGATGTTTTTGTCGTATTCGGCGAAATGTGTGTCATATATGGCTGCCACCCGGAGCCGTCTCATTCGGTATGTGCCGTCGCCTACAAAATATGTGTCGACCCTATCACCGAGCGTGAGGTAAAGGTCGTCGGCAAGAGTTCTTGATATAACTATATGATATAATGTGGAGTCTGCCGAATAATCCGGAATCGCACCTTCGGTAAGATTGGATCTTATGAATGTCCAGTCGTAGTCCGGATCCACACCTTTCACTATCACTCCCGAGAAGTTATCTTTGGTTTTCATGATAGCGGGTTGTCTTGCCGTCAGGGTGGCGGTGGCATCGGCCGGAAGTGATTCTATCACCTCCCTCAGCTCCTCGCGGGTTATTGTCGGCGGTTCGGATGAGTCGTGATCCGCTGCCGGTGCGATAGTGATCTGTGAATCGAAACCTTCTATTTTAGTGCGTATTTCGTCACGGAAGCCGAGCATCACGCTGATAGATACCAGCATGACAATTATGGACAATGCTATGCCTGTCACAGCCACGACGACACTCGTCATTCCCCCACGCAATCTGGAGCGCAGTGGAAGCTTGTGGGCAAGATAAAAAGGCAGGGGATTCATCGGCCAATTTTTATGCAAAATTAACCAATGAATCCCAACCAGCCAAATATAGTCCGTTTAATTTTATCGGATGAACAGAAGCTCGCGATATTTGGGGAGAGGCCACATCTCGTTGTCCACCATCAGCTCGAGTTTGTCAATATGATAGCGGATGGTGTCGAGACAAGGTGCTACATGGAGAGAGTAGGCGATTGCTTTGTCGCGCTCGTTGTCAATCTTGTTGGCATCCTTGCGGGCGTTGACCATCTTGCCCACCTCTTCCTTGATGATGGAACAGTGATGCATGATCTTCTCTACGGTCACTGAATCCTGTGATGAGAGCTCGACTCCCTTGTCACCAGGGAAGAGCTGACGGAGTTTCACCATATTGTCAAGAAGGATCGAGAGATAGCGTGTGGCCACGGGGATGATGTGGTTGATGGCGAGATCGCCAAGCACACGTGCCTCAATCTGAATTTTCTTGGTGTACATCTCCCATTTCACCTCATTGCGGGCCTCAAGTTCCACATGATTCATGACACCGGTCTTGCGGAACATCTCTATGGACGACGGACGGAGATAGGCATCGAATATGAGTGCGGGATTGGTCTCGCAGTCGAGTCCACGACGCTCAGCTTCCTCCTTCCATTCGTCGGAATATCCGTTGCCGTCGAAGTGGATGGGCTCGGAGTAGAGTAGTAGAGCCTTTATCTCGGCGAGAAGGGCATGGTTGAGATCCTCTCCGGCTGCCAGATGGGTATCTACCTTGTTCTTGAAGTCGGCAAGCTGTTCAGCCACGGCTGCATTGAGCGCTATCATGGCCGACGCGCAGTTTGCGCTTGATCCAACAGCGCGGAACTCGAAGCGGTTGCCGGTGAAGGCGAAGGGCGATGTGCGGTTGCGGTCGGTGTTGTCGATCATCAGTTCGGGGATCTGTGCCACACCGAGATTCAGCTCTTCCTTGCCGGCCATCGCGATCAGCTCGTCCTTATCGGAATTCTTGATCTTGTTGAGTATCTCTGCGAGCTGGCTTCCGGCGAAGATGGAGATGATGGCGGGGGGTGCTTCGTTGGCTCCGAGACGATGGCAGTTTGTGGCTGACATTATGGATGCTTTCAGTAGTCCGTTGTGACGATGGACGGAGGCCATGACATTGGCGACGAATGTGATGAATCTCAGATTCTCAATCGGAGTCTTGCCGGGAGAGAAGAGCACTGTACCCGTATCCGTACCGAGGCTCCAGTTGCAGTGTTTGCCGGACCCGTTGATACCTGCGAATGGCTTCTCATGGAGAAGTACACGGAAGTTGTGGCGGCGGGCCACCTCATGCATGATCGACATGAGGAGCATATTGTGGTCGTTGGCAAGATTGGTCTCCTCAAATATAGGTGCAAGCTCGAACTGGTTGGGTGCGACCTCGTTGTGGCGGGTTTTGCACGGTATGCCGAGCTTGTGGGCTTCGATCTCAAGATCAAGCATGAAAGACTCTACACGCTTGGGTATGGCTCCGAAGTAGTGATCCTCAAGCTGCTGGTTTTTTGCTGATTCATGTCCCATGAGGGTGCGTCCGGTCAGCACGAGATCCGGACGGGCTGAGTAGAGTTCCTCATCGACAAGGAAGTACTCCTGCTCCCAGCCGAGGTTGGAGATGACGTGCTTGACTTCAGGATTGAAGTAGTTGACTACTCCGGTGGCAGCTTTGTCTACAGCTGAGAGAGCGCGCAGAAGAGGGGTCTTGTAGTCAAGCGATTCTCCGGTATAAGAGATAAAGATGGTGGGGATACAGAGAGTGTTGTCGATGATGAAAGCAGGCGAGGATATGTCCCATGCCGAGTAGCCACGGGCTTCGAAGGTGTTTCGGATACCTCCGTTGGGGAAGCTTGAGGCGTCCGGCTCCTGCTGCACGAGGAGTTTGCCGGTAAATTCTTCTACCATTCCTCCCTTGCCGTCATGCTCCACGAATCCATCGTGTTTTTCGGCTGTGGTTTCAGTAAGAGGCTGGAACCAGTGTGTATAGTGACGTGCTCCATTGTCAATGGCCCATTGCTTCATACCTTCGGCTACACTGTCGGCCACCTTGCGTGAGATGGGTTTCTTGTTGTCGATAGCGTCGATAAGTGCCTTGTAGGTGTTCAGCGGCAGATACTGGAACATCTTCGCGCGATTGAATACCTTGCTTGCGTAGTATTCCACCGGACGCTCCTTGGGGATTTCTACAGGAACAGGCTTGCGGTTGGATGCCTCTTCAACAGCTTTGAATCGTAGACTTGCCATATAATACGATTGATTAAAAAGTGATGGATATATATTTTTTCTGTATTTAGATCTTGTTTTCGAGCCTGGCGATGGCACGGATGGTATTCTCCCTTGTATTGAATGCCGTGAGACGGAAATATCCTTCCCCTGACGGCCCGAATCCACTTCCGGGAGTACCCACAATGTGATAGTGGTCAAGCAGATGGTCAAAAAATTCCCATGAGGTCATCCTGTCGGGAGTCTTGATCCATACGTAAGGCGAATCTGTGCCGCCCACACATTCAAATCCTGCTTTTCGCAGACCATCGAGCATTATGGCGGCGTTTTCGAGATAATAGTCTACGGTTTCTTTGGCCTGACGTGCTCCTTCGTGGGTATACAGGGCTTCAGCCGCCCGTTGGGTGAGATATGACGCACCATTGAACTTCGTCGTCTGCCGTCTGCGCCACAGAGGATTGAGAGCTACCGGACGGCCATCATGCCCGCGCCCTGTAAGGGTCTTTGGAACTACTGTGTAGCCGAGTCGAATCCCTGTGAATCCGGCTGTCTTTGAGAAACTGCGGAATTCGATAGCTGTATCCTTGGCTCCCTCTATCTCATAGATTGACCGAGGTATGCCGGGGGTGCGGACGAATGCCTCGTAGGCGGCATCGAACAGCAGGAGTGCTCCGTTGTCACGGCAATAGTCCACCCATATTTTCAGTTGGTCACGTGTCAGTACGGTGCCGGTGGGATTGTTGGGGTAGCATAAATATATGACATCGGGGGCTGATGCAGGAAGAGAGGGAATGAAGCCATTTTCTGCGGTACACGGGAGATATTCTATCTTGCTCCAACGTCCGTCCGGCAGCAGTGTTCCGGCCCGTCCGGCCATTACGTTGGTGTCCACGTAGACCGGGTAGACGGGATCTGTGACGGCCACTCTGTTGGCGGCGGACAGGATGTCGCCTATATTTCCGGTGTCGCTTTTGGCTCCGTCCGATATGAATATCTCGTCCTCGTCAATTTCGATGCCACGCTCGCGGTAGTCATGAAGTGCGATTTTTGATGCGAGAAATGAGTATCCCTGTTCCGGACCGTAGCCATGGAAGCTCTCGGCCGAAGCCTCATCGTCGACAGCGCGGTGGAGCGCGTCGATCACCGCCGGACATAATGGACGGGTCACATCGCCTATACCCATGCGGATCACATCGGCTTCCGGATGGCGCTCTGTGTAGGCTTTCACTCTCCTGGCTACCTCACTGAAAAGATAGGAGGCCGGGAGGAGGGTGAAATTGTCATTGATAGCGAACATAAAACAATCTTTATCCTTATTACTTGTATCCTGTTTGTCTAATTCCTTGTATATTGTCCCTCGAACACCTCGGTGGCCGGTCCGGTCATGTAGACATGATTGTCTGACGGATCCCACGTAATGTCGAGATCTCCGCCGCGCAGGTGGAGAGTGACTTTCCTGCTGGTGCGACCGGTTAGTGCTGCCGCTACTGCGGTCGCGCAGGCTCCGGTGCCGCACGCGAGAGTTTCGCCGGTGCCGCGTTCCCATACGCGCATTTCGATCTCTCCGTCGTTGATGACCCGGGCAAATTCGATATTTGCTCTGTCCGGCCAGATAGGATGAGTTTCCATATATGGTCCGAGATGATCAAAATCAATGTCAGGTATGGAGTCGACGAATATCACTCCGTGCGGATTGCCCATTGACAGGGCTGTGACACTGTATTGGCCGAATGGTGTGTCGATTGGCCTGTTGATCATGTTGCCATCCCCGCTGATCACCGGGATAGATGCGGCATCAAACGTCGGTTCTCCCATATCCACTGTGACCGAAGCGACTTCCCCGTTCTCTATATTAAGTGATAAAACCTTGATTCCTGAGAGGGTATCAAGGTTTATAGGGTTGAGAGAGGGGTCGATATGGTCGTGGACGTATTTTGCGATACAGCGGGAGGCGTTGCCACACATCCGGGCTTCTGAGCCGTCGGAGTTGAACATCCTCATTCGGAAGTTTGCGCCCGGAGTGACAGGCGGGCAGATGAGGACGATGCCGTCTCCACCGACTCCGAAGTGTCGGTCGCTCATCTCACGGGCGAGGGTTGGTATCCTTTCCGGCAATCGATCCATACAATTTATATATATGTAGTCGTTGCCGAGACCGTGCATCTTGGTGAATTTTATCACCTCTTTGTTTCTTTTAATTGCGGATGTCATCTGGTCTGCGAATAAAATTTTCCTACCGGATTGAAACACCCCGCAAAGATAAGCATTTTGCTACAAATGCAAATAAAAAATCGCGATTTTTTTCGCATAAAAGTGAGTTTGTTCGCAAAATGCTAATTTTAGGTCTGTTTTAACACTTGTTTATACTATAAATCATGTCTCCCGTCGGCTGTCAAGGTGCCGATGTCTGTGTCAGCGTTGGCTGTTTATTTTGTTTGCCCGACTTATACTGAATGTCCCGGCTACCAATGCGAAAGCGAGAGCGAGCCACAGACAGACCTTGATAGAGTCTGTTGTCATGGCGAAAATAAGTGTCACCGCTGTCGCTCCCAAAGTCTGGCCTACAAGTCTGGCCGTGCTCTGCATACCTCCGGCTCCGCCTGTTCGCTCTACTGGTGTTGCCATCACCATGACGATATTGTTGGGCGTCTGGAACATACCGAATCCGGTGCCGCAGACTGCCATGCGCCACGCTATATTTATTGCCGATGCATCTGTCTGGGGTGCGAACAAAAGGAGCAACAGTCCGATGGAATATACGAGCATTCCACAGGCTGCTGTGATGCCCGGATTGTGTCGTTCGACGAATCTTGCCGCGATGGGCGAGACAATCATAGTGGCGAGAGGCCATGGAGTCATCAGCAATCCGGTGGTCATCTCAGGGAAATGATATGTGCCGATGAAAAGAAAAGGCAGGGCGATCATGGCGACATTTTGCGCGATGAACGAACATACTGATGTGGAGATGCTCAGCGAATACAACCTGATTTTAAGCAGATCGACCGGTAGTAAGGGTTGCGGACGGTGTAGCTGTCGCCTCACGTAGAACACGCCGGTCGTGATTCCTGTCGCAAGCATTATATATATTATTGTGTGGTTGTCGGTGCGGGTATAGTTTCCGATAGCGAGAAAAATCAGTCCGAACACAACCGCGTTCTCAACGGCACTGATCCAATCAAAGCGCCCGGTTACTTCGTGTGGAGGTTTTTTCGGTAGCAATCGTTTGCCGACCGTGAAAGCTATGATGCCAAAAGGCACATTGATCAGAAAGAGCCAATGCCAGGAGGCGACCGACAATATCGCACCGGCTATGGTAGGACCGGCGGCGGTGGCTATCGCTATGACCATTGCGTTGAGCGCAAGTCCGCGACCGAGGATCTCACGTGGATATATCAGACGCGTAAGCGCTATGTTGACTCCCATTACGCAGGCGGCTCCTATCCCCTGCATCGCTCTTGCTGCGATGATATGCCAGAATGTCTGTGAGGCCGCGCAGAGTGCCGATGAAAGTGTGAAGATTGTGACGCCAATGAGAAAGCATCGACGGTAGCTGTTTCTGTCGCCATACGACGACACCGGTAGCAGTAGCATTGTGATGACCAGCTGATAGATCGTGATGACCCACACCGACTGAGATTCCGTGACACCGAACTTTTGCGTCATGACAGGCAGTGCCACATTGACAAGTGTCACGTCAAGCACCGTCATCACCAGTACCGTAAGTACGGCGATGATCGCGGCATATTTTTTGATTGAAAATTCAGGCATATCTCTACGTTTCGGCAAAGGTAAGAAAAATCGCGATTTTTTCTTACCTTTGCACCCGCAAAATTATCCTCACGATATGACTGGAAATAATACTGCTTTTGGCAGGAGATACCTTGTGTTTCTTCTGGTGTTTCTCGGGATGCTGTCCGCTTTCGGTCCCTTTGTCACCGATATGTATCTGCCGGTGCTTCCGCAGATGGCTGATATATTCCGGTGTTCGGCATCAACCGCTCAGTTTGGTTTGACCATGAGCTTGGTGGGACTTGCCGTGGGGCAGCTTTTTTTCGGCCCCCTCAGCGATAAGTACGGCCGCAAGCCATTGCTTCTGGCCTCATTGTTCCTGTTTGTTGTCTCCACTGTGATCATACTCTTCTCTCCTACGATGGAGTGGTTCAATATATGCCGTCTTTTCCAGGGCATCGGAGGCGCGGGTGGTATTGTCCTGTCACGATCCGTTGCAACGGATTATTATTCCGGCCGCGAACTCACGAAGACGTTGGCCATCATTGGTGCCATCAACGGGATTGCACCGGTGGCATCGCCTGTCGTGGGCGGAATAGTGGCTACGTTCACAGGTTGGCAGGGCATATTTATAGTGTTGCTCTGCATTGGCATATTGATCATAACCATGTGTTTTGTGTTCAGGGAGTCTCATCCGCTTGAGAAACGCAACACGGCAGGTATTTTCACCACATTCGCCTCCTTCTGGAAGCTGTTGCGTCTGCCGTATTTCAAGGTCTATGTGTTGATGTATGCATTCGCGAGCGCGATATTGTTCGCTTACATCTCATCGGCATCGTTTATCATACAGAATCATTACGGATATTCGCCGTTTGTATTCTCACTTTGCTTTGCGGTCAATTCTGTCTTCATCGGAATCGGATCCGGATTGTCGGTCAAGATCAGGCGTAGCGCGAAGGCCGCTATTGTGGGGAGTATCCTCCTTGTTTGTACGGCCATAGTGCAGTTTGTGGTAAGTGCCATATATGATAGATTCCCGGTCTATGAAGTCCTGACTCTCCTCATGTTGACGGGTGCCGGATATGTGTTCACGGCTTCCACCACGCTGACCATGACGGAAGGCCGTGCTTATATCGGTGCGTCATCGGCGTTGTTCGGGGCATTGGGATTCCTCTTCGGAGGTATCGTCTCACCCATCGTCGGTATTGGTGACATCCTGCGGTCGACAGTGATGGTGATGCTTGTATGTGCTGTCTTGATCCTGATCCTGGCCGTCATTTCAATCCGCCGGAAAGAATCTGAAAAAGTATGAAAAAGGAGTATGCTGATAAGAACAAGGCATGGCTGATAGCCATGTCGCAGGAACCGGGAGTGAAAGCACTCGACGGTGGTATATATTATAAGGTGTTGAAGTCGGGCAATAAGGACAGTCGCACTCCCGACCGTGGAAGCGTGGTGACAGTCCATTATACCGGCAAGACCATCAACGGAAAGACATTTGACAGTAGCCGTGGCGGAGTCGCTCCGGCTTTCCGTTTGCGTGATCTGATCCCGGGGTGGATAATCGCGCTGCAGAGGATGCACGTCGGTGACAGATGGAAGATCTACATTCCCGCTGATAAAGCTTATGGCAAGATGAACCAACCGGGTATTCCCGGAGGCTCGACATTGATCTTTGACGTTGAGCTTGTCGGGATAGCATAGAACTTTGTTTACATTGGCGCTATGAATATTGAGGAATTCCGGGAATACTGCTTGTCCATGCCGATGGCCTCAGAGGATATGGCATTCGGCGTGGAATATCTGCTTCTTCGCGTATGCGGGAAGATATTCGCCTGTATAGGTCTCGAACGACCTGATTATACAGTGCTGAAATGCAATGCGGATTATGCTGTGGAGCTTCGGGAGATGTATGTCGATATCGAGCCCGCCTGGCATTGGAACAAGAAATACTGGAACCAATTGCGTCTTTCAGGATCCCTGCCTGACGAGCTTGTCAAGAGTCTTATACGCCATAGCTATTCAGAGGTCGTGAAGAAACTCCCCGGGAAAATAAAGAAGCAAAATCCGGAGATAGCGGATATATGAAAAATGAGTGCCACTCGGTGGGGGTGGGCACTCATTCTTTTTCGTAGTTTATTTCGCTTTAGTAGCCTATTGTGAAGCGCTCCTGGTGATGGGCCGGTTCGGCGAGTTCGTCTACCATTGCCTTGGCATAGTCCTCGACCGAAATGAAGCTGTTGCCATCCTTGTCAAAGATCATATCGTCTTTACCGAGACGATAGATACCTGTACGTTTGCCGGGACCTTTGGCTCCCATGTCGCCGAGGTTGCCTGCCGGGGAGAAGAACACCCAGTCGATATCCTTTTCGGGTATAAGGGTGTTGAGATAGAACTCTCCGAGCGATTTCACGCCGGGGAGCCATTCGGCGGGAAGTGTGCCGGTATCTATGAGGCGTACACCGGGCTTTACAAACAATGTCCCGGCTCCACCCACGATGAGCAGTCGCTTCACACCGGCTTTCTTTGCGGCTTTAAGTATCTTGGGATAGTTTTCGAGGGTTTCCTCGTATATGTTGGGATTTGACCAACCCGGATTGTAGGCACTTATCACGTTGTCGTAACCTTTTAGCTCGCTTTCGAGAGCCTTTTCATCGGCCACATCGATTTTCTTGACTGAGAGAGCCGGATTCTCTACTTTCAGTTTTGACGGGTTGTGTACAAGTGCTTCAACCTGATAACCACGGTTGAGAAGCTCGTTGAGGATTGCGGAGCCGACAAAGCCGGTCGCACCGATTAACGCTACTTTCTTGTCCATAATTTCATGAGTTTATAAGGTGTTGTCTATCAGTAATACTATATTTTATATACCACAAAATTAGGGTAAAAGTTCGATGAAAAAAATAAGTGAAATTGATTTCAATTACTATCCTTGATGTTACTATTGTTGAAAATCAATGTGAAGTATACAGATGTCAGATTAAATCTTTATATTTTTTAACGGCCATCCGGATATATTACCGCTATATAAAGGGTACTAATGTTGTTTATTAGTGTATTTCGTCTTGTATTAATGATTGGGATCTATTAACTTTGCATCCGTTATGGAAAGAAATTTCAACAAAAGTGAACTGCATCCGGATTGTCCGATACGCAATATCCTCAACCGTATAAGCGATAAATGGACATTGCTGGTGCTGTATACGCTGAGTAGCCGTGACACAATACGATATGTGGAACTGAAAGAGGATCTGCCCGATATATCTCCCAAGATGCTGTCGCTCACGCTAAGATCATTGGAGACGGACGGCTACATCTCACGTACTGTATATGCCGAGGTGCCCCCGCGCGTGGAATATCGGTTGACAGACCGCTCCCATACACTACTCCCCATAATCAATCAGCTCATACAGTGGGCTAAGGAGCACATGGATGAGATCCTGCTTGACCGCACCAAGGCAATGACAAGGAAAAAACGGTGAATCTCGTTGTGGGGGAATGTGGATCCTCCACTCCGTGTCGTCCTTATCCTATTATTTTTAGCCCGACAATAGAGATGATCAGGGTGGTGATGAAGAATATGCGCCAGAATGTGGCCGGTTCGTTGAAAAAGAAAATACCCACAAGCACAGCTCCGACGGCTCCGATCCCGGTCCAGACGGGATAGACGGTGCCGAGCGGGATTGTCTGCGCGGCTTTAGCCATGAATACCATACTAAGTGTCAGCGCGACGGCAAAGCCTCCCCACCAGATCAGCTCCTCGGAGCCGGATGTCTCCTTGGTTTTCCCGAGACAGAAAGTGAAAGCTACCTCCATCAGTCCGGCCAGAAAGAGCAGTACCCAGTTCATTTTTTACGTAGTGTGTCAGTTCTCGTTCATGAATTTTCTTCTGCGTAGGCCTCGTCCGGATGGCAGCCTGTGCCGTCGAAACAATGTGTGCATATCCTGCACTTGGGAAGCCCGATTGACGCGATGAGATCCTCTATCTTACCGAATTTAAGTGTGGAGAGTCCGAGGCGGCGGGCCACTTCCTCCACCATACGCTCGTAGCGGGGCGATCCTGTGGTCGCATATTCATCAAGGTGAGCGGAGTCGTTACCTTCAAAGTCCTTTATGATCTGACGTGTGATCAACTCCATATCACTCTTGGACGATGTGAATCCGATGAACGGACAACCATAGACAAGTGGCGGGCAGGAGATACGGGCATGGACTTTGGCCGCGCCACATTCAAAGAATGTCCTTACGTTGTCGCGGAGTTGGGTGCCTCTCACGATTGAATCGTCGCAGAACACAACGCTCCGGCCGTTGAGTACCGCGCGGTTAGGGATGAGTTTCATCTTTGCCACGAGATCGCGGCGCGACTGGTTGCCTGGCGTGAAGCTGCGTGGCCATGTAGGAGTGTATTTCAGCACAGCTCGGCGATAGGGGATACCTCCGCCTTCGGCATAGCCGAGTGCATGGCCTACACCTGAGTCGGGAATTCCGCAGACGCAGTCGGCATCGGTGTGATCCGCCTTACCCATCGCACGTCCGCCGGCCTCGCGCACATCCTCGACGTTGATACCGAGATAGTCACTTGCCGGAAATCCGTAATATACCCACAGGAACGAGCATATCTGCTCGTGTTTACCCGGGGCGCGGAGCACCTCCATGGAGTCGTGGCGTAGTCTCACTATCTCTCCCGGACCGAGATCCCTGACTACATTGAAATCAAGGTTGGGATATGCGCAGGTCTCGCTTGTAGCGGCGTAAGCACCATCCTTTTTACCTATGACTATCGGTGTGCGTCCGAGATAATCTCGTGCGGCTATGATACCGTCTTCAGTCAGTATGAGCATGGAGCATGAGCCTTTCACCTTGCGGTAGACAAGTTCTATACCATCCTCGAAGCTCTTGCCCATATTGATGAGCAGTGCCACGACCTCTGTCTGGTTGATATTGTTGGCCGAAAGTTCGCTTAGATGCATCCTTTCCGCGAGAAGCTCTGCAGCTATCTCACGCAGATTGTTGATCTTTGCCACCGTCACCACCGCATAGCGTCCCAGATGTGAGTTGACGATGATCGGCTGTGGATCTGTGTCGCTGATCACACCGAGTCCCTGATTGCCGTGGAACGAATCAAGTTCATCCTCAAATTTCGACCGGAAATAGTCACGCTCCAGAGAGTGTATCTTGCGGTTGAATCCCTTCTCGGGATCAAATGTCACAAGTCCGGCACGTTTTGTGCCGAGATGGGAATTGTAGTCTGTGCCGTAGAACAGGTCTGTGATACACGGACGTGACGAGACGGTGCCAAAAAATCCTCCCATAATTCGTTGATAAGATATGTACGACTGGTTTTGAATTTTGAAAGTGCAAAGGTAGTATTTTTTTTTTGCTTTTGGTTGAAATGTTTGTAACTTTGTGGCTAAGAAAATCATCAATCTTATCCTCTGAAAAGGAATCATAATAACTTAAAATATTAATACCAAACTCACAATGGGACTTTTTGAAAAACTTACAGCCAAGGCCAAGGCATCGCGCCAGCGTATTGTCCTTCCCGAAGGCACAGAACCCCGCACTCTCACGGCCGCCGATCGCCTCATAGCCGATGATATAGCCGAAATCATAATCATAGGTGATCCCAAGGAGATCCTCGCGCAGGCTGAATCTCTCAATCTGACCAATATCGGTAAGGCCACTATCGTCAATCCTGCTGATGAGAAGGTGATCGATAAATATGCCCCTCTTTTCTTTGAACTCCGCAAGAGCAAGGGTATATCCATGGAGGATGCACGCAAGACAGCTGCCAATCCGCTCTATCTCGGTTGTCTCATGATCAAATCCGGCGATGCTGACGGACAGGTGGCAGGTGCGCAGAATACCACCGGAAATGTGTTGCGTGCTGCGTTCCAGGTCATCAAGACCAAACCCGGCATCAACGTCGTGTCAGGAGCCTTCGTGATGGTTCTTCCCGAGGATTCTCCATACGGAACAAACGGACTGCTCATTTTCGCAGATTGCGCCGTGATCCCCAATCCCACAGCACCCGAACTCGCCCAGATCGCAGTTTCCGCAGCCCAGACTGCCCGCGACATTGCCGGCATGGAGCCTCGTGTGGCCATACTCAGCTTCTCCACAAAAGGCAGTGCCAAGCATGAGATGGTTGATAAGGTGATCGAGGCTACGAAGATAGCTAAGGAGATGGCTCCAAATCTCGCTCTCGATGGTGAGCTCCAGGCAGATGCGGCTCTCGTCCCCAGTGTGGCGAAGTCAAAGGCTCCCGGCAGCGATGTGGCCGGGACCGCCAATGTCCTTGTGTTCCCCTCGCTCGAAGTCGGCAATATCGCCTACAAGCTCGTTCAGCGTCTCGGTGGTGTCGAGGCCGTAGGTCCGGTGCTCCAGGGTCTTGCCGCTCCGGTCAACGACCTGTCACGCGGATGCTCGCCTGACGACATCTACAAGACTGTTATCATCACTTGCAACCAGGCCATAGGCGCAAAGGAAAGCAAATAATCCATAAACAACTCCAAGTTATGAAAATATTAGTGCTCAACTGCGGCAGCAGTTCCGTGAAATATAAACTCATCGACACTTCCTGTGATGTTGTGATGGCTGAGGGTGGTGTGGAGAAGATCGGTCTCCACGACGGTTTCCTGAAGTATAAGAAGGCTGACGGTTCCAAGGCTGTTCTCGAACTCGGTCTCGTTGACCATCTCGGAGCCGTGAAGGCTGTGCTCAATCTTCTCACTGATCCTGTCGAGGGTTGTATCAAGAGTTTCGGCGAGATCGATGCTGTCGGCCACCGCGTGGTTCATGGTGCCGAGAAGTTCTCGGAGAGCGTTCTCATCACCGACGAAGTGAAGGAGATGATCAAGCAGTGCTATGACATCGCCCCCCTTCATAATCCTGCCAACATGACAGGCATCGATGCGATCACATCGCTCATGCCAGAAGTGCCCCAGGTTGCAGTGTTCGACACCGCTTTCCATCAGACTATGCCGGCCAAGGCATTCATGTATGCTCTTCCTTACAAGTATTACGCTGAGGACGGTGTGCGTCGCTATGGTTTCCACGGCACGAGCCACCGCTATGTATCACAGCGCGCCTGCGAGTTCCTTGGTGTCGATATAAAGGATAAGAAGATCATCACCTGCCACATCGGCAATGGCGGCTCGATCACAGCTGTCGAGTATGGCAAGAGTATTGACACATCCATGGGTCTCACACCCACTGAAGGTCTCATGATGGGAACACGTGTAGGTGATGTCGATCCGGGTGCGCTCGCGTTCATCATGCTCAAGCATAATCTCAACGCATCGGATCTTCAGAAGCTCATCAACAAGGAGAGCGGTATGCTCGGTGTCAGCGGTATCTCCAGCGATATGCGTGAGATCGATGCTGCGATAGCCGGCGGTGATGCCCGTGCGAAACTGGGTCTTGATATGTATGAGCACCGCATCATAAAATATATCGGATCGTATGCTGCCGAGATGGGTGGCGTCGACATAATCGTCTTCACAGGCGGTGTCGGTGAGAATCAGACACATCTCCGCAAGACTGTGTGTGCACCTCTCGGATTCATGGGTGTTAAGGTTGACGAAACTGTCAACGCTGACATCCACGGACAGGAGGCTGTCATCTCCACTCCCGACTCCAAGGTGACTGTTGTGGTCATCCCGACAGACGAGGAGCTGATGATTGCCCGCGACACGGAAGCGATCGTAGGTAAGTAATCTCTATCAAAAGAGGCGGGAGGGGCTCTGCATCGAACCTCTTCCGCCTCTTTTACGTTTCTAATCTGTAAAAAATATATAAGGTATGACAAAGATTCGTGCTGCCGTAGTTGGCTACGGCAATATCGGCAGGTTCACTGTCGAGGCTCTTGAGGCCGCTCCTGATTTTGAGATAGCCGGCGTGGTGCGCCGTAAAGTTGCTGAGAAGCCTCTTGAACTTACCCCCTATAAAGTAGTGACTGACATCAGGGAGCTTGGCCATGTTGACGTGGCTATCCTCTGTACCCCGACGCGTGAGGTCGAGAAATATGCCCTCGAATTTCTTGCGATGGGTATAAATACGGTTGATAGCTTTGATATCCACACAAAGATCGTTGAGTTGCGGCGCACTCTCGGCGAGGCTGCCCGTAAGGCCGGAAAGGTGGCCGTGATCTCTGCCGGATGGGATCCGGGAAGTGATTCGGTAGTCAGGACACTGATGGAGGCTGCTGCTCCCAAGGGTCTTACGTATACCAACTTTGGACCCGGAATGAGCATGGGTCATACCGTGTGCGTGAAGTCAAAACCCGGAGTAAAAAATGCGTTGTCGATGACCATGCCGCTTGGTGATGGTGTGCATCGCCGCATGGTATACGTCGAGCTTGAGCCGGGAGCGGCACTTGACGAGGTGGCCAAGGCTGTGAAGGAAGATCCTTACTTTGCCTCCGATGAGACTCATGTGATGGCTGTGGAGAGCGTTGATGCCGTAAAGGATATGGGACATGGCGTCCACATGATCCGTAAAGGTGTGTCAGGCAAGACCCAGAACCAGCGTTTCGAGTTCAATATGTCTATCAACAATCCCGCTCTTACCGCACAGCTGCTTGTCGGCGTGGCCCGCGCATCTATGCGCCTGGCCCCCGGAGCCTACACCATGATCGAAATTCCTGTCATCGACCTCCTTCCCGGCGACCGCGAGACCCTTGTCGGCCATCTGGTCTGAATCAGATTGGCCAGCCTCTTTCGCCTCTTTCGCCTTTATACCCTCCTTAGCCTCTATAACCTGCCAACCTCTTTCCTCAGAAGAAGGAGTGTTATCATTGTCGGAAAGGCCATCAGCGCGTAGAAGAGATCGCAGAATCCCACGGCCATTCCGAGCGGCATCACGGCGAATATGACGAGTGTGACTATAAAAAACCATATATAGTGACGCCCGTTATGTTCGCCGAAGATGTATGATGCACACCGCGTCCCATAGAAACTATAGCTGAACATTGAGGATAATGCGAAGCACATCACTATGATCATGAGTAGATATTCACCCCATGGGATCGCGTTGCCAAACGCACCTAAGGCGAGCGAAAGCCCCTTTATATCGCCATCCGCGACGGTGAAATCTCCACATAGGAGCAATGCGAGTGCCGTCAATGTACACACAAATCCGGAGTCAATCCCCGGGCCGAGCATTGCTATCAGAGCCTCACGACGAGGATCTTTGTTGGACGACGCCCCATGCATGATGGTAGCCGTGCCTACTCCCGCATCGTTGACGAGTGCAGCTCTGCGTGCCCCGATGATCGCGATCCCCACAAGCGCTCCCCATCCGGCTCTGAGATTGAATGCTTCGGCGAATATGGATCTGAACACGCCGGGCACCTCGGATATATGGGTGATTATGATGTAAAGTACAAGCAGGAAATACAGTCCGACCATTATCGGCACAAGCCAGGTCGCTACTTTGGCTATTCGCTTTATCCCACCTATCGTCACGAGAGTCACAAGAGCCGCTATGCATAGACCTGTGAACAGTCTGAATGTCGGTTCCTCGCTCCATCCTATTGTTTCCGCCACACTTCCTATCCATGCCGGATGTGAAAATGTGGTCGTGAGTGCTTCGGTGAGCTGATTGGCGTTCATTATGCATAGTGTGCCGAACATTCCGGCCACTGCGAATGTCATTGCTAACCATTTCCACCTCCGGCCGAGTCCTTTCTCGATGATATACATTGTACCTCCCGCAGGACGTCCGTCCGGAAGGCTGCACTTGTACTTGGTGGTGAGGAAGCCCTCATGATATTTGGTCGACATTCCCACCACTGCACTGATCCACATCCAGAATATTGCACCCGGACCACCCATGACGAGTGCGATGGCCACACCGGCTATATTGCCCATCCCGACGGTAGCCGCAACCACCGAGGCCAGAGCCTGAAGTGAGGATATCTGTTCTCCGGAATCCCTGGATTGTTTTTCTTTAAGCACTCTTATTGAAGCGGGCAGAGATCTGACAGATACCAAACCCGAACTGATCATGAGCACTATTCCTCCGCCAATGAGGAGTATGAACAGTGGAAGGCCGCACACGAAGTCGGCTATGGTGTTCACCATCTTCCTCCGGCTCCGCCGCCTCCGGTCATTCCTCCACCAAACGATCCTCCGCCGAACGATCCTCCTCCGAATCCTCCTCCGCTTCTTCCGGCTGCTGATCCGAGGATTGCGCCGAGGGCAGCTGCGGCCGCCGCTTCGCTCTCATCCTTGGGGATCTTGAAATACTTGTCGTCATGATGCCCGCAGTTGCGACACACATACCTGTCCATTCCCTGACCCTCATATTTGGCCGTTGGTTTGCGTATTATTCTCCGCTCCACCACTCCGTAGGTGCGGGCATGGCAGGCCGGACATTCCTGATATGAGCTGCTGTCGTTGACAAACGGAAATATGTCGGTCTGTGCGCACTTTGGACAGTGCCATACATCATAGTCGACAGAGTTGAGCTTCTCCTCCATATCCTGCGACGGCGACAGATAGTCATTGTCGTGCTCCTCGTCGATCAGATCCATATTGGCTCCGCAGTGAGGGCATTTGTGCTTGTGGCGGCGCACCCTGTGCATCTTCCAGATGAGAAGAAGGAATGCCACCGCACCCATTCCTATCGTCACGCAGGCAATAATGCCTAAGGCGAGCCGGAACCTCCTGAGTGATCTCCAACGATCCACATCGTCAAGTCTGCGGGTGATGAAGATGAGGTACACGACGAAAAGAAACGCCGCCACCGCCACGAAAGCCGCTACTTGAATGTAGATATCGAAAATCTTGTCTGTATCTATCGTTTCGAGGCGTGAGTCGTTGGCTTGTGCTGACTTCAGCTCGTCGCCGAGGGAGGGATCTCTCAGTATATCCCCGAGTTGTTTTACGCCGGCGATGACACCTCCGTCGTAGTCCCCCTCGCGGAATTTTGGGAACATTGTATCACGGATCACACGTCCAGCCACGATATCCGGCACTGCTCCCTCCACTCCATAGCCGGTGCGGATCACGGCAGCCTTGTCGTTGAGCGACACGAGCAGGAGCAGACCGTTGTCCTTGTCGGATTTGCCGATTTTCCATTTCTCGAACAGTTTCGTGGCGAAATCCTCCGGAGTGTAGTTGGGATCCACCTCATCGATGGCCACAACGACCATTTCGACTGACGTATCCTTCCATAGATTCCCTATATAGGTGTTGAGGGCATTGACGGTCCCGCCCGACAGTATGCCAGAGGGATTAGATACGTATTGTGTGCGGTCTGCTACGTGGACATTGGGCACCTCGTCAAGGCTCATGGCCATACCAAGCGCCGATAGGCAGACGGATAGGAGTATAAGGAGATATTTTTTCATCAGTTGTTGATTTTCAGACTCATTCCATTGAGTCTGCGGTAAAGGTCAAGGGCATATACATCGGTCATGCCGGAGATATGGTCGAGCACGGCCTGAATTTTTCCGTAGAGGGTAGGGGAGTTGATCTCATACTGCTCCGGCACCTTGGCAAGCAGTAGTTTTGAATAGTTGAGTCCCGGTTTGGTGACGGCGTTGACCAGTTCGTCTATGAGGAATGATATGATTCTCGTTCCGGCAAGCTCGATCTCCACGACATCGCCCGCACGGTAGATCTTCTTCCACGACAGCCTTTCGCAGTTACGGTATGCCTCCCTCTCAGGCTCCGGTATATGGTCAAGCAGAGATCCTTTGAACGTTCCTGACAGTATCTCGTCCTCATGTTCAGCGAATGTGTCGGCGCATTTCCCGACAAGTACCCCGACGATGCTTGACCGCAGATATGCTATCTTTTCGTTCGCGTCGTCGACACGGCTCATCACTCTCTCGATATGGCTGCGGCGGCTTTCGTCGAAATAGCCGGTCAGAAGCGGGATCACCTCTTCGGTCGACAGGATCCTTAGCTTATGTGCATCCTCGATATCCATGATCTCATAGCAGATATCGTCAGCAGCCTCCACTAAATATACAAGTGGATGGCGTGAGTATCTCACCCTCCCCTTCGGGTCGCTTACCGGAAGCATCCCGAGGGTGTCGGCCACGCGTATGAAACTCTCGCGCTCGCTGTCAAAGAATCCGAACTTTCCGTGTTCTCCGGCCAGTGTCGACTCAAACGGATATTTCACTATTGATGCCAGCGTGGAGTATGTCATGGCGAATCCGCCCTCGCGGCGTCCGTTGAACTGATGTGTCAGCAGCCTGAACGTGTTGGCATTTCCCTCGAAATGTATAAGGTCCTGCCATTGTGCGTCGCTGAGCCTGTCCTTGAACACTCGTCCTGCCCCCTCGCTGAAGTATGTTGCGATCGCTTTCTCACCAGAGTGGCCGAACGGCGGATTCCCGAGGTCGTGGGCCAGACATCCGGCTGCCACTATGTCGCCGATATTATCCAATTTTCCGAGCCATTGCGCTCCCGGATGTTTCTCCCGCAGGCGTATGGCTACCTCTGTGGCTAATGATCTCCCCACGCAGGCCACCTCAAGGCTATGGGTCAGACGGTTGTGCACGAAAATACTTCCCGGCAGAGGGAAGACCTGTGTCTTGTTCTGAAGCCGCCGGAATGGGGAGGAGAAGACCAGACGGTCGAAGTCGCGCTGGAAATCGCTGCGGACTCCCGGCTTTGAATCGTGGTAATGTTCGAGACCGAACCGCTTGTCGCTCACAAGCTTATCCCACGACATCGCATTATGTGTCGTTGATTGTGGATTCACAATGCGAAGTTAACAATTTTGGCCAAAATAGAGAAACATGGCGCAAGGAAAAAATTCATATTCCGCCGACTGTTTTGAAAAAGCGGCAAAAATCACTATTTTTACTTTGAAAAAGCGGCAAAAAATGCCATTTTTACTTTGAAAAAGCGGCAAAAAGGTTGTTATGCCCTTTTGAATCAGTAGAATACCGGATGTCTTAGAATATGCTTCTTGATATTTTGGATTGTCGTATTTCATGATTTTTTTGTACCTTTGCAGTGCCGTTCAGAGTGGACGGGACTGTAAATGACTGAGACTCAAGATGTAAATATTGCATTGATGGCACACGTACAGAACTACGCCGTCAAGGAGAACTGGAAGAGCACGGCTCCCCTGTGCCGGTTCTGACCCGTGAGGGTCTTCTGCTCCGGCCGCCGTGACTTACAGGCGTCCGGGATATATATTTCCGATTAATCACATTTCATAAGTTTTTACATGAACAATCTTCGATTGCTCACAGGGTTGCTTGCCGCGACCTTGATGAGCGGCGGGGTGTGTGCTGTCGCTGACAGTCCGGCAGTGATGACTCTTGACGAGCTTTTTGAGATCGCCGAGAAGAACAGTGTGCAGTTGCGTCCCGCATTTTCTGCCGAGGAGGAAGCTCGCCGCGAGATCAGCGTAGCACGCTCCGGCCGGCTCCCCGACATAAACACATCGCTATCGTTCAGCTACAACGGCGACGGATTCACCACCAAACGCGATTTCTCCGATTATCAGAAAGCACCCATCCCGCACTTCGGCAACGCCCTTTCCATCGGCGTGACCCAGCCCGTCTATGCCGGTGGTGCGATAACAACCGGCATAGAACTGGCCGAACTGAAGTTGACAGCCTCGCGCTATGCTACCGAGCTGCAGCGCGACAACATCCGTTTCCAGCTCACCGGATTTTATCTTGACATATACAAATACACCAACCTGCGGTCCGTGGTGGAGAGCAACATCGCCCAGGCCCGCAAGGTGCTCGCTGAGATGCACGCCCGCCATGAGCAGGGTGTTGTGCTGCAGAACGACATCACCCGTTACGAACTGCTTGTATCCAACCTTGAGCTGCAGCTCATCAAGATCGACAATACGCTCGACATCCTCAACCGCAATCTCGTCACCATCTCCGGCCTTCCGTCGCAGACGGTGATCCGTCCCGACACCACCATTCTCTCCCGCTCGCTGCCGGCTGAGACTGAGACGGCATGGGTCGACGATGCCATGCTCAACTCGCCGTCGGTCATGCTCGCCCGGTCGCAACTCGACATTACCCGCAAGGCGGAGAGCCTTGCCAAGGCCGACAGGCTCCCCAAGGTCGGACTGCAGGCCGGATGGACCATCGACGGCCCGGTTCTGGTCGAGGTCCCGCCGATCAACCGTAATCTCAGCTACTGGTATGTCGGTGTAGGCGTCTCCTACAATCTTGCGTCGCTCTTCAAGACCGACAAGTCGATAGCCAGAAGCCGTGCGGCATCCGTCCATGCCGCCGACGAGCTTGCCGCCGTGCGTGAGAACACCGATCTCTCCGTCCGCGCCGACTATGTGCGTTACCTCGAGGCTTACGAGGAGCTGAAGACGCGTCAGAAAGGCGTCGAACTGGCCGAACGTAACTACGGCATCGTCTCCACCCGCTACTCTGCGGACATGGCTCTGATCACCGATATGCTTGATGCCGCCAATTCAAAGCTCGATGCCGAGCAGCAGCTTGTCAACGCCCGCATCAATATCATCTACTGTTATTACAAACTGTTATTCATCTCAGGAAAGATATGAAACACCGCACAAAAAAGATACTCTCCTACATCGTAACCCTTATCATTATCATCGCCGCCGGTCTGTGGGTGGCATCCAAATTTGTCCATTTCGGTGATGTGGAGTTCACCGACAATGCCCAGGTGCAGCGTCAGATCGTACCGGTCAACAGTCGTGTCCAGGGCTATATCAAGGAGATACGGTTCAGTGAGTATGAGCCTGTCAGGAAGGGCGATACCCTCGTGATTATAGATGATGCCGATATGCGCCTGCAGGTGGCCCGCGCACGTGCCGACTATCAGAACGCACTCGCCGGGCGCACCGTGACCGACCACAGTGTCGGCGTAGCCTCGGCCAACGTTGCGGTGAGCGATGCATCCATCGCCGAGGCAAAGGTGCTGATGGACAATGCGGCCGTGGATCTCGACCGTTACCGCAGGCTCCTCGAGAAGGATGCCGTCACCAAGCGTGAGTTTGACGCTGTGGAGACCGACTACAAGGCCAAGAAAGCCCGTTATGAGATGCTCGCACGTCAGCGTTCGGCCACATCCTCGGTTGTGGCGGAGACCCGTCAGCGCATCGCGCAGAGCGATGCCGGGATCGACCTCGCCAAGGCTCTCCTCGAGACGGCCGAACTGAATCTCTCCTACACCGTGATCACCGCTCCGTGTGACGGCTATACGTCCCGCAAGGAGATCCAGGTCGGTCAGCTCGTGCAGCCCGGCCAGACTCTGCTCGACGTAGTGGACGCATCGGATGTCTGGATCACAGCCAACTACAAGGAGACACAGATGAAACATATCCATGTCGGGAGCGACGTGGAGATAAAGGTCGATGCTATCCCTGACCGTACATTTGCCGGGCGGGTTGTCTCCCTCTCCTCAGCCACAGGTGCCGCTCTCTCGATCCTGCCGCAGGACAATTCAGCCGGCAATTTCGTGAAAGTGCGCCAGCGCATACCCGTGAGGATCGAGCTGACCGACACCGCCGGCCTGTCGCTGCTCCGCGCCGGAATGAATGTGGAATGTGAGGTGAAATATTGATATGGCAGAATGGGGAGGGCCGCAAGGTCCGTTTGACATACCCGACGTGCCGGACTATGTCCCGCGTCGGCTGAAGCCGTGGATATTCATCTTCTTCGTGCTGATCATCCAGTTCTCAGGCGGCATATATCTTGCGGCAGCCTCGGACATGGTGGGCACGACGGCTCTCATGCAGGAAGATATACTGATGGCGGGTTATGCTTCGCTCATCGGTATGTCGGTCAATTTCTGCGTGATGTTCCGGCTCAAATTCCGTTTTTCCAACCGTGTGGGGCTTCTGATATGCGGGGCATTTCTGATCGCTGCCAATTTCATCTGTGCCAACACCACGAATGTGCCGCTCTTGGTGACCACCTGCTTTCTGGCCGGGTGGTTCCGTATGTGGGCCACTCTCGTGTGCAATTCCACCATACAGCTCTGGATCACCCCCAAGCGCGACATGGCCGTATTCTTCTGCTATGTCTACCTGCTGGTCGATGGTGTGATCCAGATCAGCGGAATCGCCACCATCTACACCGCGTTCTACTCGCAGTGGGAGTGTATGCACTGGATCATGGCCGGACTGCTCGTGCTCATGATGATTCTCGTGCTGATCCTTGTCAAGCCGGTCAGGGGACCCATGCAGATCCCGCTGCTTGGAATCGACTGGATCGGATCCGTGCTCTGGAGCGTGATGATGATATGCGTCACATTCGTATGTGTCTACGGCGATTTCTACGACTGGTGGGAAGCCGGGGAGATCCGGGGAGCGGTGGTCATCGCCGTGGCCTGTCTGGCCATAAATCTATGGCGCGCCACATTCCTGCATCACCCCTATATCTCGTTTCTTGCCATGAAGAACCGGAGTGTGATCCGCGCCACGCTGATCTATCTTGTGTTCTATACCCTCATGGCTACCGAACACGTGTTCGAGCACAGTTATGCCGCCACGATCCTCGGATTCGACGAGACAAACCTGATTGATCTCAACTGGTATGTGCTTGTCGGGATCATAGCCGGATGTGCGTTCACATATTTCACTTTCGCCACACGCAAGTGGCGCTACAAGACCATGGCTGTGATAAGTTTTGCCCTCGCGGCCGTCTATCTCGCCTATTTCTATTTCACGATCGACTATGGAGTGGAGAAGGAGATGCTCTTCATTCCGCTTTTCACCCGTGGTTTTGCCTCAGTGATTGTCTCGATAGTGTTTCTGACCTCGATTGTCCAGAGCGGACTGCATTTCTTCGTCTTCCCGCAGGCCGTGACGCTCAACGGCTTTACCGGTGCGGTGCTTGGCGCCACGCTCGGTCCGGCGATCGTGGGTGAGTTTCTGCAGCACACCATGGCCAAGAACGTTGCTCTGCTGAGTGCGCGATTTGCCGATTTCAACGACGCCGCGGCTCACATTCCTCTGGGTCAGCTCTATGGGATGGTGCAGCAGCAGGCGTTGGTGGTATCTATGAAGGAGATCTACGGATGGCTGCTGATCGTGGCGGTGGTATCGATAATCGTGCTTGCTGTCAGCTATAGTCCGGTGCGTCCGTTTGCCATCTTCCCCAAGTGGCGCACGATCCGCCGTGGTCTGCGCCGACTTGTCAGAAGCAGCGAAGCCCTGCCCGCATGATAATGGCATTCATACAGGAACATCCCCCGGCTCATTCTCGAACCGGGGGATGTTCCTGTATAGATTATTTTACGTTTAGGTTAGTTGGTGGATTTATTGATTACATTGTCGATAGGATAGCCCCATTAAATTCTGACTCCCACTCGCTTACAGAGCCTGTGATTCTGATGGGTGACCCTTCGGTCGTTGAACCGGGCTTGTAAGGGTCGTCTTTGTCAATTGTTGCTGTTTCTTCGGGATCATAAGTCTCGTTGGGATCATGGCCTTTCTCAGGATCTACATAACCAAAGCCTTGGGTGAAGCTGAGAGCGTATGTGTATTTGTTGCCTGGCTTTAAGGTTTCATTGAAAGGTGTGGCTACCCATTCGTATTTATCTGTGGCGGGGAATACCAATGCTCCGGTATTGGTGGTGACTTTGATCTTTACTGCGAGGTATGCTCCACCGTCGTAGTTTGTTGAACCTGTGGATGCCCATGCGGTCAGTTCCTGCGGGATCACGAGTGCATTGCCGGCAGTTCCCATGATAGATTGTAGTTCATCGTTAAGAACGACGGGAGTATCATATTCGCTTGTATAGTTGACCTTGTACTCGTAGGCGCTTACAGGAACAGGATAACCATCATCATCGGTTCTGGCTACGCTGGAGTCGTATATATCCCAGCCTGTGCTTGTTTCGTATTTTTCGTCATCCCATACGCCGATCTTTGTGTTGTCGAAGTCTGCATAGCCGTACACACGTCCGATACGGACACCGGCAACGTAGATGACGTATCCGTCATTGCTGTTGTAGGCCTGAACCTCGATCTGGCTCAGATGGTGGGTGAACTCGAGTGCGACATCCTTGCTTTTGTTCGCGCTCAGTGAGCCTGAACCATAGGCTGTGATGAAATCAGCGTGCTTGCTGATATCGTTGGGCTGGCTGAAATTGGATAACTTTATATTATCTTTTGACTGGGAGTAGATATCCATGTCTGCGGGAGCGTAGGCAGTGAAGTAGAGGGTGCTGCCGTTAACAGGCCAGCAGTATTCGTTCACGCTTTTGAACGTGGTGGAATAGTACTTCGAGAAGATGTCATCCTGGAAGTAGGATGTGCCGTCCGAGTAGAACGCGGACACTGCGAACTGCTTCAGGTTGCTGTTGGTGATCGCTTCGCCACGGGAGTTGACGGCTGAGCGGAACTGGATGACGTTACCTTCGACTGCGGCGACGGGTTCGTCATTGCTGCACGATGCGAGCATTGCTGTTGCAGCGACCAGGAGCATGAGTTTCTTGTTCATAGCTTGAAGATTTTGTGATGAAAAATTACGGTTAATTTGTTGAAAAAATAGACTTTAGTAGACAAATATATTTTTATAGTTGCTTTAGTAGATTCTGATTTTGGTTATCTGTTGCCTCCCATGTCGATGGGGACCACTATCTCCACCCATTCGGAGACATCAGGCTGAAATGCGCTTCCGCCTTCATCATCGCCGCTTCCGGCAGGTGTGGGGATTGGGAGACCCTCGATTTCAAGGAGATTGTCGGTGCTTCTCGCATAGTCGAGCTGGCGGGTTACGTCGCAGTCGTAGATCCATTCTGTGCCGTCGTCGAGTACTACATGGAGTGTGAGGCTGTGGCCGGTAATGTCTGCGGGACAGTGACCGAAGGTTCTTATCTCGCCTGTCAGCGAGGTCTTGTCGCGTGAGATCGAGAGATCGAAGGGAAGGGTGACGCACCGTTCGGAGAGAGCGCCGGTGGAGCCTTGTATTCCGGCTGCCATTCCGGTGAGTTCCGCGCTCACGGACACTGTGTGGTTCAGATTTTCAACATCGGAGATATTTACCCGGTAGGTCTCCGTGGCCTCGGTCGGTGTCATTGTTATCTCGTTGTCGGCTCTCTCGTCGGTGAGATTGATTGAGGTGAGGACACCGTGCCATATCGGGTCGGGTTCAAGCATCCGGAGTTCGTCGGACCGGGATCCGGCTATTCTCTGCGATGACTTGAGGGAGGTCTCGGCGGTGGTGATGTGGCAGGTTGAGAAGGATTCTGTCCCTTCGACCACTATATTGTAGGTGTCGGAATTGACGCAGATGGCATCATATTCGCCTTTTTCGACACGGACAGTACCGCCGTCGTGTTCAGTAAGTTCGTAACGTATTGTTTCGCCGCCGCTGCGGGGGAAGAGGTAGAGTGACACTGAGGTCGGGGAGGCATCTGGAGCTTCGCTCCAGTCAAAATTCACTTTGAGATCCACAACGTGGGAGTGGTCGTAGCAGAGTTCGCTTTTCTCGCATCCGGTGGAGAGGAGGAGGGTGGCGGTGAGCAGTGCGATTGATGGAAGATCTGTCCATTTCACCTTTCGCCTCCTTTCCGGGCGTTTGTGTTGCCCTCTCCGAGAAGCCAGACTATTGAGACTTCTGCTTTTGACGGGCCTGTCCAGTTGCGGCGGGAAGTGGACTGCCATACCCGATGGGTGTCCTGCGAGATGTATCTCTTGTATTCGCCGCCTATATAGCCGATCCCGAGAGTGAAATCAAGATTTAAATGTCGAGTGAGGGAGAGAGTGTAGCCGTATTCTATTCCTGCGCCGAAGCTCAGGTCGGACTGCTGTCCGCTGTGGCGCTTGCCTGTCGCGATCTCGTAGGTGAACATCTGTCCGTAGATTCCTGCGTGGTGTCCGCTGAGTGTGCGGCTGTCGGAGTTTCCGAAGTAGCGGCGGAAGTAGAGTTCGCCGCCGGCGATGCGCCAGAATTTCATCTCTTCGCTCTTGCTCCACCATGCATAGGCTCCGTTGGCTCCTATGCTGTACCGGCTTCCTATCTGTATCTCTATGCCGAAGTCGGGGACGAGGGCGAGGTCGTAGAGCGCGTTGGTGCGGAGGGAGAGATGGAGAGGTGATGACGTTTCAGAGTGGTGAATGTTCTCGGTGTCCGATACCTTGGGAAGTTGAGCCTTGCCGGGAGCGGCGGCTGAGGTGGCCGTCACGCTCGTTGTGACGAGTAGCAGGTACATCGTCCGGTTCATGGCTATTTTCAACAGTCCTTTAAGCATCGTTACTATTTCTGTTTTTCTATCCTAAGATAATTATGTTTTTTCATTTTATTTAAGGTCCGGTCCCGGGCCATCGGGGAGAGATTCAAGAGTGTTTTGTGATGAACACATTGCAAAGGTAATACGGGAATTTCACCCATGTCAACTTTTTTGTGAATAATCTTTTAAAAAACTGTTTTTGGTTGATTTTTGTTACAAAATGGCCTGAATTTTGCAATAAAACGCACTTTTTGCCTCTGATGCGGTAACAAAATCTTAACCGGCTGTACAAAATCGCAACAATTCCCGCATCATATCCCCTGTTACCCCGTATAGCGAAACAATTCATTGAAAAAATCACAATATATTGTGATTTTGTTTGTGATTGTAAAATATATTAACTAATTTTGATGGCGAAATCACAGTGTACTGTGATTTTTCCTAATAGATATATTATGAATTATAAAGAGATAGGAGACACGGTAAAGAAGCGACGCAAGTCGCTTAACGTAAATCAGTCTACACTTGCGGCTCTGGCAGGTGTGGGCCTGAATACGGTCGTGGCCATGGAAAGAGGATGTGGTAATCCCAAGATAGAAACCATACTGGCTGTGCTTGATACGCTCGGATTAAAATTAGATATAGTTTTAAAAGATTGACGACATGAGACGATGTGAAGTACTGGTGCACGGTATGATGGCCGGTGTGCTTACGGAGACGGATCCTCCGAGACAATATCTGTTTGAATATGACCATGATTATATTGACGGGAATAATGCTCCGGTATGCCTGGCCATGCCGTTGAGAATCGAACCATACAGTTCCCCCGACTTGTTCCCGTTTTTTTTCAATATGCTGTCCGAGGGTGACAACAGGGAACTCCAGTCGACAGCCTTGCATATTGACAAGGATGATGATTTCGGTATATTATTGGCTACGGCCCGATATGATACGATTGGAGCCGTGACTGTCCGTCCGATGATTGATTGAATGTCATGAGTTATAAGATTGATGTGTGTCCGTCGCTTCTGACGGAGGGTTGCAGGACATACTCGCCGGCAGCCAGAAGATTACTGTTTGATGGAAGAAAGGTGAGTCATGAACTGGATTTAGAATCACCGGCGTCGACCGGCAGGGATGCGGCGTCGGCTGTGAGAAATGCGGGAAGATTGTCGCTGTCCGGAGCGCAGTCAAAGTTTGGTCTTGTATTGGATCAGGATGATAGGCTACGGTATTCTAATGAGGGTGAGCAGAGTACATATATACTCAAGCCGCGTCCTGTCGGATATCAGATCATGAACCGTGAATTTTGTGCTGCAAATGAAAACCTCACCATGCAGATGGCCTCTCAGGTGTATGGTATTGAAACTGCGGCAAACGGACTTTGCTTCTTTAAGGATGGTGAGACTGCATATATAACCAGACGTTTTGATGTCCATCCAGATGGTAAGTATCAGCAGGAGGATTTTGCGTCACTGATGGGGTTGACAAAGGCTGACGGAGGGTCGGACTACAAGTATAACAACGGCAGCTATGAGGAGTGTGCGGATGTGATCAGACGTTATGTGAAGTCTGCGGCTATTGATGTCCTGCGGTTCTTCAGGGTGGTGTTGTTCAACTTCATAACGCTGAACGATGATGCTCACCTGAAAAATTTCAGTCTTGTAGGTGATGGCAGGGAATATCATCTGTCGCCGGCATACGATTTGATAAATACATCAATACAGATCTATGAGCCACGAATTTTTGCATTGGATAAGGGACTGTTCCGGGAAGGTATGTATCTTTCGGACACGCATCAGGTCTCATGTGCGGATTTTCTTGAACTCGGACGTAGGATAGGGCTGCCGGAAAAGTTAGTCAATCAGGAAATATTGAGATTTTCTTCACCCTCCGAAGCTGCCGATGGCATGATCATGCGTTCATTCCTGTCGGATGAGCTTAAAATGACATATCTGTCAGGCTATCATTACAGGCAGTTGATGATGCGGCCGGAATGAAATGATATGTGTAGAAAAAAACCGGACACATCCTGAGAGAATCGGGATGTGTCCGGTTGGATTTTGTGGATCGGGGATGTCCGCAGTGATTATTCTGCCTTGCCGGCTGAGCCGAGGACGGCTACGATCTTATGCTTGTAGAGTTTCTCCATGTTGTCGCGGGCCGGGCCGAGATACTTGCGGGGATCAAACTCTTCGGGATGCTCGGCAAGAACCTTACGGACTGCAGCTGTCATGGCCAGACGGCTGTCGGAGTCGATATTGATCTTGCAGACATCCATCTTGGCTGCCTTGCGGAGCTCCTCTTCGGGGATACCGATGGCATCGGGGAGTTTGCCGCCATACTTGTTGATGGTGTCGACCTCGTCCTGAGGAACGGATGATGATCCGTGGAGCACGATGGGGAGGTTGGGAAGTTTCTTCTCTACGGCCTCAAGCACATTGAATGCGAGCGGCGGGGGAACGAGGCGGCCGGTCTTCGGGTCGCGGGTGCACTGCTCGGGCTTGAACTTGTATGCGCCGTGGCTTGTGCCGATGGATATGGCGAGAGAGTCAACGCCTGTGCGGGTGGCGAAGTCGATGACCTCCTCGGGATCGGTATATGTGTGGTGGTCGGATGAAACCTCGTCCTCGACACCTGCGAGTACGCCAAGCTCACCTTCAACGGTCACGTCATACTGGTGGGCATAGTCGCATACTTTCTTGGTGAGGGCCACGTTCTCCTCGTAGGGGAGGTGTGAACCGTCGATCATTACGGATGAGAAGCCGTTTTCGATGCAGTCCTTGCAAAGCTCGAAGCTGTCACCGTGGTCGAGGTGAAGCACGATTTCGGGGTGCTCCCAACCGAGGCTCTTGGCGTATTCTACGGCACCCTGAGCCATGAAGCGGAGCAGGATGGGGTTGGCATAGTTGCGCGCACCTTTGGATACCTGGAGGATGACTGGTGATTTCTCGTCGGCTGCGGCCTTGATGATGGCCTGGAGCTGCTCCATGTTGTTGAAGTTGAACGCGGGGACAGCATAGCCGCCTTTGATGGCCTTTGCAAACATCTCTTTGGTGTTCACAAGACCTAATTCTTTATAACTAACCATGTTATATAAAATTGTTATTAGGGTTTGTCGCGATAATAGAATTGCTTTTCGCAAAGGTAATGTTTTTTTTCTACTTTTGCAAAACGGAATGGAGCGAGATTGCGGGACGGATTGATTATCTTTGCATAAATTTTCTGAATGTTTGCGAAATGACACCATATATAATAAGGTTTGAATCGCCGGTACTGAAATATGGCGACGTGACGATCAGTTCTACTTCCGGTCATGGAATCACCGGTGGTGTGACTGTTGTCACCGGTAGCAACGGCTCCGGGAAGACCACGCTCGGCACTATTCTCGAGAAGGGACGTTATGCCTACGGCAACCGTCTGCTTTTCAGCCGTGAAGGTATGAAGGTGAAAATGCTGAAGTTTACGGATATCCACTCGTTCACCGGAGTGGACGTGTTGAGATTTGACCAACGGCTCGAATCGTCGGAGAACGAGTTTGTCCCCACGGTGGCCGAGGTGATGGGTGGAAAGGTTGATGATCCGGAGTGGAAGTCTCTTTGCGCCGGGTTGAATCTGCACGACATTTCGACGAAGAAGATCAATTACCTGTCGAGCGGCGAGCTCCGGAAGCTCCTGATCATTAACGCGCTGCTGATGAAGCCGGATATGCTTGTGCTCGACAATCCTTATATCGGCCTCGACGCGCCTTCGCGCGGAGAGCTTGACACCGCGCTCCGGACTCTGCGCGACGGCGGCACGGCGATCGTATTGCTGCTGTGCGACAATGCCGAGATACCTGTGTTTGCCGACAGTGTGATATGTCTGAAGGATTGCTGCGTGGTGAGCCAGACTTCCGATAAGGATGAGATTGATAAGCTGCGGAATGAGACGGTCGGCGCAGGCGATGCGGATATCCGCTTTCCGGAAGCTCCATCGGAGATTCCCCCTCATGACGTGTCATTCTCGATATCCGGCGGGGTGTTGAGATATGGTGACCGCACGATTCTTTCAGGCTTCGACTGGACGGTGAGCCACGGCGACCGGTGGATGCTGACAGGACCGAACGGCAGCGGTAAGTCGTTGCTGCTTAGCATCGTTTGTGGCGACAATCCTCAGGCCTATTCTAACAGAGTGTGTATCTTCGACCGCCGCAGGGGGAGTGGGGAGACTATCTGGGACATAAAGGACAATGTGGGCTACGTGTGCCCGGAGATGCAGCTCTATTTCCGTTCACCGCTTCCGGTGGAGGGCATAGTAGTGGAAGGTTCGCGCCCGGGGATGAAGCGTTACGGCAAGCCTACCGATGAGGAGCTGACGATGGCTCGCCGGTGGCTTGAACTTCTCGGGATAAGCCATCTTGCCTCCCGTGCGTTCAGGGATCTGTCGTCGGGCGAGCAGCGACTTGTGCTCCTGGCAAGGGCGTTTGTGCGTCAGCCCGCCCTGCTTGTTCTCGATGAGCCGTTCCAGGGATTGGATGCCCGTCATAAGGAGTCGCTGCGCAGGGTTATAGATGCGCTGCTCGACAGGAGAGGATCGACGCTCATCTTTGTCACGCATTATCCCGATGAACTCCCCTCGTCGGTGGACAAGGTGAAACGGATCGGATGTGTTGAAAAATGATGTTTTTAAACATAATTTTGTCTTGGGGTGTTATAATAACAAAAGAAGACACGTTACAACTTAAAAAGACAGAATTATGAAGACAAAAGAGATTCTGCATCGGCTCGGCGACCTGTATCGCGAGTCATCAAAGATGATCTACGAAAATCCGTTGAATCATTAGCAAGAAGGTGGCCTCCTGTTCGGGAGGTCTCTTTTTTTATCAGCACCTTGTTTTTGCAGAGAAGGAAATTACGAGTAATTTTGCATCATGAATGAAGTAGAAGCTGCTCCGAAAGGACGGTTTGCACCGTCGCCCACCGGGAGAATGCATCTCGGCAATCTCTTTACCGCCCTCATCTCATGGCTTTCTGTCAAGTCAGCGGGCGGGAGCTGGGTGCTCCGCATCGAGGATCTGGATCCTCAGAGGAGCAGGCTCGAATATAGCCGGCTGATAGAGGATGATCTCGCGTGGCTCGGACTCGAATGGGATGAGGGAGGCCTTGACGATATCGGTTCTGCCGGTCCTTATAGCCAGAGCCGTCGTCATGATATATATGAGCAGTATCTGCAGAAACTTGTGGCAACGGGATACACATATCCCTGCACCTGCACACGTGCGGACATTATGGCCACTCAGGCTCCACATCAGAGCGACGGAAGGGTGATATACGGTGGCCGGTGCCGCCCGGCGACCCTGCCGGTTGTCATGGAAGAACCTCCATATCCTTATGCGATAAGACTGTATGTCCCTGACAGGGAGATACGTTTCACGGACAGGGTGTATGGAGAGCAGGCTGTCAATCTGTCCACTCATTGCGGCGATTTCATTCTGCGGCGGGCGGATGGCGCATGGGCATATCAGCTTGCTGTGGTGGTTGACGACGCGCTCATGGGGATCACTGAGGTTGTCAGGGGTGATGACCTTCTGCTTTCGACCGGTCAGCAGCTTTATCTCTACGGTCTGCTCGGACTGCGTGCGCCGGAATTTGCCCATCTTCCGCTCGTATGCAATGATGAGGGTCGCAGGCTCTCGAAGCGTGACAGATCCATGAATATGGAGGAACTGCGCAGACATCATTCCCCCGAATCGCTTCTCGGCATCCTTGCCCACAAGGCCGGCCTGCTTCCACGTCCGGAACCCATCCCCCTCACCGACCTGCTCGGCATCTTCGACTGGAAGAAGATAAGATCGGTCACACTGGCATAAAATCAGAATAACGAGAGTTGTGTTGTATCGCGTGCTGAAGATCTGTATGGATCTATCCAATCAATATTTTTTCGTTTAAGGGAAATCATAGGTTTGGATGAACCGGTATCGGTAAGTGTGATATTCCGTATCAGTATTCTAAAATAGGGACATTTCCCCCCGACAGAGAGGTCTTTACCATCTTCACCTTTCCTGAATTTGATGATTTCAAATTGTTTTGGATTGTATTTGTGGAGAAACGTGATCGGAACACCCATAATCCCGTCAAAATCCATTGGAATATCCTGAGTACGGTTGACATTGATGGCGTTGTAATTGTCAAATACGGGATAAGCTGATTCATTTCCTTTATAAGATTTTGTCAGATGTATGAATTCGGATCTCTGGGTGGAGTCTAAATTAGTCAGCCATAGGCAATTGTTTGATGAAATAATCCTTTGTCCACTCTCATCTATCCTTGCCTCGGTGCCGTAAAGCTCATAATTGTCCGGTACTATGAATCCAGAAATGCCTCGCCCGAGGTTATGGCCTAACCATATTTTGTTTTCCTGAATTAATTCAAATATCTCTTTATATGTTATTGCGTTTATGTTGCCTATGACTAAAAATCTCTTGTTGTAGCGTGTTATCAGAGATATGAATTCGCGGAAAAGAGAGAATGGAGGATTTGTCACCACGACGTCACATTCTTTCAAAAGTTCCTTACATTCAAGGCTTCTGAAATCGCCATCGCCATTAAAGTGAATCAAATGGCATAGATCTTCGATGGATTCAAATGGTTCGCCATTGTATATCGTATAATATCCTGGCTCGTTTTTTTCTGTCCCGAATATGGAATCCTTTGGCCGCATATAGCATGAGGCGATCAATTTCTTCAGTTTGAGAGAATGGAAGTTATCCACAAAGAATCTGAAGAAATTACTTTTTAACGGATCGTCGCAGTTGCAGTAGACGCTCTTCCCGATAAATTGATTCCTGTAATGTGTGAGTTCTTTCTCGATATCACAATATTGTGTATAGAACTCGTCGCTTTTTGATTCCTTTGCTTTATGAAGCACGGAGTTGTTTGTTTTTCTTGCCATATTCAATTTTGTCGGGATAATTGTTTAAACAAATCACTACCTAATATTTGAAGGGATGTTATGGCAATATCTTCCATAATCTCAAGCATCCTTTTTCTATCCCATCGTTCTCCGTTCCCCTGTGTGTATATAGATGCAGCCTGGAGCATTATCATTTTATCCTGATGCGGCACAAATCTGTTTCTACATAAATTGGTATTTATCGGCATCCCATAGTTTGCCGCCGTGAGGCGATCGAGCCGGTTTAATAGACCTGAATCGTATTCAAGCACCACAATTCTACCATCCGGACGTTTGATGCTGACGGTCTCTGTGAGAAAATTAGAACCTTCAAGAAATAGGATGTATGGAAAATGATTTTCACATAGCATCAGATTAGCTATCTCGGATATGTTTTTATGAGATCTTTCGATCGCATTGCCGGCAGCCATTAAATCCTGATCACTATTTTTGCCTACAAATTTCCCGTTTCTGATATTATCAATATCTTTCCCCTGATGCTTGGCCTCAGATACAATGACTATGCGCCAGTTCCCATTGTCATCTTTAACTTCAAGAATCCCTCCATCGGGTATAATACTCGCATTGCTTACAAAAATTGTTTGTCCTAATTCCGGATCGATTTTTTTAAGTGCTTCATTGATCTCTTCTTTCCGGATATATGTCCGATGGCGGAATGAAAGTTTAGGAAATTTGCTTTCAAGTCTTGTCATTAAAATACGCGACAATTGGCTGACTGTTGAGTCGTGCAATTTAGCTTCGTCGCCAAAAATCCCCAAGACCCCCATTGAGGCCTTTTGTTGAGTAGTCAGTCTATTTGATTGATCCTTTTTAGCCATTATTCTCTTGTTTATGAGTGTAAAGATACTACTTTGTTGCAAGATTTACAACCAATTTTTCTCAGTTGTACAAATATAATCTAATATTAGGAACTTTTTTTATCCACAACGCGACATTATCGCACCTTTTTGGAAAATGCGGATAGTAACTTTGCAGAAAAAAATATGACTGCAATGAAAAATCTATCTGTATCAAAAAAGGTTTATTCGGATATTTCCGAACGTGTCAACACTGCGCTTTCCGCCTATGAGTCCTCTGCTGAGGAGGCCATGCGGATCGTTGATTCCTATCTCGACGGTGAGACTCCTGTAAGTGGTGACGATATCGCCATGCTGGCTTTCAATATGGTCAAGGTGGAGCTGGATCGCGCCATGGTCAGGTCAAAGCGTGCACGGGAAAGGGCGCAAAAACGCAAGACGGCCGATAAGACAGCCGTCAGTGCTGCTCCCTCAAAGACCGTTGCGGAGATGATAGAGGAACTTGGATCCTTATGTAAGACGGCAGGTGATGCCGACAGTGAAAGTGATCCCGGGGAATTCATTGCTCCTCTGACACGCGGTGAGCGCCGGGCCATGGAACGGGCCATGAACCGGAAGCCTAAGAAGTGGAAGAGGATAGGGTAGGATAGGATAGTGTTCCCGGATTACTCCTGTCCTCCCTCTGAATACCATTTGGAATACATGAGGTAGTTGCGGGCTATCTTGGTGTTGAGCTCGCGTGAAGTCTCAGGATCGACCATCTTGATGAACTTGGCGGGAGCGCCGCCCCACAGTTCGTTTGGCCCGATCTTGGTACGGGACAGCACCACGGATCCGGCGGCCACGAGCGCACCTTCGCCAACCTCGGCATCATCCATTACTACCGCCCCCATTCCGATGAGCGCGAGATTATGGATCTTGGCTCCATGGATGGTGACATTATGGCCGATGGATACATCATCGCCGATCTCAATGGTTGATTTCTGGTAGAGCGTATGGAGCACGGAGCCATCCTGGATATTGACCCTGTTGCCTATGCGTATGGAATTGACATCTCCGCGCAGCACGGTGTTGAACCATACGCTACATTCCTCACCCATCACTACATCGCCGATGATGGTGGCGTTTTCCGCAAGAAAAGTGTCATGTCCGATTTCCGGAGTGAATCCGCGGACGGGTATTATAAGTGCCATTGTGAATTACTTTGTCAGAGGTTTTGTAGCTTCAGCGAGCCATTCGTTTTCTTCCGCGTTGAGCAGCGGACTTAAAGATGCGTAGACATGGGCGTGATATCCGTTGACCCAGTCGATCTCCTCAGGTGTCATTATCGATGTGTCGAACAGTGTGCGGTCAAACGGACATAATGTCACTGTCTCGAAGGCATAGAATTTTCCGAATTCTGTCTCTTTGTATGGTACTGTCAGGACAAGGTTCTCGCATCGTATGCCATATCGGCCTGCTAAATAGACTCCCGGCTCGTTGGATGTGAGCATACCCGGAGTCAGCGGGGCATGGGTGTCGTTCAGACGGATGCTTTGCGGACCTTCGTGGCAGTTGAGGAAGAATCCTACTCCGTGGCCGGTGCCGTGGAGGTAGCTTTTACCCTCCTTCCAGAGAGGCATACGAGCCATGGCATCAAGTTGATGGCCGGTTGTGCCCTCCGGATATATGGCTGTGGCTATTGCGATATGGCCTTTCATCACGAGAGTGAAGTCATGGCGCATTTCGTCCGACGGATTGCCGATGGCGATTGTACGGGTGATGTCGGTAGTGCCGTCGAGATAGTTGGCTCCGGAATCGATGAGCAGCAGGTTGTCTTTGGTTATCACCGTGTTGCTTTCAGGGTTGGCCGTATAATGCACTATTGCACCGTTGGGGCCGAAACCGCAGATGCTGTCGAAACTGAGACCGTAGAATAGATCGTTCTTCCGGCGGTTGCGCTCGAGTATGTCGGCCACATCCATTTCAGTTATGGTAGCACCGGATGCAATGGCTTTCTCCACCTCCATCAGTGAGCGGACCATGGCTGCGCCGTCGCGCACATGGGATGCACGGACGTTGGCTATCTGCACTTCGTTTTTGACCGATTTGATTATTGCCACGGGGGATTCTGATAATATATAGTGGCCTTTAAGCAGACTTTCGATGGCTCCCGACGCGCTTGTAGTGGCAAGCAGCACGGTATCGCCGGATGCGATTTCGGGCAGTTTCTCCATCAGGGATCCGTAGGGGAGTGTGGACACACCGGCCTTGCCGAGATGGGCTTCGACTTCAGGCGTCAGCTTTGCCGAATCCACAAATAAGGTGGAGCCTTTAGGACTTACATACAGGAATGAAGCCGCCACGGGTGAGCAGTGTACGTCGTTGGACCGTATGTTGAGCATCCAGGCTATCTCGTCGAGCGCGGCAGTGAAATAAGTGTCAGCGCCCGAAGCCTTGACTTCGGCGAGAGTCCGGGCTATGCGCGATGATGCGCTTTCTCCTGAGTATTTCTCGTCATGAATGAATATTTTGTCGGTAGGCATTGCGGGACGTTCCGGCCATACGCTGTCCATCGGATCGAAATCCACTCTCAGGTTCAGTCCTGCAGCGTTGAGCCTTTTCGCAAGCGATGCGGTATCATCGATCGACATGAGCAGACCGTTGATTCCGACTGTGTCTCCTTTCCGGAGATTTCCGACTATATAATCTGTGACGGTGGGTGTCTCCGGCAGCCCATCCTTCATCATGATGATTTCGGTCCCTTCGATCTGCTTGGCGCATTGTAGGAAATAACGGCTGTCGGTCCATACGAGAGCCTTGTCAGTGGTGATCACCATTGTACCGGCCGAACCCGAGAAGCCGCTCAGGTAACGGACGATATGCCAGTGGCCGGAGATGTATTCGCTCAAATGGGGATCGGTACGCGGAAGGATCACGGCCTGGAGTCCTGCCTCTTTCATCGCAGCGCGGAAGGCCTCTATTCGGGCCGGAATATTGTCATATTTCATAGATTACTTTTTTGTTTCCGCAAAAGTACAAAAAAAATATGATTTTTTATGTGTCTTATAAAACTCAACCAAATAGCCATACACCAAATGAGCGTAATGGAGAGTGGCAAAAGATGGGCGTAAACAAATATTCCCGACACGTCGGAGCGCAGCGAACCGACGTGCCGGGAATATTACAAGTATATCAGAATTTAAATCCTAAATTGAAAAGTATACCCGAGTTAAGTACTTCGCCATTAGAACCGCGATACTCGATTTCAAACAACATTCGTTTATACCATAGACCAAGGCCTAATTCCCAGCATATACGATTGGAATCATCGGTATGTTTGTCGTGAATCAGTCGTTCATAACCGACACCTATATGGCCATCGAAAATGGTATTTTCACCCATGGTGTGTTTTAGACCCAAAGTAGGACCTAAGAATATGGTTGCGCTATTATAATAGTCTACTTTGTTCTCATAAATAGCGGAACCAATACCGGCTTGTCCACCGACATACGTCCCATAAAAATGCAAATCATGCTGATAGCCAACCGATAAGTCATAGCCACCAAAAGTTTTATGACCTTCATTTTTTTCGCGATTTATCACTATACCACCGCCACCGACTTTTACAACCCAGTTGTCACCGAAACTTGCTTGTGGCTCTTTCTTTTCTTTTTCAACTGTGATACGGCTTGATGTAGAGCGGACAATCTGTCCTGACGCTGCGCCGATTGTGATAATCGCAACGAGCAGCAAAACTATATATCGTTTCATATCCTTATTTCTTCTTTTCTTGACCGTTTTCTTCTGGAGCAACGGTTTTGTCGCCTCTTTCTATGTTTATCCAATTGTAATCGGCTTTGGTTGCAGTCGACCAGTTGTCAAAGTTGGCCGGATAACCAACGAGGTTTATAATGACACCTTGGTCGGAGATTTTGATGTCGAATGTGGCTGCGACAATCAAATCGCAATTGTGCTTTTCGGAAGATTTGAATAGACCGTAAGCGCGCAGGTTTTGAATCGTAGCCATATCGTCGTTGGGATGACGGCGCGATTCGAAGTCAACCGCCGACAGGGTCCACGTGTCGTGAATGCGTCCGGTTTTGGTATCAACCACCACTTCAGCCACAAGCGGCTGGATATAGGTGGACGGATACACGTCGATGGTACGTGCTTCAGAGGTCTGGTAGTCAAACCTCACGGTTTTATCAGCCCTGACCGACGGCAGTGTCATCATGGCTAATAAAATAACAGCAAAAAACTTTTCCATTGCTTTTTAACGCCTGCGACCCTTGGGCGAAATAAATGCAGAAACGTGGGCCACCAATGCTGTAGTAGTGCGAGGGTCGTAGGAAACCGGTGAGTACAACAACACGGAAGCCCACGCTATACAGCGCGAGCTCGTCGTGCTTTTCTTGTACTCAGTTTGAAAATTTCCTACGTTTTCACACTACAAGAAAGCATAACGCTTCTTTTTAATCAAAATGTCACTGCAAAGTTAAAAAAATTTAGCAACAACATCTTGTTTTTAGGATAAATAATTTGCAACAGCCGGTAGAATATCAAAGACTTCGAATTCTCTCGTCGACTATGATCGCGGCGTTCAACGGACGTTTACTCCGTGTCCTTGAGCAGGAGGGAGCGGAGTTCGCGGCGTGACTTCACGCGTATCTCGTTGGCCGAGTAGTCGATGATCCCTTTCTCTTTCATGGAGTCGAGTGTGGCTATGAAAGAGGAACGTTGGACGTTGAAGAGTGCATAGATATCCCTCTGACGTGCGGAGAACACTATGTCCTCCGATCCGAGCTGGGTCAGGGCGATGATCCAGTAGGCTATCCGTTCTTCAAGTGAGCCGGATGTGAGGGCTATTATGCCGTCCACTGCCTTCTGTGCATTGGTCGACAGCATATTCAGGTAGTTGAATATGAAGATTTCGTCGGATTGCAGCAACCGTATCAGATCAGACTTCTCTATCTGCATGATCGAGACTGTGTCAATGGCCTTGGCTGTTCCGGGATACTCTGTGTGACGTCCGAACAGGAAATCCGGTGATATCAGAGCCGGAGCCTTGAGCGTCTGTGCAACTCTGAACCGGTCGGTGGAGTTGGTTATGGTCAGTCTGACATCCCCGTTTATTATGAATTTGATCTGCGTGCACGGTTCGCCTCCGGTTACTATTGTCTCTCCGGGGAGATATTTCAGAAATGCCAGCCGGGTGTTGCCGACGATTTCCGATAGCCTCGTGTAGCTCAGACCTTTGAACAGCGGCAGGGTGAGGAGGCTTTCATACATTGAGTTGACTGCCATGACAGATAGTGAATTTTAACTAAAAAGGCTTAAAAACGGCCTTTATGATTCAACATTTCATGCGGGTGATTGGTTCTCGCGTCTGACCTTAAAATATAACTGGGCGGAATTAATCGTATTCTGCCATGCCACGTAGGCAGCCGGAGCTACGGATGCGATGGGGTGTAAATAAGTGAGCGCCATCCAGATGGCAAGGACTGTATTTTTCTGTCCGAGGCCCTGTGCGCCCGCTATCCTGTCGCCAAACCGCCTGCCGATGCGTCTGCCTGCTGCGAATTGCCCGCAGCATACCACGAGCGATGAGATGGCGAGTATGATCATCTCAGGGATCATTTCAGCAGGTTCATCCATCACGAAGCTTACCGCCCGTCCTACGACAATGAACAGCGAGACGGCCCATATATAGAATGACAGGCTTTGGTGTGAGGAGATCGCACTATGCACCTTGGGCATGAATTTGAGCAATGCGAACGCTGTGAAGAGCGGCAATATGATCAGCGGGACAACCTTGGTGGCTATAAGCGTGAGGGATTCGATGAAGGTGTAGTCCGTCTCTCCGCTCCCCATGAAGGTAAACAGTATCGGAGCCAGTACGGCCACGAATACATTTGATATGATAGAGAAGGTGGCAAGACGCGGAACACTCCCTCCCAACATTCCTGTGATCACCGGCGCGGCGGTGGCTGTCGGACAGAACACGCAGATAAACGTTCCCTCGGCAACCTCTTTGCTGTATGGCAGGATAAGGAAGTAGATCACGATGGCTCCGAGGATCTGGACTGTGATCAGCCCGGCGGAAAGACGTGTCACTTTGAACTCTTCCGGTTTGACCCGGCAGAATGTGATGAGAAGCATCACGAATATCAGATAGGGTGCGATGAATGATATGGCATCCATGAATCCGTGGAACAGTATCCCTCCGAGCATCGCGATGGGTAGCATCCAAGGCTTTAGCTTTTGGCGAAGTATGGCTGCGTTCATAATGATGTGTCTTTTTCGTTTCGGGGTGCAAATTTAGTGATTTTTGCGTATTTTTGTGCCAAAATTTGTAAGATGGCAGACAATTATCTTGAGAAACGGATGGACGACTATCGTTCGGGACGGTTGTCGGTGAGGCGGCGTGCGGGAATGTCGCCTCGGGCAGTTGCAGGACGTGCAGGTGATATGGTGGTGCCCTTTCCTCCTATGAGGATTCTCGTCGTCAGCGGATCCCTGAGTCCGTTGGCAGCCGAGATTGTCAGGCAGGCGCGGGATCTCGGTATCAGCGTGGCCTTGATGTCGGCGGCGCGCAGAGAGGCTACCTCGCTGTCGCAGTCGGCGGGTGCGAGACTTTGTCTCTCCATGTCGTATGATGCTGTCTTTGCTGATCTTGACAGGCACTGGGGAGGAGTGGACGTCGTTCTTGCCGACGAAGGTGTGGATGATCCGGAACGTGACGGCATCAGGTTGCTGCGTCTGCGTCCGGCTGATGCTCCTGTGGAAGCACTGGCTCGTTTCTATATCTTCATGGCCCATCCTGACAATTCATTTTCATCATGTCATAAATAATTGTTACCTTTGCAGCGGTTAAAACAAGAATAAAGTATATCTGTAAAATATCATGGCACTTCAATGCGGCATAGTAGGACTTCCCAACGTAGGTAAGTCGACCCTCTTCAATTGTCTTTCCAACGCAAAGGCCCAGTCGGCCAATTTCCCATTCTGTACCATAGAGCCGAATGTGGGTGTTATCACGGTGCCCGATGAGCGTCTTAACAAACTTGTGGAGATGTGCAATCCCCGTTCCATCGTGCCGGCAACGGTTGAGATCGTGGATATAGCGGGACTCGTCCAGGGCGCCAGCAAGGGGGAAGGGCTTGGTAACAAATTTCTGGCCAATATCCGCGAGACAGATGCCATTCTTCACGTGTTGCGTTGTTTCGACGACGATAATGTCACTCATGTCCACAACACGGTGGATCCGGTACGCGACAAGGAGATAATCGACTATGAGCTTCAGATCAAGGATCTCGAGACGATAGAAAGCCGTATAGCGAGGACACAGAAGCAGGCACAGACCGGCGGCGATAAGGTGGCTAAGATGCAATATGAGGTATTGAAGAAGTTTCAGGACGCTCTCCAGCAGGGACTGCCTGCCCGCTCCGTCGAACTTGAGACTCCGGATGAGCAGAAGTTTGCCCGCGAGCTGTTTCTGCTCACGAGCAAGCCTGTGATGTATGTGTGCAATGTCGATGACGCATCCGCTGTCACCGGCAACAAGTATGTCGAGGCGGTCCGGGAGGCCATAAAGGATGAGAATGCGCAGCTTCTGATTGTTGCCGCCCAGACTGAAAGTGAGATAGCCGAACTTGACACTTATGAGGAGCGCCGGGAGTTTCTTGCTGAGATAGGCCTCGAGGAGTCCGGTGTTGCCAGACTTATACGTGCGGCATACGCGCTGCTTAATCTGAAGACATTCTTCACGGCAGGCCCCGATGAGGTGAGGGCGTGGACTTTCATCAACGGAAGCAAGGCTCCGCGCTGTGCGGGTATAATACATACCGATTTTGAGAAGGGTTTCATACGTGCGGAGGTCATCAAGTATGACGACTATGTGTCCCTTGGCAGTGAGAGCGCAGTCCGTGAAGCCGGTAAAATGGCTGTCGAGGGTAAGAACTATGTGGTGCAGGATGGCGATATCATGCATTTCCTGTTCAATGTATGACGTCAGAGTGCCTGCGACTGTTAAATAAGTGTTAAATTGGCGTGAATATTTGGTGGGTAATTCCGGAATGTCTACCTTTGCACTCGCTTTTCGGAAGCGAGCCAGTCGCGGAGGCGGCGCCAATAGATAACAACCCGTAGCCGGAATGAAAAGTTCGGCGGTCGAGTGTTAAAATGGTGTTAAAAGATCCGGTAAGATTTGCGTGATTCGATAAGAGTGCGTAATTTTGCAGAGCTTTTCCGGCGGGTAAATCCGAGAAAG
>CAZKIE010000024.1:0-44117 GCA_964552825.1 uncultured Staphylococcus sp. | reverse complement strand
GTCATCGTCAATGGCGATGATTCGGTTTGTTTCATGCAAATATTCAATTATCCAATGACTTTCTGCAGGCAAAAGCTTTCTGATTTCAGTTTCGTAGTCTGAAATGTCACATGGTGATTTCCACAGATACGCACCAAATTCATCCGGGTAACGCGAATCATTAAAAGTAAAATTAAACCAGACCTCAGAAGGGTCATACCATGAAAGCAAATCAAACCCTTCGTCAGGATTAAAGGAAACCACCTCCCACGGCACACATGAAAACCTGTCTTCAACCCTACTGAACACGGCCGGCAGCTTTACACCATCGCGGTCAATCAGACCCCAAAGTCCGTATTCACTCTGATAAAGCGAATAAGGCGGGTTGCTATTTCCGTATTGATCATCGTATGCCATAATGCAGTGGAATTTGTTCTCGCTGCAAAATTACATCCGCAATCGGCAACATGGCTTCCGATTAGAAATATTGTCTATATCAAATTTTATTTATCCATCTGCCTATTCTCGCCTTTCTGCAAAAAGTAAAGACGTTTTTGGTTTTCGATTTCGGAGCGGAGTTCTTCTTCTGTGGGGAGGTAGGTCAGGTATTTTGAGGCAAATAGCTGTTTGCTGCCGTTGAGGATTGAGTACTTGGCAATATCTTCGCTGGTTTCAGCACAGAGAAGTATGCCGATAGTTGGATTGTCTCCTTCCGGACGTTTCAACTCATCGTACATCCTTACGTACATATCCATCTGGCCGATGTCTTGATGGCTTATCTTCGTGGTTTTGAGGTCAATCAAGACGAAGCATTTCATAAGATAGTTATAGAAAACCAAATCAATGTAATAATCTCCGATGTCTGTTACTATATGTTGCTGACGCTCTACAAAGGCATAGCCTTTGCCAAGCTCCATCAGAAATTGCTGAAGATGGGTTATCAAGGCACTTTCGAGGTCGCTCTCAGTATAGCTGCTGTCTTTTGCAATACCAAGAAACTCTGTGACTACCGGCGATTTGATATATTGTTCTGGAGATATAGTCGCATATTCTTGCGAGGATGTAAGGCTCTCCATTTCAGACACAACTTCATCCTTTTGTGGAGAAGCCAAGAGACGATGATAATACTGTGAGCCGACATTTCGTTCCAGCGTCTTGACCGACCACATTTGTTCGGCTGCTTCTTTAAGGTACCAATTGCGACCCGCTTCTGTTCTCTCTCCGAGAACTGCTTGAATATGAGACCATGTAAGATTTTGCAGACGCGTCTGCAAAATCTCCCAATCCGGGAAATATGCATATAATAAGCGATAGTACGCAAGGCTGCGGTAGCTATAACCTTTACCAAGTTCAATGGTCAATTCTTTAGAAAGTACATCCAGCAGTTTTGTCCCATATTCAGCGCGTAACTCTCCTTTTTGATCCTCTTCCACTATACGCTTTCCAATCTCCCAACGTTCATGAATGATGGAAATATTAATAGACTTAGCGGCTTCGATGCGGTATTTCCGCACGATCCCTCTAATATCATCTATAAAAATTGAAAGGCTTACTGGTCTCATTGGCTCATTGTATTTATGTTGCAAAGTTAATGATTTTCTTCGGATTTTCAAGGGATTGCAAAGCCCCAACAGGCCGTTGGAGTTTTAATCGAAGCAAAACTGACTCTCACGAAATATCACAAAAGTTGCCCTTCCTCGACAACTTGCCCGCTCATTTTTTTCTTGGCAAAATACTGTCATCAAGTGAAAAATTTTTTCACTTCTGCCGTGAAGTGGCAATGTTATGTACTATCTTTGCTGCGTAAATTAAATGAATGACGAGAAAATGGCTACATCCGTAAGACTCATACGCCGTTATGTCTGGCTTGTTGATACGATCCGTCGGGCGGGACATATATCGCTCGATGACATCAATGCCCGGTGGCTCGACAACTATTCTCTCAACCCCGACCATGAGGGGGAGATTCCCGAGCGCACCTTCCACCGCCATCGCGAAGCCATCGCCGACCTCTTCGGCGTAGAGATAGCGTGTGACCGCGCCACCAACACCTATTATATAAAAGACACCTCCGAACTCGACCACCCGTCGTTCACCTCGTGGCTATTCAACGGACTGGCCTTGGACAACCAGCTGATGACACATGAAGGTATAAAAAGCAGGATTATGTTTGAAGATACCCCCGGAGGCATGGAGCATCTGTCGGTCATTGTCGAAGCAATGTCCACAAACCGCGCCCTCTCCATGACATATCGGAGCTACAATCGTCCGGACGTTGAGACCGAATGGCTGATTGAGCCGCGCGGTCTGAAGCAATATCGTCGCCGCTGGTATCTGATATGCAGCAAGGTTGACGAGGATTCCCTCATCACTTTCGCCCTTGACCGCATTGTCAATCTTGAGTTAACCGACAAAATTTTTGAACCGGAAGATGGTGATGAGATCAGCAAAATGTTCTCCGAAGTGGTTGGCGTGTTCATCGACCCCGACCTTGATGTGGAGGATGTTGTTGTGCGGGTCTACGGCAAGCAGCGTAGGTATTTCGAAGGGACACCGTTGCATCATTCGCAGACGCTCGTCTATAAAACCGATGAATATTCCGACTACCGTTTCCGCCTGCGCCCGGAATATGAATTTCAGCACGAGCTGCTGCGCCTCGGCCAGGATGCCGAAGTCCTCTCCCCGCAATGGCTTCGCGACGACATGGTGTGGTATGGCAATAAAATCATAGAACGAAATAAATCATGAACCTGCTTCTGCTAATCGCCATTTATGCCATAGGCATTCTAAGTGATGGCCTATTCGCCTATCTCGGCTTGCGGCTCTTGAAAGACCGTGAGCTTCATCTCGCTTCCGTCAACTGGAAGATAGCCTTGCCGGTTGCCCTTGTCGCAATGCCTGTCATCGGTATATGTATGTATCTGACCACTCTTGATGCCACCCTGTGGCTTAACCGCGAATTTGGACTCGGAATCACAGGATTAGCCGATATGTACGGCCCCGACGGCGAAATACTCAGATAATTATGTTTTAAAACATATCTCGGAGTGAGCCTCAGTAAAAAAATAATGTATAACTTTGTGAATCCGGATGCGGTTCAAATACTCAAGAGTGGGCTGATGCATCGGAAATACATAGTAAAGCATTATTGCTGAGTCCCATTCAAGAAAATCCGGCCAGATTTATGGAGGACGAAGCGGCTGATGCTCACTCCCCTATATATAGCTGCTTCAGCGTCATGTATATACGGAATGGACGTGAGACTATCAGTCTACTTCCATTCCATAGACGGGTTCCTTGGCCGGAATTGCCTAAGCCTCGCGCCGCGGCAAGCCCATTGAATGATGGACAGCAGACAATAGTCATAACGTCCTTTTTCGTTAACCCTTTCAACTCGAATCAATCATGTCACGAGTATTCAAAGTAACACCAAAGCGCATCAAGCGCACAAACAGCACAGTTCTCACTCCAGAGATGACTGTCACCGTCACCACGGCCATACATTGCAGCAACCCATTCACCAACGGAGCCAAGGAAATCCGCGAGGCCTACTAGCGCCTCTACGCCTTTGACTACGCCAAAGCCTGCTGCAACCAAAACGATTTCGAATTCACTAAATTAGACTAAAATAATAGAATATGAACGTAGCAACGCCAAAAGTATGCCCGAAATGTGGCAAAACCTATGTATCAAAAGCGTGGATATGCCCTTACTGCAATCCTAAATCAGCATTAGGTGTGGGTGTTCTTAATCTTTTAGCAGATCTGATAAAGAAATAAGCACGAAGAATTAGATGGCTAAACAGTTATCAGACTATCTTGTCTATCAGCAATATTTCAACCCCACGGCAATGTGGGAGAAAATTGCAAATGTGGCAAAGAAGGCCGGAGTAAAGGTGGTGTATGGCGTCTTGTTGCTATATTATGTGGCAATAGACCCAAATACCTCAACAGCAGACAAAGCAAAAATCTATGGAGCAATCGGGTATTTCATCCTACCTTTGGATTTGGTTCCGGATGCAATTCCTATGGTTGGTTATACCGATGACTTGGCTGCGATAACGTGGGCATTGAAAGCTGTGTGGGACAATATCACTCCCGATATTCATTCCAAGGCAAGAAGAAAACTTACTGAATGGTTCGGACATATCAATGAATCAGAACTTAAAATATTCTAACTCTATAAACTTAAAACTTTAATAACAATGGCGATAAAAATTATTTGGTCTTGCGTAGCTTTTGTGCTACTTATTGATGTTATTTTCAATCTATTTGCAGGGCGTCGTGCTTCTGATATAACTGGTGCACTTTGTAGCCCATTGTTTGGGATTTTGTATCCTCACGTCAATATGATAACCGGATTATTAATTTGGCTTATTGAGGTGGCCGTAATCATATCGGGAATATGGATATGGATTTAAAGTAGTCCCACTAAATACCGTTAGGATAGATGTGGCGTGAAGATGTGGACTGCGGGATACTCTATCTCATGCTGCAAAAATATACCTTCTAATTACCATATTTTGACCAATGTTATGAACCGATATTTTCTTGCCCTATTGGCTTTTGCCTCTTTGCTATGTTCATGTAGCAGCGATATGGACGGATGGCATAAAACGACAGAGGGCGCGTTAGTGTATCATGACCCGGACTCATTCTTTGGCGGAGATTATACCTGGAGTGGTGATACCCTTGAGATGGGTGTTGCCAATGGGAAAGGTGTGCTCACTTTTAAGGATAACTTCAATAATGATAATGATTTCACAAAGAATTTGACCATCTACAGCGGAGCGGTTGACAAGCCCTCGAATCTAAATAGATTCACTGTGGGTAAACTTGATGAAAAACATCATTTGTGTGGGTTTGGTGCCAGGGTGTATGGATCGTCCAAATATATAGGCTATTTCGACAAGGGTAACCTTGACGGTAAGGGCGTGTATTACCGTGACGATATACTTGTATATAAGGGTGAATTTAAGGATGGATCGTATCATGGGAAAGGCAAGCTTTATTTTGGAGATGGCTCGTCGGTGAAGTATGATGGGAAATTCAAAAATAATCGTTTTGAGGGCAAAGGTATTTTATATGACTCAATCGGGAATAAGATATATGTGGGAAAATTCTCCAAGGGATTGTATGATGGTTATGGCATCGCTTACGACTCTCTGGGTAGGGAGACACGTCATGTATGGACTAAAGGTGGCATAGACGCTGCCACAGCTGGACTATATGGTCAGCTTATTGCCAATAGAGACAAACTGACCCCTACTCAGTTCACGCAGACTCGGAAACGATTGGTCGCTTGGGAGCGTTACCACGTATGGATGTATATAGGATGGGGTGTGTTTGCTGCCATTTTGGCTTTGGGTTGTATAGGATTTGCCGACGAAGATATCAAGACCAGATATGACCGTGCTACATATTGGAATAAATATCTCGTATGGCTTGACTGGTTGTTTTTGGGATGGTTGGGAGCCCATCGGTATGCTCTTAGATCCAAGTTCGGACTCATATATCCGGCTCTGGTCATTTGTCTGTTGGTTGCCAATATTCGAGAAGCTTCGGTGTTTTTGTTCTATCCATCTACATGGTGCCTATGGACCATAGGCCCGTTCAGCAATATTTGTCTGTCGTTAATGGTTGTCCTTTTGTTATTTGATTTCTTGTGGATTCCATGGAGATGCTATGAGTTGAACCATACATATTATCGTCATGATAAACATGAGGATATAATTCTGCGAAACTCAAAGACTCCAATAATGAAATTCGGAGAATCCGTGGCTCCCACGGCCAATAGAGAGGCTGCCAATCTGAGTTCTACTCTGAAGCAGATCCAGACTATTCACAAACGGGAATTCAAGGGTGAGAAAGGGTTCTTGACACGTATAGGGCGAGCTTTCACCGGCAATGATCCTTGGCTCAATTTCGAAAAACAGCGTGCAAGGGAAATTCAAGCACAGGCAAGAATAGCTGAAAAAGCGCAAAACAATTATGCCGAAATGTGTGAGAAGCTTAACACGATCCTTGCTGAGTCACGATCAAACGCATACCGCAACTTTGCATTGGCAAAAGAGTTGATCACTATGGCTATTGCCTCAAATGGTAAAACGCAGGAGTTGGTGAGCGATGTGGAGTTGAACACTGACCGGTTGGCGGTGACAACGTCAGTAGAATCGGTTGCCGCTATCGAGTGTGGTATAGATTGGGAGTCGACTACCAATTCAGCTATAAAGAGTTCTTCGATGCTCCTGTCTATGGGCATGAAAGGTCCATGGGCTATTGGTATCGGTGTTGGAGTTTCGCTGCTTTCATCGGCTCTCAATGCAGTCAATGCTGCCCAAAAAGCCTGTGAAGAAGCAAATCGGCAGTGTGCGGAGGCCATCTCCCAGCTCCGCGATATCTGTAATGCGGTGACAGAATCGCAGGCTAAGATACTCCGCGCCGGAGAGTTGATCATTGCGTTGAATAAGGCGAATGAAGCTTTTTGGCGGGCTTATGTGGATCTGCGTGATAGGGTCTTTGACGACGAACCATCGTTCCGTGGATTTTTCCTCAAAGCTAAGGTTAGCGAGGAGGACAGTTCGGACGTGGCCTTCCGCAGAGCCGTAATACATCTCGCGCAAGTATGTTCTGAATATAACAAAATTAATACAGCAAAACTTTGATTTAGTATGTGGAATCCATTTAAACGTAAGGAGAAGACACCCGCACTTGTGGAATATGAGGACTCGCAATCTTTGGTTAAGAACGAATCCGGAGCATTTCCTTGCGAGGTTGCTTCGTGCAATAGTAATGAATCACTCGAAATCATGCCGATGAGCGGCGATAATACTGCTATTGCACGTAATAACGGTGATAAAGGCGGATTGACTTCGGTAGATGCCAAGCTGAAAGTTGCTGAAATGGGCATTGATCTGGCAAAGCAGGCTCTTGATGTGTATAATACAAGTCTAATGGTAGAGCAAAATATTGCAGCCATACGTGCCTCGTCTGAAGTTCAGCTTGCGCAGATTGCATCTAAGTATGAGTTCTGCAGATCGACACTTGAACACGTCTTCAAAGATCGTCATTCCGGTCTCGCCGCTCACTACTGTGTATTGGACAATGCCATGAAATCCAATGACCGGGAGATGGTTCTTGCTGCTCTCCGTGGTATCAGCTCGATTGTTGTTTCAAGCCCACTATCGGATTTCAAGGATGTCGTAAATAATTGGGATTCATACTCCAAAGAGAAACCTCTTGAGCTTGACTTCTGAGCGAGAATGGTAATTACAAAATTCAATTCAGGGAGTACTCGCCAATCGGCCAAATCACTTGTCGGCTTGCTGATGTGGTTGGACTATGACTGTCCGGCGGCGGAGAAGGAGGCGGCTTGGGCTGAGCTTGATCCTCGGATTGCAGCTGCGGTCGAGGAGTTGGGCGACAAATATTACGGTCGCCCTACAAGCAATGGCCGTTGGACGGGTGAGGTGTGCGATTCCGTTTGGATTCCTGACGATGACTATACGCCGCCAAACAAGTCGTACTCCAATCTCCACGGCCTGACTTGGTGTGAAATCAAGCGCAAGCATGGCTTTACGGGACTGCGTTGCGAGCGTGGGCGATTCCGCTTCGAGGATATTGCGTGGTACAGTGTCAAACTGCCCAACTTTGCCGAACTTGTCTCGTCGTCCGACCGAGAGGCTCTCCACGAAGCTGCTTTCGCTCAGTTAGCCCGGCAGCTCGGCAAGACCGTCGATGAAGTCAAGGCAATCAAGGAAAGTGCCAACGACCATTCCCCGATGGGTCAGAAAAATCTCGCGTGGCATGAGGACGTGGACTGCGAGACGCTATATCTCGTTCCTCAGGAAATTCACGGCAACATCATTCACTTCGGAGGCGTGGCCATGTGCCAATTACTTAGAAAACACAAAATCATTTGAACTTAAATATCATGAATAAAGATTACATAAAAGTATTGGCAGAAAATAGTGTAACATTTGTTATCAAGAGTTTATTCCAATTAGATGGTGAGCTCCCCTTGGATTTAACATCCGCTGGGGTTGATGATAAAGGTTTGGATGTGATGAGTTAGATTGTATTGAAATCATTTTTACAATTGAATACGTATTAAACATCAATATTGACGATACCCTCTTCTTTAATATTGATATTGAAGGCAATCAGGAGGTTAAGACGAATCTTACCGTTAAAGAAGTCATTGATTAATGCATAAACAAGATAGAAGAAAATATAAAATGATAGAAGAATATTCTGAGGAGATAGACCCCATCGTAGATGCGATTTACATTAAATCTGTTAAGGTTAACCTCAATAAGTATGATGTTAACGGAGGCTTGGGTGTTGCTAATCTCTATGGCCGACACGTACAGAAATCCATTATCTTCCCGGTAGCAAAAATCAACTACGAGGGGGATTCGCGTGTCGATAATGTAAAATATAATCGCACTATAGACCTTAAAGCAGCGTCTTTGACGGCCACTAACTACGAAGGCGTAGGTTGCGGCATGACTTATTTTATAGTTAGTAACAGTATAGCCTATTCACTTTACGATATAAATGGACGGTTTGTCAAACATATCTCCATTGCAAAATATGGCAAAATAATCTGTTTAGGCGCTTTAAGTTTTATTACAAAATCGGACAGTGGCATCATACATATATGGAGTAGTGCGGGAATATGTTCGGATGACATTCCGTCTACACCGGAAAATCAAAAGCGCTATAGTTGGCAACGAGGGAAACTCATCAAAAAGTCCGAAAGTTACTGCCAGACAGCCCCAACGGATAAAGATTTATATTTCTAAATGTCAAATTCATGCTTGAGCTACAGCTATACAAATGCCGCGACTGCGGCAATCTGTTCATTCATAAGATGGGTGGCTTTATCCTGACTATCTCCGCTCCGCACTGCCCGAAGTGCGGCTCAAAGAAAGTGGAGAAAGTGAAATAACATAAATTTCTATCATAATGAATTTAGCATACATTGAAGGTTTTGTACAGAATACAATTACTTCGATAATACGGAATCTCTTGGATTGTGATGAAATATATAGTGACACATCCATTGCAACGGATTTGGGCTGTGACCAACTTGATGTGCTTGAATTGATTATGACAATTGAGCATAATCTGAATATTCCCATATCAGATGACTTTTATATTCAAGGAGATGGTGAAAATGCCTGTCTGAATGATTCACTGACAGTCAAGGATTTAATTGATTATTGCGTTGGTCAAGTGGCTGATTCGATAGGAAGTGAAGCTTGCCTAAGTGTGGATCCGCTGCCATCAAAACCGAATCCCGATAGCAGACTCGGGATAATAGCGACATCGGAGATTGATTACGATAAGGCATTGCGGATCTTTGATGAGTGTGCAGAGGCCAATTATGTTCCTTTAGGTATTTCTTTGGAGGAAATATATATAGATTATGAAAGAGTTATAGAATATATTGTTCAGAACTCTTCACTTGATCTTCATGATGCTGAGTTTGAATTGGAGGATTTCGGGGATGGCTTCGCAATTTCAACTGAATGTGTAACCGTGTTTGAATGGCAGAATGATATTGAGCAGGTAAACACGCTTGCAGAACTTGCGGCGGAGTTGAGCGAAGGATTTGATGAAAGCATTGAAATTCCAAGTGATAATTATTTCGATTGGATTGCATATAGCTGTTCTCCTCGTGATTGGTATTGTGAAAACAACTCTCTGCAAATTGCCGGACTCGATTGTGATAAATTCGTCAGCATCATTAAAGACCAATATGGAATCTTATTAAATCATTCAATGATTTCCGGCTATCAAGGCACGGTAGATATGTTTTTGAATGAGCTTGTTGAATATATCAACAAAAGAACTGAATAAAATTTCGCTTCTGCCGCGAAGTGACAATTGGTAGCCATAACTTTGCGGCATTATGAGAAAAACAGTTTTTACTAATACCAACAACAAGGTAAAGATTCTTGTCCGTCCGTTTGGCGATAAGAAAGTTGCCAGCTACGTGATACGCGCTCGCCTAACTGGGGAGTGGCCGGGTATGCTGTTGACTTTTGGCGATGAATGTGGCGATGCATTTTCATCGTGGGATTTTGAAAGTCGACATACTTATACGGAGGAGCCAAAGAAATCTCACGAGGTAGTGTTAGATGTGGTGAAGAACAACATCATAGACTACATCGAATCTTGTGGCGGAGACTGCGAATATGAGTTGGTTGATTTCAGTGAAGCCCCTGACATCATCTCAGCCTTTATCAAACATTGTAGTGATATAAAACTGAACAATCCGGCATTGAAAAGGCTTGAAATCTATGTAATAGAAGCGCATGAGATTGATATGTCGAGTTGCGTCAATCTAAGGGAATTATCTATCGGATGCGGCCCGCACGTCATGGAACTTGATCTGTCAAACTGCCCAAAATTGGAAAGTCTCAGAGTATGTGGTCGCTCCAGTGCGGCTCTGAAAAACATAAAATTACATGAAGACTGTCCGTTACAGTATGCCGACCTAAGAGGCTGCAAATTGAACGATGATTGCATCTCAACAATCCGACGAATAATCGAATGTAACAATGGCATCTATGAAGATTACATCGAGAAGTTATCATATACCCGATAACCATGAAACGACAGAAGGATATAAAGCATAAAAGTATGCCCGACAGCGAACGTAATGAAACGGAAGAAATTATCTACCGCGAGAATGTATGGCACTTCTACGCCTACGTTGCAGGCGAGGCCGGACAATTGCTACAAGAATTCATGCAGATTGCCGACATTCCCAATGCACCGGCCGGTTTTATACAGTTTGACATCTATCCTGTCAAAGCCGTTGGGAAAGAGCATTTCAACAATATGTTGGATGCGTTTGGATTGCTGACAGATTACTACAAGCAAGTCACCGACCACTATTATCTGGAAGGTTTTGAGTATCAAGGACGAGAAATTGATTTTGAACGTGGCGATGTAATCGTTTCACTATTGAATAATCTCCACCTGTTCGCCAACGTTCTGCCATACCTTAATAACCACCACTATACGTTCTCAAAAGAGAAATATGAGGAAGAACGTTATCACAGATTCTCGTATGAGGAACTTATAAATCTCGACAGGACCTTAGCTAAAACAATACTACCTACATTTATATGGTTTGCGAACCATAGCATCTTCAGTCCGCAATATTTCCGCAGGATGTATAGTTATCCACGACCGAGGAATTTCAATACCGCAAATAGTGGAATTTCTGCACATTCACAATGGGGACAAGCCCTCAATGCTATGGTCAAGTCTTGGGAATGGATTAGAGACAGACAGCAAGTGATTGACAAGAATGGCTGGGAGTCAGTGCCCGATGAAATATATTATGGGCTGCACCTCTTTGCTGAATATCTGCCCGAAATGCAAAACGATTGACAATGGAGAAGATAACAGCACATATAAGACCGATTGATTGGACAGAGGGCGATGTCTATGGCATGGATTTCATATTGTCAGGAATAAATCCGTCAGTACAGATAAATTGGGGTGATGGGAAGAGTGAAACCTTCCATGGTAATGAAATCAGAGCGCGACATACTTATCCGAAAGGCCCATTGATGCTCTTTGTTGTAGAGGCGCATATCACCGCCGATAGGATTGATTTCGCTAATCCAACGGGTGGTGATTGCGACTATGAGTTGATGGATTTCAGTCAGGCTCCATCAATTATTGAAATTATGGCACAACGAACTAAGAGAGTGATAATTGACAATCCCATTCTTGAAATTCTCAACCTGACTATCAGCCTTGGAAAGGAATATGATTTCTCAAAATGCCCATGTTTAAAGGACCTTACATTTTCGGCTGAGTCAAAAGAGATTAAGGCATTAGACTTATCCAAATGCCACAAGTTCGAGACATTTTCGTGTTGTGGCTATCTGGGTCCGGATGTACAAAGGATAACATTTGCCAACGATGCTCCGCTGAAAATGGTGGATATAACTGGTCACAACCTACACCCGTCGTGCGTAGAAGCGATACATCGCTTAATTGAGCGCAACGGCGGAATCTTAATTGGTGAATTTGAAAACAGAACGATTGATGAAACGACATAAATAAACCAGCAGCCGAGTAATCATGAGCCGGATAAAGAACCCTGACATCCTTCGCGTCAAGGTGCAGAAGATTGAATCCAAGATACGTGAAGTCATTGACACGAATGGCCGATGGAATAATATACCAAACCTGAAGGACAAGGTGGAATCGCTCTTGGCGGATCGCGCCTCCTACCTCGATCGTATGTTTCTCGCAACCCCCTCGGAGATAGCAAGATTTGAGGCAATGAACGATATGCTGCTCAGGAAAGTCGAGGACATGAAAGCGCGTGCTGCGATGTTGTGGCAGACCATGCTCACCATGAAGCAGATGCCCGAGTTTGATGACGACTATGAAGTATGGGCGGAGTTGCGAGTCCGTGGCGATCGTAGCGATGATGAGGCCGTACTTCATCTTCCGGAAGATGAATACTACGGCTCCGACTTTGCTCTGGCCAACGAGGCAATCGTAGCCGTAATGCCAAGGCATTGGAGTCATTCACATTGCGGTGCTTCTGTATTGCCATGGAAAGTTGATTCGATTGGCAACGACCCGGACCATGCTTTTTCCCGCTCAATGGAAGACGGACAGAGCTGGGCCGAGGGTTCACTGCTTCATCCGGCACTGAGCCACATCTGTATATGCCACCCCATACACGATCTCGTCACCCACCTGCAGTTTTCCATCCCCGACCTGCTACGCATCAACACTTTCACCACCAAAGTTAGCCTTGAAATCACCAACGACATCACCCAATCCGGCATCCGCTCCTTCGAGCATGGCTATCGATCATGGTCACACTGACACGGATCTCGACTATACATCGAACATCCCGGAATCAATATCGTCATCGAAATTTTGTTGAACGTAATCTAAAATGACAGGATTTGTCATTGTGGGCATTCAGCAATCAAGGGACTAAGCCTAAAAGACTTAATCCCTTGATGTCTGTTGTCTTACCTGGATTCGAACCAAGACAGGCAGAACCAAAAACTGCAGTGCTACCATTACACCATAAGACAATCCTCGTGCCCAAAGGGAGCTTGCGGCTTCTACCTCTAAGGCGTTGCAAAGGTAAGCATTTTTATTTATATGTGCAAGTGCCGGTTGACGTGAGCATTAAATTTTTTGGAAATTCCGTATGTAAATTAAAGTGGTAATAATTTTGATTTTTTTTCGATTATTGCGACCTTTGCAGCCGAAAATAACACCTTAAACAGACCGGCGTCCGGTACGCCACATGATACAACGTTCAATTATTTACATCTCACAATGATCACTGCAATAGTAATCTTTTTCATCCTCGGCTATCTGTGCATAGCACTCGAGAGTATCTTCAAGATCAACAAGGCCGTTCCCGCACTCCTTATGTGCGTGGTGTGCTGGACTCTGTATGCCACCGGATATGCCCCTCAGATGGGTATTGGCAATCTGGAAGTATCCGAGCAGCTTCTCGAGCATCTCGGAGATACCTGTGAGATATTGTTCTTCCTGATGGGAGCCATGACCATCGTGGAGATTGTCGATGCCAATGGTGGTTTCTTCTTCGTCCAGGATGCTCTTGCCACTACGAGCAAGCGCACTCTTCTGTGGCGTATCACTTTCATGGCGTTCATCCTGTCGGCTATCCTTGACAATCTTACAACATCGATTGTGATGATCATGGTGCTCCGTAAGCTTGTGGCTGACAATAATGATCGTATGATCTATGGCGGAATGATTGTCATTGCGGCAAATGCCGGTGGCGCATTCTCTCCGATAGGCGATGTTACCACCATCATGTTGTGGATACGTGGCATGATTACGACCGGTGGTGTGATCTCCCAGCTCATTCTTCCTTCGGTTATATCGGTGGTTGTCGCTGCTCTGTGTGCCCAGATATATCTTAAAGGTCAGCTGAAGATGCCTGAGCGTGTCGCGGAGGCTCCGGGAGCGGTCAACAATTCCGACCGTATGCTCATCCTGTGTCTTGGAGTGGGTGGTCTGATTTTCGTGCCTATATTCCGTATGCTCACCGGCCTTGCTCCTTTCATGGGTATTCTTCTCGCTCTCGGTGTGCTATGGCTCGTGAGTGAATACAGATGTAACCGCAACGCTCTCTTCTGTGAAAACTCGAATCTGAAGGTGACGGCATTGCTCTCGCGGATTGATATGGCCACGATTCTCTTCTTCCTCGGTATTCTTATGGCGGTGGCTACTCTTCAGCTTACCGGAGTGCTTAATGCTTTCGGTATCTGGCTTAACGAGGTCTCCAACAACAACCATTATCTTGTCACCGGTGTCATCGGTGTCGTATCGTCGATTGTCGACAATGTACCTCTCGTGGCAGGATGTATGGATATGTACCCGATAGCTTCGGCCGGCGACTTCGGAGTCGACGGTCTGTTCTGGCAGCTGCTTGCCTACTGTGCAGGAGTTGGTGGTTCGATGCTTATAATCGGTTCGGCAGCGGGAGTCGTTGTCATGGGACTCGAGAAGATAAGTTTCGGATGGTATCTGCGCCGTTTCACATGGATCGCATTTGTGGGCTATGTGTCCGGTATAGCTGTATATGCTCTTGAGACTCTGCTCTTTTAAACCGGCATGAATATGAAATATTTCCTCCCGTTTCTCCTTGTCGCGCTTGTGTTGCCGTTGCTTCCGGCCTGTGCCGGTGGAGGGACGGGAGGAAGTGTGTCTCCATACACTCTTGAGGATTCCGGAGATTCGCCCTTTGAAAGTGCGGATCTCAGTCTTCTCGAGCTGATCCATCGGGTCAAGCGTGTTGAAAAGACAACATTTTATAATGTGATTCATAGAGCCGACTCCTTGGTGATTGACACGGCTGTGGCCAATCGTCTGCAGACGACAATATACTTTGACTCGCTTGGCAATTATGTGCAGCGCAGGGATGAAAGGATAGAGCGTGACGATCTCGGACGGATCGTCCGTTGGGAGGACAGACGCCCCAATCATTACAGGCTTCATGGCGGATTCCTGAAGGATACTTTGGGCTATCATCATGTATCGGCCAACGTCGTTGAAAGCGACGGAATGGGGGATTTTGCCGTGACAGTCTATGACGACAGACACAGGATAGTCGGACAGTACACCGATCCGCTGATCGATGGCGAGCATACGGCGGTGTTCAATATATACAGAGAGGATGACGACCGTGGCAACTGGACAGAGCGTCTGTCCGTGTGGACCACCCAGTCGGCCGGAGGACGTCCGCACATTTCTTACACCCTTGATCGCAGGAAGATCATCTATTATAATTGAAGTCAATCCTGAATATTACCGGTCGGGATCCGTCGGGACATGATGCAATGATAGTGCCGTTGTGTGATTCAATGCAGTTGTGACAGCTGTTGATATATTCTGTCAGCGATCTGAACGCAAGCGGGCAGAAGTCATCCGGGCATCCGGCTCCAGGAGCTACGTCAAAGCTCTGTCCGGTCGACAATCTCTCACATCTGCCTGTCTCCGGGTCGTCGAGAAATAGAGCCTGAAGGTCTTCGTAACATTCACGACGAAGCACAGTGATACGGAACCCCTTGGAAACGGAGGCGGCTTTAGAGTCAAGTCCTCCTAATCCAATGGCACCTGCTGCAAGAGCAGCGACCTTACAGAAGTGGCGTCTATCCATTTTCATTTTACAAAAATAATGAATTCTCTTCTATTAGATGCAGATCGGGACAATGAATGATGAGATAATTCTCAAAAATTAACACACCTGTTTTGAAAAAAGAAAAAGAATTTCTACCTTTGTGCCGTCAAAAATAGATGCGGTAATAGCTCAGTTGGTAGAGCATCAGCTTCCCAAGCTGAGGGTCGCGAGTTCGAGCCTCGTTTACCGCTCCTCAGTAAATCAGATAGTCAGAGTGAATCTGCTGTCTGATTTTTCTTGTTTTATGATGGGTGAGAACGACGGGATATAGGAGAAGTCTTGTAAAAATGATTGGATGGTTTCGTCGTGAGAAATATCCACTTAATAAGATTAGGTAATGAAAATAGGGAACTGTCAAGCGATGTGTGAAGCAGAAGATCGTATTACCCGTGCCAAAAGATAGAGATGGGCTATATCACTAAGTGACAAGTATATCTGAGGCCAATAAATAAAATCCAACGTCTGATGCTGCATTGGTGTTTTTGCTTAAACGCCTAAGGCTATGAGCATGACAATAGACCAACGCGCAATAAGTTCATTCTATCATATCGGTATTTTGGGGCGGGGTAAGATAGTCGCTTGCTTTGGCCGGAGATATGACGCTGCGACCAAGCCTGTTTTCCAATTCCGTGCGGGCGGCTTTGGCGACTTTACCTCCACTCACAGCAACACCTATGTTCTGATTGAGCGTTTTAGGATTGTTTTGTTTGGATATTTCGGTGGTGGAAGCCTCTGCAAGCATATTTAGAGCAATTTCAATATTTGTCATGTTGTCGCGGAGATTCTCTTTGCGAAGGCCCTTAAAGCTCTTATAGTCTTTTGTAGACATCCCGCTCCATTGCTTTGTGATAATATCCGTCAGTAATCCATATTGTCTTTCCGTAACTCCACAACGCTTCCATTCGTCAGTGAGAAGTTTACGCACTTCGATCCCTTTGATGCGCTGATTTATCCACTCTTCGGAATATCCGAGCCTACGATAATCTTCGACGGCTTGTTGAATAGAAAGCTCCGGGTCTTGGATCTGATCTATGCGGTCAGATGCAACTTGCGCCATCCACCGCTTAAAGGGTTCTGCTTTTTGTGATGGTATAGACTGTATGATTCGGAAAAGCTGCTGTTGGTCAGCTACATCTGTAAGACGCATTTTGCCGTCAGGGGCTTGAAGTTTCAACTGGTAACAATCTGTTACCAGTTCACCACCTTCTTTCTTTATTCGGCTTTTAAGATTTTTCCAATATTTGCGCGCTGTCTGATAATCGGAGTCATTCAACACCCCGACAACGTCAACCACCGAGAAATACCATTTCTCCTGTTCACTGTCCCATACAGTGCGAACTTTTTGCTCATTGAAAATCTGAATCTTATTATGCTTTGTCATAACATCATAAAACAATCAACCACAAACAGCAATATGCAATATTGTGGCTCTCTGCATATCGCCTTTCGGAGTTGAAAATATCTTAACTTGTGAGGGAGCCACCAATCACAAAGCAAAAATACTAAAATTCACAGACATGAACAAAACTTTAGACCAACGTGCAAAGGAGTATATCGAGGGCATATTTCAGAATTTGCAGTAGATACAGAAATATACTATCATCAGAAGTACTCCGGCTCATTAATTTTTATCGTTTGGGAAATTCTTATGGGGCTTTTCAGGAGGATGCTGAACGAGCTGCGAATATACTGAGAGAAGCTATCGAGCCTTCTCGTGAAGGAATACCAAGTCTCTCCATTGTGCTCTTAGATGTTGTTTCATCGGCATTATTGCAACAGGTGCTTCAGTCCGTTGGAGAAGTGCGGCGGATACACCAACAATGAAGAGGCATGGATTCAGCCGATACGCTTCCATTTTCGTGTCTTAGGGTGCAGGGATCGCTCGATGGCGCGGCGTTCGCGGCGCGACAGGGGAAGCTCTACCGGCCCGGATGTTTCTTCTCCTTCCGTCACGGTGTTTGTATCAGCCACGACCGGGGCTGTGGCAGACTTATCCATCGCCGGCTGTTTCTTACGTCTCTTCTCAGCTCTCTCGCGGGCACGTGTGGATCTGACCATCGCGCGGTCAAGCTCGGCCTTTATCATATTGAACGCAAGCATGGCAATAGCGTCCTCACTCACGGCATCCTCCCCGGCAAGATATGCATCGACGACGTGCATGGCCTCCGCAGCGGAATACGGTGAGAAACTCAGTGTGGTGTTGATACGCTCGGAGATGTCCGAGTAGACTTTCTTTGATACTGGCAGTGTGTTCATAATTCCTGTTCGTTTTTTCTGCAAAGGTAATATGCGGGAAAAGCGAAAAGGTGCGATAATGTCGCGTAGCATCAAAAAAATAGATAAAATCGAAAAAGCTCTGAGAATTGAATATTTTTTGTAACTCCCACACCTTTTTATTTTTATCATAAATTGAGTATATTCAAATAGGAGAGAGAGCTTTTTTATATCATGGATATTTATAATCATTTTTATAGAAATTTTGACGAAAAAGATGTTATACAACATTTGTCACTCCCGATAATTATAGTTAATTTTGCATCCGAGAAAAAGCGGGCTGAGTGACACGGTGGGTCATTGGTCTGTTGTCTCTCATTGCGACACAGTCAAATTAATAATTCTAACTATAATCACCATGGATATTTCGCATATCGAACACATCGGCATTGCCGTCCCGAACCTTGAAGAGGCGATAGCCTTCTATGAAAACACACTTGGAATCAAATGCTTCGCGGTAGAGGAAGTTGCAGACCAAAAGGTCCGCACGGCTTTCTTCAAAGTGGGGCAGACCAAGATCGAACTCCTTGAGGGAACAGCTCCGGAGAGCGCGATCAGCAAGTTTATAGCCAACAATGGTGGCCGTGGCGGTATTCAGCATATTGCGTTTGCGATCGCAGACGGTGTGCAGAACGCCCTGAACGAGATGGAGGAGAAGGGATGCCGCCTTATCGACAAGGCACCGCGCAAGGGTGCTGAAGGCCTCAATATCGCATTCCTGCACCCCAAGAGCACGCATGGAACTCTCATTGAGCTTTGCGAAGATCCCAACAAGTAATCCAAACATCCATTAAGATATCAATGAGTACCCAGCTTGAAAAGGTAAAAGAGCTTATCGCGCTTCGCGAGGAGGCTCGTCTGGGCGGCGGTGAGAAGGCCATCCAGAAGCAACACGAACGTGGCAAATACACAGCCCGTGAGCGCATAGATCAGCTTCTTGACGAAGGTTCGTTTGAGGAAATAGATATGTTCGTGCGCCATCGTTGCCATAATTTCGGACAGGAGAAGAAATCATATCTCGGCGATGGTGTCGTGACCGGTTACGGCACGATTGATGGCCGTCTCGTCTATGTGTTCGCTCAGGATTTCACTGTATTCGGTGGCTCGCTCAGCGAGACAATGGCTCTCAAGATCTGCAAGATCATGGATATGGCCATGAAGATGGGTGCGCCGGTGATCGGCCTGAATGACTCCGGCGGCGCACGAATCCAGGAGGGTATCAATGCTCTGGCCGGATATGCAGAGATATTCCAGCGTAATATCCTCGCTTCCGGTGTGGTTCCTCAGATCTCAGGTATTCTCGGCCCGTGTGCAGGCGGCGCGGTTTATTCTCCCGCGTTGACAGACTTCACGATCATGACCAAAGGTATATCGTATATGTTCCTGACAGGCCCGAAGGTTGTAAAGACCGTGACAGGTGAGGATGTGACCCAGGAGGCTCTCGGTGGCGCGACAGTCCATTCGCAGAAGAGCGGTGTGGCTCATTTCGCAGCCGAGGATGGCGAGGAGACACTTTCCATCATCCGCAAGCTGTTCAGCTATATCCCCCAGAACAACCTTGAGGAGCCGCCGTTGGTTGAATGTACTGACCCGATCGACCGCCTGGAGGACTCCCTGAACGAGATAATTCCTGATTCGGCCAACCGTCCTTACAATATGTATGAGGTGATCGGTGCGATCGTTGACAATGGTGAGTTCCTTGAGATCCAGCGTGACTATGCCAAGAACCTGATCATCGGTTTCGCACGTTTCAACGGTCAGTCGGTCGGAATCGTGGCCAACCAACCTAAGTATCTGGCAGGTGTTCTTGACAGCAACGCGTCCCGCAAGGGCGCACGCTTCGTGCGTTTCTGCGATGCGTTCAACATTCCTCTTGTCACACTCGTCGATGTCCCCGGCTTCCTCCCCGGCACTGGTCAGGAGTACAATGGTGTGATTCTCCATGGAGCAAAGTTGCTCTATGCATACGGAGAAGCCACCGTGCCTAAGGTGACTGTGACACTGCGCAAGAGCTACGGCGGCAGCCACATCGTGATGTCGTGCAAGCAGCTCCACGGCGACATGAACTATGCATGGCCTACAGCCGAGATCGCTGTCATGGGTGGTGCAGGTGCCGTCGAGGTTCTGTATGCTAAGGAGGCCAAAGCTTCGGAGGATCCTGCAAAGGTGCTTCGTGAGAAGGAGGAGGAGTACAACAAGCTCTTCTGCAATCCCTACAATGCGGCGCGCTATGGATATATCGATGATGTGATCGAGCCGCGTAACACCCGTTTCCGTGTGATCCGCGCTCTCCAGCAGCTCGCCACCAAGAAGGTGACAAATCCCGCGAAGAAGCACGGAAATATACCCCTCTAAGGATAATAATATGAAAAAGAGAATATTATCTATCCTCGTCATTGCTCTTGCCTGTGTGGCCGTGGTTTCTGCCCAGGGTCGCAGAGGGTTGAGAATCAACGAGGTGATGATTGCCAATGATTCGACGAGTGTCGTTGATGACTTCGGTCAGTATTCGGCATGGGTGGAGCTTTTCAACTCTACGTTCGGACCGCTGGAAATATCAAGTGTCTATATAACGAATGATAGGAGTAACCCAACTCTCTATCCGGTTCCTTTAGGGGATGTGAACACAGAGATCCCGTCGCGCCAGCACGTGCTTTTCTGGGCTGATGGCCAACCGAACAAGGGTACATTCCACATGAATTTCACCTTTGTGCCCGGTCAGGACAACTACGTGGCGATCTATGACGCCAACGGCAAGACCCTGATTGATGAGATCGTCATCCCCGGCAGTCTTAAACCCGGACAGTCATACGCCCGAAAGGTTGACGGCGAGGGCGGAACAGGAAATGCGGATGCATGGGAGATACGTGACGGCTCGGATGAGCTTTATATCACCCCGTCAAGCAATAATATCATCAAGAGCACAAACTCAAAGGTGGATATGTTTGCGGAGCAGGATGAGAACGGTTTCGGTATGGCAATCATGGCCATGTGTATAGTGTTCGCGGCTCTTCTTGTACTGTCGATATGCTTCTATATCATCAGTAGAATCGGGGCCAATGTGTCGCGCTCACACAAGGTCAAGGCTCTTGCTGATTCCGAGGAAGATCACGACGCTCATTCCGAGCATGACTCGGGTGAGGTGATCGCGGCTATTTCCATGGCTCTCAGGGATCACCTTGAGGCTCATGACCGGGAAAACACCGTGCTCACCATCAACAAGGTGCGCCGTGCATATTCACCCTGGAGCTCAAAGATCTATTCGCTCCGCGAGCTTCCTCATCGCTAATGTCTCTCACTCCATACAATCACATTCATATTTAGAACACAATGAAAGAATATAAATATCGTATAAACGGAAACCTCTACACTGTGAAGGTGGGCGACATTGACGAGAACCTCGCAAAGGTGGAAGTCAACGGTGTCCCCTATAAAGTCGAAATCCAGAAGACCGACAAGCCTGTCACGATCGTGTCAAAACCACGTCCGCAGGCCGCTCCCCGCACTGAGGACGGCTCTAAAGTCATTGCGAAGCCGGTTGCAGCAATCGGCTCGTTCCAGGTCAAGGCTCCGCTGCCCGGAGTGGTGATGAGCATTCCTGTTAAGGTCGGTGACACAGTCAAGGCATCCGATACAGTGATCATGCTTGAGGCGATGAAGATGGAAAATGCGATCCATGCAGGACATGACGGTAAGATCGCGTCAATCTCAGTGTCGGTCGGAGACTCCGTGCTCGACGGTGCTGTCCTCGTAACACTCGAATAAGCAACGCTCTAAATTCATCCCGATCATGACTTTTAGCGATTTCTTACTTCAGAACCTTCAGGAGTTTTGGCATCTGACAGGTTTCTACAATGCCACATGGGAGCATCTCGTGATGCTTGTGGTGGGCCTTTTCTTCATTTGGCTTGCTATCAAGAAAAATTTCGAGCCCATGCTTCTTGTCCCTATCGGGTTCGGTATCCTCATTGGTAATATTCCGTTTAATACCACAGCCGGTCTTGAGGTAGGTATATATGAAGAGGGTTCCGTGCTTAATATCCTCTACAATGGTGTGAGCGCCGGATGGTATCCACCTCTGATCTTCCTTGGAATCGGTGCGATGACGGACTTCTCCGCCCTGATAGCCAATCCCAAGCTGATGCTTATCGGTGCTGCCGCGCAGTTCGGCATATTCGGTGCTTATATGGTCGCTCTCCTGTTAGGATTTGCGCCTGATCAGGCCGGTGCGATAGCTATCATCGGTGGCGCGGACGGACCTACCGCAATCTTCCTGTCGTCCAAGCTTGCGCCCAATCTGATGGGTGCGATAGCCGTGTCGGCATATTCCTATATGGCGCTTGTTCCTGTGATCCAGCCCCCGTTGATGCGGTTGTTCACCACCAAGAACGAGCGACTCATAAAGATGAAACCGGCACGTGCGGTATCGCAGAATGAAAAGATCATTTTCCCCATCGTGGGTATGATCCTCACCTGTTTTGTGGTTCCGTCCGGTATTCCGCTGCTCGGTATGCTTTTCTTCGGCAATCTGCTGCGTGAGTGTGGTGTGACGAACCGTCTGGCCAAGACCGCGTCCAACGCACTGACCGATATCGTCACCATCCTGCTCGGTATGACGGTCGGTGCCTCCACACAGGCTTCCGAGTTCCTTACATCGGAGACGATCCGCATATTCCTGCTCGGTTTCATGGCGTTTGTGATAGCCTCATCGAGCGGTGTGCTGTTCGTGAAGCTGTTCAATCTCTTCCTTCCTAAGTCCAAGAAGATCAATCCCCTCATCGGCAATGCCGGAGTCTCGGCTGTCCCGATGTCGGCACGTATCTCCAACAATCTTGGTCTCGAGTATGATCCCAGCAACTATCTGCTCATGCACGCCATGGGCCCGAATGTTGCCGGAGTGATCGGATCGGCAGTGGCTGCCGGTGTCCTTCTCGGGTTCCTTGCATAGTAATCATGGATCAAGGGGCGTGCGTGATCACGTCCCTTGATCTTATTTTATATATTATTTTTATAGTCTTTCTCTTGGCCTGATTGTAAACTTTAGTGTGTCGGAAATTGTTATAATTACCGAACGATAACTTTTCTCTTCTCTCTATATAATTAAGACACACTAATCGACGGCCTTCACTTTGATTTGAGCTCTCCGGACATATCATAAAGACCCTCTGTTAGAATTTAGAAATATCACTAATTCGTTACATTGATAATGATATGGTAACACAGGAAGTCATCAAGACTCTTTACCGACAGTTCAATAAGCCGCCTAAGTCGGTTGATGAGCTGAATATTGCCTTACTTTTCGACTATGCTGTTGAAAATCATGGCATATATCTCGATGAGGAATGTCTGTATATAGGAAGCGTGGATCCCAAGTCTCCGTTTGCCACGTTGCCGCTTGACCGTATAAATGAGATTGTGGAGTTTGAGTCGGTTATTGCGATAGTCCTTCCTGCCGCAATCGTTTTCCTTGGCAAGGATAATTCGGATGTCAATGTCCATATTCGTCTTGATGATGATGAGGCTGAACATACATTGTGGGGAAAGATTAAAGCTTGCTTTTCACGGTAGAAAACTATGATGGAATGTTTTGACCGCACGGCTCGGTTGGTTGGTCCCGGTGCGATGTCCCGTATGTCGGAAGCCAAAGTCGTTATTTTCGGGCTTGGTGGGGTCGGAAGCTGGGCGGCAGAGACGTTGGTGCGTACAGGTGTTATGAATCTGACGATCGTCGATGCCGACAGGGTTGCGGTCTCAAATATCAACCGTCAACTTCCGGCGTTGTCTACGACAGTGGGTGAGGTGAAGGTTGATGTGCTCCGTAAAAGACTTCTTGAAATAAATCCCTATGCACATATAGAGGCCATCCACGGATTGTACACGGCTGCTACGGCCGATGAATATGATCTTACTGGCTGGGACTATATAGTGGATGCGATAGATTCGCTTTCGGATAAGGCATTGCTCATTTTGCGGGCCACTGAGGCCATGGCGGATACCTGCAGGACGGAAAGACCTGTCAGATTTTATTCATCTATGGGTGCCGCGCTCAAACTTGATCCATCCCGCATCGCGGTAGCTGAATTCTGGAATGTCAAGGGATGCCCTTTAGCGGCCGCCCTTCGCCGGAAATTCAAGAAAAGCGGAATTTTTCCGGCAAAAAAATTCAAATGTGTATATTCCGACGAGATCGTGCGTAACAATCCTGATTATCTCATGGAGGTAAATGACTCGGCCATGACGTTTGGAAAAGTTGCCACCAATGGGTCGGTGATGCACATCACAGCTATATTCGGTATAACTCTTGCCTCGCTTGTGATCCGTGATCTGATAGAGGATCGTTGAGGCCGTATATTCTAATAGCGGGACAAAAAAATAAAGTCCACGGATTCGTGAACTTTATTCGAGGTTCCTAGCAGAATCGAACTGCTGTAAACGGTTTTGCAGACCGGCGCCTAACCACTCGGCCAAGGAACCATCAGTTTTCCTTTTGCTTTGCAAAGTTAGACATTATTTCTGTTTCGTGCAAGAGATTTGTCATGAAAATTTTGCGACCTACGCGCTTTTTTTGATTTGTGAAGCTTTTTGCTTACCTTTGTATCTGTGAAGAGAAAAAGTACAGATAAGAAATACTATAAGATCAGCGAGGTCTCGGAGATGCTCGGGCTTCCGGCATCTACGTTGAGATTTTGGGAGACGCAGTTCCCTACTGTCAGCCCGAAACGTAATGCCGGAGGGACACGCTATTATACACCCGAGGATATTGAGGCTATAAGAATGGTGTGTTATCTTGTCAGGGACAAGGGGCTGCGTATCGAAGCTGCCCAAGAGGAGCTGAGGGTCAACCGTGAGGGTGTGTCGCGCAAGTCTGAGGCAATTGCCGGGCTTATGCGTGTCCGCGATAAGATGCAGGATCTTCTGGATTCGCTTCATAAAATGAGATAATGAGATAGATGTGAGTTATGGCTGAATCCAAACCAAATAAACGGAAGAAGAAACAGCGCAAATCCGAGACGTGGATTGCCCGACATTCTCTCGGACTGCTGATCACGTCAATTGCCATAGTTGCTGCGATCGGTGGTATCCTTGCGTTTGCGTTCATTCCGTATATGGACAGAAGTAATCCGGATGGCGATTGGGTGTACGTCCCGGAAGGTGCTACCGATGATGCTGTCAGGGATAGTTTGAAGAGTTCGCTCGGATCATCGATGGGTACGAGGGTATATCTCCTGTGGAAGATGCAGGGGGGGAATCCCGGTAGTAGCAATGGAGCATACCGGGTGGATGAGGGTCAGACGGCATTGTCGATTAGCCGTCGCATAGCTACGGGCCGACAGACCCCTGTGAAGGTAACGTTCAGCGGTGTAAGGACCATGTCGCAGCTTTCGGAAAAGATCGCGTCCCAGCTTCAGTGTACATCCGCCCAGTTTCTCGATGCCTGTGACGATATTCTTCCGGACAGTGGATTCTCAAAAGCAAAGTATCCGGCGGCATTTATCCCGGACAGCTACGAATTCTATTGGAGTGCATCTCCGCGCAATATAGTGAGACGTCTTCTTGATTACCGCAACCGATTTTGGACTCCTGAGCGGGTGTCGAAGGCTAAAGCTTTGGGGCTCAGCAAGGTCGATGTCGCCACATTGGCTTCAATAATAGAGGAGGAGACGGCCAAACGTGACGAGCGGGGGAAGGTGGCACGTCTGTATCTCAATCGTCTTCATAAAGGAATGAAGTTACAGGCCGATCCGACAGTCAAGTTTGCGGTCGGTGATTTCTCAATACGCCGTATCACGGGAGCACATCTCCGGACAGTGTCTCCTTATAATACATACCGGGTGGCCGGACTTCCTCCGGGCCCGATACGTGTGGCTGAGGCTGCATCGATGGATGCTGTCCTCAATGCGCCGGAGCATAATTATATTTATATGTGTGCCAAGGAGGATTTCTCGGGTTATCACAATTTCGCTTCCGATTATGCCACTCATCAGGCTAATGCGCGTCGCTATCAGGCTGAACTGAACAAGAGGAATATTCGTTAAAAAAAGAAAAATAGGACAAAGGTTGGCGATTTTTGATGTATCTTTGTGTTGAAAATCGCTTCTTGATGATATGACATCACAATTATCTTTGACAACAGACCAGTCAATAGCGGTGTTCCGCTCATTATCCGATATCCCATTCATAACATTTCCGACCCGGCTTGACCGTATGTTGCTCGTAGTGTGCAAGACGGGTGAAATCTCGGCAGAGATAGATCTCAGGCATAGGAAAATGGGGGAGTGTTCCGTCATGGTGCTTCGGCCGGGTCATCACATAGGATCCTGCAGTGTAAGCCGTGATTTCGACGGATTTTTCATCACAGTGGCTCAGGATAAGCTTAATGTTGTGCTTCCGTCATTGCAATATGTGGTGCCTGCTTACAGCATGAAGGATAATTTTGATCCGATCATCGAGATGAACTCCGAGGAGCTGGATTCATTAGCTATGATCTACGATTTGCTCCGTAAGAAACTTAAAGAGAACAGACCGTTCACATCAAAGGCTATCGCGTCGTTGTTTGAAGTTCTTTTTTACGATGCCCTCGGCATATACGCGTCGCGTTCCGATCAGGGTGTGCGTAAGACCCGTCGTGAAGAACTGTTGTCCGACTTTATCGAAGTGCTTGAGCATAATTTTAAGAATGAGAGATCTGTGAGTTTTTATGCAGACCGTCTATTTGTCACACCTAAGCATCTCTCGGCGGTGTTGAAGGAGGTGAGCGGCAAAACGGCCGGAGAATGGATCGACAACCGTGTGGTTCTTGAGGCGAAACTGATGCTTAGGACCACGGGCTTGAATGTTCAGGAAATAAGTACTGCTCTCAATTTTGCCAATCAGTCGTTCTTCGGCAAGTATTTCAAGCATCTCACCGGATTGTCTCCGCGCGACTACCGGTCAAAACTTTCCGAGGTCTGATGCGTAGGCTGTTGTTTATCATATCGGTTTTCGTATGTATGACTGCATTTGCGGTGCAGTCTGCATATTATGATAAGGTTGACGAGGCAGACAAAGCCTGCCGTGAGTCACGGTGGGAAGATGCGGTGCGCTCATTGCGTGAGGCCATGCTTCTTGAGCCGGACAATGCCGGAAATATCATGCTTATGAGCAATCTCGGAATGGTTCAGTTCAGAATGGGAGATGACTCGGCGGCCATAGCCACACTCACCGAGGCTCACCGTATGGCTCCATCGTCGGTCACTATCCTCTCAAACCGTGCATACGTGCTGATGGAGACCGGCTATTATGGAGAGGCGTATGAGGACTATGAGCTGATCCTTGAACTTGACAGCACGGATGTCACCTCACGTCTGCGCCACGGAATCATAGCATTGAGAACGAGGGATATCGCTACGGCAACGCGGGATTTCATGTATATCGACACATATTATCCGGAAACATCGGAAGCATTGATCGGTATGGCTACTCTTCACTGTGCTCTCGGAGAGTATGAGGAGGCCTTGCCTTACTACAACAAGCTCCTGCTCCAGACCAGAGATGTGGAATATCTCACAGGACGGGCATTATGCAACCTGATGACGGGTAATCTGCAGGAGGCATCCGATGATATTGCCGAGGGTCTTTCCATCAGTCCTGACGATGGCGAGCTGTATCTGTACAGGGCAGCGCTCAATAAAATGCGGTTTCTGCCGAAGGATGCGGATGCGGATGCCCGCAAGGCCGTATCGCTCGGCATTGATCCTGCAAGAGTACGTCAATTCCTTGTTGAATAATCATTCCTCACTGTTGTGTCAAGTGAATTATAGTTTTGTGTGATATGGAAAAGAAGACAATATGGGATCTCCACAGGGTTGATGTAGAACATTTCAAGCGACAGCCTAAGATAAGGCTGACCGTCGTGCTCGACAATGTCCGTTCGCTCAACAATATAGGCGCTATTTTCCGCACTTGCGATGCTTTTGCGGTGGAGAAAATAGCGTTGTGTGGCATAAGTGCGTGTCCGCCATCACCAGAGATTCACAAGACCGCATTAGGAGCGGAGGAGTCTGTGGACTGGACATATTTCCGGACTACGGAAGAATGTGTGCAGTCACTTCAGCACGACGGCTATACGCTATGTTGTCTTGAGCAGGTGAAAGGAAGCATAGAACTTCAGGATTTCACTCCGCAACCCGGACGACGATATGCACTTGTGCTTGGCCACGAGGTGGATGGTGTGAGCCAGAACGTCGTCAATCAGTGTGACGTATGTCTTGAGATACCTCAGCGGGGGACGAAGCATTCACTGAACGTGTCAGTCTCCGGAGGGATAGCCATCTGGCACTTCTTTACAAATATGTGCCGATAAAAAACAGATCCGACTCCATTGAGTCAGATCTGTTCAGTCGGGGTGAGAAGACTCGAACTTCCGACCTCCACGTCCCGAACGTGGCGCGCTGCCAACTGTGCTACACCCCGATTGGCTTTCGTGGGTGCAAAGTTAATGCATTTTCAGGACAGAAGCAAATTTTTTACGAAAGTATTTTGCAAAATATTTCAGAATGAGAACTGGCACATTGCGCCGATTCTTCGTGCGTAGTTCTGCTCCTTGTCAAAGTTTTTGCGCTTGCCGAAGTTGAATTCTCCTCCGATCCGGACTCTCGGTGTCATGTCGTAGAAGATATTGGCCGCTGCAAACAGACCATATTTATAGTCTGATCCGGGGCGGTCGTGGGTAGGCAGATATCTACCCTGTGCGAACATGACGGTGGTGTACAGTTTTGTGGAAAAATGGTAGCCGAGGCCTACGAAATATCCCCAGCCGGGGACGAGTTCGAGTCTTCCGGCTTTCGTGGGATTGTTGACGAGGTCATATTCTCCGAGCATGAAGTCTCCTCCGAAGTTGGAGTATGATTTACCGCCATTGATGGTACCGTAGACGGTGATTGCAGAGGTCGGATTAAATACGGTGGAGAGCTGCAGACCATAGCCTACCGGTGTGTGATTAGTGTTGTCGAGAAGATCCCTGTATGGGAGGAACCGTGTGATGGCTGACAGACGGATATGCTGGTCGCGTGCCCAGCTGTATTGCACGAGTGCGGCGAGATTGGGGAATGTCGTGGCGCGCGCGGCTGTCACGCCGTCTTCTGTCTGCAGATCCATGGCCGGTGTCTCTACTGACGCGGCTACCGATATACCTTTTTTGAATGTGTGCATATATCTTACGAGTACGGCAGTGTTGTCCATTTTCATGGTCGGGCCGTAGGAATCAACGGTGGGTGGTACGGCTGAGCCGTCGGAAAAGGTCGATGTGGCATATCCGACAGTCCAGTCTCCTATAATGGCGTATGATTTGGACAGTTTGAAGTCGCGTGATCCGTAGCCGTTGAATTTAGCCTCGATATACAACTGGTATGTCCCGATCTTGCTTGAACGGCCGATCACCCGGAAGAACAAGGCTGTTCCGGCCGGGGTAGTATCGAAATGATCACGGTTCAGCGGTGTGCGGTGCATGGGGATATAGTAAGGTGAAAAGCCGGGTATCGACATCGAATTGCCGGGATCGAAATAACCTCTCATCCTCACAACTCCGCCGACACCCATGGCGAGATTGGCGTCACGGCTCATGAACAGGAAGTATGGTGCGGCGGGATCCTGGAAGTTCCTGAACTGGTCGTAGTAGAAGTTGGACACGAGACGCCGTATGGAGTCCTGTTCGGGGGTGATCTTCTCATCACCGAAGTAGATGTATCTGTGACTGTTGATAAGCGAATCAAGGGCTTGTGATCTGATGGGTTCCACTGCGTATGCAGCCGAGGTTGACATGATTAGGAGAATCAATCCTGATAGCAGACCTTTCATAATGTGTGTTGTTTTTTATGATTATTTTGTTTTAATAACACTTGAGAACGAAAAAATGTTCCTGTCCGGATGTAACAAATTCGATATGATCACGTCTGATATATAAATGGATCGCAAAGAGTTTGAACGGATAGCTCCCGGACTGAGGAGGCGTATCGTTGATCTGGTGAAAAACATTGTCAGCGACAATTGTGCTAACCAGGCTGACGATGTGGCGCAGGATACGCTTCTGCGGTTGTGGTCAATCCGTGAGAGGCTTGACAGCTATGCAAGTGTCGATGCGCTCGCCGTTGTGATTGCCCGCAATATGGCAATAGATCTTGTGCGCAAGGATCATAAGGCTGTTCCGATTGAAGAGGTCGGATCTATCCCGCTCCCGATGCCCGTGACTCCTCATGATGTGGTGGCCGGGATGGAAGCGGAGCAGTTGATGGATTCAATCATGGGCAGTCTGTCTGCCGGACAGAGGGCTTTGATGAGGATGCGTCATGAGGACGGTATGGAGATGTCTGAGATTGCGGCTGCCTTAGGCTCGACCGAAGGCGCGGTCCGCGTGGCTCTGTCACGAACAAGAAGACATATAATGAATTTATTTAAAATGAAGGTAAATGAATAATGACTGTGGAACATATCTGATCCGGTCGCTTATTGACAAGTTTCTTGACGGAGAGACATCTGTTGAGGAAGAAAAGGTGCTTTTCAGATATTTCGGCTCCGGAAATGCTGCCGGTGAATTGAAAGAATATGAGAGTATGTTCAGGTGGTATGCGTCGTTGTCGGAGAAGAAGCCTGGTGGAGATCAGGTGCCGCCGTATCGCAGGATATGGCAGTGGATCGCATCAGCGGCTGTGCTTGTCCTCATATTTTCAGCCGGATGGTTTGTCAGAGATTATTCATACAATCAGAAATATATTGAATATAAGGGCAGCTATATAGTGCGGGATGGCAAAAAGATCACGGATCTGTCTATCGTAGGGCCTGAAGCGGAAAGGCTTGTGAGGGAATATGATGAACGGATCAGGGTTGCCGAGAGACAGGCGAGAGAGATGGATTCGAGGATCTCCGTCATCCTTCCGGCGGATCTTGATACGTCTGATCCGGAAATCAGCCGGATAGTGGGAGAAGATGTGATAAAAATTGAAATATAGAGAAAAATTATGATACGTAGAATTTTTGTGATATTACTGACAGTGGTTATGGGCACAATTTCGGTTTATGCCCAGTCCCATCTGGCAAAAGTAGTGGTGACTATTGACAAGAGCAACAATATCATCAGTAAAATATATTCGGAAGAAAGGAACGAGACCAGCCGTAAATTGAAAGAGGAGAGATGTATGATCACTTTCTCGGATCCTTCGTTTAATAAGCAGATATGCGATGCTATGAAGTTGGACAAGCCTAATTCGACCGAGTACAAGGAAATAATTAATTCCGGTGATGGTGCGGATAATGCGATATATAAGATCACGTTCAGGGAGAATAAGAAGTATACAACGACGTACACTCTTATGCTCCCCGGCAACGCACTTGTGATCGTGACAGAATATGAATGATGTGATCTTACCCGCAGCGGGATGTGCCGCATGAGGTGCAGATGAGACATCCTTCCTGATATACGAGTGTCTCTTGTCCGCAGTTAGGGCAGCATTGTCCGCTTGCCGGAGTCCCGGAGGGAAGGTATTTTTTCAATGCTCTCTCGACTCCCATCTTCCAGGTGTTGATGGACTGTGAGTCAAGTTCAAGTCCGTTGACGAGCTTGATCACCTGGGCAATTGGCATACCGTAGCGGAGCACTCCGGATATCAGTTTCGCATAGTTCCAGTATTCGGGATTGAATTTGTCGGAAAGTCCCTCGATGGTTGTCTTGTATCCGCGTTTGTTGATGAACTGGAAGTCGTAGCGCTTGTTGCCTTTCTCATCAATGGCTTTGATGATCTTGCCTTTCGTGACAGATTTCGGGCAGAAGATACCGTCGTCATCATCAGCCAGACCTGTGAAAATTTCGTATGGCCTGCCGTTGCGAAGTCCGACAAAAGCGATCCATTTCTCTTTGTTGTTCTGGAATCTCACGACATCGGCCTCAAGTTCTATGGGGCGCACGAGTACCTTCCCGTCAGTCGACGGCAGGGTAGGAGTGGCGGAGCTATCCTTGGCCTTGTCGTCTTTCTTGGTATCCTGCGTGGAGATCAGCACACCTGCCCGGCATCCGTCGCGATATATGGTGCATCCCTTGCATCCGGCTTTCCATGCTTCGAGATACAGACGGTTCACGAGTTCTACGCTGACATCCGAAGGCAGATTGATAGTGACCGATATCGAATGGTCGACCCATTTCTGCACGTCGCCCTGCATTTTGACTTTTTCAAGCCAGTCTATGTCGTTGGCGGTAGCTTTGTAATAAGGCGATTTTGCCACGAGCTCGTCTATCTCCGCCTGTGTGTAGTCATGGCGTACCGGGATATTGTTGATCTTCATCCAGTCTATGAACTTGGGATGGTAGACCACATATTCCTCAAAAGAATCACCGTTCTCATCAACGAAGTCGATATGCACGTCGACATCATTGGCGTTTACCTTGCGCCTCCTTTTGTAGACAGGCATGAATACGGGTTCGATGCCGGATGATGTGCGGGTCATAAGCGATGTCGTGCCGGTCGGAGCGATTGTGAGACAGGCTATGTTGCGGCGTCCGTGTTTCTCCATCTCAGCCACCAAGGCCGGATCTGCTTCGCGTAGACGTCCGATGAACGGATTCTGACATTCTCTTTCGGCTGAGTACACCTCGAAAGCACCTCTTTCCTTTGCCATCTCCACGGAAGAACGGAAGGCTGCGAGGGCAAGCGAGCGGTGGACATTGACTGACATACGAGTAGCCTCCGGTGTGCCATATTGCAGACCGAGAGCCGCTATCATATCGCCCTCGGCGGTAGTTCCGAGTCCGGTACGCCTGCCCTTGAGTGTTTTTGCTTTTATTTTCTTCCAAAGATTCAGTTCCGTGTGCTTCACTTCGTCTGTCTCCGGATCATTCTGGATCTTATCAATGATACATTCGATCTTTTCCATCTCGAGATCAATGATGTCGTCCATGATGCGTTGAGCCTTGCGGATGTGGGCTGCGAACAGGCCAAAATCAAATTCCGCTTCCGGAGTGAAGGGCTTGTTGACGAAGGAATACAGATTGACTGCTACAAGACGGCATGAGTCGTAGGGACAGAGCGGAATTTCACCGCATGGATTGGTGGAAACGGTCTGAAAACCGAGGTCGGAATAGCAGTCTGGAATCGACTCGCGCCGTATGGTGTCCCAGAAAAGGACACCAGGTTCGGCGGATTTCCATGCATTGTAGACGATCTTGTCCCATAACGACTTTGCATCGGTGTCGACTTTAACAAGCGGCTCCGGAGAATCAACCGGGAACTGTCTTACGTAGTTCTCCCCTGATTCAACCGCTTTCATGAATTCATCGTCGATTCTGACAGATACATTTGCGCCGGTGATCTTTCCCTGCTCGAGTTTTGCGTCGATGAACCGCTCCGAATCGGGATGCTTTATGGCAACGGTCAGCATCAATGCTCCCCGCCGTCCGTCCTGGGCGACCTCACGGGTGGAATTGGAGTATCTTTCCATGAACGGTACAAGCCCGGTCGATGTCAGCGCGGAATTTTTCACAGGCATCCCTTTTGGCCTCAGATCGGACAGATCATGTCCGACACCTCCACGACGCTTCATGAGCTGCACTTGTTCCTCGTCTATTTTGGCGATACCACCATACGAGTCAGGGTGTCCGTCGAGTCCTATGACGAAGCAATTGCTGAGCGATCCGGTCTGGAAGTCATTTCCTATGCCGGCCATCGGGCTGCCTTGAGGCACGATGAAGCGGAATCTGTCGAGAAGTTCGAAAATCTCCTCCTCCGTCATAGGATTTGGATATTTGCGTTCTATTCTGGCAAGCTCTGACGCTATGCGGTGGTGCATATCCTCAGGGGTAAGCTCATATATGTTTCCGTAGCTATCCTTCAGTGCGTATTTGCTCACCCACACTCTGGCGGCAAGCTCGTCTCCATCGAAATAGCCGACGGATGCCTCATAGGCTTGGTCGAAAGTATAAGTCGGACGTTGCATTTTGCGTATTTGATTTGATTTGCAAAGTTGACGAAAAAAGAATGTAAGTGCAAGAAAAAAGTGTCGAAGTTATCAACACTTTCGACACTTTTCAAATATATACATTATAATATCAGCCGAGAAGTTCTTTCTCTATCGAGGCTATGTCCTCCTGGAGTTTTTTATCCAATGGTAGCCGCTCGTCGATCAGTCTGCATCCGTGGAGCACGGTGGCGTGTGTGCGCGAAAGTCGTGCTCCGATGGCTTTCAGTGGCATCTTTGTGTGCTTCTTGGCAAGATACATCACCATCTGGCGTGCATCGGAGATTTCTCTCTTGCGGGATTTCTCAAATATCTGGTTTGGCTCGAGATTATAGAATGAGCTTACCTGTTTAGCTATTGTCTCGAAGTTCAGGGTGCGTTTGTTGAGTTTCACCGAGTTGGCAAGCACTCTGCGGGCAAGGTCGATGCTAATTTCTCGGTTCAGGCAGGTAGCATGGGCAAGAAGCGAGACCATTATGCCTTCAAGTTCGCGGATGCTTTCCGTGACATTGGTAGCTATATAGTCAAGCACATCGTCAGGAAGCTCGACTCCGTCGCGCGAAGCCTTGCGGGCGAGTACTTCGCGACGCAGTGCATAGTCAGGTTTTTCAAGCTGTGCCGTCATGCCGCTTTTGAAGCGGGATAGCAGTCGCTCCTCCATCCCTTCCATCTCGGATGGACAACAATCGCTGGACATTATGATCTGCTTGTTGTTCTGCTTGAGATGGTTGAATATGTGGAAGAATGTGTTCTGTGTCTTATCTTTTCCGATCAGATCCTGGATATCGTCGATTATCAGTGTGTCGATGCTTTGGTAGAATCTGATGAACTCATTAACCTTGCTGCGAAGCACTGCGGATGTGTATTGATCCTGAAACAGGCGGGCAGTGATGTAAAGCACTCTTATGCGCGGATCACGCTCCTTGATGCGTATGCCGATAGCCTGTATCAGATGTGTTTTGCCCACGCCACACGGACCAAAGACGAAAAGAGGATTGAACGTCTTGAGCTTAGGGTCGTTCGCAATAGCCTCACCGATCGACTGTGCCACCTTGTTGCTTGCAGATATGCAGTAATTCTCAAACGTATATTCCGGATTGAGTTGAGAATCAATATCTTCGATGTATTTGTCCTTGAACGGATTTGCGGATGCGCCTGCCACCGGCTTGACCGCAGAGCTCGGATGTCCGGATCCCATATTGACCTTGGCCATGGGATCGCCTTCAATCACCGGAAATTGGTAGAACAGTCTGATGTCAGGCCCAAACACCCGCTTCAGCGCACTTCCGAATACGCTGAAATAACGCTGCTCAAGTTGTTCCGAATAAAATTCGGAAGGACATGAGATCGTGAGACGGTCATTCTCACATCGTATGAACGATAGTGGACTGAACCAATAGGTAAACTGTTCGGCGGGGATAGTGTCTTTGATAATCGCAAGGCATTTATCCCACATCATTGAGTAATCTTGTGGCATTGTGTTATGAGCGGTGGAATCAGATTGCCCGTAGGCTATTCATTTGCAAATTTCCAAATAATATTTTTAAAATGCAATCGGATATTTTTTTGCATTTTGAATATTTGGTCCATTGAATTGAATTTCAATATTTTATGTATGCCATAATGTGATGCTTTAAATATCGCGTGTAACGATTTGTGGTCTAACTGTTTGCGTTGGTTTATTGATTATTAACACACCGCTTCAATATAGCTGTGATATGCTTAAAGACTCTGATGAGAGGGCATTTTTAAACGGTTTATTCATGGACATCAGGATACGACACTATTTAGAAGTCGTCTAAATAATGTAGGCAAAGGTGAATATCCGGCCTGATTTTATGCCGGAGGCTCTTGCGGAAAAGAATCGTCGGTTGTTATGTCGGGAGCATAATGATTGAGCACGGAAGATGTCATGATTTCCGGCTATCCCCATATCCGTAAGCTTGATCTCAGCGTATCTTTGCAGATCCACGTGAGGTTTACGTCCGTTGACAGGATATGATACCACTTCTTCCGGGAATAATGTCGCCACATCAAGCCCGACTTCAAAACATCCGGCACAAATGGATGGGCCTATGGAATAGGAAATATCAACGGATGAGGAGCCAAGCCTATGCATGGCGGAAACAGTGTTTTCAATGATGTCGCCGAGTATCCCCCGCCATCCGGCATGGGCAATGCCTATTATCTCCTTGTGGCTGTCGATGAGCACTATCGGCAGACAATCGGCTGTGTTGACACCGATGATGACATTCTTTTGATCCGTTACAAGACCGTCGCACCCGTCAAGCCGCTCTTTTGCAAATGGGATCCTGTTGATCGTTTCGACGTGGCCGGAGTGTATCTGTGTGGGAATTATGATCCGTTCGGTCGTAATTCCGGTAATATCTGATAATTTGCTGATACAAGATGAGATGTGCTTCGGATCATCACCGGTGTAGTGACATAGGTTGAATCCGCTGTATGGGTCGGATGGATCGCTTGTCTTTCCACGTGAGGTGTAGAACGAACGACAGTTTCCTGATGACAGCAATGGATGGAGCCAGTCGGGGATAGATGTAACTTCCATTTTGAAGTCTGATGATTTTGAAGTAATTTTGCGCGGTTTTTTATACTTGAACGCAAAGTTATGAATTTTTCGCATATCAAAGGTCATGTTTCGATGTTTGGTGCCAATGTGATGTGGGGGCTTATGGCACCTATCGCAAAACTTGTGATGGCGGCCGGACTCGTGTCGCCATTGCTGATGACGGATTTCCGCATTTTCGGTGCAGCTATATTGTTTTGGATCGCATCGTTGTTTACCAAGCGGGAGAGTGTTCCGCCTAAGGATCTTTTGCTATTGGCCGGCGCTGCGATGCTCGGTATCGTATGTAATCAGGGTTGCTATGTGTTCGGTATAGGAAAGACTTCGCCGGGCGAGGCATCCATCATCACTACTACGATGCCTCTATGGGTGATGGTGTTTGCCGCCCTTATCCTTAGGGAGCCGATCACGATGAAGAAGATAGGCGGAATAGTCCTTGGCGCGACCGGGGCGCTGATACTTGTCCTTAACGGAGCGAAATCGGCTGTCACTGCGGGCGATAATCCCATGGTCGGAGATATTCTTGTCCTGACAGCCCAGCTGAGCTATGCTCTGTATCTGACATTTTACAGAAATTTCATAAAGAAGTATTCCGTGTTCACCCTGATGAAATGGATGTTTACCTTTGCATCAATAGTTATTCTTCCATTTTCGTTGAAAGAGTTGGGATCTACCAATTGGTGTGATTTCACACAGACAGAGATTCTCGGGGCAGGATATGTAGTGGTATGTGCCACATTCCTTGCATATATCTTTGTGATGATAGGGCAGAAAAATCTTCGTCCGACATTGGTGGGTATGTATAATTATGTGCAGCCGGTAGTGGCTACAACTACCGGAATAATACTGGGGCTTGATGTATTCACTGTCATCAAGGCTCTGGCGATCATTCTGATCTTCACAGGAGTATATCTTGTGACAATCAGCAAGGCGGCACCCGTGTCAGAGAGTGCTTAGTCAATCCTGCCGGCGGGGATGCTTGCTTCCCTGAAGAAGTATGCGTAAAGCTGTGTTGTATGTGAAATAGGACCATGTCCAGTTCATTAATGTGGACAGTTTGCTCCTCATGCCCATGAGCGATACAAGATGTACGAACATCCATGCCATCCATCCGAGCCATCCACTGAAATGGAATCTTCCGATCTCGGCCACAGCTCTGTTTCTTCCTATTGTGGCCATTGTGCCCATGTCCCGATAGGTAAACGGCCGGTCGAAACAGTCATTATTGATGCACTTGCTTAGATATTTACCTTCCTGGATCGCCACCTGCGCGAGCTGCGGGAGCCCTTTTGGATATCTGTCGTCCGTAAAAATGCCTATGTCACCGATGGCATACACCTTGTCAAGCCCTACCACGCGGCAGCAATTATCGGTGGTGATACGACCTCCTTTACCGAAGATATTTCCAGCATTGTGTCCTGTGATATCTATGCCGACTGCTTTCACTCCGGCAGTCCAGATGACGAGTGATGTCCTTATTTCAGTGTCGTCATCGAGTTGTGCGATGTTTCCGTCATAGTTTTTCATCACATGACCCGTAGTGACGTTGACCATCAGTTTTTCCAGTCCGTCGCGGGCGGCAGCCGAGGAGTCTGAACTCATTGCGGACAGCAAGCGATCTGATCCTTCAACGAGATGGATGGTCATGTCGTCAGGCGATATCTCAGGGTATTCTCTATTGAGGATATAGCGTTTGAGCTCTCCGAGGGCTCCTGCTATCTCGACACCGGCAGGACCTCCGCCTATGACAAGGAAGGTAAGCATTTCCCTTTTTTTAGCATCGTCTTTTTCCAATGCAGCTCGCTCGCATCTCGAGATTACTTCGTTTCGTATCCGGATGGCCTCATCTATGGATTTGAGCGTGTAGACCTTGTCAATAAGAGTCGCGTCGGAGAAGAAATTATTTGTGGTGCCAAGAGCTATTATAAGCCTGTCATATCCAATACTTTCCAAGTCGGTCACGACAATGCGTGCCTCTGTGTCAATCCTTATGATGCGGCCTAAATGAAATCTTGCACCTATTTTTTTGTCTTTGCCAAGCCTGCGTCTGAACGGGAAAGCAATGTCGCTCGGCTCAAGGCCGGCGGATGCAACCTGATAAAATAGCGGCGGGAAGCCGTGGAAGTTGTTTCGGTCGACGATATGTACATCAAAACGTCGGCTATCGATATTTTTCAGCACATTCAATCCGGCGAAACCTCCGCCAAGAATCACGAGTCTTTCTTTCTGAGCCATTATAGATATATGAATGAATAATCAGGTATATATCTATAACGTCAGTGATTGTGTCCGGGTTTACTATCCGTTGGAAATAGTGTGGTGCGCACACATTATTACTCTTGCCGGAAATTGCTCTACAAGAGCCATATTGTGTGTGGCCATTATCACGGCCGTGCCTCCACGCGATATGTGATGCAGGTAACTGATGATGGATTCGCCGGTCGCAGGATCAAGATTGCCTGTCGGCTCGTCGGCAAGTATTATGGGCGGTTCGTTGAGGAGAGCCCGGGCTATGACTATTCGTTGTTGCTCGCCTCCGGAAAGTTCATGAGGTTTCTTATATGCTTTGTTGAGCATACCGACACTTTTCAGGACTTTCTCCACACGCTCCTTCATGTCCTGCTTGTTTTTCCATCCTGTCGCACGGAGGACAAACAAGAGATTCTCTTCGGCAGACCGGTCATTCAGAAGCTGAAAATCCTGAAATATTATACCGATGTGCCTCCGGAGGTATGGGATCTCTCTTTTCTTGATGGAAGTGAGATCGTAGTCAAGTACTTCCGCTTCTCCTTTGGCAATGGGAATGTCGGCATATATACTTTTCAGAAGGCTTGATTTGCCACTGCCGACCTTGCCAATGAGATAGAGAAACTCTCCTTCCTCGACTTTCAGAGACACATTCTTCAGTGCTATAAGCGAGTTGCGGTGGAGCTCAACATTCCTGTAGTCGATGACTGTAGACATGATATTTCTTTAGTTGCCCATTTCGGATATGAACTTGATTCTGGCAAGGCGGATTTCTTCTTCGCTGAAGTCCGATCCGAGGTCATGGAATGCCTTGTTGAGATCATCGTTCTCATTTTCGCGGAAATAGTCGAACAGTTCCTCCTGCGAGTCCTCGTCAATAAGTTCGTCAATGTAGTAATTGATGTTTATTTTTGTACCGGCATATACGATACCCTCTATGTCGTCAAGGAGTTCGGCGAATTCCAGACCTTTTGCTTTTGCTATCTCGGGAAGGGGAATCTTCCTGTCGATGAGTTGGATTATAAACAGCTTGGTCGAACTCTTGTCGGGTACGGATCGGACTCTCATGTCTTCCGGCCTGTCGATCTCGTTCTCGCTCACGTGGCGCTGGATCAGCTTGACAAATTCCTCTCCATAGCGTTTGGCTTTTCCGGCTCCGACTCCCGGGATATTCTGAAGTTCTTCTATCGAGATGGGGTATGTCGTGGCCATAGCTTCGAGCGATGGATCCTGGAATATCACGTAGGGTGGCAGACCGAGATGTTTAGCCACCTTTTTGCGCAGATCCTTGAGCATACTGTATAGCTCGTCGTCGGCAGCATACGATGCCGCTGTCTTGATGGCCTCAGTCTCGTTGTCCTCGTTGAATTCCGAATCCTCGACGACTTTGAACGATTCGGGATGAGACAGAAATCTCCGTCCTTTAGGAGTCGTGCGGAGTATTCCGTAGTTCTCTATGTCACGTTCGAGGTAGCCAGAGAGTATTCCCTGGCATATCACGGCACTGATCAGGCGTTCGTCTGTGCCTTGCTCGCAGCCGAATACCTCGAGATCCTCGTGGTCGTATGATTGAACCTCCTGGGTGAGATGTCCGAGGAGTATATCGGTAATATAGTCCGACTTGAATTTTTCTTTAAGGGCGATCACGGTCTCGATGACCGCGCACAAGTCTTCTTTAGCTTCCACTTTCTTCTTTGGATTTAGACAGTTGTCACAATTCTGACAGTTATCGTTAAGATAATCCTCGCCAAAATAGAAAAGGAGTGAACGTCGTCGGCATGAGCTGGCCTCAGCATAGCTCTGGGTTTCGAGAAGCAACTGCTTTCCGATCTCCTGCTCGGCAAGAGGCTTGCCCTGCATGAATTTTTCCATTTTCTGGAGGTCCTTGGCTGCATAGAACGTTATGCAGGTACCTTCTCCTCCATCGCGCCCGGCGCGTCCGGTTTCCTGATAGTAACCTTCGAGCGATTTGGGCATATCGTAGTGGATCACAAATCTGACATCCGGCTTGTCAATTCCCATACCGAAGGCTATTGTGGCCACAATTACATCGACCTTTTCGAGCAGGAAAGCGTCCTGGTTGGCGCTGCGTGTGGCGGCATCCATTCCTGCATGGTAGGGGAGTGCCTTTATGTCGTTGACGCGCAGCATCTCGGCGAGATCCTCGACGCGTTTCCGGCTCAGGCAGTAGATTATTCCGGACTTTCCGGGATTGTTCTTTATAAACTTGATGATGTCCCTGTCTATATTGGAGGTCTTCTGTCTCACCTCGTAGTACAGATTGGGCCTGTTGAACGACGATTTGAACACCATCGCGTCCTGCATCCCGAGATTTTTCTGTATGTCATGCTGTACCTTTGGCGTGGCAGTGGCAGTCAGAGCTATCATCGGGCGGATATTGATCTCGTTGATGATCGGACGTATGCGTCTGTATTCCGGACGGAAGTCATGGCCCCATTCGGAGATGCAATGGGCTTCGTCCACAGCATAGAACGAGATAGGAACGGTCTTGAGAAACTCAATATTCTCCTCCTTTGTCAGAGATTCCGGAGCTACATACAGCAACTTTGTCCGGCCTTCCTTTATGTCTGTCTTCACCGCGTCAATAGCACTGCGGTTGAGCGACGAATTTAGGAAGTGGGCCACGTGGTCAGCCTCGCTGAAATGTCGCATTGCGTCAACCTGATTTTTCATCAGTGCTATAAGAGGAGAGATGATTATGGCGGTTCCATCCATCATCAGAGCCGGAAGCTGGTAGCAAAGAGACTTGCCACCGCCGGTCGGCATCAGTACAAACACATCATGCCCGTCAAGCAGGCCGGACATGATAGCTTCTTGGTTGCCCTTGAAGGTGTCGAAGCCGAAGTGTTTCTTCAGTGCTGAATGCAGATCGTAGTTCATGGAGATCAGAGGTGAGGATTGTTTGTGGGTTTCTTTACGAAATTTATATATTGAATATGTGATCCAAATTAATGGTGTTTTTTGGCGGGGTGGGGGAAGGAGCAGTCCGCAATAGCGATACTACTCCTAACCTATGTATGCTTTCTTTAATTTTTCTTCGGCAAATTCACGTGTGATGGTGACCTCCTTGACATCCGTGGAGGGTGTCTCGAACATCGCGTCGATCATTATTGTCTCGACGATGGTGCGCAGACCTCTGGCTCCAAGTTTGTATTCGATAGCCTTGTCGACTATGAATTCAAGCGTTTCCGGGGCGAATGTCAGTTTGACACCATCCATGGCAAAAAGCTTTTCATACTGACGTATGATGGCATTTTTAGGTTCGGTAAGAACCTTTAGCAACGCGTTTCTGTCAAGTGGATCCAGATGTACGAGCACAGGCAAACGGCCTATAATCTCCGGTATTAAGCCGAATGATTTCAGATCTTGCGGCGCGATGTATTTCAGGTAGTTGTCCGAATCCACCTTGGATCTGACGTTGTTGCCGGTGAATCCGACTACGTGTGTGTTCAACCGATGAGCTATTTTGCGCTCTATTCCGTCGAAAGCACCTCCGCAGATAAACAGTATGTTCTTTGTATCCACCGGAATCATTTTCTGTTCGGGATGCTTGCGGCCTCCGTTTGGCGGAACGTTCACTACGGATCCTTCAAGAAGTTTCAGCAATCCCTGCTGGACACCCTCGCCGGAAACGTCGCGAGTTATCGACGGGTTATCCCCCTTGCGGGCTATCTTGTCAATCTCATCAATAAACACTATTCCTTTTTCGGCTTTCTCCACATCATAGTCCGCGGCTTGAAGCAGGCGCACAAGTAGACTTTCAATATCCTCGCCTACGTATCCGGCCTCGGTAAGTACAGTCGCGTCGACAATGGCGAAGGGTACTTCGAGCTGTCTGGCTATGGTCTTGGCAAGCAGTGTCTTGCCTGTTCCGGTAGGACCTACCATAATAATGTTGCTCTTTTCGATGTCGACTTCGTCGGCTTCCTGAGCAAGTCTCTTGTAGTGGTTGTAGACTGCCACTGACAGGTACTTCTTTGCGTCGTCCTGACCTATCACATATTGATCAAGGAAATCGCATATCTCTTTGGGCGTAGGGAGTTTGCCTGCTTTTTCTCCGGGAGCCGCATTGTCATTTTTCTTTTGTTTTTTTGACTTTCCGGGCTCTTCCTGGAGATATTCCTTCAGCAAGCCTTCTATCTGCTCGACACAGTCGCTGCAGATATAGGCTTCGCCAAGGGGGCTTGGGACAAGGATATCCGTATATGTCGGATCCTTGCCACAAAATGAGCATTTCACGGGACTATTGCTCCCGCCGGTATTGTTCTTTTTTGCCATTCTTCTTTGGAAGACGTGATTTATTTCTTGTCGGGGAGCAGGATGTTGTCGATCATGCCATAATCTTTTGCCTCCTGGGCAGTCATCCAGTAGTCACGGTCGGCATCAGCTTCAATGCGATCCAGAGACATTCCGGAGTGGTCGGCGATGATCTTGTAAAGTTCAGCTTTATACTTGAGTATCTCCCGGGCTGTGATCTCGATGTCAGATGCTTGACCCTGTACACCGCCGAGCGGCTGGTGGATCATGACTCTGGAGTGGGGGAGTGCGTAACGTTTGCCATTGGCTCCGGCCACGAGAAGCACGGCAGCCATGGATGCAGCCATACCGATGCAGATTGTGGAGACGTCGCTCTTGATGTGCTGCATGGTGTCATATAGTCCGAGTCCGGCAATCACTGAGCCGCCGGGGGAGTTGAGATATATGGAAATGTCCTTGCCGGGATCTACGGAGTCGAGATACAGGAGCTGCCCTTGTACGACTGTTGCGGTATAGTCATTGACGTCAGTGGACAGGAAAATTATGCGATCCATCATCAGACGGGAGAACACATCCATCTGTGCTACGTTCAGTTGACGTTCCTCTATGATGGTGGGAGATATGTAGGAAGAAGAGATTTGTGATGCCGATGCCTTGCTGTACTGGTCAAGGGCAAGACCGTTCATGCCAAGATGGTGTACGGCGTAATTTCTGAAGTCTGTATTCATATATATTATATATGTATGATATTTTGTATGATATTCTTTTCTGCGTTTGTTTGATTTCGTAATGTAAAGTTACAAAAAAAAAGTGTCATATCAAAGAAAAATGGCAATTCTGTGATTAGAAGTCGCAAAAATTGTGCCAAAATGTGGTGATATGTTCATATTTTTCCGGAAATATTCATTGGGCGCAGAAAAAAAGGACTTGTTTTCTTGCAGGGCTCGTGCTAAAGTTGTAACTTTGCACTCGGAAAAATCACCACCGCGTGTTTATGGAAAGATGGCAGAGTGGTCGATTGCGGCGGTCTTGAAAACCGTTGAGGGTCACACCT
>CAZKIE010000023.1:0-45600 GCA_964552825.1 uncultured Staphylococcus sp. | reverse complement strand
TTTCTGCAAAGGTAATATGAGAAAAAAGCGAAAAGGTGCGATAATGTCGCGTCGTATGTCAAAATTTTGAAATTATATAGACCACGTAGGCGACAAAGAGAATGGCTCCCTCCGGGCGGGTGATGGTGCGCCGGCGGAAGAACCATCCGAATATCCAGAACAAGACCGATGCCCCCACAAGCACACTGAGATCGACAATTGTGATGTTGCCGAACTGCAACGGCATAATGGTGGAAGTCACTCCGAGCACAAAAAAGATATTGAATATGCACGATCCTATCACATTGCCGAGGCAGATGCCCGGAAAACCGCGCACAGCGGCCACCGCAGATGTGGCAAGCTCGGGAAGTGATGTGCCGGCGGCAAGAATAGTGAGACCGATAAGCGCTTCCGACCATCCGAGGGCACGGGCAACTCCCACAGCACCATCGACAAACCATTGTCCGCCGAAAATCAGAGCCGCGAGACCACCTGTAAGAAATATAATGGCCTTGATGAGCGGAAGCTGCTTCTGACGCTGGCCATTCTCGGCCGTAGGATCGTCGCCGGGCGCCTTCCGGGCCGAGGAAATGGTGTAGCGCATGAATATTACGAAGAAAAGCAGGAGTATGATACCGTCGACGCGTGTCAGGACCATCGGAGAGCCGTCGATCCATGGAGAACATCCCATGACAAAGAGCACGACTGAGGAGAGAATAACCAAAGGTATCTCATTGATGAGCACACCGCGTGTCACCACAATCGGCTTTATCATAGCCACAACCCCGATTATGACAAGTATATTGAATATGTTTGAGCCGACTATATTGCCTATCGCCATATCGGTCGAGGCATTGGACGCGCTCATTATCGAGACCACAAGCTCCGGCGCACTGGTCATCATGGACACGATCGTCAGTCCGACAATGAAATCGGACATCCCCAGACGCTTGGCTATGGCGGCCGAGCCTTCCGTGAGATAATTGGCACCTCCGAGAATGAGGACCAGACCTACAATAAGCAGCAGTATATCAGTAATCATGACAAAAAACTATATGATTCCAACTGATTTGAAAAGTTTGGCATAGAAGGCCGCCTTCTTGTCAAGAGCGAGCGGATAGGCCCGGCTCGTTGACGGCATCCGCCAGATATGGAGACCGTCGGCACTCTCTGTCATCATTCCCATCGCAGGCACATCTGTCGATGTGATCCCGGCTATTATCCCGGCAGCTTTCTCACCGGTTGTGGCCACAGTGTGGCAGAGGGGTATGCGCGACAGCAGGGCATGGAGATCGACCGGAGTGACGATCTCAAGATATTTGTCGGAGGCATTGTCGCGCAGGCGCCGGACCACATGGCCAGTGTCGTGGAGCGCGATACCCTTTTCCTCAAGGAATCTCTTTATGTCATCAAGGAGAAACCCGCCGGTGGAACTGTCGCGGAAGCGTTCGGGATCGCCATAGAATATCAGACCCATGATTTTCCAGAAATCATTGGTCTTGTTGGGATAGTAGAATTCCATGCTCCACCGGTTGGGCTTAGGAGGAAATGTCCCCATGACAAGGACTTTGGCACCGGCCGGAAGAAACGGAGGGAAAGGATGGGTCTCCATGATGATATTGTTTATAGTCAATAACAACAGAACGCCGGGGAGTGTTGTGCTTCGCTCCCCGACGTCGGATAAATTATTCTCTGTATGGATTCCGTTATTACTTCACGCGCTCCTTGTAGGAACCGTCGCGAGTGTCGACAACAATCTTGTCGCCGATATTACAGAAGAGGGGCACACGCACCTCAGCACCGGTCTCCACTGTGGCGGGCTTGAGAGTGTTGGTGGCGGTATCGCCCTTGATTCCGGGCTCGGTGTATGTGATCTCGAGCGTCACGGTGGTGGGCATCTCGCAAGTGAGGATGGTGTCGGAGGCTGCATGGACCATGGCCTCGCAGATGTCACCGTCCTTGAGGAACTGCACGCCCTCGATGCTCTCGCCGGGGATGATCACCTCTTCCCAAGTCTCGGTGTGGAGGAAGTGATAGCCCATATCATCCTTGTAGGAATACTGGTAGGGACGACGCTCGATGCGCACCTCGTTGACCTTGACGCCGGAGTTCCAGGTCTTGTCGATGACGCGGCCTGTCTGGACGTTCTTGAGTTTTGTACGCACGAAGGCCGGACCCTTGCCGGGCTTCACATGAAGAAATTCAACAATGAAAAAGTACTGGCCGTCGATGTCGAGGCACATTCCGTTTTTAAAATCTGCAGTTGTTGCCATCTGATTGGTTGTATACTGTTTTTTGTGTTACAAGGTTGGAAAGGTCAGTTGCATCCTCCGCAGCATCCGTCGCCACACGAGCCGCTGCCGCATCCTCCACCACATCCTCCACATGAGGGGTGGAGTTCCTGCTCTGTGGCATCGCGCACGACCACCGCACTGCCTTTGAAGCGGAGATCCTTGCCGACGAGGGGATGATTGAAGTCCATTTTCACCTTGTCGGCGGTTATCTCGATCACTTTTCCGGCTATCTGGTAGCCATCGCCTGTGATCATGGGGACACGCGCACCGACAAAGATCTTCCCGGAGTCAAAATTGCCCTTGTCGTCGAGGAAGATCTCACGGTCGAGTGTGGCCACATCGTCAGGGTTGTATGGGAATCCCTGCGAAGCGGGGACAACGACATCAAAACCTTCGCCCTGCTCCAACCCTTCGAGGGCATCGGCCAAAGGCTTGATGAGACCGGGTGTTATTCCGAATATGAAACGCTCGGCATCCTTGGGCTCCACAGTGTGGACAAGTTCTTCCTTGCCGTCGGGGTGGATTTCAAAGAGATCGTAGGCGATCTCGACATATTTTCCGGGAACGATTTTTTCCATGGTTTCTGAAGAGAGATTTAAATTCCTGAAAGTGTGTGATTACTGTGCTGCGGCTTCTGTGTCGATACCTGCAAGCTCGGGATCGATCATGATACGTCCGCAATATTCGCACACGATGATCTTCTTGTGCATCTTGATCTCCATCTGCTTCTGGGGCGGGATGCGGTTGAAGCAGCCGCCGCAGGCATTGCGCTGCACGTAGACCACGCCGAGACCGTTGCGGGCATTCTTACGGATACGCTTGAAGGCGTTGAGCAGACGCTGATCGTCGATCTTTGTCTCAAGCTCGCGGGCCTGCACACGCAGACGTTCCTCATCCTTCTTCGTCTCGGTGACGATCTCCTCAAGCTGCTGGCGCTTGTCGGCGAGGATGTGGTTGCGGTCAATGAGGGTCTCCTCGGAAGCGGCTATCTCGGCATTGCGTGCATCCATCTCGCGGGCATACTGGCCAATACGCTTCTCGGAGAGCTGGATCTCAAGCGTCTGAAACTCGATCTCCTTCGAGAGCAGGTCGAACTCGCGGTTGTTTCTCACATTGTCAAGCTGAGTCTTGTATGTGGCGATCTGAGCCTGTGCAGCCTCGATCTTGTGGTGCTCCTGACCTGACTTGGAGCGCAGTTCCTCTATCTCTGCACGATATTTGTCGATACGAGTGTGGAGGCCTTCGATCTGGTCTTCGAGATCGCGCACCTCATCGGGGAGCTCGCCACGTATTGTGCGGATTCCGTCGATCTTGGAGAGAATGGTCTGCAACTCGTAGAGAGCGCGGAGACGCTGCTCCACAGAGAGGGTCTGGTCGTTTTTAGTCTCTTTTGCCATATTTTGTGTTTATCTTTTTTGACGCTTTCAGACGTATGCCACGGGGTTTTGCTCGCCCTGCGACATACGGACTGCAAAGTTAGGAAATTTTTCGGAAATTATCCGCGAAAAAATTGATTTAGTGCATTTTTCGCTCTCGAAATGACCGGTGTCGATTATGAGGATGTCACGGCCATAGTCGAGGAAATCATGATAGCGGACGTCGGATGTGATGTAGGCATCCGCTCCGGCCGAACGTGCGAGCGGTATGAACTCGCCACCGGACCCGCTGCAAAGAGCCACACGTGTCACTATCTCGCCACGCTCCGGGCCGAGTGTTCTCCGCACCACCGGAGATCCGTAGACCTCCTTGACACGGGCAATGAGACCATCAGGTGTGAGCGGCGGATCCAGACGTCCCGTCACTCCAAGTCCTGTCCCCGGTTCGGCTCCCGGCGACAGGACTTCCATGTCCGTCAGGCCAAGGAGACGGCCAAGTTCGTGACTGACCCCGAGCGAGGCGCTGTCAAGCGCAGTGTGGGATGAATAGACCGCTATTCCGGCCGCGATGGCCTTGAGCACCGTGCGCTCGGCGGGAGTCGCTCCTGTTATGGATTTCAATCCCCGGAATATGAGGGGATGGTGGGACACTATGAGGTTGCAGCCATCGGCCACAGCCTCGTCAACGCGCTCAGGAGTCACGTCAAGACACACCAACACCCCCGTACACTCCGTGGCGGCGGGGGGAGCAGGTGTCAACTGCCATCCTGTGTTATCCCAGGTTTCCTGGAGTCCCGGACGGGCAAATGACTCTATGGCGCCTACAATATCTTTAAGTGTGGGCAAGCGTTACTTTTCTTTGAGGTCGAGACGGATCTGAAGTTCGTCGAGCTGTGACTCGTCGATAGCCGAGGGGGCATCGATCATCATGTCGCGGCCAGAATTGTTCTTGGGGAATGCGATGACATCGCGGATGGAGTCGAGTCCGGCAAGGATGGACACGAAACGGTCGAAACCGAACGCGAGGCCACCGTGAGGAGGTGCGCCATACTTGAACGCGTTCATCAGGAAGCCGAATTTATACTGTGCATCCTCCTCGCTCAGTCCGAGCAGACGGAACATCTTGTCCTGAAGTCCGGCCTCGTGGATACGGATTGATCCGCCGCCGAGTTCGTTGCCGTTGACAACCATGTCGTATGCCGTGGCACGCACAGCACCGGTGTCACTGTCGAGCAGATGAATGTCTTCGGGATTCGGTGAGGTGAAAGGATGGTGCATGGCGTAGTAACGCTGTGTCTCCTCGTCCCACTCGAAAAGCGGGAAGTCGATCACCCACAGACAAGAGAATTTCTGCGGATCGCGGAGTCCGAGACGCGAACCCATCTCAAGACGCAGCTCGCAGAGCTGCTTGCGGGTCTTCATGGTCTCTCCCGCAAGGATGAGCATCAGGTCGCCTTTTTTCGCTCCGGCGCGGTCAGCCCACTTGCGCAGATCGTCCTCGGAATAGAACTTGGAGACGGACGACTTGATGGATCCGTCCTCCTCCATCTTGACCCACATCATGCCTTTGGCTCCGATCTGCGGACGCTTCACGAAGTCGGTGAGCTGGTCAAGCTGCTTGCGGGTATATCCGGCACACCCGGGAGCCACAATGGCTCCGACGTAGGCGGCATCGTCGAGTACGGCGAATCCATGACCTCCGGTGAGATCCTTCAGCTCCACAAACTCCATGCCGAAGCGGGTGTCGGGCTTGTCGGATCCATACAGGCGCATGGCATCGGCCCACGTCATGCGCGGGAAGGGGGCATCGAAATCGATATCCTTGACATATTTGAAAATATGCTTTACAAGACCCTCGAACATCTGCAGAACATCCTCCTGCTCCACAAACGACATCTCGCAGTCGATCTGTGTGAACTCGGGCTGGCGGTCGGCACGGAGATCCTCGTCGCGGAAGCACTTCACGATCTGGAAGTAGCGGTCGAAACCGCTCACCATAAGAAGCTGCTTGAATGTCTGCGGGGACTGCGGCAGCGCATAGAACTCACCTGGGTTCATGCGCGAGGGAACCACGAAATCGCGTGCACCCTCGGGGGTGGACTTGATAAGCACCGGGGTCTCGACCTCAAGAAAGCCTTTTGAGTCGAGATAGCGGCGTATCTCGAAGGCCATGCGGTGGCGCAGCTCGAGATTTGCGCGCACACATCCGCGACGCAGGTCAAGATAGCGGTATTTCATGCGCAGATCGTCGCCGCCGTCAGTATCGTCCTCGATAGTGAACGGGGGAACATCACTCTTGTTGAGCACTTTCAGATCCGTAGCGATAATCTCTATGTCGCCTGTGGGAAGATGCGGGTTCTTGTTGGTCCGCTCCGCCACATTGCCCGTGATCTGCACTACATATTCACGGCCGAGCTTGTTGGCAGCTTCGCAAAGGGAAGCATCCGTATCATTGTCAAACACCACTTGGGTGATTCCGTATCTGTCGCGGACATCGACAAAAGTCATGCCTCCCATCTTACGGGCACGCTGCACCCATCCGGCTATAGTCACATTCTTGCCGGCATCACTGAGGCGGAGTTCTCCGCAGGTATTAGTCCTGTACATTACTTGTTGTGTGGTAATTTTTTGCAAAGTTACGAAGAAATCCACCAATTGGCTAAAAAACTGAAAGAAATTTTCCATCCGCCGCCGGCCTGCCCGCCGCGACAGATGGAAAATTTCCATCAATCTATCGAGTATGAAACAAAAAACTCAACTACCTGACCACGACTTTGCTGACGCGGCGGGATCCATCGGACATCTTCTCTGATTTGAGATACAGGCCTGACACAGGCTTGAAGATGCGGTGTCCATTGAGATCATAGTACTCTGTCGAAGTCACCTCGGCATCGCTGACGCTCACACTGCCGAGAGCGGAGAACGGCTCACCGGAAGCATAGTCAGACGAATTGGAGTTGAGCACCTTGTCATCGTATGCATCATAAATGAACGCGATCACACGCAACTTCTCCGGATCCTGGATGATGGAAGCGCCCTCGATGTTGACCACTGCATTGGTGTCGAACGTAAAGGTGTGGGTATAGGGGGTGTCGGACTTTATGTCGGCCGGCACGGAACCATACACGCCATAGATGCCCTCCGAGCTTAGGACCACATCATTGTAGACAAGGCCGTAAACGTATTCGTCACCATTGACAAAGAGGTCGGCACACTCTCCCTCATAATAATCGTCACCCGAAAGATAATTTCTCTGCTTCCAGTCCGGGTTGGTGAGGCTGTCGGCCACGAGGATGTATCCGATCATATACTGATCCCCGTTCATATCCTTGATGAAACGGAATGAGGATGTGGCCGAGAGTTTGGTTTTGGCGGCATCTTCCCAGTCCACAGTCACATCAATTTCGCCCAGAGGGACAGACTTGCGGATCTTGGGCCACTCGGCAGTAAGGTAGCCGGGATAGACCTCGTCATATCCACGGTTGACATAGCTTGCCGGAAATCCTGTGATATACGAGGGATAGGAATCGTAGTCCACAGCCGCAATCTCGTCATCGTTGTGATATGCCGCAGCTATGAAATCTCCACCATACTCCTTGTGCAGAGTTTCGAGAGCGATGTAGCCGACCGGACACCAACCGCACCACATACCGGTGTATTCCTCCACCAACGGACGGTTGACCGGCATGAAGGGGATGACCTCAATCTCATCGGTCGCAGCAGCAGAGACATCGGGATTGTCCACACCGTCAACCTTGTCGATCGTGAGAGTGAAATCGTATGTACCTAATTCGGGAAGAGCCCCGATCGGGAGAGAGACAGATCCTTGCGCGCCGAAGAAAGCCTTGACGGGAACCGGAAGCGACACCTCGCCCGATCCGGACACACCGCCCGCCGTATAGCTGTAGCTGACGGACGAGATGGCGTTAGCGCCATGGTTGACAAGGACAGCCTCTATTTCCGAAGCCTTTCCGACCGGAGCATACAGAGGGCCGTTAAGTTTCACTCCGGCAGAGTGCTCCTTGAAATCACCTTCAAGGATCACAACCATCGTGCTCACCGCACCAATACGCTCTGAATAGTTTGTCCATTTCAGGCGGCTGCGCGAGGTATGTAGGAATAGGCCGTTTTCATTCACACCCTCCACGACAGCTACCGGGTAGGCATCAAACTCATCGAGCAGTTCCTTGACCGACAAGGAGTAACCTACATAGATACCATCGGATGTGATCGTGTAAGGCTCGTCGAATGTGACGCGAAGGAAACCATCGTCACCGACTGAGGCGGACTTTGACACGACGTCGGGCTTGTTGACCTTGTTCTCGAGCTCCAGCTCCTTGGAGAGCCAGCCGCTATAATCAGATGTGCCGACTGATGAAGCCTCGACATAGAAACCGAGCACCTTGCTTCCCACAAGAGCGGGATCGTCAAGACGTATGGCAACGTCATAGTTTTCCACTTTTGCGAAACCGTACACATCATACGGATCACCGGCTGTATTGTAGCTGAAATCGAGCTCGACGGCGTATGCCGGAGCAACCACGGCCAGACCAGCGGCCATGGATATAATGGTCTTGGAAAATTTCATTTCGGTGTGCTGTATTATCGTTTGACGACTTTGGTATTCTTGACACGACCGTCGGCGAAAGTGACGGAACGGATGTAAAGCCCGGCAGCCGGATCAGTGACAACGCGGCCCTGCAGATCATAGTAGCGGATGGAGCTGATCTCTGTCGAGCCAACTGTCACGTCGCGGAGAGCAGACTCGAAACCGGGAACCCACATAATGTCGGAGCAGACCTTAGTGTCACCGTCGATGTAGACGGCACGTGCACCGAGGTTATCATACCCCTCGGGGTATATGAGACATCCGGCAGTTCCACCGTAGCTATAAAAATCATAGCTGTCATTGAAATCGTAGGGGACATCGGTCATATCCTCGGAGAGATCAAGATACTCGTCGGGCATGAACACGAACACTTCATCGTCAATTATGAGGTTCCAGTACAAATTAGACGAATCAAACACCTGCCCGTCAGCATCGATATTGGACAGACGGAAGTAAAGCTCGGCACAATATCCGTATTCAATATCCTCGGGATAATAGCCTTCGAATACCGGTGGATTAAGGCTCACGACCTTCACCTCGTCGAGATTCTGATATTTCAGCATCGGGTTAAAGACAGCAGTAATGTAGTATACCCTGTCCTTTGAGACGGAAATCACGAAGGAACCGTCGGTGGTGAGTGTCATTTTCTCGGGATCATAATCAAAGACGAGCTCATCGAGCATAGTGAAATCATAGTATCCATAGCCGTAATCCACATAATCGACAGCCACGAAATAGGTTGTGGACGAATATGCCCAGCACTCGCCGAGATACTGGCCGGACTTGAAAGTCACCTTGTTGGTGGCAGCATCGAATGTACCCATTGTGACAGCATCCTCCATACCGCCCTCGTCAAAGAAGCCCTTGACGTAGACCTTGTCGCCGTCAAAACTTACCGAGATGGGAGTAGCGAAGCCGTCCTGTATTATCCACCACTGATCAAATACGGCAGTGGCGGGTACCTCAAGAGGCTTTTCAGTGAGCGGAGTGAACTTCGTGACCTCGTCACCGCAGGCCTGCCAGTACCAACCGTCGTTCACCCAGGCACAATAGCCCAACATGACCTCCGGATCGACCGGCTCCATAGTTCCGTCGGAATTTATCCTAAGCTGATAGTTCTGATCGTCACACGGTTGAAACCAATCAGTCTCCTCATCATACTTCACACACATGGCATAGTCATCGTAGATATCGCCATAGTAGTCCTCGCGCATCACCAGCTGAGGTGTCTCGAACGACAGGATATCATCTTTTTTGGTACCTTTCAGCCATCCGTCGGTAGCATACTGCGAGAACGGATGTGAAAGATAGACGGTCTCACCATCAGGGGCAGTAACGATCTCCATGATCGCACCGTCAAGCTCTTCCACCCATATTCCGACAAGCCAACTGTAGCCATAGCCAAATCCGGATTTGAGATATACCTGCGAGGTACCCTCGGGACGCTCGTCAATATACACAGGATTGTCAGACGGACCGGCCACGGCCTTCATCACAGGAGTGGCGGCAGTTGATAGCGCAGTCGAACCTGCAATCTTCAACATTTCAGACGGTGTGCGGTGTGCATTTCTTGCAAGACGTTCCGTCTTCACGGCCCTACGTATCTGACCGGTCTCCGGAGCCTTCTGCTTGACCGGGACAACTGTTGTCTGGGCCGACACTGCAGCGCAAGCGAGCATAATAGCGAATAGTAAAGTGTAAAGTCTTCTCATAAAAAGTATAGTTAAAATTCAGGTTATCTATTGGACTCGTGGCAAAATTACAGCTTTTATAACAATTATCAAACATTTTTACACAAAAATATTAAATTTGCCGAATATTTGCCACAAATGATAAATTTATTACCAAAGTTGGTGCCCGAATTGGAAAATATATGTACATTTGTGGAACGCAACATATTATATTATACATCATACTTATATACAGAAAATGAAACCATACGTAGTAGGTATCGATATCGGCGGTACCAACACAGTCTTCGGGATTGTGGATGCACGTGGCGCAGTGATAGCCAGTTCATCCATCAAGACACTGAAGCACAGCAATGTAGAGGATTATCTCGACGACCTGCATGAAGGACTGACACATCTGATGGAGACCAATGATGCCGTAGACAAGGTGCACGGCATCGGCATCGGCGCTCCGAACGCCAACTTCTACACGGGAATGATCGAGCGGCTTGTCAACATCCCCTGGCCCACTCCGCTTCCCCTCGCCCAGATGGTGAGCGAAAAATTCGGCATACCCGTGGCTATCACCAACGACGCCAACGCAGCTGCCATCGGAGAAATGACCTACGGCGCAGCCCGAGGATTGAAAAATTTCATAATGATCACCTTAGGCACCGGCGTCGGCTCAGGTATCGTGATCGACGGCAAGCTCGTCTACGGTCATGACGGATTTGCCGGAGAGCTTGGCCACGTGATAATGAAGCGCAACAACGGCCGTCTGTGCGGATGCGGCAGAACCGGCTGTCTGGAGACCTACTGCTCCGCATCCGGAGTGGCACGCACTGCACGCGAGTTCATCGAACTGCGTAAGGATGAGTCGATACTCCGTGCCCTCCCCATCGAGGAGATCACCTCCAAGGATGTCTTTGACGCCGCAGTCAAAGACGACAAACTCGCCCAGGAGATCTTCGACTATACCGGCAATATCCTCGGCGAAGCATTCGCGGACTTCACCACGTTCTCCTCACCCGAGGCTATCATACTCTTCGGCGGTCTCGCCAAATCGGGAGATCTGCTTCTGCGCCCGATCCGCGAGTCGATGGAGCGCAACATGATGCCACAGTTCAAGGGGAAAGTGCGTCTGCTTCTTTCCGAACTGAAAGAGGCCGATGCGGCCGTGCTCGGAGCCAGCGCACTCGGCTGGGAGGCCAAATAAGAGAGCCGCAACCGTCACCATATAACGCAGCCGACCCTGACAACTTCGAGTTGTCAGGGTCGTACTTTGCAAAGGTTTGACAAAAGGAGTAGCCCATAGGAGAATCGAACTCCTCTTTCAAGAATGAAAATCTTGCGTCCTAGCCGATAGACGAATGGGCCGGCTTAACCAAGAAAACCACCCGCATCCGGGTCAACGGAAACGGGATGGAATGCTTTTATCAGGCAGCGAGCTTTGCGATGTGGTGTGCAAGCTTGCTCTTGAGGTTGGCAGCTTTATTCTTAGAGATCGCGTTCTTGGAAGCGAGACGGTCAAGCATCGCACCGACCTTACGGAATGCTGACTCAGCTTCAGCCTTGCTTGTCATCTTGCGAAGATTGCGGACAGCATTGCGGGCAGTCTTTGCATAATAACGGTTGCGGAGGCGACGGGATTCGGTCTGACGGATTCTCTTCAATGATGATTTATGATTTGCCATCTTTATTAAATCTCTTTAATTTCTTATTGTTCTTGATTAAGTTGCTAATTAGTAGCCCATAGGAGAATCGAACTCCTCTTTCAAGAATGAAAATCTTGCGTCCTAGCCGATAGACGAATGGGCCAAAATGAGCACATTATGCTCAAAAGCGATTGCAAAGTTAAGCATATTTTTAATATCCGGCAAATTTTTCCTTGAAAATTTTCGCAACTGCATATTTTTGAGTACCTTTGGGGTAAATGCGCATATCCCTCATATCACTCAAAGTGACACGCTACAGCGACAATCAGTCGATACTCACGGCGTTCAGCCGCGAGCGCGGCCGTATAGCTCTCGCCATTCCGACAGGAAAAGGCAAAGAAGCCTCACGCATAAGGGCGCTGACCATGCCGCTCGGGATAGTGGAGTGCGAGTCCGACCCACGGCCGGGACGGGAGGTGATGCCTATGCGCCAGGCAAGGCCCATAGCTATCCACGCCGGAATACACGCCAACCCATTGAAGCAGATGGTGGCGATGTTTGCAGCCGAGGTGCTGTCCATAACGCTGTCTGCCGGCGAGCCGGACGAGAGAATATTTGACTTTGTTGCCACGGCGGCATCCTATCTTGACAAAGCCGACGGACGTGCCACGGCAAACTTCCCGATATGCTTTCTTTACAGACTCGGGGAACTGCTCGGCGTGGAGCCGGATGTCTCTACATATAATATAGGTGGTATGCTTGATATGCGCGACGGGCGGTGGCGTATGTCAGCACCGCTACACGGTGAGTGTCTGTCGCCGCGCTCATCAGCAGTGGCGGCACTGCTTTCAAGAATGACGTTTGACAATATGGGTGCGTTCAGATTCCGCCGCGATGAGAGAACAGAGATCACTGACGCAATACTGCGGTACTACTCCATACATATAGCTCCATCAGGATCCATAAAGACCCTCGAGATACTGAGAGCTATGCTTTAGGTGTACGGATCTCACACGGAAGCGCGGAGAAATGGGTCGGGACATCCGCAACCCCGGGGTGCGACTCGAGGGCACGACGGCGCAACTCGTCAAGGGCACGGCGATGGGCGCGATATGTCAGGAAGCGGTTAAGCCAACGGCCGGTGATCACAGCGAGGACTACGAGAGCCACAACTGCGCTCCAGAGAAGGAGATCGTGTAAATCGAGGGGGTTCATGACGTAATGCGGAGCTACGGATGGTTTTATAATCGTTCTATACAATTAGAAAACACCGCATACAGCCCGATGGTTCGCCATCACGAGCAAAAATTTGACAAGCGTTTGCATATACGGAAAATAACCCCTAACTTTGCAGTGAAGAAACCAAGCCTTCTGCTGCTCGAATGGTGGAATGGTAGACACGAAGGACTTAAAATCCTTTGGTCATTGCGACCGTGCGGGTTCGAGTCCCGCTTCGAGCACTCCGTGCAATCCCGCAGCCCTGAGCTACGGGATTGTCAAGTATAATCCCCCAAAAACCTCACATCTTGAAGAAAGAAGATCTCCGCATAGTATTCCTCGGCACACCGGAATTTGCCGTAGAAAGCCTCGACGCCATAGTCAAGAAAGGCTACAACGTAGTAGGCGTAGTCACGATGCCCGACAAACCTGCCGGCCGCGGGCACAAGATGTTCCAGTCGCCCGTCAAACTATACGCCATAGAACACGGACTGAAAGTGATGCAACCTGTCAGGCTCAAGGATCCGGAATTTGTGGAAGAGCTGCGGGGACTCAACGCGGATCTGTTCGTGGTGATAGCGTTCCGGATGCTACCCGAGATCGTATGGGCCATGCCACAATTAGGTACATTCAACCTCCATGCCTCCCTGCTGCCACGCTACCGCGGAGCAGCGCCTATAAACCGTGCGGTAATGAACGGCGACACCGAGACAGGCGTGACGACATTCTTCCTGCGCCACGACATCGACACCGGGGATATCATCTCGCAGGAGAAAGTGGAGATTCTGCCCACCGACAATGTAGGCGATATCCATGACCGGCTCATGCACCTCGGAGCGAAACTGACAGTCCGGACCATCCGCGACATAATAGACGGCACAATCACAACCACCCCGCAAGATCAGCTTACCGGCGACACCGAACCCACACCCGCACCCAAGATATTCAAGGAAGACTGCGAGCTTATCTGGGAATGGCCGGCCGAGAAGATACACAATCATGTGCGCGGATTGTCGCCATACCCCGGAGCGTGGAGCGATCTGACGGTGGCCGGACAGCCGGTCCAACTCAAGATATTCGAGACGTCGGTGCGTCCCGATCTTCCACACATCCAGCCGGGTAAAGTAGAAATCGACGGGTCGAAAATGGTCATCGGCACCGCCACAAGTCCGGTGGAGATACTCAGCATACAGGCTCCCGGCAAACGACGTATGGCCACTGCTGATTATCTGAGGGGGATGAGGGTATAGAGGAGAGAGAGGCGAGAGAGGCAAAGGAGGCAAGAGGGGCAAGAGAGGCAAGGGAGGCAAGGGCGGTTATGATGGATTAGTGCTTAAAAAGCTAAAAATCCGAGGGGCTGTTTGCATAATCGGCAAAAAAATCGTATTTTTGTACGTTTAATCACAAATAGACCGATCATCATGCGCACAATCCTAAGCATTTTCGCAACAATTGCAATCATACTTGGCTCTGCCTCACAGGCTTCAGCCCAGCTTCCTTCCATCCAGGTCAAGGATCTCAACGGCAAGACTGTGGACACAGCTACGCTGTCGAACGACGGCAACCCATTTCTCGTAAGCTTCTTCGCTACATGGTGCAAGCCCTGTCTGCGCGAGCTCAAGGCCATCCACGAGCTTTATCCCGACTGGCAGGACGAGACCGGCGTGAAGATGTATATCGTCTCCATCGACGAGGCCCAGAACACCCACAAAGTCAAGCCCCTCGTAGACGCCGAGGGTTGGGACTACGAGGTGCTACTCGATGCCAACGGTGATTTCTACCGCTCGCTCGGCATCCAGGGTGTCCCCCATATGCTGATCGTCGACGGCAAGGGTCAGATCGTGGAGTCACACTCCGGATATACTGACGGAGCCGAGCACGATCTCATCAAAAAAATCCGTGCCCTGAAGACAGCGGAATAACAATCTCCCCCATACCCTCCCTTACACACAGAAGCAGATGAAACCCGCACAGTGCCTTTCCTCGCTCCTTCTGGCGGCAGCCTTGACGGCTCCCGCCACAGTCAGTGCATTTACAGTTGGCGGCGACAACGGCGTGGCTCTACATGGAAGCGTCCAGGCAGACGTATTGTTCCCCGAGGACGACAAAGCCATCAACACCGATCCATACGACAAGGACATACTCTTCAATACATACGCGGATCTCAACATGATATCCCGATATGTTGATGCCGGAGTGCGTCTGGAATTCATGAAATGGCCCTTGCCCGGCTACGAGCATGATTTCGCCGGATGGGGTGTCCCCAACATATATGTAAAAGGCCGCTACAACGGATTTGAGGTTACTGCCGGTGATTTCTACGAACAGTTCGGCAGCGGGTTCATTCTCCGCACATATCAGGAGCGGTCGCTTGGAATTGACAACTCCATCCGTGGCGGCCGACTGAAAATCAACGCGCTGCGCGGGTTCAACTTCACGATACTCGGAGGTCTGCAGCGTCGCTACTGGGACTGGAAGAAACAGTCGCAGGTATATGGCGGCGACATGGAGGTCAACTTCTCGGAACTATCCAAGAGCTTGGCCGACAGAGGTATCGGATGGACTTTCGGGGCAAGCTATGTGCTCAAGAGAGAGACCAAAGGCGAGAACATCGAGCCGGACGGCACGGACTACCGCCTGAGAATCCCGAAAAATGTCAACGCATTCGACCTCCGGTCCAACTTCCGAAAGGGCAACTTCGGGGTACTCGGAGAATTCGCGTGGAAGAGTCAGGATCCGTCGTTTGACAACTCCTATACATACGGCAACGGCACGGCAGCCATGCTCTCGGGATCTTATTCCCGCTCCGGCATGAGCGTACTGCTCCAGGCAAAGCGCAGTGAGAATATGTCGTTCCGCTCGCAACGCGACATATCCGGCACCTCCGCGTTCCTCAACAATATGCCGGCATTCGCTTACCAGCACACCTACTCCCTCCCCGCCCTCTACCCCTACGCCACCCAGGCTGCCGACGGAGAATGGGCTTTCCAGGGATCATTTGCCTACACATTCAAGCGCAAGACCGCTCTCGGAGGCAAGTACGGGACAAAGATCAAGGTCAATGCCAGCTACATACGCGGACTTGACCGCAAAGCCCCGACACTCAATATGGTCGGCACACTTCAAGGCACCGACGGATACAAATCGGCATTCTTCAAGATGGGAGCAGAGAACTACCATGACTTCAATGTCCAGATCGAGAAGAAGCTTACCAGGAGCTACAACCTCTCCTTCATGTACATGAACCAGATGGTCAACAATGACGTGCTGAAGATCGCCGAGGTCGACGGAACCCACAGGATCCATACAAACATCTTCGTGCTTGACGGAAAATGGAGCATCGACCGCCGCTACACCCTCCGCACCGAACTGCAATATCTCTCCACTCCGGACGACCAGAAGGACTGGGCATACGGACTCGTGGAGCTGTCGGTTGCCCCCTATCTGATGTTCACACTCAGCGATATGTGGAACTGCGGTGACACCGGTACACATTATTATATGGGCGGCGTGACCGGCAACTTCAAGTCAAACCGCCTCATGGTTAGCTACGGCCGTACCCGCGCGGGATTCAACTGCTCCGGAGGTGTATGCCGCCAGGTGCCCTCGACACGAGGCTTCCAGATCGCCTATACATACAATTTCTAACCCATTTATCTCTCCTACCAGAAATGAAATTCAACAACACACTCAAATACCTTTTCCTGTCACTGATCACCGCTGCGACCTTCACGGCTTGCGATGAGGTCGACATCAACGAGCGATTCATTGACATAGGTCCCGCCACAGTGGCGAGAGCCGTGCTTCTCGAGGACTACACCGGCCAGAACTGCTCGAACTGTCCCACCGCCCACGACCAGATAGACCTTCTCGTGGAGCAATATGGCGACAACATCATTCCCGTCAGCATCCATGCAGGTGGCCTTGCGATCCCGATGCAATACACCAACTATACCACCGGGTATATCGGACTCATGACAGCCGAAGGCAGCGAATATGACACCAAATACAACACGCTCAAGTCATGGCCTACGGGAACAGTCAACCGCGGAAACGCCCTTCTGAATACAGCGTGGGCCTCTGCAGTCCGTGATGCCATCGCCCAGGAATCTCCTCTCCAGATCAAGGTGGCGGCCGAAGTATCCAACGGTACCATAAATATCACCACCACACTCGAACCCATCGAAAATACCACCGGAAGCCTCCAGCTATGGATCACCGAGGACGGTATCGTGGCCCGTCAGAGACTTGAGAACGGGACAACGGATCTCGAGTATGTCCACAATCACGTGTTCCGCGCGGCGGTCAACGGCACCTGGGGCGAGGAGATAGCCCTGACATCAGGAATACACTCCGAGCAGAAACACTCCATCGAGGTGCGTTACACCGATAAAGAACATTGGGACGTGAACAACCTCTCCGTCGTGGCGTTCTACTACAATGAGGGCGGTGTGCTTCAGGCAGCCCGCACCAAAGTAGTCACAACTCAGGAATAAAAACAAAAAAACATCACAGCGTATGAAGAAACTCTACCTGCTTCTCACAGCATTGCTTGCCACAACCACTGCCAAGGCTGATCTGACCTTCTACTATGGGGATCAGAAAATAGAGCCGAATGAGACCATCTACTTCAACGACATCAAGAAGGAGGATCAAGGCTCAGTATGGGATGTGGAGATGCACCCCGCACTCTATCTATCATCCGACATTTTCTCAACCAACATCTCGATCACAGCCGAATGTACATCCGGCCAGTATATACAGATGTGTGCCGGAGGATCGTGTGAATCCGGTGTCACCGTGACAAAAACGGGTATCAAAACCAATGCCAACAGCAAGGTAGATCTTGAGTTCGAACTTATAAACCAGTATCCTTCAGAAGCTGACATCCCTACCGATGTAAAGGTTACATTCACGGCTCAGGACGGCAACAAGACCGCCACAAAGACAACATTCTATTTGGTCATGAATGCCGATGAGGCATCGCTTTCGCTCATAGAAGCCAACGCGAAACCGGTCCGCTACACCTCCGCAGGTCTTGAGTATAACATAGACGGCCATGCCAACATCGCCCTCTACGACATCACAGGCCGGCAGGTGCTCAACGTCGCCGCAGAGGGACAGGGCACAGTCAACACCCACACCCTCCGCACAGGCATATATCTCTATTCAATACGCAATGCCGGTGGTGCAAAACATACCGGTAAGATATACGTGAGATAAACCTATCCGGGATAAATGATATCTGCGGGAATACGAATTGTCGTATTCCCGTTTTCTATATGATCGAGGCGATTTTATGTTATAAAACATACTTTTCCGACATCTTTTGAGAACTTTCCTTGTCTGTCCGATGTTGTATATACAGAAACGGGAAAGCGAGGCAGCAGAGGCTTGCCGGACTCCCCACAATGTTTTCAACTAAATTTATAAAGTTATGATTATGCTTATGACTGCATCTCTCAAGGCTTTCAAAGCCGATGTCAAGCACTGTTTTCACACACTTGCCAACTCGGACAGCTACCGCACCACCGGTGATTGCAGCATCCGCGACGAGGAACATGATATCTGAGCCGTCCGTCCTGACGGACTGATGACAACTGACACTAACTGATGTTGAACCATAAAAAAGAAACAACGTCATGAAAATATCCAATACATATCGCCGTCTCCGCGACTGGTATCGCGAATCGGCAGCACTCCTCTATCATATCTGAGGATGTGCATAGAAAAAAACAACGCAATCGTGGGTTTCCCACGATTTTTTTGTGCCCGTATATTTTAAACACAGGTTTTAACATTACAAATTCATCATAAACCGCTCAATTTTACAATATTTTGCTTACCTTTGCGAAAATATTATCACATTTTCAAATCAATACCAATACTTAATGAAGAAATCTCTACTCTTCACCGCAATTGCCGGACTCTCCCTCGGAGCATCCGCGCAGAGCGAACCGATAGTGCTTGACGCATTCTATGCCTGCGGAGTATCCGACAACGGCAGATATGTCGCAAGCGTCACCTTAACCGACGAGAGCATCTACGATATGGAAACCGGCCAGGTGATCTACAACGCCTCCGGCGAGTCATTCACATCCGGTGTCACCCGCAACCTGTCAGACAACGGTGTCTTCCTCACAGGTATCCCCTCATTCGCATGGTTAGTGATAGACGGGAAAGAGGTCTACCCTTCAGTGCTCGACAAGTTTGAGCAAACCGCACTGGACGCCATAACACCCGACGGCAAATACATCACCGGAAAGGTCAACAACGCCGGACAGGTCAGCGGTGTTGGAACCGACACTGACTATCTGCCCGTGCTCTACACCCTTGAGAACAACGAGCTCAGCGAACCCACCTACCTGCCCTTCCCCACCACTGACGTGTTTGGCGAGGAGGTTCAGTATTGCTCGGCGGTGGCCATCACCAACGACGCGACCAAGATCCTCGGTCTCGTGGTGAGCAACAACGGCTTCCTCCAGACCCCCATCCTCTATACGAAGGATGACAATGGAGAATGGTCATACTCACTTCCGCTTGAGAAATACATCAACCCCAACAATATCACTCTTCCGGAAAAGCCCACCGAAAATCCGAAACAATGGTATGAATATGCTACCTTAAATGAAATCCTCGCCTACAACGCAGCTATCGATGCTTATGAGAGCGGCGAATCCGCTATATATCCGGACTATTGGGACTACATGACTGAATCCGAACTGGCTGCCTATGAGGCATACCGCACAGACTACGAGAACCAGGTCGAAACCTATTACTACCTGCTCTGGAACATCATAGACTCTTCCATCAATGTAGCCAACAATCTTGTCAACATCTCTCCTGACGGAACCAAAGCCGTGGTGACTGCCTTGATCGAGGTCGAGAACACAGATCCTCTCATAGATGAACTTACGACACAGAGATATGTGGTCTACAAAGTCGATCTCACCACCTGCACGGCGACACTGATCCAATTCGACGACAATCTCATCAGCACCGGAATCACCAACGACGGCACCATCTTCTGCCAGCACGTCAATACAAGCGACTTCCACGAGGCATACATCTACGACAGCGAGAATAAACTTATCTCGCTTGTTGACTACGTTGATACGTCTCATCCGGGATGGGGAGCATGGATCACCCAGAAGTACACAACCCAGGTGATTTCCGGATATACCGATACATACGCGACCATCTATTCCGACTTCGTTGTTACAGGCATCCCCTTTGCCAACGGCGACGGCTCGCTTATAGCCTGCGCGGTGGAGGACCTCAACAGCGAGACGGCATCAGTGCTCAAAACCGTCATCTATACCGATATCAAAAGCGGTATATCCAATGTCGCCATTGACAACAAGGCCGACATCACCATTTCTGCCGGTCGCGGAGGCGTGATAAATGTCAGCGGCGATGCAGCATCAATTTCCGTCTACGACCTCAGCGGCCGCATCGTTTACACCTCCAATGCTGTCGATGCCACCGTCTCCACCGGACTTGGAGCGGGAGTGTATGTGGTCAAAGCCACAGCTAAGGACGGGAAGAGCGTGACTGCGAAAGTAGCGTTCTGATATTCCGCCGGACATAAATAAGATACATAAAAACTGTGGTGACAATGTGTTTCCATTGTCTCCACAGTTTTATTATTAAGCAACTCTTCAGATCAGATATTTTTCACCAAATACAGTTCTGTTTTTCCTAAAAACAAGTATTTTTCAAAAATTTCAACAGAAATATTTGCACAGAATCGAAAAGTGGCCTAACTTTGCACTCGCTAAACGGAACTAACCGAAGCACCTCAAAAACCTTGGTGTGGTAGTTCAGCTGGTTAGAATACCTGCCTGTCACGCAGGGGGTCGCGGGTTCGAGTCCCGTCCATACCGCTGAGGAGAGAGGAGAATGAGTAATTAGTAGTCTTCGGACTCTGTTACTCATTCTTTTTTTGTATATGCCTGCAGAATGTCTAACGGAAAATCACTATATTTGCAGACAAATCCATTCACACAACTATAAATATGTTCAAAAACCATCCCAAGGGATTGATCCCCGCCGCGTTGAGTAATATGGGCGAACGCTTCGGCTACTACATCATGAATGCAGTGCTCGTGCTGTTCCTATGCTCCAAGTTCGGACTGAAAGAGGAGACATCGACCCTCATTTACTCATTCTTCTATGCCGGCATCTATGTACTAAGCCTCGTGGGAGGCTATATAGCTGACAAGACCCAGAACTATAAAAGCACAATCATATCCGGCCTGCTCGTGATGACCGTCGGCTACATCGTGCTCGCCGTTCCCATCCTCGCCACATCGGATAACACCTCATGGCTCCTCACTCTGACCTGCGTGGCTCTGTTCTTCATCGCATTCGGCAACGGTCTGTTCAAGGGAAATCTTCAGGCCATAGTCGGACAGCTTTATGACAACCCCAAGTACAGTTCGCAGCGCGACTCCGGATTCCAGATATTCTACGTATTCATCAACATCGGCGGCGTGGTCGCTCCTTTCGTGGCTCCCATGCTCAGAAGCTGGTGGCTCAATGCCAACAACATGACCTACAACGCATCGTTTCCCGCAATGTGCCATGAATACCTGAGTGTGACGGACTCAATGAACGAGGAGAATATCAACAACCTCTACGCACTCGCCACACAGGTAGGCTACCAGACCGGACAGGATATCCAGGCGTTCTGCACGCAGTATCTCGACGTGTTCAATACCGGCATCCACTATTCGTTTATCGCATCCGTAGCCGCAATGCTTCTCTCTCTCTGCATCTTCCTCATCACCAAGAAAGGGCTACCCAATCCCGCCCGTAAGGAGGAGACCGTCAGTGCCACCTACACCCCCGAGGAGAAAGCAGCCATGGCCAAGGAGATCAAGCAGCGTATGTATGCGCTCTTCGCCGTCCTCGGCATAGCTATCTTCTTCTGGTTCTCTTTCCATCAGAACGGTACCTCCATGTCGCTCTTTGCCCGCGACTTTGTGGACACCTCAAAGATCGCGCCGGAGATATGGCAGGCAGTCAACCCGTTCTTCGTGATCATCCTCACACCGATCATCATCGTACTCTTCGGCTCTCTTGCCAGAAAAGGCAAGGAGATATCAACCCCGCGCAAGATCGGCATCGGCATGGGTCTGGCAGGCGTGGCCTACCTGTTCATGATGCTCTACTCCATGTATATGGGCTATCCTTCCGGAACAGAATTCCGCGCTCTTCCCGAAGCAGCCAAGGCAACCATGATCTCCGGTCCCTGGGTTCTGATCGTCTACTATTTCTTCATGACCGTGGCCGAACTGTTCATATCACCTCTCGGACTCTCATTCGTATCAAAAGTGGCACCGAAACATATGCAGGGTCTTTGCCAAGGCCTGTGGCTCGGAGCTACCGCTGTGGGTAATCTGCTTCTGTGGATCGGCCCGCTGATCTACAACAAGGCTCCGATCGAGGTGGCCTGGGGTGTATTCCTCGCTGTATGCGTGATATCCATGGGTATCATGTTCGGCATGGTGAAATGGCTTGAAAGAGTCACCGCATAAACGCCGTAGAACTCACAGACAGGCGGGGCAGTCATTTTGATGGCTACCCCGCCTGTTCCACTATTTGCCAATTATGGCTAAAAACCTTACCTTTGCAACCTGAATAATCCAATCAGCGTGCAATGAAACACCTTCTATTAACCGCTGTCATGGCAGCGGCCGTGATCAGCGTACCGTCAGCCGAGGTCCCCGATACCACAACGCTGAACGAGATCCGTGTCACTGCAATAAAACAAAGCCGGTCACTGCTGCGCCAACCCGTGACGGTGACAACCATCCTGCAGCCGGAAATAGAGCGGCTCAACATATCGGGCATGAAGGGCGTAAGCGAGATTGCCCCAAACTTCTATATGCCGGAATATGGTTCGCGCATGACCGCATCAATATACGTCAGGGGCATAGGAGCACGTATAGATCAGCCGGCTGTGGGACTCAACGTCGACAATATCCCATATCTCAATAAAAACGCTTTTGACTTCGAGATGGCCGATGTGAGCCGGGTAGAAGTGCTAAGAGGGCCGCAGTCCACACTTTATGGCCGTAACACGATAGCCGGACTGATCAACGTCTATACCATCAACCCTATGAACTATCAAGGCCTGCGGCTGACCGGAGGCCTGACCACCAACGCGTCAACCCATCTAAGTCTCGGCTTATACCTCAAGATAATGCCCCGCCTGGCGATGAGCCTATCGACATATAGCAAACACGACAAAGGCTACTTCACAAACCTCCACGATGGCAAGAAGGCCGACCGCGCCACGTCGGAATCACTCCGTTGGAAGACCGTATGGCGCCCTTCAGGGGTGGTGAATGTCGAGAACGTCCTATCCTTCAACTATGATAAGCAGAGCGGCTATCCGTATAAATTCATCGAAACCGGCGTCGTAGACTACAACGACTACTGCGGATACCGCCGCAATGGACTCACCGAAGGTCTCACCGTCAGCTGGGCGGCTCCATGGTTCACCCTCTCCTCCATCACCGGATTCCAGTTTCTGAAAGACCGGATGGACCTCGACCAGGACTTCCTGCCAAAGAGCTACTTCACACTCATGCAGAGGCAGATCGACCGCAACGTCACCCAGGATATAGTGCTCCGCGGCTCAAAAGGCAACTATCATTGGCTGGCCGGAGTGTTCGGGTTCTATAAATACGGAACAATGAACGCACCCGTCACATTCAAGGAGGACGGAATAACCGAGCTTATCCTCAGCAATGTGCGCGGCAATATGCCATCTTTCATCCAGATCGACTGGGATTCCGAAAGTTTCCTGCTTGGAAGTGATTTCCGCCATCATGTCAAGGGGGCCGCACTGTATCATCAGAGCTCATACGATTGGAACCGGTGGACCTTCGCCTTGAATATGCGCTATGACTACGAATACACGGCACTGCGATACCACAGTCAATGCAACACCTCAGCCAGCGGATCAGTCGACCTGCCCCAGATCCCCCGTCCCATCACGTTCACTCTTCCGGTTGATATCGATGATCTCGGCCGGCTGAAACAATCATTCCGGCAGTTCCTCCCCAAGGTCAGCGTCACCTACAATCTACGCAACTCCGCAGTGTTTCTATCTGTTGCCAAAGGCTACAAATCAGGAGGCTTCAACACCCAGATGTTCAGCAATTTCCTTCAGCAGCAGATGACGACGGTCATGATGGATGAGGCAATGAATCTCATGGGAAGCATGACGGGAAGCAGAAGCAGCACGGAATCAGCGGAGACATCCACGGCTTATTCCGTAGCCGACTACGTGTCCTATAAGCCGGAGACCTCCTGGAACTACGAGATAGGAGGGCATTTCTCTTGCGATGATGGCAGAGTCTACTCCACATTCTCGACATTCTATATCGATGTACGCGACCAGCAGGTGACAGTGTTTCCGGAAGGGACAGCCACCGGGCGCATGATGACCAACGCCGGACGCACCCGCTCATTCGGTGCAGAACTGACGATCCGCTACAATCCCACATCTCGATGGATATTCGACATGAGCTACGGATACACCAACGCCACATTCCGTCATTTCATGGACGGAGAGAAGGATCTTTCGGGCAAGCGTGTACCCTACGCACCATCCAACACCCTCTTCCTCGCCGCATCATACCGTCTGCCACTTAGAGCCACAATATTCGACAGCATAGTATTCTCTCCCTCCATGCGCGGGACAGGATCCATCTGTTGGGATGAGGAGAATCTGTACCGTCAGCCGTTCTATGCCGAATTGGGAGCGTCCGTAAGATTGGTATCACCATATATGTCCGTGGAATTATGGGGGAAGAACCTCACAGACACAAAATTCAATGTGTTCCGTTATGAAAGCATAGGCAACACATTCCTGCAGAGCGGCAAGCCCGTGCGCGGCGGCATAACACTGCGCATCACACTCGACAAGCCGGCATAAACCTACACAATAAAACAACGATTTATCCGTTTTCCATAAGAACATACCATTATAATATGAAAATACAGCACTATCTTGCGGGAGCTCTCCTGCCCGCACTCCTCTTCACCTCATGCCTCAGCGATGAAAATAATTCGAAAAACGAGGCGACTTACACTTACGGCGGAGACTACTGCTTCAACTACGTCGTGGACTACGAAACAGACGAAGTCTCCGTATTCTCCGGACCTACATTCTCCATGGTGTTCAACTACACCGATGCAACAGTGGATATAGACATCTCCGGTCTGGAAGTATCGGACGAGCTTAACAAATCGACACTCAAACTACCCACCCTTCCCTTCACAGTCGATCCACAAGCCGGATTCTATGTGGTGAGCCAGAACAGCGTGGTACCGGTCAACGCCGTGTACAACAACTACGTGTTTGACAGCTTCACCCTCCGCACAAATCCGACCCGCGCCATCTATGTGAACGGTCAGGTAGGCACATTCCCCATCTATCTCCCCAAGTTTGAGCTCAACAGCCGCTATCAGGTGACAACCTTCCCCGTGCAGAGCATATATCTCGGCACCACCACCGCCACACCTCTCCAGACGGAGGATGCCACAACATATACATACGACGGCAACCTCTATTCCGTCACCATCAGCTACAAGAAGATGCAGGCATCCATCGGTATCGTCTATGGGAAATACGCCGATTCCATGCCGGCCGTGACCTGCGAGATCACCGATCTGCCCATCACCCTCGATGGAGACGGTTATACAATCTCCACTGAGGCCGGAAAGACATATTCCGTATATTCCGCAAGCGGCAATGTGATAGAAGGATGTTCGGCCAGCAACATAAAGGTCACCTCGACACTCTCCACAGGTCTCACCGGCATCAATTTTGACATTGATCTATCCGGACTCAGCACTTACAGCTACGAATATGGCTCCTACACCGTCAGAAACAGCCTGAACTATTACGGTTCATCGACCGACAGCACCAATTGAACGCTTCTCTCACCATATCATCACAACAACCCATCCCCGCTCATCTGTATGATAGCGGGGATGATTTTTTACACATATATTATCCATGTTTTTGAGCATAACTTTACGACACTGCTTGCGTTATAATTAAAAAAGAACTATCTTTGTACATATCAATCCATTTGTTAATGCACCGCGACCAAATAATTGAACTCATAAGAGGCCTTTCGGCAAAGATAATGCCGAAAGGTGGATCTGTATTTCTTTTTGGTTCGCAAGCACGTGGGGACTATTCCGAACATTCTGACTGGGATCTTCTCATCCTGTTAAATCAACCGGGAGACATCACAACCCATGACCGTGGCAATCTCACCTTACCGATCTATGAGCTTGCTGCGGAGCTTGGAGTTGAGATCAATCCCCTGATATATACTGAATCAGATTGGAAACTAAGGAGTTTCACGCCATTCTATAAAAACATAACTAACGACAGTATAAAAATATGGGGTTAACGGAAGAAGAAAGAGACACTCTCGTCAAATACCGGATGAATAAATCAAAAGAAGTATTCATTGAGGCAACCGATGTCGCAAAGCTAAAACATTGGAATTTGGCTGTCAACCGTCTATATTATTCCGTTTTCCATGCTTGTAGTGCGCTTTTGTTAAAAAATGGACATACCGCCCGTACACATAGCGGCATTATACACATTATATTATTAGAATATGTAAAATCCGGTATCCTATCAAAAGATGAAGGATCATTGATCAGCACATTGTTCAATATGCGAAATACCGGTGATTATGATGATCTGTTTGATTGGACAGAGGATCAGGTCGTACCTATGATCGCACCTGTACAATCATTGCTTGACAAATTATATGATATTACGATGAGCATTTCGTAGGTGTCTGATCAGCCATTAATTCCGGCTGTATGATACTATCTGTGTTCGTTGGAGACGGCTGCCTCATATATACGCAGAGCCTCCCGTGCAGACATGGTGAAAGGCCGGCCATCATGGCGTGCGTAGACGACGTCACGCCCAAGGAGAGCCTTGTTTCTGAGTGTACGGAGGACTGACAACTGCAATCCGCGCTCTATGCGTCCATGGAATATTTCAAGTTGAATATCAATCATCACTAAGTATCCGTTCATATAGATTCCTGTCGAGGACACCCTCATTGGTAGCCACGACACACTGTCTCCCCATGGAATTATCAATAAGCATCCAGGAGTCGACTCTCGGCATAAATATATTCTTCAAATTGCTTATACCACGGTGATAACGGCGCACTATGACATCTCTCGGTATATCATGGCCGCCCTCGCTCACCCTCATGGCCACACGCTCGATCGCTTCAATCGGTGAGGCAAGCCAGATATAAAGCAGATGCACCACATATCCAAGCTTATGAGCCTTGTCGATGAGGCTGCCGTAGCTACGGGTGGCAAGCGTTGTCTCGATCGCAAAAGTCTTGTGCTTCTCCATCAGATCGCCGATTCTTTTTATCATCAGCCGTCCTGCATCCATGGCCACCTTGGCCGGATTGAATGGAGATAGACCGGCGGCAATCTCGTCGGCATTGACAAACTCATCCACACCAAGGACATCGGGCAGGAGAGTGAACGAGGCAGTGGTCTTGCCGGCTCCATTGCATCCCGATATTATGTAGAGTTCAGAATCCATAGTAATCGAATATGACAGTGTGTTAACTTCGTAAATGACGAAACCTTCTGTCCTCTGTGGGGTATAGCTTCGCTACATTTATAACAATCGGGAAGCCAAATGGGAAACCGTTTATTGTAAAATTGTAGTTAAATAATGTCAATCCGGTTGTGTATATACCTACAAATTGCTATCTTTGTACTCTTGAAAACACAAATATTGCACGACCTTACTTAATTTAATAATTATTAATAATAAAATAAACTCAATTCCGATTGCCTATCGAAACACTGCTACGCTAACCAATCAAAGGAAAATACAATGCAGCAACTGACTAAGCTCACCGACCGTGACCTGGTTGAGGCTTATGCCAACGGAAACAACGAGGCTTTCGACATACTGCTCGAGCGCCACAAACAGAAAGTATATTCTTACATCTTCCATATCGTAAAGAATAAGGATCTGGCCGACGACATCTTTCAGGAGACGTTCGTCAAGGTGATTGTCACCATAAAGCAGGGACGGTATTCCGAACGAAACAAATTCAGCGCGTGGCTCACACGAATAGCCCACAATCTGATCATCGACAATTTCCGGCAGGAGAAGGTCGAGAACGCCGTGTCGACCGATGAGGACGACACCGACCTGCTCAACCGCCGCGATCTCTGTGAGGGCAATATCGAGGATGACCTCGTGTCGGTCCAGGTCAACGATGACCTCCGTGCACTCGTCATGGCGCTCCCCGACCCACAGCGCGAGGTTGTGGTGTTGAGATATTACCGGGATATGTCCTTCAAGGAGATCGCCGAGACCACCGGAGTAAGCATAAATACGGCCCTTGGTCGTATGCGCTATGCCATATTGAACATCCGTCGTCTCGCAGCCGAGAAAAACATCTCTCTCGCCGTGTAACCCGACAATGCAATGACCATCACCCACCGCATCCTGATCCTGCTTCTGCTCACAGCGACCGCCGCCACTACATGGGCTGCCGACGAGGCAAAGCCGAACCATATGCCGGCCATCCACGGTGCGCTCAGGGCGCGGTATGAGTATTCACCGGCTGATGAGGCCGGGCGGTTCCAGATGAGAAATGCCCGGCTCATGCTCTCCGGCAACGTGGCTCCGGAAATAAATTACTTCATCCAGACGGATCTATGCGACCGCGGGACGATGAAGATTCTCGATGCGTGGGGACGCCTGAGACTATGGAACACACTCGCTCTCCAAGGCGGACAGTTCAGACTGCCGTTCGGCACCGACTGTTTCAAGACTCCGGGCAGCTATATCTTCCCCAACCGGTCATTCGTGGGCAAGGAGATGAACAATGTGAGAGGTGTGGGTGCGAAACTCGCCTATACCTTCACCTTCCCGACGAGTAGCCTCGTAATAGAGGGAGGAGCGTTCAACCCGACCGCGATCACAGATCAGGACGTATGGGTCAAGACCCTCGCATACGCAGCCAAGGCTCAATACACAATGGGCAACATGACCTTCGCCACCGGTCTCCAGACCATCAGCCCGGACAGCGTGAGGATCAATCTGCTCGGAGGAAGCGCCACATGGGCCTGCGGACGCTGGGTAGTGGAGGGTGAATACATCAATAAGCACTACACACATAACCGCCACAAGACCTCACACGGCTACAACGTGTGGGCAGACTATCATTTTCCCGTTAAAGCAGGCGTATTCAACCAGGCTTCATTCCAGACCCGGTTTGACGGAATGACCGACCATTCCACCGGTGCACGAAACGATCACGGCGAACTCACCACAAACAACAAAGGTCGGAACCGAGTAACAGCCGGAGCCACATTGACATATCTGTCCTCTCCGGCCAGATGCGATCTGAGGGTATCATACGAGAAGTATTTCTACCGACGATGCGTGAATCCCACACCGGCCGACGATGACAAAATATGCGCCGAATTAGTGGTGAAATTTTAGATCCGACGAAAATATCGCCGCTATTTAGCATATCAGCCCGCAAAATTGATATATTTTTCGTACTTTTGCAGACTGATTGAAATCAAATCATATTACACATTTTTTTGAGTCAGATGAACAACGACCAGATCAAGGTTATGTTTGCCACGGATGATCACGTGAAATATGCCGAGCAAATAGTCAACCTCATCTATGAATCGGCCCTGCAGAGAGGCACCGGTATCGCCCGTCGTTCTCCCGAGTACATCGCGAAGAAGATTACGGGCGGAAAAGCCGTAGTGGCGCTCTGTGACGACCGTCTGATTGGCTTCAGCTATATAGAGAGCTGGGAGCACGGTGATTATGTGGCCACCTCAGGCCTTATAGTCGATCCGGAGTTCCGACGACTTGGTCTCGCCGGACGCATCAAAGCCAAGACATTCGAACTTGCAAGACTGAAATTTCCATACGCCAAGATATTTTCCATCACTACATCCCTGCCGGTGATGAAACTCAACACAGAAATGGGCTACAAACCCGTGACATTCTCGGAACTTACGGACGACGAGGAATTCTGGGCCGGATGTCGCGGATGTGTGAACTTCGACATCCTTCAGCGCAACAACAGGCGTATGTGTCTGTGCTATGGTATGCTGTACGATCCCAAGGCCAAGCTCGAACGTAAATCCAAATCCCTTCCATACTGGATATGGATCAAGAACAAGATCGGCAAACTCCTTCGCCTCAAATAATCCCTATTACCCATAACTACTAATCACAACCCAATATATGAAAAAGAAAGTTGTTCTTGCCTTCAGCGGCGGTCTTGACACATCGTTTGCAGCCAAATATCTGTCCGAGGATCTCGGATATGAAGTCCACACCGCGCTGGCCAATACCGGAGGCTTCTCTCCGGAGGATCTCGAGCGTATCGAAAAACGCGCCCTCGCTCTCGGAGCCGCTTCACACGCCTCGCTCGACATTACAAAGGACTACTACGACAAGAGCATCAGATATATGATCGCCGGCAATGTGCTCCGTAACGGCACATATCCCATCAGTGTATCTTCCGAACGAGTTTTTCAGGCTATAGCCATCATCGAATATGCCAAGAAGATAGGTGCAGATGCTGTGGCCCACGGATCCACCGGTGCCGGAAACGACCAGGTGCGTTTCGACCTCACATTCCAGATCTTAGCTCCCGAGATCGAGATCATCACTCCCACACGCGACATGACTCTCACCCGCGAATATGAGATTGACTACCTGAGGAAACATGGTATAGATGCCGATTATAAAAAGATGGAATACTCCATCAACAAAGGTCTGTGGGGCACCTCGATCGGCGGCAAGGAGACACTTCATTCCGAACAGACACTTCCCGAGCAGGCATATCCGAGCCAGGTGACAGAACACGGAGAGGAAAGCCTTAAACTCACCTTCGACAAGGGAGAACTGACGGCTGTCAACGGCAAAGAGTTCACGGACAGAGTGGAAGCAATCCGTGAGGTCGAAAGGATAGCCTCACGCTACGGAATAGGCCGTGATATGCATATCGGCGATACGATCATCGGCATCAAGGGCAGAGTAGGATTCGAGGCCGCCGCACCTATCGTGATAATCGCCGCCCACAAGATGCTTGAGAAACACACACTCACCAAATGGCAGCAGTACTGGAAGGATCAGATCGGTACATGGTACGGAATGTTCCTCCACGAATCCCAGTATCTTGAGCCGGTGATGCGCGACATGGAGGCATATCTCGAAAGCTCGCAGACAAATGTCAGTGGCACCGTAGAGCTTACCCTCCGCCCCTACAGTTTCACGCTTGTAGGTGTCGACTCCCCCTATGATCTCATGAAGACCGACTTCGGTGAGTATGGTGAGGTCAACAAAGCATGGAGCGCCGATGATGTGAAGGGTTTCACAAAAATCCTCGGCAACCAGATGAAGATATACCACAACGTCCAGAAGCGCAACGGCAAGGCATGATCAAAGCCGGAATCATAGGCGGAGCAGGCTATACCGCCGGCGAGCTTCTCCGCATACTCATCAATCACCCCGAGGTGGAAGTGATATGGATCCACTCCACCTCCAATGCGGGTGTGCCGGTAGCCGATGTCCACGAAGGCCTGATCGGTGAGACAGATATGGTGTTCGCGGCAGATTATGATCTGTCGGCTGTGGATGTCGTGTTCCTGTGTCAAGGCCACGGCTTCAGCGCCAAGTTCTGGGAAGAGAACAGACTTCCGGAAGGGCTCAGAGTGATCGATCTCGCCCAGGATTTCCGCGATGAGTCGGAAGGATACGTCTACGGACTTCCCGAAGCGAAACGGGATGCGATAAAAGGTGCGGTAAAAGTAGCCAATCCCGGTTGTTTCGCCACTGCGATCCAGCTTGCCCTTTTGCCTCTCGCCTCCGCAGGAAAGATCGACGGAGAAATTCACGTCACAGGTATCACCGGCTCGACCGGTGCAGGCGTGAAACCCGGCGCAACCACCCACTTCTCCTGGCGCAACAACAACATCTCGGTCTATAAAGCCTTCACCCACCAGCATCTCAAAGAGATAAAGCAGACCCTCGGCCAGCTCCAACCCGGACTTGACGCGGAAATCAACTTCGTGCCGGTACGCGGAGACTTCCCGCGGGGTATCTTCGTCAGTGCCTACATAGATACCACTCTGAGCGAGGAAGAGGCCGTCAGGCTATACACCGATTTCTATACCGACGCACCATTCACACATATCTCGGCCAAGCCCGTTGATCTCAAGCAGGTGGTCAACACCAATAAATGTGTGATTTCCGTGGAGAAACACGGATCAAAACTACTGATCCTAAGCGCGATCGACAATCTGCTCAAGGGTGCGTCCGGACAGGCTGTCCAGAACATGAACCTGATGTTCGGCCTGCCGGAAAAGACAGGCCTATCTCTCAAACCTTCAGCTTTCTGATCATGAATTTATTTGACGTATACTCTCTCTATGACATAGAACCGGTAAGGGGTGAAGGCTCCTACGTGTTCACATCCGATGGTACCCGCTATCTTGATCTCTACGGGGGTCACGCGGTGATATCTATCGGTCATGCCCATCCTCAATATGTCAAGGCTATCGCTGAACAGGCCGGACGGCTCGGATTCTACTCCAATTCCGTCAAGAACTCCCTGCAGCAGCAGATGGCCGACCGGCTCGGACGGCTGTGCGGATATGACAGCTATCAACTGTTTCTATGCAATTCCGGCGCGGAAGCCAACGAGAATGCCATGAAGTTAGCTTCGTTTTCCACCGGAAGAGCCAAGATCCTTGCGATGGACCGTGCATTCCACGGGCGTACATCCGGAGCTGTCGCCGTCACGGACAATCCCAAGATACAGGCACCGTTCAATGCCACGCCGAATGTCGAGTTCGTGAAACTTGGCGACATCAATGCTGTGAAGGAAAAGCTTGAGACCCGGGAGTTTGCCGCCGTAATAATCGAAGGCATACAGGGTGTGGCCGGAATCCGTATGGTAGAGGATGATTTCCTCCGCCGGTTGCGCACACTATGCACATCGACAGGCACACTTCTGATCCTTGATGAGATCCAGAGTGGCTACGGACGTACAGGCAACTTCTTCGCCCACCAATATGCAGGTATCCGGCCTGACATCATCACGTGCGCCAAGGGTATAGCCAACGGATTCCCCATGGGTGCGGTGCTGATCTCTCCCACCATCGAAGCGCACAAGGGTATGCTCGGAACCACCTTCGGAGGCAATCATCTCGCCTGTGCGGCGGCCATAGCCGTACTCGACGTGATGAAGGACGAGCATCTTGTGGAGAATGCAGCCGAAACAGGGCAATATATTCTTGACCGCCTTGCCGAGATAGCGTCCCGTAATCCTGAAATTGTGGAGGTACGTGGCCGCGGACTCATGATCGGCATCGAGATCAAAGGCTCCGCCCCGGCTCTCCGACGCCGGCTGCTCTTCGAGGGCAAGATCTTCACCGGAGGTGCGGGTGAACACACAGTGCGCCTCCTTCCGGCACTCGGCATCACACGCAGCCAAGCAGATGAATTCCTCTCAACTTTTGAAAAATTCCTCCAATGAAAAACTTCACCACCGTAAACGACATAGGCTCCCTTGACACCGCAGTCAAGGAAGCTCTCGAAATAAAGGATAACCGTTTTGCATTCTCGGATCTCGGGCGTAACAAGACCCTGCTGATGATCTTCTTCAATTCTTCGCTCCGCACCCGGCTGAGTACACAGAAAGCCGCGATGAATCTCGGCATGAACGTAATTGTGCTTGATGTCAACCAGGGCGCATGGAAACTTGAGACAGAGCGTGGTGTCATAATGGACGGAGACAAGGCCGAACACCTTCTTGAAGCCATCCCGGTGATGGGCTGCTACTGCGACATCATTGGAGTCCGGTCATTCGCAGGTCTTAAAGACAAAGCGGAGGACTACGAGGAGCATGTGATCAGCCAGTTCATAAAATATTCCGGACGACCGGTGTTTTCCATGGAAGCAGCCACCCGCCATCCTCTCCAGAGTTTCGCCGATCTTATCACAATAGAGGAATACAAGACCAAAGAGCGACCTAAAGTCGTCATGACATGGGCTCCGCATCCGCGGCCTCTTCCACAGGCTGTGCCCAACTCGTTTGCCGAATGGATGAACGCCACAGACTATGAATTTGTGATCACCCACCCTGAAGGATATGAGCTTGCTCCGGAGTTTGTGGGCAACGCACGTGTCGAATATGATCAGCGCAAGGCTCTCGAGGGAGCGGATTTCGTGTATGCGAAAAACTGGAGCGCATTCGCTGATCCAAATTACGGAAAAGTCCTCTCAACTGACCGCAACTGGACCGTAGATACCGAAAAAATGGGACTGACCGACAATGCTTTCTTCATGCACTGTCTCCCCGTGCGCCGCAACATGATCGTCACCGACGATGTGATCGAGAGCGAACGTTCCATCGTGATACCCGAGGCAGCCAACCGTGAGATTTCCGCTCAGGTAGTTATAAAAAGACTTCTCGAATCACTCTGAGATGGACAGGATCACAGTTGTAAAGATCGGGGGGAATATCGTGGACAATCCCGAGGCTCTCGCCGGATTCGTCAGATCATTCGCCGCAATAGAAGGACCGAAAATCCTCGTTCACGGTGGAGGCAAGGAAGCCACCCGTCTGAGCGAACGGCTCGAGATCCCGACCACGATGATCGAGGGCCGGCGTGTCACGTCCCGTGAGACTCTCGATGTTGTGACGATGGTATATGCCGGTCTTGTCAACAAACGCATCGTCTCAATGCTGCAGGCTGAAGGATGTGATGCAATCGGTCTTAGCGGAGCCGACGGAAACGCAATCACGGCCACCCGCCGTCCGGCACATCCGGTCGACTACGGATTTGTCGGCGACATAGCTCCATCCGGAGTGAACAGCGGACTGTTGTCCACACTGCTTGGCATGAAATATGTCCCTGTATTCTGTGCCATCACTCATGACGGTCATGGCACACTGCTCAACTGCAATGCCGACACCATAGCATCATCCATAGCCATAGGCGCATCCCGTATAATGCCGACCGACCTCATCTATTGCTTCGAGCAACCGGGAGTCATGGAGGATATTGACCGGCCGGACACTCTTATCCCGTTGATAACACCCGGAATATACGCGGATCTGAGGGCGCGCGGAGTTGTCAACAAAGGTATGATCCCAAAACTCGACAATTCATTCCGGGCCATCGGAGCCGGAGTGGACAGTGTGATAATCAAACACGCAGACAACCTCAACACCAATATTGGAACCGTGCTGAGAAACGAATGACTTATCCATCCCACATAGAGTTGCTCCGGCAGATGATCGCCACACCCTCACACTCGCGTGAGGAAGACGGCACGGCTACGCTGATATTCGATTACCTCGACGGTCTCGGGAACAAACCTGAACGATTCCGCAACAATGTGATGGCAGTATCACCGGATTATGATCCATCCCGCCCTACCCTGCTACTCAACTCCCATCACGACACGGTCCGGCCGGCGGCATCATATACACGTGATCCATATTCACCGGATATTGAAGGCGACAGACTGTATGGATTGGGGAGCAATGATGCCGGTGCATCCGCCGTCTCCCTTATAACGGCATTTACCGCACTCCGGAACACACCGCTTCCGGTCAATCTCGTCCTTGCCATAACGGCAGAAGAAGAAGTGGGAGGAGAGAACGGTATGAGGGCTGTTCTACCGTATCTTGAGGACAAGGGGATCCGAATAGATATGGCCATTGTGGGTGAACCTACCGGTATGCAACCGGCTGTGGCCGAAAGGGGTCTGGTAGTGCTTGACTGCGAGACCACGGGTGTCACCGGACACGCGGCCCGCGGTGAAGGCATAAACGCAATATACCGGGCAATGGACGACATAGAGCGTGTGCGGGGATTTGTTCCGGCTATAGAGTCCGCCATATTGGGCCCGATAGGGATCAATATCACCCAGATTGAGGCCGGATGGCAGCACAATGCAATCCCCGACAGATGTAAATGGGTGGTGGATATACGCACGACGGATGCATACACCAACGAAGAGACGGTCGAGATGATACGAACCGCCGTGAGCAGCCACACCACAGTCACTCCGAGATCCACGCGTGTCAGAGCGTCAGTCATTGCCTTGGATCATCCTCTCGTAAAAGCCGCCATGAGCAACGGCGGACATCCTTTTGTATCGCCCACCACAAGCGATATGTCGCTGATGTATCACTTCCCGTCCTTGAAGATCGGTCCGGGAGAATCGTCGCGCTCCCATTCAGCCGACGAATATATAAAGCTTCCGGAGATCAGCGACGCAATAGAAAAATACACTAAAATAATAACCTCGATATGAAATTATGGAGCAAGGGCTTCGAGCCCGACAAAATGATAGAGAACTTTACCGTAGGCCAGGACCGCGAGCTTGATCTGCAACTCGCACGTTACGATGTGGAAGGGTCAATGGCTCACATACGTATGCTCGAAAGCATCGGACTCCTGTCAAGCGACGAACTCGACCTCTTGCTCAAGGCTCTCGGCGAAATATCCGAAGTGATCGAACGTGGAGAATTCAAAATCGAGGAGGGTGTGGAGGATGTACATTCACAGGTGGAGTTCATGCTCACGGAGAAACTCGGTGATATAGGAAAGAAAATCCATTCAGGCCGCTCGCGCAATGATCAGGTGCTTGTGGATCTCAAGCTCTTCATGCGCGACAAGCTCAAAGGGATCGCCTCAGCCACGGAGCATCTGTTCGGCATCCTGATCGAACAGAGTGAGAAACACCGCGATGCGCTGATGCCGGGCTATACACACCTGCAGGTAGCCATGCCATCGTCGTTCGGTCTATGGTTTGGCGCATACGCAGAGAGTCTGGCCGATGATATGCAGATGCTTCTGGCCGCCTACAACATAGCCAACCAGAATCCGCTCGGCTCTGCCGCCGGATATGGCTCATCGTTTCCTCTCGACCGTGAGATGACCACGCGGCTGCTCGGATTCGCGGATCTTCACTATAATGTAGTGGCAGCCCAGATGTCGCGTGGCAAGACGGAACGTGCGGCTGCGATGGCCATCGCTTCCATCGCTTCCACTCTTGGCAGGCTTGCCATGGACGTCTGTATGTGGATGTGTCAGAATTTCGCCTTCGTATCTTTTCCCGACGAACTTACCACCGGGTCATCCATCATGCCCCATAAGAAGAATCCTGATGTATTCGAGATAATGAGAGGGAAATGCAACCGTCTGCAGTCCGTGCCCAACGAAATAGCCCTGCTTACGGCTAATCTGCCTCTCGGCTACAACCGCGACCTCCAACTGCTGAAGGACATCATCTTCCCGGCCGTCACAGAGCTTACGGAATGTCTTGATATGGCATCGTTCATGTTGCCTCAGATGAAAGTCCGCACTGACATACTTGATGATCCGCGCTATGACTACCTGTTCACGGTTGAGGAGGTTAATCGCTTGGTGCTTGAAGGGATGCCGTTCAGAGAGGCATACAAGAAAGTCGGCCTCGAAGTCCAGAACGGCACGTATCATCCGGTGAAAGAGATACATCACACCCATATCGGTTCCATATCCAATCCCGCCAACGACCGCATCACACAAAAATTCAGCCGTATCGTACAGGGATTCAAATGATCTCCGGCTTCTCAGTATGAAATGTCCGGGAAACCGGATGTGGTGACTACCGTGTCGCGTGTCACAAGGAGAGCCTCAACCCCCGGCACGGGCTCAAGCATCCTGAGAGCACGTTCTGATCCCATGGCCATACAAGATGTGGCGTATGCATCGGCCTCCATGGTGGAGGGTGCGATCACTGTGGCAGAGAGCATATCCGTCTCAGCCGGTCGTCCGGTAATCGGACTCACGGTATGCCATACTCTCCCGTCGGCTGTCTCACGATAATTGCGGTAATTGCCCGATGTGGCTATACCGCAGTCACTGACTTCCACGACCGTTAACCGCTCATGCACAATGGCCGTATCGCAATCCACCGGAGCATCAACCATTATACGCCAATCGGAGGCTCTCGGCGATTTGCCCCTTACGGCAATCTCGCCCCCGATCTCTACCATATAGTCCTCAACACCGTTACGGTGAAGCATCTCACCGACCAGATCACATCCATATCCCTTGGTGATAGCTGAAAAATTGAATTCCGTAGACGGATGACACTTCTCTATTTTCCCTTCAGGTGTGAGTCTGCAGCGATCGATCCCGACGAGCATCAACAGGGAGTCGATAGTCTCACTTGTCGGCTCCATGCCTGTTTTTCTATACCCGAATCCCCATAGATTGATAAGCGGAGCCACCGTGGGATCAAACATTCCGTCACTCCGGCGGTTGATCTCCTGAGATGCCATAAACACACGTCTGACAAGAGAGTCAGCCGGTATATCCTCACCGGCATTGATCCTTGTGATAAGCGATCCCTTGGCAAACGGGGATAGAGAGTTTTCCACCTGCTTCATTACATAAATCACCGAGTCATGCAGATCCTTATCCGAATGATATGTGATATGATATGTGGTATTCCATACTCCACCTTCGGCTGTACGGTAACTTTTTGGAGCCGAGCATGAGACCAACAGCGCGATAATCGCTAAATAGACCGATCGATTAAGCATATTATGAATTTTTGACATACAAAATTAGCAAAAATCCCCGGCAAAGATGTTATATTTGCCGTACACAATTCAACAGTTATCATAAATTCCATTACAGATCATGGGTAAAATATATCTTTTTCTGGCTGACGGCTTCGAGGATATCGAGGCTCTGACCCCGGTCGATTTCATACGTCGAGCCGGCCTCGACATCTCCACAGTATCCATCAATCCTACCCGCGAGGTGACAAGTGCGCATGGCGTGACGGTTCTGGCCGATAGCCTGCTGTCCGAGACCGACACCACAGATGCCCTCATGCTCATAGCTCCCGGCGGTATGCCCGGCGCACAGAATCTGGCTGACTCCGCAGGAGTCTGCGATGCATTCAAGAACCAGGCTACTAAAGGTGGTTATATAGCCGCGATCTGCGCCGCTCCGGCCGTACTTCTCGCCGGACTCGGTATTCTTGACGGTAAAAAAGCGACCTGTTATCCGGGGTTCGAGACAAAACTGAAGGATGAGGGTGCCATACACGTGGCTGACCGTGTGGTCACCGACGGCAATATAATCACCGCCAACGGGCCATCTTCGGCTATTCCGTTCGCACTTGAACTGATCAGCGTGATAGCCGGTCCGGAAGCCGCCGGGACAGTGGCTACAGGCATTCTGCTATAAACATTAAGTGCCACCCGGGTGTTATTAAATCACGGATAACATCTAACTGTCATTTGATATGAGTGATTTTAAGGAAATAATCAATAGTGACAAGCCGACACTTGTCGACTTCTTCGCCACATGGTGTGGCCCATGCAAGATGCAGGGTCCGATACTCGAACAGCTTAAAAACAAGGTGGGCGATGATGCTTCGATCGTCAAGATCGACGTTGACCGCAATCCGGATCTGTCGGCAGAATATCAGATCAGGAGCGTCCCGACCCTGATCATCTTCAAGAACGGCACACCGCAATGGCGAGCATCCGGACTTCAGCAGCTTGAGGTGCTTGAGGACAAACTACGCATCCAGATGCAGCCCGGGAAATAAACGGAATCACACCGGACCTCAGAATATCAAATCCCGCGTCAGGACATACAGCGACTGATGCGGGATTTGATATTTAATATTTACAGACCTTTCTGCTAAAGAGAACCGTAGATCTCCCTGAGACGGGTAAAGGCGGAAGGCAACGAGAATCGACTTCTGATAACATCGTGAGCTGCCCGTGAAATCCTCATCCGATCCTCTTCGTCAGAGATCAGATGCCGCAGCGAAGCCGTCAGCGCATCAACGTCACCCGGTTCTATAAGCACTCCTGTCTCCCCATCCGTGATCACCTCCGGAATTGATGCGATGGCGGTGGATATGTTAGGGATACCTCTTGCCATCGTCTCAAGTATGGTCATCGGAAGTCCCTCGTGATATGAAGGAAGGACATTGATCATCGCCGACCGCATGAACCGATCCTTCTTCTCACCGTCCACCCAACCGACATGGGGCACACGGCTTTCAAGATGGTATTTTTCGACAAGCGTCTCCACCACCTCAGTTTCTCCATCGCCACACAACAGGAATTTCACATCAGCCGGAAGATACGGATCAAGCCGGCGGATCGCTTCCATAAGATCGTAAGCGCCCTTGCGCACACCTATTCGTCCGAGAAAAAGCACATTTCGCGCATCCGGACTATATGGATTCTCTTCCGGTACTTCAACAGCATTATACAGGACCTCCACCCTCGCATCCGGAGCCTTGCTCTTCACCATATCGACATGCCGGTGACTTAAAACGATGTTAACATCAGCGAGTTCAAGAGTACGTTTGATGAAGCGTTTATGACGCGGAGAGGCGGATGCGTAATATTCCTCGAACTCCGCACCGTGATGGTGAAGCACGGTCTTCACTCCAAGCCGCCTTAGAGTGCGCAGAAGAATACTCTTGCGGACAAAGCTGCCTCTCTCCGACACATGGAGGTGGGCAATATCAATCTTCCCGCCAATAGCCATACGGACTATGCGGGCATACGCCTTGGCAAAACAACTGACAAGAGTGAGCCGGCCTCCCTGCCGATGGGTAGGGATGAACGTTATGCCCACATCTCCATTACCGGCATAGCCAAGGTAGCCCTTGACCACACTGACCATGCCTCCTTTATAGGAGAGATCCGAGCAGCACATCAGCACATTCATGGAGCAAATGTACTTATTTTTAGTCTAACTCCGAAATCCGGAGAATAAAAAATAATTATGTCGTCATTTTTCGTTAACTTTGCGATAAAATCACAGATTATCCATTGATGAAACGACCAATCTTACTCTCGGTACTCGGATTGCTCCTCGCCGGAACCGGTGTGGCCGGTGCGCAGGTTGAAAGTCCTGATGCAGGAGGCTATTTGAGAAGGGGTATCCTCATGTTTGAGGATCACAACTACAGCGGTTGCATCGACCAGCTCGCACGGATAAATGCCCTCACTTCAACCCCGCAACAATGCGAGGAAGCCCTGTTCTATCTCGGGAAAGCCACTCTCGGGCTGGGCGACGACGAAGCCCTCGGGATATTCAACCGCTTTCTCGCGGACTATCCGGTGTCGCCACGACGTGCTGACGTGATGATGTCGATAGGAGACTATTATTTCAACCGTGGTGACTACGCCATGGCCATTCAGAATTATGCATTCGTCGATCCGATGGCTCTCACCTCCGCACGTCAGGACGAGATGTGCTACCGTCAGGCTTACTGCTACCTGATGTTGGGGGAGACAGAGACCGCCGCATCAATGTTCAGAACCCTCCAGAGCAAACCTGAATGGCGCAATGCAGCAAGATTCTATCTCGGCTACATCGCCTATTCAAAAAAGGATTTCCCCACCGCAATGAAATATTTCAAAGGGGTTGACACGACTACCGCTCCGGGAAATTCCATACCTTACTACGAAGCTCAGATCGCCTTTGCAAACGGGGATTACGATAAATCTCTCACGCTGGCAAAAAAACTGCTCGCATCAGGGACAGTCCCCGAATTTACCGCCGAATGTAACCGGCTGGCAGGTGAGTCGCTATATAACCTCGGGCGTTCCGCTGAGGCAATGCCCTATCTATGGAAATATTGTGCGGAGACCACACAGCCGTCTCCGTCGGCATTCTATATACTCGGCGTCGATGAGTACGACAAGGGGGATGTGGATGCATCCATCAAGCTTTTCCAGCAGGCCATAGGATCACATTCGGCCATGGAGCAGAGCGCATGGCTGTTTCTCGGGCAGGCATATCTGAAACGCGGGGACAAGACCTCGGCCATGATGGCATTTGAGAACGCCTATAAAGTCAATTATGACCGCACAGTCCGGGAGACCGCATTCTACAACTATGCGGTAGCACGTATGGACGGAGGACGTGCACCGTTCGGCAACTCCGTGGCACTTCTTGAAAACTTCCTTGAAGAATATCCGGACTCCCGCTATGCCGGGGATGTGCGCAGATTCATAGTCAACGGATATATGACCGATAATGACTACACCTCGGCTCTCGCCGCCATTGACAAGGTGAAGAATCCTACGCCCGAACTGCTTGAGGCCAAACAGAGGGTACTTTTCGTACTCGGCACCCGCGAATACACATCCGGCCGTGTGGCCGATGCCATCAATCACCTCTCGGAAGCCAGGTCAATAAAAGGGGGAGACTCATCGATCAGACGTCAGTGTGATTTCTGGTTGGGAGACTGCTACTACACACGTGGCAACTACGACGATGCGGCCACGTGCTACCTGGCATATCTCAACTCCACGCCAAAAAGCGATGGCGCAGGTATAGCACTCGCACGCTACGCATTGGGCTATACCCGCTTCCAGCAGGAGGAGTACAAGGATGCCCTCACTGATTTCACCGATGCCGCAGCTCTTGCGTCAAACCTTTCGGAGAGCGACAGGCTTCTTCCGGACATATACACCCGGATGGCTGATTGCCGTTACTACCTGAATGACTACTCCGCAGCAGCGGCGGACTATAAAAAAGCCTACGATCTCAATCCCTCATCATCGGACTACGCACTATATCAATATGCGATCATGAAGGGTCTCCAGCGTGACCACAAAGAGAAGGTTGCACTCATAGACCGAATGATCGAGCAGTTCCCGTCGTCCGGTCTCGTACCGGGTGCACTTCTTGAGAAAGCCGAGAGCCAGGCAGCAATGGGCGACACTGACTCAGCCATAAAGACCTATACTAATCTCGTGCAGCGGTATCCCAATACGGCTCCCGGGCGCAACGGATATCTGCAATTGGCGATCACCCGGATCAACCGTGGTGAGCGCGCACAAGGCATAGAGACGTACAAGAAGGTGATATATACGTTCCCTTCCAGCGAGGAGGCGCGCGTGGCAGCCGAAGATCTCAAGCAGTTGTATGCAGCCGACGGAAAGTTGGATCAATTTGTAGCATTTATCAATTCCGTGCCCAACGCCCCGCGCTTCGAGCCTGACGAAATCGAGAAAGCAGCTTTCACCGCAGCTGAAAACGCCTATATAAACTCCGGAGACACAAACGGTCTCCAGTCGTATGTCAAGAACTATTCCTCCGGGGCTTCACGAGGACGCGCACTATATCTCCTCGCCGAGGACGCATGGAACTCCGATCGCCCGGCCGAAGCCCAAGGATATGCCTCGCAGGTATTGCTCGAATATCCCGACTCCGAAGTGGCCGAGGATGCACTACTCATCAAGGGACAGGCTGAGGCTGCCTTGGGAAAGACCGAGATAGCTTACTCCACATTCCTCGAGCTTGAGAGCCATGCGTCAGGTGCCAATATGCTCCGGGATGCCAGACTCGGGCTCATGCACACCGCATCAGATCTCGGTAAAAACGCAGAGGTGGTAGATGTGGCCGACAAACTTCTTAATTCCACCGCAGCCAACTCATCCACAGACATAAACGACGTTCGCTTCATGCGCGCCATGGCCAACGAACGTCTTGGGAATCTTGATGCCGCCTACCGTGACTGGGAGACTCTTGCATCGAATATGTCGGATATAAATGGTGCGAAGAGCGCATATTATATGGGGCAGTCCCTTCTCGACAGAGGGAAGACAGACAGAGCTGAAAAGGTGGCCGACTCGCTCATTTCGTCCGATACTCCCCACCGCTACTGGCTTGCAAGAGGATTCATCCTATACAGTGATATCCTCCGCAAACAGGGAAAGACTTTCGAGGCTGATGAATACCTCAAATCTCTCCGTTCCAACTATCCGGGTTCGGAGGCCGACATTTTCCAAATGATAGATTCAAGACTAAAAAAATGAAATTCCGATATATCATACTCCCGGCTATCGCAGCCGTGATGCCCGCCGGGATCTTTGCTCAGGATCTGCATAAGGAGATCACCGTGGAGCAGGAGATTGTCCCTGCCAGACGTGATGCATCGCGCATAATGGTCCATCCGGCCGTGACACTCCCGCCGCTCAAGGCATCCTCACTGACATTCAGCGACCGGACCGTCACCACCGATGTCCCCAACTCAATCACAATCCTCGATCCGGTGGCATGGGGTGACAAACTGTACTACTCACCCTATCGCGGCTACGTAGATCTCGGAGTAGGCACACCTATATATGACGGCGTACTCTCCGCCGGATACCGTATACTCGACAATGACCGAACACGCTTGAGCATATGGGGTCAATATGATGGCGACATATACAAACGTGGACGCAACGGTTCCGGAGAACGGCTGAAATGGAACGACCAGACAGCAACCGTCGGCATCGACCTCCACTATGCAGCAGGGAAAAACTCGTTTGTCGATGCAGGTGTTGATTACACCTATTCATCCCACAAAGTCATGTCGGAATGGAAACAATACACATCGCCCGCCAACCGGTTCAACATGAATGCCACATACCGCTCTGCGGCAGGCGCGCTTAACTATGAGGCAGCGCTTAAATTCCGACGCTTCGCCTTTGGCGAGGCCAAGGATGCTGTTGAATTTGTATATTCCTACACCTCCGATCTCCCGTCGACTCTGCTTAGATCGTCACAGTTCTGGCCTAATGTCAGCGAGAATCTGTTTGGCCTGAATGCCAAGGGCAACATCGCATCATCCGACCATTCTATTGTCGGAATAGATCTCGATGCATCCTTCCTCAACACTTCCGACCATTACAGGCTTGTATCGCCACTCGGGTTATACGACTACGTCAGCCTGTCGGGTAAGACCACCGGATTGGTGACAATCACCCCATACTGGTCAAGCCATTCCGACAAAACCACACTGCGTATAGGCGCGGACGTGGATGTGGCGGTCAATTCCGGCAATGCGTTCCGGTTCTCTCCTGATGTCACATTCGCATGGACTCCCATGCAGATATTCGGAATTGAACTTAAAGCCCACGGCGGTTCCAGACTCAACACATTGTCGGGGCTGTATGACATCACTCCATACCTCAACAGTTCATCTGCCTATACAGATTTGAGCCGTATCCCATACGCATTTGACGGCAAGATCACCATGGGACCTTTATTCGGTGCATATATAGAGATCTACGGAGGATATGCGAAAGCCGACAAGTGGCTTATGGCCTCGTCCGGAGAATATGTGCCCGGTGGAGCGTCCATGTATGCCGTTGATCTCAAGGGATGGCATTTCGGTCTCACCGGAGGATATGACAATGGTAAGAATCTGTCGCTTAAAGCATCGTGGGAGACAGCTCCATCAAAGTATGACAAAGCATACTACGAATGGCGCGACCGCGCAAGACACGTGGTCAAGACGCAACTCATGATCCGCCCGATCGAAAAACTCAATGTAGAGCTATCCTACGAATTCCGTACAGGACGGTGTGAATACGCATACAGCCAGGATCCCATCTACATCCTCGGCATACCATATTATGAGCCTGTGCGCAGGAATCTCGGGGCAATCTCCGATCTGGCTCTCGGAGCCGGATATGAGTTCACCGAACGTCTGACATTCTTCGCACGCGGTGCTAACCTCCTCAACCGTGACTGGAGCTATCTCGGAGGTGTTCCGGTGCAAGGTCTACATATAATGATTGGAGCAGGATTCAAATTCTAATGTTAATGTGTGTTAAAGTTAGAATTTCAACTAAACCTTTCACTCCAATCCTTGTTCTAAAGATATAGTTA